>NZ_JBYSXC010000003.1:0-425155 GCF_058781795.1 Cupriavidus sp. FW306-1B-F12B
CAAAAGACACTGCCAGCCAGTCTAGTTGTGTTACCCATGTCCCCGAACAGGTGTTACCTATGTCCCCGGTCTATACACCGCAAGCGGGAGAGGGAGCAAACCACCGGCAAGCTGATTCTGCAGCAGCAAAGGCGCGCGGAACAAATGGCTGCAATTGCCCTCCACTGACTTGCCTGCAACAAGGGCAGGTAAGGAGCACAATGCATGGGATTGCCGCAGCATGTGTATCCAGCCACCTGCCCCATGACCTTTGATCTTTTCGACAGCCTCGACGGCCCGAACCCCGCTACACCAACCATCGAGCCCCTCGCCGACGGCGCCGTAGTCCTGCGCGGCCTGGCCCGTGCGGATGCCGAAGTGCTGCTGGCCGATGTCCAGGCCATCATCGCGCTTGCGCCCTGGCGGCACATGATCACCCCCGGCGGGCTGACAATGTCGGTGGCAATGGTCAACTGCGGCACGGTCGGCTGGGTCTCCGATGCGCGCGGCTATCGCTATGACCCCATCGATCCGCTGAACGGAAAGCCGTGGCCGGAGATGCCTGCGAGTTTCCGGCAGCTGGCCACCACCGCCGCGGCGCAAGCGGGCTTTGCCGGTTTCGAACCGGATGCCTGCCTCATCAATCGCTACGAGCCGGGCACCCGGCTCTCGCTGCACCAGGACCGCGACGAGCGCGATTTCAGCGCGCCCATCGTTTCGGTCTCGCTGGGACTGCCCGCGGTGTTCCTGTTCGGCGGCATGCGCCGCGCCGACCGCCCGCAGCGGGTGCGGCTGGCGCATGGCGACGTGGTGGTGTGGGGCGGGCCGTCGCGGCTGGCCTTCCACGGCGTGGCGCCGCTGGCCGACGGCGACCATCCGCTGCTGGGGCGGCTGCGCATCAACCTGACATTCCGCAAGGCGCGTTAGCCATCACCGCCGCCTTGGCACTTTGCCGGGGGTTTTCTACAGTCAATGGACTGTCCTGAACGCCACCGTGCAAAGGCCCATACCATGCATCTCGACGGCTCCTGCCATTGCGGCGCGGTCCACTTCTCGCTTGAATCCGATTCACCCAGTCCGTATATGCATTGCCATTGCTCGATCTGCCGCAAGACGGCCGGCGGTGGCGGCTACGCGATCAACATCGGCGGCGACGCGGCCACGCTGCGGGTGCGCGGGCGCAAGCACCTGGGCATTTACCACGCCGTGCTGCGCGAACCCGGCAAGCGCGCGCGGCGCTCGCCGGCGCAGCGGCATTTCTGCGTGAAATGCGGCAGCGCGCTGTGGCTTTGGGACCCGCGCTGGCCGGAGCTGGTATATCCGCATGCATCGGCCATCGACACGCCGCTGCCGCGCCCGCCGGAGGTGGTGGAAGCCTCGCTGGAATCGGTCGCGCCCTGGGTCGACGTGCCCAAGGGCAAAGGCCATGTGCACTGCGACACCTGGCCGGAGGAATCGCTGGCGGACTGGCACAAGCGGCACGGCCTGTCGTCGCGCTGAAAGGCTCCCGTTCGCGTCAATGTGCGGCTCGATGCCGGCTTCGGGCGGCGCACGCGCGGGGTCTACTTCCAGATCAATGAAGCGTTCTGAGCGCCCGGGCCGCAAAGGCCGGGCGCTTGCGTCTGCTTAGGCGGGCAGGAACCCCTCGACGGTCAGGTAGCGCTCGCCGGTGTCGTAGTTGAAGCCCAGCACGCGCGCGTTGGCCGGCAGCTCGGGCAGTTTCTGCGCGATCGCGGCCAGCGTGGCGCCGGACGAGATGCCGACCAGGATGCCTTCCTCGCGCGCGCAGCGGCGTGCCATCTCGCGCGCGGGCTCGGCATCGACCTGGATCACGCCGTCGAGCAACGAGGTATCGAGGTTCTTCGGGATAAAGCCCGCGCCGATGCCCTGGATCGGGTGCGGCGCCGGCGCGCCGCCGGAGATCACCGGCGAGGCCACCGGCTCGACGCCAAAGACCTTGAGCTGCGGCCACTTGTCCTTGAGCACGCGGGCGCAGCCCGTCAGGTGGCCGCCGGTGCCGACGCCGGTGATCAGCACATCCAGCCCCTCGGGGAAGTCATTCAGGATTTCCTGCGCGGTGGTGCGCGCGTGCACGTCGACATTGGCCGGGTTCTCGAACTGCTGCGGCATCCATGCGCCCGGCGTGGCCGCAACCAGTTCCTCGGCGCGAGCGATCGAGCCCTTCATGCCCTTCTCGCGCGGGGTCAGGTCAAAGGTGGCGCCATATGCCAGCATCAGGCGGCGGCGTTCCACCGACATGCTGTCGGGCATCACCAGCACCAGCTTGTAGCCCTTGACCGCGGCCACCATGGCCAGGCCGATGCCGGTATTGCCCGAGGTCGGCTCGATGATGGTGCCGCCCGGCTTGAGCACGCCACGGCGTTCGGCGTCTTCCACCATCGACAGCGCGATGCGGTCCTTGATCGAGGCGCCGGGGTTGCTGCGCTCTGACTTGATCCAGACCTCGTGGCCGTTGCCGAACACGCGGTTGATGCGGATATGCGGGGTATTGCCGATCGTCTGCAGGATGTTCTGGACCTTCATGGTGTTCTCCGTGGCGGGCGCGATGCCGCAGGCCTGTAAGGCGCTGGTATCGCAGGATCGAATGACGGGACGATTCTAGAGCAAAGCGCCGTGCAGGCCGAATGCTGGCCAGTGACCGAAATCCCTCGCCCCTGCCTTAAATGGTCTTCATATCAGAAATAAACAACAACCGCCCGATGCGACATCGGGTCGTCAAAGAACTCCCTCTTATGGCACCATGCGGACTAGTCGGATGACTATGCCGACATGCTCTCCGCTTGTAGCTCGACGGGCACCGCGCCCAATGGAAGCCAACATGAAGACAGAGCAGCCCAAACGCTATATCGCCTGGCTAGTGGCCGTCTATGTGTCTTGCGGATTCGCGTATCTCGCCTGGCGCGTAGGAACCGTCAACATGGACGCGCCGTGGCTGTCTCTGCCGCTGTATGCCGCTGAAGTCTACGGATATCTGAGCGGCCTTCTGTTCGTGCTGATGACCTTCCGGCTCAGCGTGCGGGAGGTAGTACCGCCGCCAGCGGGACTGAAGGTCGATGTGTTCGTGCCCACTTATAACGAGTCCGTGGAGCTGCTGCGTCGTACGCTGCTGGCGGCCACGCGGATGGAGTACCCGCATGTTACCTGGCTACTGGATGACGGCCGGCGGCCAGACATGCGCAAGCTGGCCGAGGATCTTGGCTGCCGCTACCTCGCCCGCGATAACAACTCCCACGCCAAGGCCGGCAACCTGAACCACGCGCTGCAGTTCTGCGAAGGCGACTTCATTGCGATCTTCGACGCCGACCATGCTCCTCGCAAGGATTTCCTGGTGAAGACACTGGGATTCTTCCTCGATGCAGACGTTGCGTTCGTGCAGACACCGCAAGACTTCTTCAATATCGACTCGTTCAACCACCGCATCGGAAAGAAGCGGGTCTGGGATGAGCAGGCGCTCTTCTTCAAAGTCATACAGCGCGGCAAGGACGCACTGAATGCGGCCTTTTTCTGCGGCAGTTGTGCGGTTATCCGACGTTCCGCGGTGGAGAGAATCGGCGGCTTCGCCACCGAGACCGTTACGGAGGATGTCCATACGGCAGTCAAGCTGCACAAGCTGGGATTCAAGTCTGTGTACTACGCCGAATCACTTGCCTTTGGCCTGGCGCCGCACAGCATTGACACCTACCTGAAGCAGCGCATGCGTTGGGGAATGGGATCGATGCAGGTATTCCGGCGCGAAAGAATTCTTTTCAGCCGGGGCCTGACGCTGGGCCAGCGACTCAATTATTTCGCCTCGGCACTTTTCTTCTTCGAAGGTTGGCAGAAGCTTGTTTTCTTTCTGACACCGCCGGCAGTATTTCTCTCGGGCGACCTACCCATAGTCTCATCGCTCAACACCTTCCTGCTGCTGTTCTGCCTGTACTACCTGCTGTCGATGTTGGTTCACCTTGAGCTGGGACGCGGCTACAACTCGCTGCTTCTCAGCGAGCAGTACGCCATGACTCGATTCTTTGCCTTCATGTCAACGAGCGTTGGACTGTTTCGTCGCAACATCCCGTTTGCCGTGACCGACAAGCAGCTTTCCGATACAGGCAGGATGTGGCTCTGGATGTCGCCGGTGCTGGCGCTGGCGGGGATTACGGCAATCAGCGTGCCGATAGGCCTGTACCGGATGCATACAGGGAGCATTCCGGTCGGTGCAGGCGTCGTCACGCTCATATGGACCTGCGTGACCCTTCTCACGGCAGCGATGGTGACCGTCTACGCTCACCGCCATGCAAGCAACCGCCGCACCGAGTACCGCTTCCCGCTGCGGCTGCCGATCACGCTGACCCTTGATGGCAATTCATACCTCGGCTTGACATCGGACCTTTCCCCCAACGGCGCGCTTTACGTCGGGGAACCAATTCCAACGTTATCCCGCGGCGACACGGTAAACATGGCCATCCACCTGCCCAATCTGATCGTGTGCGATGCGGCCGTGGCGACCTTCGTCAACCGAGCTGCGGCGTGGGCGGGAAAGGCCGCGGCGGGCGTCGCCGGGGAGGCCACAGTGGGACTGCGCTTTAACTGGGATGCGCAGGGCAACACCGGCGCACTCGAGACGTTCCTGTACGGTAGTCGGCTGCAGCTCGAAATGGGCAACCTTTCTGAAACCGAGACTCCGCCTCTGACTCGCCTGGCTGAATTGCTGAGCCGCGACGAGGGCGCGCCACTGCTGACGCAGAACTGGGCGCCGGGACTGCTGATGCAGCCGCTGCGCGCCGGCGTGTTGCCGGTGGTCATCGCCACGATCGAGGGCGCGGCGCCGCTGCTGTTCAGCAGCATCGAACTCGATCTGGACACTGGTGCCACGTTGCGTCGTACCACGAAAGGCATGGCCACGGAACATACGGTCAGGCTGACGCCCACGGGCAGGCTAGCGACGCCAACCGGCGATTTCCACCTTTACAACATTACGCCGCACGCGACGACGGTATGAGAGAAAAAAGCCGAATGACGCAGGACACGCGCAAGAATATTCGGGCCGACCGTGCTCTCGCCATCGTGACCCTCTGTGGCGCGGCCATGGTCCCGTTGCCGGCCATGGCGGGCACGTTGTTCGGCGGGGCAAGCTTCGCCGGTGGAGGTGAGCGTAGCGAATACGCTGGTGTCACCGGCAATTGGCTGCCGGTGTCCTTCCTCACCCAGAAGCTCGTCGTCAGCGACTACCACTACAAGTACGGCTCGAACGGCACGACGGTGTCAGTGAACGGACAGTCGGCCGAGGCGGCGCTTGGCGTACAGAAAGGCTGGGAGACCGGCTGGGTTGAAGCCACGGCCGGTGCGCGCTATCGCTACAATCGCGTGTCGCCAGAAGGCGCCGATAACCGTGTCGACGGCGGCGAATGGGGCCTGGCATTGACAGTCCTCGGCCAGCAGGAGTTCGCGAAACACTGGGCCGTCAACGGGATCGCGAGCTACAACATCGGGCCCAAGGCGTATTGGGCGCGCGGCCGGATTCTCTACAAGATTTTCGGCGATGCGTGGGCCGGCGCGGAGATCATCAAGCACGGCGACCCGTTTTACCACTCCACGCAGGGCGGTCTGGTGCTGACCGGCATCTCGCTCGGCCAGACCGTGAAGCTTGGCTTCTACGGCGGTATCAAGAAGACCGGTGGGCAGCCGCGCGCATTCTATGGCGGGCTGGAAATCAGCAAGGCGTTCTGATGGCGCTGGTGCCGCACACATACGGCTGCGGGTGCGGCGCACGGCGTTGCTGCTGAAGAGAACGAGGGGCGCCGCTGAATCCGGGGAAGATCGTCGCAGGTGCCCCAAAGTGGCCCAACAATACGCTAACTATTTGATTCCATTGACATGGAACGTTAGGCTGAAGTTGTTGGCGGGCATTGGCACCGGCTCGTCGCAGCGCATGCCCTGCGCCTCGCCCAGCGCGATCACGGCTTCCATGTCGCGCACGCCCCAGTCGGCATCGGTGGCGCGCAGCTGCGCGTCGAAGGCGGCGTTGCTGGGCGCCGTATGCGCGCCGCCGCGGCGATAGGGGCCATACAGGAACAGCACGCCGCCCGGGCCCAGCAGCTTGCCGGCGCCTGCGAAGAGCGCCTCGGCCGCGGCCCACGGGGCGATATGGATCATGTTGATGCAGACCACCGCATCCGCGGCGTCGATGCCCCACGGCTGGCGGCAGACATCCAGCGCCAGCGGCGCGCGCACATTGGCCAGGCCCGCATGCGCGGTCCACGCGGCGATCGACGCGCGCGCGGCGGCTTCCGGATCGCTTGGCTGCCAGGTCAGTCCCGGCAACGCTGCCGCGAAGTGCACGGCATGCTGGCCGGTGCCGCTGGCAATTTCCAGCACCGTGCCGCTGGCGGGCAGCACTTTGCGCAATACCGCAAGGATCGGCTCGCGGTTGCGCTCGGTGGCGGGCGCCATGCGGCGTGCATCGGGGTCTTGGGTCGAGCCGGTCATGATGGCATGCTCAGCGGGGGAAAGCGCCTAGCGTAGCAGAATCGGCGCGCCGGGGGGCGCGCTGCCGCAGTGCGTCAACGGCGCCCCGGAATCCGGTAGATCAAGCGCTCGAACTTGCGCGTCGTGGCCTGGCCCACGACCGTGCCGCCAAGCGACTCTGCGATCCGGCGGCTGGGCCAGTTCGGTTCGGCCACGGGATAGACCAGGTGCGCCGGCGACAGGTTGTCCTGCGCCCATTGCGCCAGCGCAGTGACCGCTTCCAGGCCGAAGGCATGGCCGTGGCAGTCCTCGCGGATCCAGATGCCGAGTTCCGGCGCGGGCGTGTCGGCATGGTGCAATCCCGCCAGCCCCAGGAACAGCCCGTCGTCGGCACGCCGGATGGTGAGCACGAATTCCGAGCCTCGCGCCATGCCTGCCAGCCAGCCTTGCCACACGGCCTCGAAAGCCGCCGGCGAGGGCGACGGCTCCCAGTCCATGAATCGCGCAAGCGTCGGGGTGATGCAGGCAAACGCCTCGGCTGCATCGTCGCCACGAAAGGGCAGCAGGCTGAGGCGCGCGGAGCGGATGTGCGGAAGCTGGTCAGGCATGACGGGCGGGAGGCTGGGCGTGAACCGGAGTTGCCATGTTAGACGATCGCGCCCCAATAAAAAACGGCGGGCCGAAGCCCGCCGCCCTCATCCTGGCACTGCGCGACGCGTCAGGCCTTGGCCAGCCTGACGCCGGTCGGGTCGCCCGTCAGGTAACCCACGGCGGCACCGAAGCGGTCCTTGTAGTTGGCCATCACCTTGGCTTCAAGCGCCGGCCGCACCTTGTCGTGCAGCGGCGACTCCCAGTCGCCAACGTGCTGGAAGTTGCTCATCACATAAGTCCAGCCGTTGATCTCGTCCACCGCGTGCAGGCCGGTGGATTCGGCGCCGACCGGGCACGACAGCACGCGGCTGAGCACCTTGGTATCGACGTTGTACGCCCACAGGAAGTTGTTGACGTGGGTGTTGCTGTCCTCGCCGACAAACAGCGTGCGCAGCTTTTCCGAGAACTTCAGGTTGTCGGGCGTGGCCACCTTGTCCGGGTTGGCAAAGTTGCCCAGCGCATCCTGCTGCTTCATCTTGCCGCCGCCCAGGTCTTCGCTGACCAGCGCGGGCACCGCCGCCATGTCGACCGGCACCCATTCGCTGTTGATGGCCGTGCCGGTCTTGTCGGCCTGGCCGCCCTTCAGGTTCAGCTCATAGACCGCGCCGGAGTACGGGCCTTCCACCTGGATATCACCGGCGTTGGCGGCATTGCCCGTGAGCATGCTCGACTCGATGCGGGACATGGCCGAGTAGGCCTTCTTGTCCTTGATGTTGACCGTGGTGCCTTCCATCTTGGTAAAGCCCAGGCTGCCGCCGACCAGGGCGGCGTAGCGGTGCGTTTCCAGGAACGCCGCGGCCTTTTCCATGCCCGGCATCAGCTTCACCCAGTTCGGCTTGCCGTTGTAGATGATGCGGGTGTAGCTGACGTCAGCGGGATCGGTGGTCCTGACATCCATGATGTCGGCCAGCCTGATGCCGCCGTCGACCAGCGCGCGGATTTCGGCACTGGTGGCGCTGCCCAGCCTGATCCACGACAGCGTGGCGCTGCCCGGCCCCACGCCCGAGGTCTGGTGCCACTTGGCCACGTACAGCGTGCCGGACGACAGGTCGCGGGCGCGGTCGGCGATAAACAGGAACAGGCCGCCGTTGGTGGCATCGTCGCCCATCAGCACGGTGCGTTCGTCGGGCATGACCTGCACCAGCTCATGCGAGATGCGGCCCAGGCAGTAGTGCTTCTTGATGGTGCCGGTGCCGTCCGGGTTGACCGTGACTTCCGGCAGGTGGCCGTAGTTGTAGGCGTTGGCGCGGGCCGGGTCGCCGTACAGGTTCTGGCTGTAGCCCTGCAACTGCGTGACCGCGCTGGCGTTCAGCAGGTCGGTCTCGTACTCTTCGCTCGACAGGTGGGTGTTCCACGGCGACAGGCTGGCGCCGCAGGTGATCCACAGGCCGTTGACGCCCGAGGTATCGACATTGTGGTACTTGACCGGGGTCAGCTTGCCGGTGGCCGGGTCCTGGTCCAGCGTCACCACCGCGATCGGCGACGGCAGCAGGCCGTACATGCTGACATTGCCCTGGTTGCGCGTGGTGTACTCGAACTGCACCACCGCAAACACCGTCTTGCCCTTGATGCCGGGCACGGTCGGGTTGGCCAGGGTCAGCAGCGAGCTGCCGTCCGGCGCGTCGGAGAAGAACTGGCGTTCCTTGCCGGCCACGGAGGTGTCCATGATCGGCTTGTTGTTGATGTCGTAGTAGCCGCCGGCCAGGATGGTGCCGCCCTTGCCGTCGGGCAGGGTGTCGCCGGTGATGAAGAACGGCTGGTAGGCCAGCTTGTAGGTCTGGCTGCTGCCGTCGCTGAACGACACCTTGAGGCTGGAGCCCACCGTGGTGGTCGCCATGGCGTCGGGCGTTGCCAGCGTCGGCGCGCTCATGCCAACGAATTCGGCCGTGGTGAACGTGGCCGCCTGGGCCGGCGGAAGCGGCGCGGCGACAGCGTCGTCGCCACCGCCGCAACCTGCCAGCAGGCTGGTGGAGGCAAGGCCAAGCGGCAGCATCGGCGCGCCGGCCAGGAGCTTCAGGGCCTTGCGGCGGCCTGCATTGGGTTGTTCAAGCATGTTCTCGATCCGGGGAAAAGGAAGGGATATGTTGTTCACTGCGTATTTGCGCCGGTCCTGCGGGCGGGGCCGGGCACCAGTTGGCACAGGCGGGCGGCGGGCGGCATTGCGCATGGCCGTAGCGGATCGTAGGCGCCGTTTGTGACACCAAGTTGACGATACAACACAAAAGCGGTGCTATCGCCCTGGTCCCGGATGCCGCTGCGGTACACTTGCCCTTTGCATCCGCGGCTCCACAGGCGCGGATCCGTTGAATGCCGGCAGCCGCCGTTTCTGCCTCCTTCCGCCCTTCCGCTTGCCCACCTACACGCTAGCCAACCCCGTCCGGGCCGAGATCGAAATCCGCAAGAGCCGCTTCCTGGCGCTGGCGCTGCCCGTTGCCGACCGTGACGCCGCCATGGCGACGCTGCAGGCGCTTCGCGCCGAGCACCCCACTGCCACCCACGTGTGCTGGGCCTTGCTGGCTGGCGGCGCCTCGGGCATGTCCGACGATGGCGAACCTTCCGGCACCGCCGGCCGGCCCATCCTGGAAGTGCTGCGCCACCATGACCTGGACGGCGTGCTGGCGGCGGTGGTGCGCTATTACGGTGGCGTCAAGCTGGGGGCCGGCGGGTTGGTACGCGCTTACACCGATGCCATCGCGGCCGCGCTGAAAACGGCCGAGCGCGTGGAACGCATCGCCTACGGCACCCTGACGGTGTCAGTCGACTACGCCGACGAGCCGCGCGTGCGCCGGTGGCTCGACTACGATGCGCAGCCGGGATGCACGCTGGCCGACACCGCCTATGGCGCGCTGGCCACGCTGGTCCTGCGCATGCCCGCAACCCAGCTCGACGCCGCGCGCGACGCCCTGCGCGACGCGACCCACGGACGCGCCCAATTCCCGGAAGCGGAGGATGAGGACCATGGCTGAACGCGAGCCGGTGGCGCCCGACGACCGCGCGGAATTCACCGCAAGCGTCCTGCCAGGCAATACCCGCTTCGCCGCGCCGGCGGCGCTGAGCCTGCTGGAAGCTGCCTTGCTCGAAGGCGTGGCGCTGCCCAACTCCTGCCGCAACGGCACCTGCCGCGCCTGCGCCAGCCGGCTGCATGCGGGGACGATCCGCTATCGGATCGAATGGCCGGGGTTGAGTCTGGATGAGAGGGATGAGGGGCTGATCTTGCCGTGCGTGGCTTGTCCGGCCAGTGATGTGGTGATTGAGCCTGTCAGTTTGGGATAGGGCTCAGGCCTGAAGAGAGCCTTAATCACCGTTTGGCAGCGTCAAGACTACGCTCTCACCCCTCAACCGCCAGAAAAAACCGCAACGCCAGCTTCAACCCATCCGGCCCCGCCGGATCGGAAAACGCCTGCCCGCCTGCCCCGCCACTCCAGGCGTGACCCAGCCCCTCGATCCGCACCAGGCGCACGTAAGGCGACTTTCCGTCCATCCAGTCGAACACATCCATCGCATGGCGCATGCCGCGCTGGATGCGCCGTGCCGGCACCGCGGACAGCGCGTGCGCACCCTCCGGCTGCAGGTGCATCCACATGCCCGCCGCGGCGGTGGCGTTGCTGAAGTCGACCACGTGGTCGGCATCGCCATGCAGCAATAGCAACGGCGGCGGGCGGCGCCCTGCCAGCCCGAACCGCAGCGCCTGCATGGCCTTGGCATCGGCCCCACGCCCCCCGCGCATGGCGCGCGCTGCCTGGGCGGCATTGGTGGCGCTCCATGGCACCGCGCCGGAGTGCGACCCCACTGCGGCAAAGCGTTCCGGATAGCGCAGCCCCAGCATCAGCGCCATCGCGCCGCCCGCGGACAGCCCCAGCACGCTGATGCGGTCCGCGGCAACCGGATGGCGGCGGCAAGCCTGGTCGACCAGCGCCATCAGCAGCCCGGCTTCGACGCCGCCCTGCGCGGCGGGCCGGAACCAGTTCCAGCAGCGCTGTGCATTGGCCTGCGAGGTCTGCTCAGGCAGCAACACCACCCAGCCGGCTTCGCGCGCCACCGCGGCGGCGCGCGTGACCGCGGCAAAGCTGGCGGCGTCCTGGCCGCAGCCATGCAGCAGCACCAGCATTGGCGCGCGCCGCGACGCCGTGACGCCGGCCGGCACGAAGATGCGGTAGCGGCGCGGTGCCACTGGCGCGCCCCATGCGCATTCTTCCCAGCGCCCGCTGCCGCGGCTCTGCGGCGCCTGCACCGGCGATACCACGCCCGACAGTGCGCGCTGCGTAGCGGCCGTGACTGCAGCCGATTGCTTCACCGCGTTGCGCACGATGGCCTCGGTCATCGGCCTGGTCAGGTTCTGGTTGACGGCGCGCTGCATGCGGCGCGCATTGCGGGCAGCAGCCTTGTTCAGCGTGGACCAGAGTTTTGCACCGGATGAGCGGGGCATGCGGCGTCCTGTCGGCCTGGGTAACCCGTACATCATATGCGCAAGCCCAGGCCCACCTTGCATGCAACGCGTGCCGGATGACTGCCTACAATGCAAGGGCCGTGTCGCCCCGAGACATGGACAGGAGGCAAGCATGAGCGATGTGACAAACGAGTTCAGGCCTTTGGATCCTGGCCGCATCAACCTGATGGATCCGCTTGAAGTGCAGTACTGGTGCCGGGAGCTCGGCTGCAGCACCAGTGACCTGGAGAACGCCGTCGATGCCGCGGGCGACCATATCTCCGCGGTACGCGCGCAACTGGAATCGAACCAGGCCGGCGCGCGGCCTGGCTGAAATCCCGAGACAAACGGTGGCAGGCAGGCATCCCCGGCTGAGCGGGGATGCCTGTGGCGGCCTGCGCCTTCAGCGGCCACGTGAGATGTCGGCGCCGTCCATGACGGCATGCGCGGCACGCATCAATCGCATGCGTGCATGCAGTCCATACTCTTGTTAAGCGCTGTGCAGACCGGAATTCAGCAATACCTTATTCGCTGGACGGCGGTTTTGCTGCATGATTTCCGGCCCGGGCAAAAGACCCGGCACTCAAGACTGGGACAGCTTGATTACACCATGTCGGAAAACAAGGGGTTACCAACACTAGGACGCATCGACAATGAACACCAGGCTGCCGATTTTCACGGTTTGCACCGCCTTGCTTGCACCTGCCGCGTGGGCCGGCAATGACCCGCACTGGAGCTACACCGGACCGACCGGCGCCAGCCACTGGGCCAAGCTCGACCAGGACTACAAGACCTGTGCGCTGGGCAAGCACCAGTCGCCCATCGATATCCGCACCGGCAAGGCCCAACCTGCCGACCTGAAGCCGATCGGCTTTGGCTATGCCGCGGCGCCCGCCACCGTGGTCAACAACGGCCACACCGTACAGGTCAACCTGCCCGCAGCGGGGCAGATCGAACTCGACGGCGTGCCCTACAGGCTGCTGCAGTTCCACTTCCATACGCCCAGCGAAGAGAAGATCAACGGCAAGAGCTATCCGCTGGTCGCGCACCTGGTGCACCAGAATGCAGAAGGCAAGCTGGCGGTGGTGGCGGTGCTGTTCAAGTCCGGGCGGGAGAATGCGGCGCTGAAACCGGTCTTCGCGAGCCTGCCGGCCAAGGCCGGCGAGTCGCGCGAACTGACGGCGCCGCTGGATGTGGCGGCGTTGCTGCCGGCCCGGCAGTCGTACTGGGCCTTCTCCGGCTCGCTGACCACGCCGCCGTGCAGCGAGGACGTGCGCTGGCAGGTGCTGAAGACCCCGGTGGAAGTGTCGCCGGCGCAGTTGGCCGCATTCCGCCGGCTTTATCCGATGAACGCCCGTCCGGTGCAGCCGCTGAACGGCCGCACGGTGCAGGCCAGCCGCTAACTGCGCACTGTTTGCTCCCTCTTCCGCTTGCGGGAGAGGGAGCAAACCGGCAGCGTGCTTAGGACAGCCCGCGCAGCGCCAGCTCGCCGCCCAACACCAGCAGCCCGCAGAAGAACAGCTTGCGGAAGCGCTCGGCGCTGATCCGGTGGCGCAGCCACTGGCCCAGGAACATGCCGCCGAGCGCCGGCACCAGCGCCAGCGCCGAGGCGCCCAGCACCGGCATATGCAGCAGCGACCCGCCCATGGCCAGACTCACCGCCAGCGCAATGGTCGATACCGTGAACGACAGCCCGAGCGCCTGCACCAGGCTTTCCTTGTCCAGGCCGAGTCCCTGCAGGTAAGGCACGGCGGGAATCACGAACACACCGGTCACCGCCGTAATGCCACCCGTGACCAGCCCGGTCAACGGCCCCAGCCACCGCTCCGCCCCCGCCGGCACCACCAGCTTCACCGCTGCCAGCCCGACCACCGCGTACAGCACCAGCGCCACACCCAAGGCCGAGGTCGCGTGCGTCATCATGCCGGCCGGCACCCATGCCGCGCACAGCCAGGTGCCGGCGCAGATCGCCACCAGCATCGGCCACAGCCGTTGCATCAGTTGCCCGAAGCGCGGGCCGCTGAACAGCTGCACCACGTTGGTCACCATCGACGGCGCCACCAGCAGCGCCGCTGCCTGCGCGGGCGGCATCACCAGCCCCAGCATGCCCACCGCGACCGTGGGCAAGCCCAGGCCCACCACCCCTTTGACAAAGCCTGCCAGCAAGAATGTCAGGCCGATAAAGGCGGCTTGGGTGGCGATTGCTTCCATCGTCATCGCTGCTCCCCCTCAGCCCGCCTTGTGGTCATGCACCGCGCGGCTGTCCGCCGGCGCCTGGTCGCGCTCGTTCAGCCCGTAGTCGCGCAGCACCTGCGCCACGCGCAGCCGGTAGCTGGCAAACACGCCGCCGCGACCGGACGCCTGCGCCTGGCGATGCGCCAGCGTATTGCGCCAGGCGATCACCGCGGCCTCGTCGCGGAAGAACGACAGCGACAGCAGCTTGTTGGGGTTGGTCAGGCTCTGGAAGCGCTCCACCGAGATAAAGCCGTCGATGGCCTCCAGCTGCGGGCGCAGGTGCGCGGCGATGTCGAGGTAGTTGTCCTGCCGGCCCGGCGCGGGCTCGACTTCGAAGATGACTGCGATCATGTTGTCTCCTGGGGGCAATGGCGGGAATCAAAGGAAATGCGGAATGCGTGCGTTCAGCGACGGACGATAGCGGAATGCCTGCGCCAGCGCGGCCGGGTCGGCCCCACGCGCACGCAGCGCCGCCACCATGGCGGCAGCCAGCGCCTGCGCCAGGCGGTCGCCGGGACAGGCATGGCGGCCGTGGCCGAAGGTCCATGGCCGTTCGCCGGCCGCGGCACCACTGCACGACGCCGCGGCCAGCAGCACCAGCACCGCGTCGCCGGCCTTGACGGCGTGGCCGCACAGTTGCGCATCGGCGGCCAGGAAGCGCCGCGTATTCTGCACCGGCGGATCCTCCCGGGCGACCCGTGCCACCACGGCATCGAGCGGCAGCTCTGACTGCGTCGTGTCGCGACCCAGCCGCAGCAGCGTATTCCCGGCCAGCGCCGCGGTAGCTTCGCAGGCTTGCACCAGCAGGCCGATGATGTTGGCGGCGACCGCCTGCGCGTCGATGCCGGCGGCACGGGCTGCCTGCCGCAGCGCCGGCAGCGGCCCTGCGCCGTCCGCCGCATCGGCAAGCCAGTGCCCCAGCCATTGAGCGGCCTCGGCGCCTGCGCGCACGGCCGGTGCATCGGCCAATGGCGACTGCGCGCCGGCGAAGGCCGCAACCCGTTGTGCGGCTTCGGCCGCGCTGCTGCCTTCGTTGGCAGCCGGCAGGCCGAGCAGGTCGGCGACCGTGATGACCGGCAGCGTGAACAGCCAGCGATTGATGCACTCGCCGGACATGGCGGCCCAGGACGCTTCGCCGGCATCGAGCACCGCCGCCAGCACCGTCGCGCGCTGCGCCGCGGCGGCCGGGTCGATACCCGCCAGCATCGGCATCAGCAGGGCCTTGAGCGGCGCGTGCGCGGCGCCGTCGTTCATCCGGATCAGCCGGCCGAACAGCTCGCCGGCGGCGGTGCCGGCCAGCGCGGGCGGCACCGGCTGTGCGGGCGGCCGCACGCGGCAGTCGGGGTGGGCAAGCACGTCGGCCACTTCCCGCGCGCCGGCGGCAACCCACAGGCGCAGGCGGTCATCGCGGAAGAATGGCTGGCTGGCGGCCAGCTCCCGGTAGTACGGGTACGGGTCGGGATGGGTGACGGCGCTGAGCGGATCGATATTGGTATCGGGCATGGCGGCACAGTGGATGGAAGTGCTGAGTCCTTGCAGCGAACCCAGCGCCCGGGGGCGGGCGGACAGTCGCATCATGCCCCTGCGGCGCAGGCCGAAGGTTCATGGTGACATGAACTATCGAATGCAATGGCGCAACACCGCCGCACCCTGGCTCACGCATCCATTCGCGCCAGCTCCCCTTCCCCTTGCGCCGCTTGCGTCGCCGCCTCGTCGTTCCGGTGCGCCAGCCGGTACAGCACCGGCAACACCAGCAAGGTCAGCGCCGTCGACGACAGGATGCCGCCGATGACGACCGTCGCCAGCGGGCGCTGCACCTCGGCACCCGTGCCCGTGGCCAGGGCCATCGGCACGAAGCCCAGCGAAGCCACCAGCGCCGTCATCAGCACGGGGCGCAGGCGCGTCAGCGCGCCGTTGCGAATGGCATCGTCAAGGCCATGGCCTTCCTCGCGCAGCGAGCGGATAAACGACAGCATCACCAGCCCGTTGAGCACCGCAACGCCGCACAGGGCGATAAAGCCCACTGCCGCCGAGATCGACAGCGGGATACCGCGCAGCCATAGCGCCAGGATGCCGCCGGTCAGCGCGAACGGGATACCGGTGAAGACCAGCAAGCCGTCCTTGACGTTGCCGAACATGGCGAACAGCAGCACGAACACCAGCCCCAGCGCCAGCGGCACCACTACGCGCAGCCGCGCGGTGGCCGACTGCAGCTGCTCGAAGGTGCCGCCCCAGCTGGTCCAGTAGCCCGCCGGGATCTGCACGCGCGCGCGCATGGCGGCCTCAGCCTCGGGCACGAAGCTGCCGATATCGCGCCCGCGCACGTTGGCGCTGACCACGATGCGGCGCTTGCCGTTCTCGCGCGAGACCTGGTTGGGGCCCGGCGCGATCTCCACGCTGGCGACTTCGCTCAGCGGGATATAGCTGGTGCGCGCCGCGGCTTCCTTCGGCAGCGGCACCGGCAGCCTCCGCAGCGCTTCCACGTCCTCGCGCACGGCATCGGGCAGGCGCACCACGATGTCGAAGCGCCGGTCGCCGCTGAAGAAGGTGCCCGACACCTTGCCACCGATGCCGATCGCCACCGCATCCTGGATATCGCTGAGGTTCAGGCCGTAGCGTGCCGCCTTGTTGCGGTCGATCTGCACCGTCAGCATCGGCAGGCCGGTGGTCTGCTCGACCTTCACCTCGGCCGCGCCGGGGATGCCCTGCAGCACTGCCGCGATGCGATTGGCGGTCTGCTCCAGCACCGCGTTGTCGTCGCCGAACACCTTGACCGCCACGTCGGAGCGCACGCCC
Organism: Cupriavidus sp. FW306-1B-F12B; assembly: GCF_058781795.1. NCBI lineage: Bacteria > Pseudomonadati > Pseudomonadota > Betaproteobacteria > Burkholderiales > Burkholderiaceae > Cupriavidus > Cupriavidus sp. FW306-1B-F12B. Next base: position 16,553 of record NZ_JBYSXC010000003.1, read on the forward strand.
GAGATCAGCTCATTGAAGCGCAGCTGGATCGGTTGCGAGAATTCATAGTTGTTGCCCGGCAGCTTGCCCACCTCGTCGCGTATCGCGGCGATCAGCTCGTCGCGCGTGCGGCGCGGCTCGGGCCATTGCGACATGGGCTTGAGCATGATGTAGCCGTCGGAGATATTCGGCGGCATCGGGTCGGAGGCGATCTCCGCGGTGCCGGTGCGCGCAAAGATGCGCTCGATCTCCGGGAACTTGGCCTTCAGCGCGGTTTCCACCTGCTGCTGCATCGCCACGGATTGCGTCAGGCTGGTGCCGGGGATGCGCAAGGCCTGGATCGCCAGGTCGCCTTCGTTGAGGCTGGGCACGAACTCACTGCCCAGCCGCGTGGCAATGGCCAGGCACAATGCCACCGCCACGCCGGCAAACGTCAGCACCACTGGCGTCGCGGCCAGCGAGCGCTCCAGCAGCACCGCGTAGCGGCGGCTCGCCCAGGCCATCAGCCGGTTCTCGCGCTCGGCCACGCGGTTGCCGATGAACAGCGCCACCGCGGCCGGCACGAAGGTCACCGACAGCACCATCGCGCCCAGCAGCGCCAGCACCACGGTGAAGGCCATCGGGTGGAACATCTTGCCCTCGACCCCGGTCAGCGCAAAGATCGGCAAGTACACCACCACGATGATGAGCTGGCCGTACAGCAGCGGCCGGCGTGCCTCGCGCGCCGCGGCAAAGACTTCATGCAGGCGTTCGCCGCGCGTGAGGGGCCGGCCGTGGCGCTCCTGCGCATGCGCCAGCCGGCGCACGCAGTTCTCGACGATCACCACCGCGCCGTCGACGATGATGCCGAAGTCCAGCGCCCCGAGGCTCATCAGGTTGGCGCTGATGCGGTAATGCACCATGCCCGTGAAGGTGAACAGCATCGACAGCGGGATCACCAGCGCGGTGATCAGCGCCGCACGCAGGTTGCCAAGGAACAGGAACAGGATGGCGATCACCAGCACCGCGCCTTCCAGCAGGTTCTTCTTGACCGTGGCAATGGCCTTGTCGACCAGCGTGGTGCGGTCGTACACCGTGACGGCCTGCACGCCCTTGGGCAGGGTGCGGTTGATCTCGGCCATCTTGCGGTCCACCGCCTGCGACACCGTGCGGCTGTTCTCGCCGATCAGCATGAACACGGTGCCCAGCACCACCTCGCGGCCGTTCTCGGTGGCCGCGCCGGTGCGCAGCTCGCCGCCGGTCTGCACGGTGGCCACGTCGCGCACGCGGATCGGCTGGCCCTGCGCGGTGCCGACGATCACGTCGCGGATATCCTCAAGCGAGCGCACCTGCCCCGGCACGCGAACCAGGTACTGCTCGCCGCGGCGCTCGATATAGCCGGCGCCGACGTTGTCGTTGTTCTTCTCCAGCGCGCTCACCACATCGGCCAGCGACAAGCCGTACGACGCCATGCGCTCCAGGCTGGGCGCGACCACATAGGCGCGCGCATGGCCGCCGATGGCATTGACCTCGGTCACGCCGGGCACGTTGCGCAGCTGCGGGCGGATCACCCAGTCCTGGATCTCGCGCAAGTCCGCGAGCGTGTAGGGCGTGCCGTCAGGCTTGCGCGCACCGGGGTCGGCCTCGACCGTCCACAGGTAGATCTCGCCCAGCCCGGTCGAGATCGGGCCCATCGCGGGCGTGATGCCGGCAGGCAGCTTGTCGCGCGCTTCCTGGATGCGCTGGTTGACCAGCTGGCGCGCAAAGTGGATATCGGTGCCGTCGCGGAAGATCACCGTCACCTGCGACAGCCCGTAGCGCGACAGCGAGCGCGTCTGCTCCAGCCCGGGCAGGCCCGCCATCACGGTCTCGACCGGATAGGTGATGCGCTGCTCGGTCTCCAGCGGCGAATAGCCCGGCGCGGCGGTGTTGATCTGCACCTGCACGTTGGTGATATCGGGCACCGCATCGATCGGCAGCCGGGTGTAGCTGTACAGGCCCAGCGCGGCCATGCCCAGCACCGCCAGCAGGACCAGCCAGCGTTGCTCGATGGCAAAGCGGATCAGGCGTTCAAACATGTGTGCCTCCCGCTCAGTGCTCATGCCCGGCGCTGGCTTTGCCCAGCTCGGACTTGAGGATGAAGCTGTTGGCCGCGGCGTAGCGCGCGCCGGCCTGCAGGCCCTCGGTCACCTCCACCAGCTTGCCGCCGGCGCGCCCGGTCTTGACCGGCTGCACCGCAAACCCGCCCGGCACGGCGATGAACACCACGCTCTGGCCGTCGACCTGCTGCACCGCGTCGGCCGCCACCGTCACCGGCACCTGCGCCGGCGCGCCCAGCACGCTGACCGTGACGAACAAACCCGGGCGCCACGCCATGCCGGGATTGGCCAGCGTCACGCGCGCCTTGGCCGTGCGCGTCTGCTCGCCCAGCAGCGCGCCGACGTAGGACACCTTGCCCTCGGCCTGCGTGTCCGAGGCGCTCGAGCGCACCGTGACCGCTTCGCCCACGCGCACCTGGTCCAGGTCACGCGCGGACACCACGAACTCCGCCCACACCGAACTCAGGTCCGAGACCGTGAACACGCTGGTGGCTTCCTGGACCGCTTCGCCCAGCGCCAGGTGCTTCTCGACCACGATGCCATCGAACGGGGCACGCAGCGCAAACTGGTTCAGGCCGCCGCCCTTGCCCGCGCTGTTCTCCGTGGCGCCGATCGCGGTCAGCTTCTGGCGCGCGTTCTGCACCGCGATCTGCGCTTCCTCCAGCGCCGTGCGGGCCTGCTGGTAATCCTGCTCGGCGGAGATCTTCTCCTGCCACAGCGTCTTCTCGCGCGCGTAGGTGGCACGCGCCAGCGCCTCGCGCTTCTGCGCCGCCAGCAGTTCGCTGCGCTGTTCGGCCAGGGCCATGCTGGCGAGCAGCGCCAGCACTTCGCCCTTGCGCACCTGCTGGCCAAGGTTGGCCGGCACCGCCTGCGCCACGCCCGCCACGCGCGGCACCACGTGCGCGGTGCGGTCTTCATTGAAGCGGATCTCGCCGGGGAAATCGACGCTGCTGCGCAGCGGCGCAGCGGCGGCGGCGGCAATGCCGATGCCGGCCTGCTGGATCTGCGCGGGCGTCAGCGCGATCAGGTGCGGCTTGCCTTCGCCTTCCGGTTTCGCCGCGGGGACGCTGGCGTCAGCGTGCGCGGCCGCCTTGTCTCCCTCCTTGTCATGTTCATGCTCCTCGCCATGCTCGGCATGCCCGTGCCCGGCCTCGCCGGTAGTGCTGCCGCCCTTGCCGGTGAACAGGATCGCCGCGCCGCCCAGCAGCCCCGCGACCAGGATGGCCACCACGGCGGCCCGTTGTTGCTTGCTCATTGCCATGTCTGCAGCTTCCGTATCAGTGTCCGAGGATGCGGTCGATGCTGGCCGCCGCGTCATAGGTGCGGGCCAGCACGTCCAGGTAGCGGATGCGCGCCTGGAACAGCGTGCGCTGGGCATCCAGCACATCGAGGAAATTGAATTTGCCGGCCTCGAACCCGCGCGAGGCGGCGGCATAGGCCTGCTCCGCCGCGGGCAGCACCGAGGCCTGCAGCGTCTGCGCCGCGGCGCGCGATACCGACAGCTGCGTCGAGGCCTGCTGCAGCTCACCGACCAGGCGGATGCGCGTGGCCGCGTGCGTGTCCTGCGCCTTGTCGGCGCGGCGCAATGCGGCGTAGAGGTTGCCCTGGTTGCGGTCAAACAGCGGCAGCGGGATCGCCACGCCCAGCACGGCCATATTGCGGTTGGCCTCGTTGTCGCGCTTGGCGCCCAGGCTCACGGTCACGTCGGGGTACTGGCGGCTGCGCGCCACGGCGACTTCGGCGCGGCTGCGCTCGGCCAGGAGGCGGCTTGCCGCCAGCTGCGGCGAGTCTTCCAGCGCCGCTTGCAGCGCTGCCGGCGCGGGGCGCGAGGGCAGTGCATCAAGGTCGCCCTGCGCCTGCGCAAAGTGCGGCACGGCATTGCCCCACAGCGCGGCCAGCGACTGCCGTGCGGATTGCAGCGCGCCGGTGGCCTCGGCCAGTTCCAGCTCGGCATTGGCCTGTTCGACCCTGGCGCGCGCTTCTTCCAGCGGCGCGACCTTGCCGGCGGCCACGCGCCGCCCGGCCGCCGCGGCCGCCTTGCTGGCGATGCCGACCGAGCCTTCGGCGAGCTTGACGCGCTCCTGCGCCACCAGCACGCCAAAGAAGCGCGCGATCACCGCGGCGCGCAGCTCGGCGCGTGCGCCGCCCAGCTCGGCCTGCGCCAGTTCGCGCCCGCGCTCGGCCACGCCGATGCGCGCGGCGCGCTTGCCGCCGAGTTCGATCGGCAGGTTGATCTGGCCGGTGGTGGAGCGCGTGGCCTTGCGCGTGTCTTCCATCGACACGGCCAGTTCGGGATTGGGCAGCACGCGCGCCTGCGTGACATCGCCCTCGGTGGCGTCAAGCTCCTTGCCCGCCGCGGACAGCACGAAGTTGCCGGCTTCGGCCAGCGCCAGCGCGGCGTCGAGCGTGAGCGTGCCGGCAGGCTCTTGGCCCGGGGCCGGCGAGGATGCCGATGGCTGCGCCATGGCAGGGGGCGGCGTCTGCGCGACGCCATGGATCGGGCTGGATAGGACGGCCGCCAGCCCAAGCGGCAGCAAAAGTCTTCGCATCGAATTGCACCAGGAAAGAAACCGGGAGAATTCGGCGAGACGCCTGACGTCAGGGACTCAGGAAGACCAGGAAATGGAAGCGTCGTCTCGCCGGCTAGGCAAGACGCGGCCACTGGGGACGGTCTGGCGCCCGCGCACTGTGCGAAGAGAAGCTGGGCTGCGGCGCCGGTGGCGCCAGTTCCACCCGGCGCATGGCGTGCACGTCGGGCGCGTCGGCCCGTGCAAACGGCAGCGAAGCGATATGGCAGACGCCGCAGTCGGGATCGGGCTGGCCGAGCTTGGCCTTGTCCTGGGCCTTCTGCGCGGGCTGGTCCTGCTTGCCGCTGTCGGCCTTGTGCTGGTGCTCGTGGTGCCCGAAATGGGCCTTGGCCGAAGCCGCCACCTCATGCCGGCAATACGCGGCGGCTCCCGCCCAGGCGAACTGGAGCGGCAGGACGAGCGCAAGAAGGATGAGGATGAGCCGTTGCATAGGGGAAGTGGCAGTTGCCCTGGGCGCCTGGCATCAGGCGACGGGGGATTGCAGCGAGCCGCAAGTTTAACCGAGCCGCGACGGGCATTCCGGCGACGGGGTCATTACATTTGCGTCATGCCACGGGTGGTTTCCGCCCTCGCCCGTTAATTCAATTTTTTTGAATAACTTGTCCGGCAACTGGCCTGCTTCCGTGTCGATGGCGCTCCTATAGTTCTGTACATGAACGGCACGCACACAACGCAAAGCCTTCTGACAAATTCAACGAGCTTAAGGAGAACCATCATGACCAAGACCACCCGCCTCGCTACCGCCCTGCTCCTGTCGCTGGCCGCCCTGGGCGCCGCGCAAGCCGCCACCGCCGCCGAGCAACTGCCCGGCGACAAGTACGGCTACAGCTTCCGCAGCACCGTGCCCGGAGACAAGTATGGTTATGAGTTCCGCAGCCATGATGTGTTCACGGAAGGCGCCCGCGCCGGCAAGGCCGATCCGTTTGTCGACGGCGCCCGCACGGTGGCCGGGCTGGACCGCAGCGGCGTGTCGACCGCCCCCGCGCGCAGCTTCGACACCTATACCGAAGGCAGCCGCGCTGGCCGCTTCGACCCCTACGGGGAAGGCGCTCGCGCCTGAGCGATGCCGGCACCCAGCCAGCAAGAAGGCCAGCGGCTCCGCTGGCCTTTTGTCATTCGTCGCGCCCGAGCCTGTGCATGGCCTCGCGCAGGGTCCGCATCTGGGCGCTGAAGCTGGTGCAGGCGTCGCAGATCGCCAGGTGGGCGCGCATGCGCAGCCGCTCGCCCCATGACAGCGGCCGGTCCAGGCCCTTCATGGTGAGGTGGTGGACCTCTTCGCAGTTCGGCAGCAGGCGGCGGGAGGGGCGCGGATCTGGCATGTAGGTCAGGGACTTGTCCGTTGCATGGGCGGTATGAGGCTCAACTGGCTTTGCCCGGCCGGCCGCGCTGGCCGAACCAGTGCAGTTCCAGGCATTCGCGCAGGCGCATGCGGGCGCGGTACAGCATCGCCCAGGCATTGGTCGCGCTGATCTGCAAATGCTGACAGATTTCTTCGGTGTCCAGCTCCAGCCACTCACGCATCATGAAGATCCGGCCGGTGCGCTCCGGCAGGCGGTCAACGCAAAGCTGCAGGATCTCGAAGAACTCGCGGCGCTCAAAGGCGCGTTCCGGGTTGCCCCAGTCGGACGGCGGGTCCTGGTAGTGGCCGTTGCGCGTGAACAGCGCGTCGAAGGCGTCGTCGTCGGATTGCGGCTGGCCCTCGGCATCGGTGGCCAGCGCCAGCCTGACCTCGCGCTTGCCGCTGCGCAGGATGTCGATGATCTTGTGCTTGAGGATGCCAACCAGGTAGGTGCGCAGCGTTGACTGGCCGGCGAAGCGCTCAGGGTGCTCCAGCGCCGCCAGCAGCGTTTCCGAGACGGCATCCTCGGCCAGCGCCTCATCGCGCAGCTGCAGGCGGGCAAAGCGCAGCAGGTAGGGGCGTATGGCCTGGAGTTCGGCGGGGTCGAGGCTCATCGGGGATCGGGGCGCGGTTGCCTGGACGGATGCCCCATGATACCCGCGCGCCGGCGCCTTACCCTATCCCGCGGAACTGCCCGCACAGCCGGAACACGTCTTCCGACAGCGGGATCCCCTTGGCCTTGCCGTAGCGCGTCGCCAGCTTCAGCAGCTCCTTGATGTCGCGCCCGCTCGCCTTGGGGTAGGCGGCGGTCAGCGCATCGATCAGCCCGTCGCCCAGGTCCGCGCCGAACTGCCCGGCCTGCAGGCGCCACAGGCGCATGGCGTCTTGCTTGCACGGCGTTTCGTAATGGATGGTGGCGATACAGCGCGACAGGATGGCATCGTCGACGTCGCCGATGCGGTTGGTGGTCATGAACAGCAGGCCGTTGAAGTACTCCAGCGTGCGCAGGAATTCCGCGACGATGGCGTTGTGCTCCAGGTCGTTGTCGCGGCAGCGGATATAGACGTCTGCCTCGTCCAGCAGCAGGATCGCGTTCCAGCGCATGGCGCGGCGCAGGATCGTCATCAGCGTGGCACCGACCGACGCGGCGGTGGTGCCCAGCTGCCCGGAGTGCACGCGGTAGAGCGGCTTGCCCACCACCTCGGCGTAGACCTCCGCGGTCAGCGTCTTGCCGAGGCCTGGCGCGCCCTGGCACAGGATGGTGGTGCCGCCCGACTTGCCGGGCACGAAATCCGGCACCAGCATGTCCATGTGCGAGGTCAGGATATCGATCAGGTCGCGGTGATGCGCGGGCAGGACGAGCTTGTCACGCAGGGCGGGCTGGTAGCGATACTCGGACAGGTGCTGCACATGCACCCAGATATTGCGATGCCATTCCAGGTGGAACAGGTGCACGTAGCAATGCAGCGGCACGCGCTCAAAGCCCTCCATGACCCCGGCATCGCGCCAGAACGCCGGGTCGCAGGTCATCTCGAAGCGGCGCTCCAGCCGCTCCTCATCATTCACGCAGCGCGCGCCCGTGGCGTCGGCGATCGGCGTCAGCTCGGCGGGTCCCTTGGCATCGAGCGAGAACGCCGCGCGGGTGGCGACGAACTGCGCGCCGAAGCGGCGCTGGTAGCGCACGAAGCGCTGCGCATGCTGCTCGTATTCGTGCCGGAATTCCGCGCACTCCTTGTAGAAGCCGAACTCGGCCAGCAACTCCGGGATGGTGCGGTTGGCGATGTCGTCGTGGGTAATCACCATCGACGTGGTCATGCCGGAGCGGCGCAGGTGGTGGTCGGTCAGCGTGGAGTTGGCCGACTGCATGGTGTTGGCCAGCATGTCCACCACCACATAATGCATGCCCTGCTCGGGCGACACATAGCGCATCCGGCGCACCAGCCACGGCAGCAGCACGCCGTCGCGGCTGCGCTGGTACAGCCAGCCGTCGATGGCATCGCGCGACAGGTAGGCGGCCAGCCCCGCCACCAGCTGGTCCAGCCCCGGAATCAAGCGCGCCTGCGGTGCGTTGTAAACATTGTCCAGCGCCAGCATCTGGAACATCAGCGCGCGCTCGTTTTGCGTCTTGCTCAGCGTGTAGAGCGAGTTCAGCGACTGCGCGTCGAACAGCTTGCTCGACACCAGCATATTGCCGTGGCAGACGCCGTGCTCCTGCAGCTGCCGCGCCAGCGGCGACCCGGTTTCGATCATCGCCAGCAGGGGATGGATCAGCGCCTCCGGAATCTCGAAATCCATGTACCGCACTCCCGTTGAATGGCATGGCCGCGCCGGCCAGCGGCCGGGGTTTCACTGCAGGAAGAAATCGATCGCGCGCTCGACCACGGGCGGATGGATGACATGCAGGCCATCGAACTCCACGTATTGCACGTCGTAGCCCGCGGCCTTCAGCCTGGCCGCATGGGCGCGGCCGCTGGTGGCGACCGGCAGTTGCTCGTCGGCCAGCCCGTGCGCGACAAACACTCTGGGCGCGCCCTCCTGCATGAACACTGACATGAAGCCGCCGGAGAACGCAATCACATGGCTGGCAATGTCGCCGTTGGTGATGCCGACCGAGAGCGCGTAGCTAGCCCCGTCCGAGAAGCCGGCAAAGGCAAGCCGGCCCGGGTCGACCCGGTAGCGCGAAGTCACCGCGGTCAGCGCCTGGTGCAGCCGCTGCAGGTCGGGGCCGTTGCCGCCGATCACGATGTCCCAGGTCGGGAAGAGCGAATGCGGCGCCAGCACCAGGAACTTGTGGCGCTGCGCATGCGGTTCGATATGCGGCAGCACCTTTTCCGGAAACCCGCCCGCGCCGTGGAATATCACCAGCAGCGGCACCGGCCCGCGGTCCGGCAGGCCGTCCGGAACGAACAGCACGGCATCGCGCTCCGCAGCCACGCCGAGCGGGTTACGCCCGGGTGGCAGCGGGCCGTCGACGGGATCAGCGTGGGTGAACGACAAGCGACCGAACAGCGAGGGATCGAGCATGGCGGCAGGAGACGTTATACACACTTAATATATTGTATATCACATATCTAAGTGTGGCGATGGGCTCCGGACGACCGACAGCGAGCTCCCTCTCACGCTTGCGGGAGAGGGATCAAACCTGCACCTGCCCTAATCCTGGTTCTCCAGCAGCGAGAAATACCGCCCGATATCCCCATCCTCGCGCAGGATGTCCTGCATCAGGTCCGCCAGCGGCATCTGCCCCCAGCGCACCGCGCGCCGCAGCAGGTAAGGCGTGGGGCTGTGCGGCTCATGGCGCGCCAGGTAGTCGGCCACGTCGCGGATCAACTGGTAGGCGTGAGCACGGTTCTCGATGCGGCCGTGCGCCAGCATGACGGTCTGCCCCGGTCCCGCGGCCGGCAAGACCGGCAGCGGCTCGGGATCGTCCACGCGATCGTTGCTACCGGCCGGTGCCGGCGCCGTGGCGGCGGGTTCGCCTCTGTGGGCGCTGCCCGTTGCGTCGCCGCGCAGCGCGGCCACCGCCCGCACCAGCCGCGCCAGCGTGTCCGACACGCGCGCCAGGCTCGGCGCTTGCGCCCCCAGCAGCGCGTCGATGCGCCGGTCAAAACCAGCCCATTCGGCGCTGGCACCGTGCAGGTCGCGCCACAACGCATCCAGCCGGGTCCGGTCGGGCGCGTGATGCGCGCGCTGCAGCAGCGCCTCGCGGCCCAGGCTGTCGTCGTCATCGACCGGCGCCAGGCTGCGTTCCCACAGGTCCAGCGTGATGTGCAGGGGTTTCTCGTCGGCCAGCGACAACAGCGGGACATGCAGCGCCAGCACCGCCGGCAAGGTCTCGTTGAGCCATGCGATCGGGGCGCAGCGTGCCTCCGCATCGTCGGCTTCCATGCGCGGCCAGGCGCTATCCCAATACGCGTCCGCCAACGCCCCCAGCAAGCGCACCCCGGCGCAAAAGCCGGCCGCGCCGTGCAGATGGGTCCACGCCTCGCACAGCCATGCCGCCAGCTGGAAGTCCTTGCTGCGCGTGGCCAGCGCCTCGCTGGCGAGCGCGGCCACGCGTTTCCAGTCAGCCTTGACCAGCGGGCGCTCCCATTCCCGCATCGGCAAGGACTCGTCGTCGTGCTGGCGCGCTTCGGCGATGGCGCGATAGACCGGCTCGTAGCGCAGCGAAGCGCCCGCGGGATCGTCGCCCGGCACCGGCGCAAGCAGTGCCTGCGCGTCCGGGATGCGGTCTTGCGTTGGCGTCGTCATAGGTTGGTCCATTCAGGAGCCCGGGTGGGAAAGCTTTGCGGCCACGGCAGCGGCATCTTCCTGCCCGCGGCCGTCAGCACCAGGCGCAGGAACACGCGGCCGCGCACCGGCCTGGGCGCCGCCGTGAGATCCGGCGCGGCGCTGCCCAGCGGAAAGTCGAAGCGCAGCAGTTGCGCCGTGCCGTCGGCGCGTCCGCCCGGATCCGCGATGCGATGGCGCGCAATGAACGACAACAGCGACCACGGGTCGGCAAAGCGCCAGGTCATGGTCTTGCCGTCGGTGGCCAGCGCGCGCTGTTCGGCGTCAGGCAACGCGACCATCGGTGAGTCCTTGGCAAAGCGCAGCGTCAGCGTCACCGGACTGCCGTAGTCCCAGTGCAGCGAGCGCGGCGCATCGCGCATCGACAGGCTCTGCGCGCCGATCGTCAGGGTCCAGTCGATGATCTGGTTGCCGGCCAGTTCCGCGCCACGGTTGACGCGGAACTCCGCGCTCACGTCATAGCCCGCGGGCGCGCCCTCCTCGACCGGATACAGTGGCGCGAGCAGGGTCCTGACCTGGTCGAAGCTGTCGATGAACTGGTGCACCGGCACGCCGGACGCGATATTCCTGAGCGGCCCGTCGCCACGCGCGGCCCGGTACGTCGCCGAGAGCGGTTCATAGCGCTTGAGCACGCGGCCAAGCTCGGCATAGTCCGCCGTGCGCACCTCGCCGGCGTTGGCGCCGCCGCCAAACGGCGCACGCCCGGCCAGCCGTTCATTGAACGTGGCCGAGAACCCGTCCCACTGCCGCTGCAGGTCGGCAAAGTAGCCTTGCGCACAGCGCGCGAGCAGGCCGTCGTACAGGCGCACGTGCAGCGCGGCAAAGTAGTCATCCCCGCCGGCCGGCCGCGCCGCAAAGCGCGCCAGGCACACGCCCTGGCCGGACTCGGCCGCCGCGGCCTGCACGAACTGCTCCAGCATCAGCAGCCGGCTGTTCGGGTTCTTGAGCCGATAGCGTTCCAGGTCGCGGTTCAGCGCCTGCCAGCGCAATGCCAGGCCGGAGCCGGCGTCGGCGGGCGAGAGCGCGGCAAGATACACCGCGGCCTCGCGGCCCAGCGCCTGCGCACGCGCCGACTGCTGGTCCAGGTACGGCCCCAGCGCCGCCGCGTCGTTCAGCCCGAACGCCGTCAGCAGCGGCGCGCGCGGCGCACGGGCCCCGTCGCCGGCGCTGCCCTGCCGGATCGCGTACAGCTCGGACTGCTGCAGGAGCTCGTCCACCGCGCGCAGCCGTGCCAGCGCATCGCGCGAAACCAGCGCATCGAGATCATCCACGCGCGACATGGCATGCATCTCGCCCAGCATGGTCTTGATGCGCGCGATCCGGCCCAGTGCAGCCTCGAAGCCGGCGCTGCCGCCATCGGCCTGCAGCGGCGCCAGGATTGCCGCGGTCGCGACCTGGTCGGTCACCAGCCGCGCAAACTGCTGGTCCACGCTTTGCGCAATCGCATCGCGCCAGGGGCCTGGCAGGCCCGTCAGCCCCTCGTCAAGAAAGCGCTTGCGCATGTCGCCCAGGGCGATGGCCTGGTCAAGCTGCTGGCGATCCCACAGCACCGCCGACCCGGCCGGCACCGACGGCAGCGCCAGGTCGCGCGGCGGCGCCATGAACGGCTGGTTCAGCAGGGCGGCGAGCCGGTCGCGCAAGGCCAGCCGCTCGGGCGTGACCACGAAGCGGCCGTCCTTGTCCTGCCACGCGATCCCGCTGTCGGGTCCGCTGAAGCGCTGCGCCAGCTCGCCGGTGAAGGCCTGGAAGCCGCTTTCAGCGCGTGCGCGCGCGGCGGCCACCAGGTCTTCGCCGAGCAGCCGGTTCTGCGCGGCCTGCGCCAGCGTGCGCGCGTAGACGGTGCCCGCGGCGAACTGGGGCTGCCTGATCCAGCCGCCCTTGCCGGACGCCAGCAGTTCCTGCTGCGTGCCGATCGCCGCGACAATGCCGCGGTAGTCGGCCAGGACCCGGTTGACGCCACTGCCGGCATTGGCCCCGCCGGCCAGTTCATCGAGGCTGGACCTGACGGCGCGCTCGGCCACCAGCAGCGGGTTGTTGTTGAAGAGCCGCTCGTCGAGCTGGCGCGCGCCCTTGTCGAAGGTGCAGCGCAAGGGCGGCACCAGCGCGGTCAGTGCCCTGCCGCCGGTTGCCAGGCTTGCGGCACCACGCCCCTTGCCAGGGTCGCGCTGGAAATACGGCAGGCTGCCCGAGACCTCGCCCTGCAACTCCGCCCCCAGCGCATAGCGCACCACCAGCCGCAGCGCATCGGCGTTGCCAGGCTGCGGCGTTTCCAGCCGGTGCAGCGCTTGCAGCGCAGCGTCGAACTGGTCGACCGCGGCAACGTACTGCTGCAGCGCGCGCATCTCCGGCATGTCTTCCAGCGCCAGGCTGCGTGGCGGCAGGGCCTCGCCCCGTGCGCCCGGCGGCGCCAGGCAGCTGTCGCCGATAATCAGCTGGCCGGTGCTCGGGTCGCGCCCCACGCCTGTCAGCGTGTCGACGCGTGCCAGCAGTGCGCGATCGATGGTGTCGAGCGCGATCTCGCCGAAGGCGCGCTGGAAGCGATCGTGCACGCGGCCGTCCAGGTCGTCGATAAAGGCCCACGAGCCCGGCATGAACCAGGACGAGACCGACTGCGCGCTCAGGCGCTGGTTCATCGCGATCAGCCCCAACGCCTGACGCCGGTACCAGTCCGGCGGCAGGTCCTGGCCGCGCTGCGCGGCCAGCGCGCGCTGCTGCGCGCCGGCACGCAGTTCGCCAAGCGCGGCCAGCAGTTCGGTATGGCGATGTCCCATCTGCCATGCCGCGACCAGCAGTCCCCCGCCCCACGCGCACAGCACGGCCATGCCGCCCCAGCGCAGCGCACGGTGTACCAGCGGCCGCGCCAGCTGCTGCGAGCGCGATGGCCGCGTCAGCCCGTACTCCAGGAAGATCTTCTTCTCGAACAGGTCGCGCAGGAACGCCGGTTGCCGCATCAGCTCGTTGAGCAGGTCGGCGGACGAGCTGGCACTGGCTGCCGGCGCCAGCTCCGGCGCGTGCGCATCCTCTGGCGCCAGTGCGTCAGGCTGCGCCGCACGCAGGCGCGGCGCGGCGAAGGCCGGCGCATGCGCCGCCAGCTCGCCGCTGTCGCCGGTCAGGTAGACGCCGCGCAGATAGAAGGGCTCGTGATAGGCGCTGGGCCGCAGCAGTTCGTCGACATAGCGCGTGAGCTGCCCGCGCATGGCTTCGATGCGCGCCGGCAGCAGCAGCGACTGGCAGGCATCCACCTCCTGCGCCCCTATCGCCAGCAGCTCGGCCACACCGTCCGACACCGCGCGCACCACGCCCGACATGGCGGCATCGATCCAGCCCGACTGGTAGGTGGCCGACAGGTCGTACGGCGAGGACCAGCCCAGCATGCCGGCGCGCATCGCCTCTGGCAGCGCGCGCGCAAAGTGCGCGAAGCCCGGCAGCGACTCACAGCCCGTCACCACCACATAGACCGCGAAACGCACCGCAAAGCGGTTCTGCGCCAGCCATAGCCGCCGGTGGGCCAGCTTGGCCCGGCGCACCAGCTCAAGCTGTGCGTCGGTGTCGTCGGCCAGCAGCATCGCCGCCGGCACCGTCACCACCACGCTGTCGAAGGGCCGTTGCGGGCGATAGCCGCGGCACAGGCCGAGGAACTCGTCCCAGGGCTTTTCATCGGTATCGTCGTCAGGCGAGCCCAGATAGGCCGCATTGATGTCGATGACCACGCCGCGGTCAAAGAAGTGCCATGAAATCCCCTGCGTGGCGGCCGCATTGGCAGCGTCGGAGCTCAGCACGCTGGCCACGCCGGACTGCGCGATCGGCAGCGGCCGCGCATCCTCGCCCTCATTCAGGACCAGGATCCACGGAATGTTGTAGCGCTCGGCGCGCGAGGCGATATTGCCCTCGACCAGCTCGATCGCCTGGCGGAACGCGGTGCGCAGCGAATCGGTGCGCAGGCGCACGATCTTGCGCTCGGCCGCCGGCTTGGCGCGGGCCCGCTGCGCAGCGAAATACAGCACCGCGCCGAGCACGGCCAGCGCCACCAGCGTCAGCACGCCGATCGAAATCAGAAACAGGTTGCTGGTCAGCATGCGCCTGCCTCCCGGGCGCGGATGGGCTGCCGGCGCGTCATGGCGTGCCTCCGGCCACGGTATCGGCTCGCAGCGCTTCGCGCACCGGCCAGGATTGCCACAGCCACGTCACCTCGGACAGCGCCAGCAGGGTAGCCAGGCCCAGCAGGAACACCACGGTCCAGCGCGTCATCGTGGGCAGCTTGCGCGGCGCGATATGCGAGAGCGTGTGGGCGTAGGCGGGCTCGCTGAGCACGCGCTCGCGTCCGCCCAGGTCTGGCCGGCGTTGGTAGATGAACTCATACAGTTCCTCGCGCAGGCTGCGCAGCCGCGCTTCGGCATCGGCGCCGCGAAAGCGCCCCTGGAAACCAAGCCCGAGCGTGAACAGGTACAGCCGTGCCAGGTTGCGGCGCGACGGCTCGCGGTCCAGCAGCAGCTGCTCGATACGGCGAAACACCTGGTCGCCGGCCACGTTGGTGCGAAACAGCGTCGATTCGAGCAGATGCCCGTGCCACGCGGCGCGGCCGGCCCAATCGGCGTTCAACAAGATTTCATCGGCGAGCACCGCCTTCAGGTAGCGGGCATCGGCCACGTCCTCCATCTCGAAGCGCGAGCTGTCGCGCCGCGATTGCAGGGTCTGCACTTCCAGCAGGTTCAGCAGCTGGCGGTTCATGCCTTGCGCGGCAGCTTCGCCGCTGAGGTCGGGTTGTTCGGAGAACCGCTCCTGCAGCTTGACGAGTTCATCCAGGAACGCCCGGAACTGCCCGGTGGCAAGATCGTCTTCCTCGGTTTCCGGTCGGTAGCGCGCCATAGTCTGTTTGCCTTGATAGTCTGCCGTCAGCCCTTGACGAACAGCAGCATTTCCTGCGGCCGCTGCACGCTGGCGCCTTCATTGGGATTGCCAATCACCATCGCCTCGCTGGCATGGACCAGCGCGGGATCGGCTTCGATCTCGAACAACAGGTAACCCGAGCCGGAACGCACCCCAAGGTCCTCGGCATGCTCGACCACACGGCGCACCGCGCCCAGTACGCGCCGCGTGCGCAGCGACGGGTAGACCGACTGCGAGCCCACCACAGCGCCCGACATCCACGCCAGCAGGTCGCGCTCTGATTGCCCGCGCAGGCCCACCACCAGGCGCTCGCCGATCCAGTCCGGCTGCAGCACGATGTCGAATGCGCCGTGGCGGAACTCGAACTTGTGCTCGCGGTACTCTTCGCTGACCTCGGCCAGGGTCTCGCGCAGCGCGCGCAGCAGCGGCGTGAACACGGCCATGGGGTCGGCGTGGTCATAGTCGTCCGGCACCGGCGGCAGGCCGCCCGGCTTGAGCAGGCTGAGCGAGCCCAGCACCGAGGCCAGCGCCAGGTAGAGTGCAAGCGGGTGCAGATGCGGCGTGCGCAACACCGCCTCCAGCAGCGGCAGCGCGCTGACCAGGCTGCGCAAGCGGTCCTTCAGTTCCAGCTGGGTCAGGCGGTCGTCCGCCCGGGACGACGGGATCGCGGTCTGCTTGGCCACGAACGCGGCCTTGCCGCGCAGCTGGGCCACCAGCGACGCCACCGCCGTCCACAGCGCGCTGCCGCATGCCACCTCCAGCAACGGCGGCAGGCGGTCGCCGAGCCGCACGATCTCGTTGTCCTTGTAGACCGCGCCCAGGCACAGCGACACATGGAGCGGCGACGGCCTGGCGCCGGCATCGAGTGCCAGGCCTGGCAGCAGGCGCGGGATGTCGGCGGGCGGCGCCTCGGACACTTCGTCCTCCACCGGGGCGCCCGCCACCGAGCGGAACCGCCGCACCTGCCCGTCCTTGCGGTTTGCGGCCGCCACCGGCAGGGTCAGGTAAAGCGCCAGCATGCCGCCGGCAAGCGCGTCGGCAAACGGTTCGAGCGCCAGCTCCAGCGGCGGCTGGCGGGCATCGTCGCGCGCGTAGGATACGGCCGTGCCGTCCGGCATGATGGCTTCGAGCTGCAGCACGCGCACCACGCCCGCCGGCAGCAGCCCGGCGTCGAACTCCAGCCGGCGCACGCCCCAGCCAAACGGTGCGGCCGCCAGCGTCTGCCACGCCACCAGCGAATCGAGCCGCCCGGCCAGCAGCTGGAGATGCTGGGGCGCCAGCAGCATGCCCTCATGCCATTCAACCCGATCGACCGGCAGCGCGCGCTCAGACATGGGGGGCTCCCGGGCCGTACGCGGCCGTGGCAGGAAAAAACAGGTTCATTTGGTCACAAGCACGGTAAAGGCGGCGCTGTCGAGCTGCACGGCAAGCGTGCCGTTGAATTGCTCGACGCGGGCGCGATGCGCGCCCGGCGCCTGGTAGTTGGCGAACACATAGGCCGCGGCGACGCGCGGCCCCTCCAGGTCTTCGGCCGGCACGTCCAGCCGCTGGCCGGGCACCAGTTCCCAACTGCGATAACGCAGCCCGCTCGGATAGGTGCTGCCCAGGTCGCTGCGCCCGGCAAACCACTTGGCCGCGGGCAGTTCTGCCAGCCGGGCCTGCAGGGCCTCGTCGCTGACCAGCACCACGTCGACGGCCACCGGGCTGTTGCCGTTGGCATCCGCCGCCGCCGTCAGCGTGACTTGCTTCCATTTGACCTTGTCCCCCTTGAAGCCCAGCCATGAAGAGGCCGCGCAGCCCCCGAGCAGGCCAGCGAGCGCAGCCGCCGCCAGCAGCGTGCCGGCGCGGCGCAGGGACAAGAGATGCACGGGCGTCGTCATCATCAGACTCCTTCGTGGTTGCGGATGCGGCATCATTTCGCACCCACCCCGATGCCCATCAGCACGATCAGCAGCGCGGCCAGCAGCGCGCTGGCGCTGGCCAGCGCCAGTTGCGCGCGCGTCAGCACCAGCCGCACCGCCGCGGCCTGTGCGGCGGGCAGCCGTGGGCCCGGCACGCCGGCGCGCCCATCCACGCCCTCCGTCCGCTGCGCCGCGACGCGCTCCATCGGCAGGCCCACCGACACCAGCGCAATCACCGCGCAGGTGCAGACCAGGCTCAAGGCATTGCGCGGGCCGTCGCAGATCGGGTCGATCGCCAGCAGCAACACCGCGGCTGCCTCCGCCGGCAACTGCAGCACCGAGAGCGCAACGCCCGCATAGGCGATCGTTCCCAGGCCGCCCTGCCCGGCCGAGAGCCAGGCCGCGATGGTGGCGGCCATCGCGATCCATGCCACGTCGCCGGCGCCCACGGGGCGCCCGTACAGGTTGGCGACGAACACCGTGACCAGCGCGAAGTACAGCGCCGAGCCCCCGCGCACGAACACCGCGCCCAGGGGCACCACCAGCTCCACCAGCCCGCGCGGAAAACCCAGCCGCGCGCTCATGGCCTCGATCGTGTGCGGGATCGGCGCGGTGGCACTGCCTGAGGCCAGGCCGACCAGCATGGAGCCATTCAGCTCGGTCACCACCTGCGAGAACGGCAGCCGCGCGCAGGCGGCAATCGCGGCCGCGGCCACGCCGCTGAGCAGCAGGCAGAGCATCAGGAACGTGACCAGCACCCCGGCCATCGCGCCCATGGTGGCGCGGTCGGCATGCATCGACAGATGGGCCGCAAGCCCGAATGCCAGCACCGGGATCAGCAAGTTGGCATGGGCGATGATCTGCTCGAAGGTGCGGTAGATCCCTTCGAACACATTGCTCAGCATGCCGGTCTGCTCGCGCGACAGCGCCGCGAAGGCAAGCCCGAACAGCAGCGTCCCGGTGAGCACGCCCAGCGTCTGGCCATGCGCCAGTGCGCGGTAGAAGTTGTCGGGAATGATGTCCCCGAGCGCGTGCGGCGGCTTGTCCGTATTGGCCCCGGCCTTGCCATGCAGGTCCACGCGCACCTCGCCGCCATCGGCCACGCCGCTGAGGATCAGCGCGCCAAGCTTTTCGCTGGCCCGGGCAGAGAGTTCCGCGCCCGGCGCGGCCAGCACCCCCGCCAGCGCGCCGGCCAGCGCGCACACCCCCACCACCCCGGCAGCCGTGCCGAAGATGGCGCCGAAACGCGCCCCGGCGCGCGGCAGCGCCAGCACCTGGCGCAGGCCGAAGAAGGTGGCCACCACCAGCAGCGGCACCGCGGCCATGTTCACCACCGACAGGTAGAGCTGTCCTACCAGCCATGCAAAGCGGCCCAGCGGCCCAGCCACCGTGCCGGCGAGCGCGCCCGCCACCAGGCACAGGAGCAGCCCGGGCACGCTGTGCGAGAGCCAGTTCAGGGCTTTCATGCGGCCTTGTTCCAGCCGCGCGCCAGCGCGAACGCCACCGTCGCCCGTGCCAGCTCATTGGTGCTGTCGACCAGCATGAGCGGCGGCGCGGCCAGGCCGCGCGCCGCCACCGGGATTTCCGTGCAGCCCATGATCGCGGCGCCGACGCCGAGCGCCGCGAGCCGCGCCAGCGCGCTGCCGAGCGCCTCGCCGGCCTGGTCCAGGGCGCCGGCCTTGACCGCCCGGATGCAGGCATCGACCTGCAGCTGCACCGGCTCCGGCGGCACCACCGCCCCGATCCCGCGCGCGCCGAGCGCTTCCTGGTAGATGCCCGAGGCCAGCGCACCGCGCGTGGCCAGGATGGCCACGCTGCCGGTATCGGCAGGCAGGGCCGCCACGCAGGTCCGCGCGATATGCAGGATCGGCGCCGCGCTGTGCGCGCTCAGTTGCGCATACCAGTGGTGCGAGGTATTGCACGGGATCACCACCAGCCCCACCTGGTTGCGGTTGAGCAGCTCGATGCCGCGCAGCAGGTAGGGCAGCGGCAAGGCATCGCCAGCCAGGATCGAGCGCGAGCGGTCCGGGGTCTGCGGCAGGTGCGCCACCACCATCGGCAGGTGGTCCTGGTCACGCGCGGCATCGGTGAGCCGCACCACGCGATCAAGGAAATCCACCGTCGCCAGCGGCCCCATGCCGCCCAGCACCCCGATCATGGTCATGCCAGTACTTCCGTTGTTCATATGAACCGACCCTAAAGCTTCAGCGGCCGCGGGCAGATCACCGACACCGCCGCGGTATTGCCGACCACCAGGATCAGCGTGCGCAGCATGTCGCAGACCGGGTCGACGGCAAGGAAAAGAATGAATGCGGCCTCGAACGGCAGGCCAAGATAGGCACAGGTCATGCCGACCAGCGAAACGATCACCAGGCCCGTCATGCCGGCCGAGGCAAAGCCCGCCAGCACCGAGGCCAGCAGCACCGTGGCGATATCGACCAGGCCCAGCGGGTGGCCGTAGAGCTGCGCGATGAACAGCGTGGCGCAGACGTAATAGACCATCGGCCCCACGCGCAGCAGCGAGATCGCCAGCGGCACCAGCAGTTCCACGCGCACCCGGGCAAAGCCGAGCCGGTCGACCAGGCACTCGATCATGCTGGGCATGCAGGCCGCGCTGTTGCGTGTGGCCAGCGCCAGCGCAAACGGCGAGCGCAGCGCGTCCAGCGTCGCGCCCAGGCTCTGGTTGGAGCGCTTCCAGATGATCCCGACCGCCAGCGCCAGCAGCAGCACCGACGCAATGGAGAACGCCAGCACGAACTGCATCATTGCCTGCAGCGGTTCCAGGCCGGACTTGCCCAGCTGCGCCGCGCTCATGCAGAACAGGATCACGGGCAGCGGATAGCTGAGCCAGTGCATCAGCTTCTGGCAGGCGTGGTAGACCGTCTCCAGCGACAGGCTCAGCCCGATCGAAATGCGCTCGGGCACGCGCCCCACGGCCAGGCCGAACATCAGCGCGAACACCAGGGCCTTGAGGGCGTCGCCATTGGCGAGCGCGGCAAAGATGTTGGTCGGGATCAGGCTGGTCAGGACTTCGGACAGGCTCAGCGACTTCTCCTGGATATCCTCGCCGTAGAGGTTCATCACCGTATCGCTGGACCTGGCATCGCTGCCCACCATCGCGCCGAAGGTCTCCATGGTGGCGCTCGACAGGTTGCTGCCCGGGCGCATCACGATCAGCACCAGTGCCGACACCAGCGCCACCAGCAGCGACGCGCCGACGAACACCGTCACCACGCGGATCATCAGCCGCGAGGCCCCGCCGTCGCGGAACAGCCGCTGCAGGCTGAAGATCACCGCCGATACCATGAACGGCAGCGTGGTCATCTTGAGCAGGTCCACGTAGACATCGCCCACCACGCCCAGATGCCGGGCCAGCGCGGGCCAGAGCAGCCCGGTGGCGCCGCCCAGCGCCAGGCTGCCGATCACCACCCACGGATTGAGGGCAATGGCGTAGAGCTTGCCGGCATCCAGCTTCATGGACGCTGCGCGCTGTGCCTGGGCTGCGCCCGGCTTCATGGCGGGCGCGCTCATCGCGTGGCCGCCTGCAGCACGTCCGCCACCTCGAGCCGCTTGGGCCGCTCGGCGAGGAACTGGTTGACAAAGCCCAGCAGCGCCGGCGCCGACACATTGACGGCGATGCCCAGCGTGTCCTCAAGATCCTGCAGCGTCACCACGCGCAGGCGCAGCGCCGCGGTCGGATCCGCCTTGAGCACGCGCTTGACCTCGAACTCGTCGCGGTACACCGCGGCGACGCGGCCGTCGTTCAGCGCCTTCAGGGCTTCATCCCAGGTTGGATAAGCCGTCACGTAGGCCTTGGGGAAATTGTTCACCACATACTCCGAGTACGACGAATTGCCGACCACGCCAATCGAGCTGTCATAGGCGCGGATCACCTCCGGCACCGGCCGGCCGCGTGCCATCTGAGCGAACTTGACGCGATTGAGCAGCAGCGCGCGGTTCAGCCGCAGGTAAGGTGTGCTGAAGCTGATGATCTGCATGCGCGGCAGCGTGCGCGACAGCTTGCTGATGGCCACGTCGGCCTGCCCCTGCGCCAGCAGCTTGACCACCCCGTCGAAGGTGGTGGCGTCGCGGTTGAAGCGCACCCGCACGTTGAGCTTGCGCGCAAGCTCGCGCGCGAGGTCGATATCGAGCCCGCTCAGCTCGCCGTTGCGCTCCTGGAAGAACGGGGGCTGGTCCACCTTCAGCACCGCGACCACCAGTTCCCCGCGGCTGGCGATGCGGGCGAACTCCGGCGCCATCAGGCGTCCGTCCGGCATCAGCACCAGTCCGTTCGGCGTGGTGACTGGCGCAGGGGCGCCTTCCGGCATCCCGCCCTGCACGGCAAACGATGCCGCCGGGTGGGCCGGTGCCGGCGTGTAGGTGGCCTGCGCATGGCCAGCGGCCGGCAGGGCAAGCGCGGCGCCCGCGAGGGCGCGCGCCAGCCAGCGCCACGCGCGTGTTGCCGCGCGGCGGGAATCAGGGACGGGAGTCAGCGACATGGCGTCAATCGGTTCATGTTTCAGGGAGTCGAGGGCGCGCCCGGAGCCGCGCCAAGGCCAGCGGCAATGGCGGGCGCCTGGGTGGCGGCGGGCTGCGTGGCAGTGGCCGGGGCCGCGGGCGCCACGGCCATGGGTGCGGTGTCCGCACGCTGGGGTACGCCAGGCCGCCCCAGGCGGGCGCCGATCTCCACGCCCATCAGGAACAGCAGCGCACACAGCAGCACCGCGCAGGTCACGGCGATGGTCACCATGCGCGAGCTCATCGAGAATACGTAGGTCATGCTTGCCTCGGCGGTCATCAGGGGGTCATCACGGTGGCCTGCGCCGGCGCGACGATCTGGATCACGCCGCCCCATGCGCACATCAGTTTCGAGCTGTCCTGCAGCGCCGGCGCGCCGCCGATCTGCACGGTCGGCGCGCCCGGCAGCCACGGCGCCGACGTCGCCGGCACGCACGGCATCGGTGTCAGCACGCCCTGCGCTGCGGCGGTGGCCGCGGCCACCTGCGGGTTGCCGAGGCAGTTGCACATGCCGAAGGGCGGGATATTCACCATCGGCAGGTGGTCCATCACGCTGGCCGCACCGCTGCCGGCCAGCACGCGGCCCAGCGGCAGCACGACCAGGCTGGACGGCGCCAGCCCGAAGCTGCACTGCATGGTCGCGCCCATGGTGACCTGCAAGGCCATGCCTAACCCCTCAGCCAGCGTTCGAGACGCTGTGCAAAGCCGGCGGGCATTGCCGCGCCATCGTCGCCATCGGCGGGTGCGATCGCCTGCCAGTCGCCCCGGGGCTTGCCGTCGGCATAGCTGCGCACTGCGATGACCTCGCCTTCCGGGTCGAACCTGCGCGCCATGCCGTGCAGCAGGTCGTTGCGGTACGGCAGCGACTGCGCCAGCGTGCCGCCAGCGCCGTACTCACGGGTCTCGCCCTCGAGCCTGCCGGCGCGGTAGCGGCTGCGGCGCACCACCGCGCCCTCATGCGCATAGACGGCCTCGTCCTCGAGCCGGCCCTGCCGGTAGACGCAGCGCGCGGTCACCTCGCCGGACGGCGCGTAGCACACGCTCTCTCCCGCGAGCTGCCCGTCGGCGTACAGCTGGCGCGTCTCCAGCCGGCCGTTGCGGTAGGTGGCGCTGATGCCGTGCAGGCGGCCGCCGGCATAATGCGCTTCGTATTCGAGGCTGCCATCGGCGGCATAGGCACGCAGCAGCCCCGCCAGTTCGCCATGCTCGTATTCCGCATCCAGGCGCAGCGAGCCATCCGGATGGAAGCACTCGAACCTGCCGTGGGGGCGCCCGCCGGCCAGCGGCACGCGCGACACCAGGCGGCCATCGCCGTCATAAGCTTCGGCCATGGCGGGTCCTGGATCGGGCGGCGTCGGGGCAGTTAAAGTCATGGCTCTGTTCCGCGGGTCAGTTCAGTTTCACCAGGGCGCCCTTGAGCTCGAGCATGCCGCCGCTTTCCACCGTCTGCGCGGCCGACGCCTTCTGCCGGACCATCATGGCTTCGTTGCTCAGGGTGGTGCCGGCCTTGCTGCTCAGCGTGGTGCCGGCCTCGCACTGCAGCGAGGTTCCCGCCTTGAACGCGATCGATCCGCCGACCTCGATCACCAGGTTGCCGGCCACCGTGAGCTTGTAGTTGCCGCCAACGTCGTGCGCGAACGCCGCGCCGCTGGTGTGGGTCTCGTCGCCATCCGCCTTGACCTGGCGCGTGCCGCTCACCTTGTGCGTTTCATTGCCGGACCGCACTTCCAGCGCAAGGTCGCCGGCCTTGACCAGGTGCGATTCGCCGCCCGCCTCCACCGTGGTGGACAAGGTGTCTGCCACCGAAACCGTCATGGCGCGCTGGGCGCGCAGGAACAGCTCCTCGGCACCAGCCTTGTCTTCCATGCGCAGCTCATTGCCGGCCGACCCGCCCTTCGATGCGCGCGAACGGATCACGCTCTGCGTCTGCATGGCCGGCAGCGGCACCGGTACGCCGGACTGGCCGTTGTAGACGCTGCCGGTCACCAGCGGCCGGTCCGGGTCGCCATCGACATAGCCGACCACCACCTCCTGCCCTACGCGCGGCAGGAACAGGTGGCCCCAGCCGGCGCCGGCCCAGGCCTGCGCCACGCGGACCCAGCATGAGCTGTCCTGGTTAGCGCCGGGCGCACGGTCCCAGTGGAACTTCAGCTTGATGCGGCCATGCGCATCGGTCCAGATCTCTTCGCCCTGGGACCCGGCCACGGTCGCGGTGTGCGTGCCGGCGACCAGCGGCCGCGGCGTGCTGAGCGGCGCGCGGAATGGCACCGACAGCGGCAACACCGACACGGTATTGCCATAGGCATCACCGCTCCAGGCATGCTCCACCGCGCGCACCACGTAGGCGATATCGAGCGCGGGATCGACGTGGCCGTGCAGCGTGAAGCGGATGCCCGCGGCCAGGTGGTGGCACGCGCTCTCGCCCATGCCCGTCTGCGCCTGGGCCTGCTGCGCGCCGACCCGGATCGCGGCCTTGCGGCTGGCGTCGGCGGCATCCTTGTGCCGGCCGGGAAACACGTACTGCTGCGCCACCGGCGCCGCGCCGGCCTGGGCGGTGCCCTCCGAAGTCCGGGCCTGCAGGTAATCGTAGTCGGCCAGCACCTGCGTCGCGGCGCCAAGCTGGCGCGCCATGCCGAAGGCGAGCATCCGTGCCGCGCCGGCCTGCGGGCGCTCCATGTCATGCATCGCCAGGTCGGCGCAGTGCGCGCCGGGCGGGTGGGCCGACGGGCTGTCGGCCAGCACCATGGTGTGCGCGCCGTCCGCGAAGGTGAAGAAGTAGAAGATGCCTTCCTCCTCCATCAGCCGCGAGATGAAGTCGAACGGGCTTTCGTCGTACTGCACGCAGTACTCGCGCACCGGGTAGCGCGTTTCGGTGATGCGGGCCTCGAACGCCACGTCGAAGGACTGCAGCACGCGGCGGATGATCTGCGGCGCGGACAGGTTCTGGTAGATGGCGCGGTCGCGCCCGAGGGTCAGCAGCCACAGCCGCGGCGCCAGTTCCGCGGTGTAGAAGCCATGGTTGTGGTCGACGCCGGCGTGGGCAAAGCGCGTGACGATGCCGTTCAGGTAGCGGGGCGCGCCGCCCGGGTGCTGCAGCGTGACGGTAAGGCGCTGGCCCACGATGCGGCCCGGGTCGAGCGCCTTGTCCGCCGAGCGCATGCGCAGGCTGAAGCGGAACAGCTCGGATATTGCCTCGCGCCCGGCAAAGCCATCGAGCAGCAGCACGTCGCCGCCAAACGGCGTGGCCAGTGTCGCGAAGCTGCCGGCCTGGGTGGCCTGTGTCGGGATCATGCGTCAGCGCCCCTCTTGCGGCAGGAAGCGGAACGCCACGCCGCCGCCGGTGTCGAGCGAGAGATGCACGCCGCCGAACGGCTCCGAGATCGACAGCTGCTCCAGCACGCGCCGCGCCAGTTCCGGCAGCACCGACTGGGTCAGGATATGGTCGACATTGCGCGCGCCGCTGTCGACCTCGGTGCAGCGCTGCGTGATCGCCTGCGCCAGTGCCTCGTCCCAGCTCAGGCGCGCGTTGTGGTTGCGCGCGAAGCGTTGCGCCAGCCGGGTGAGCTTGAGGTCGACGATATTGCGGATCTGCGCATCGCCCAGGTGGTAGTACGGCACCAGCACCAGGCGCGCCAGGAACGCCGGGCTGAACTGCCTGAGCAGCGCGGGGCGCAGCTTCTCGACCAGTTCCTGCGGCGGCGGGCGCCGGCCGCCGCGCGAGGCCTCGGTGATCACGTCCTGCGCCGCGTTCGAGGTCAGCAGGATCACCGTGTTGCGGAAATCGATCGGCACGCCTTCGCCGTCTTCCATCACGCCCTTGTCGAAGACCTGGAAGAACAGCTCCAGCACGTCGGGATGCGCCTTCTCCATCTCGTCGAGCAGCACCACACTGTACGGGCGGCGGCGCACCGCCTCGGTGAGCACGCCACCCCGGCCGTAACCGACGTAGCCCGGCGGCGCGCCCTTCAGGCCCGACACGCTGTGGGCCTCCTGGAACTCCGACATGTTGACCGTGATCATGTTGCGCTCGCCGCCGTAGAGCAGGTCGGCCAGCGCATGCGCGGTCTCGGTCTTGCCGACGCCGCTCGGTCCGACCAGCAGGAACACGCCGACCGGCTTGCCCGGGTCATCGAGATCGGCGCGGAACGTGCGGATGCGGCGCGCGATCGCGTCGAGGGCCTCGTCCTGGCCCACCACGCGCTCGCCGAGCTTGTCCTGCAGGTACAGCACCGTGTGCAGTTCGTCGGCCAGCATGCGGCCGACCGGGACACCGGTCCAGCCTGAAATGACCTCGGCCACCGCGGCCGAGTCCACGCATACCGGCACCATCGGCTCATCGTTCTGCACCGCCTCCAGGCCTTTTTCCAGGCGCGCGAGACTGGCGCCAAGCGACTCCGCGCTGTCGGCGTTGTCGTCGTCCTCATGCCTCGCCGCACCGTCGGCTCCGGCCTCGGCCTGGCTCTCCTGCTCAAGGAACGCCGCGATCCTGCGGCGCCAGGCCAGGATTTCCTCGACGGCCAGCTTCTCGGTGGCGAGCTTGTCGCTGAGCCGCGCGTGCTGCGCCCGGGCTTCGTCGCGCTGGCGCGTGACGGCAGCGATTTCGTCGGCGCGCCCGCTGCCGGTGGCGGCCTCATGGCGCAGGATGCGCAGTTGGTTCTCGGCGCTTTCGATCGAGCGCCCAAGCGCTTCGATCGCCTCGGGCACGCCGCTCTGCGCGGCCGCCACGCGGGCGCAGGCGGTGTCGAGCACGCTGATGGCCTTGTCGGGCAACTGCCGGCCCGAGACATAGCGGTGCGACAGCTTGACCGCGTCGCGCACGGCGTCGTCGAGGATCTCCACGCCGTGGTGCGCTTCAAGCTTGCGCACCATGCCGCGCAGCATGTCCACGGCCGCGGCCTCGGCCGGCTCGTCCACCTTGACGATCTGGAAACGGCGCGCGAGCGCTGGGTCACGCTCGATGTACTTCTTGTACTCGGCCCAGGTGGTCGCGGCAATGGTGCGCAACTCGCCGCGCGCCAGCGCAGGCTTGAGCAGGTTGGCGGCATCGCCCTGCCCTTCGCTGCCGCCGGCGCCGATCAGCTGGTGCGCTTCGTCGATAAACAGGATCACCGGCACCGGCGAGGCCGCCACCTCGGCGATCACGGACTTGAGCCGGTTCTCGAACTCGCCCTTGACGCCGGCGCCGGCCTGCAGCAACGCCAGGTCCAGCGAGCGCACCGACACCTGGCGCAGCGCCGGCGGCACGTCGCCGGAGACGATGCGCTGGGCAAAGCCTTCGACCACTGCGGTCTTGCCCACGCCGGCCTCGCCGGTCAGGATCGGGTTGTTCTGGCGGCGGCGCAGCAGCACATCGACCAGTTGCCGGATTTCACTGTCGCGCCCGCGCACCGGATCGATCGCGCCGGCTCGCGCCAGCGCAGTCAGGTCGACAGTGAACTGCTCCAGCGCCGATGCCTGCCCGCTGCCGGGTCCGCGCTGCGGCATGCCGAACGCTGCCGTGGCCGCCGCTGCCGGGATTGCATCGGTTCCGGACCCGCCGCCAATGGCGGATGCCCCCAGCAGCGCTGGCAGGGCCTCGCGCAGCGCCGCACGCGGAATCCGCAGCAGCGCCGGCGCCGATTCCAGCAGCATGCCGCGCAGGCTTTCCACCTCCAGCAGTGCCAGCAGCAGCGTGCCGGCGCGCACTTGCTGTTCGCCGAGCAGCATCGAACTGAGCAGCCAGGCTTCCTGGAACAGCGGCGAGAAGTTGGGCGACAGCGCCGGCGTGCGGCCGTTGCCGCGCTTGAAGCCGTCGATCGCCTTCTGCAACTGCGACACCACCTGCGCGGGCGCGAGGTCGAAATGCGCGAGGATCGCCTGCAGGTCCGTGGCGCCGCCTTCCAGCAATTGCAGCAGCAGGTGCTCGACGTCGACGCTGTAGTGCGTTTGCCGGACGCAAAGCTGGGCGGCCTGCTCCATCGCGTGCCGGCACTCGGGATTGAGGCGGCTGAGCAGCGTGCGGATATCGATGTCCATGTTTGTGCCGGTCAGGATGCGTGCGCTCGCAACGCCAGTTGCACCGGCGCGGGCCGTGCCTGGGCGCCGCCGGCTAGCCAGGCGGTCCAGCCCAGGCGCGCACCCAGCCCCAGCCCCGCGGGCTGGCGCGTGCCGAGATGGAGCGCGAGCCGCACGTCGAGCGGTTGCGGCACATAGGCGCGTACCAGCGCCGCGACCAGCGCGTGGTCGCGCCCGCCAGGCAGCAGGGCGCGCAGGCGCTCGGCCCCGGGCACCTGCACATCAAGCCTGATGCCGGCGGCCTGGTCCCACGTGCGCCGCCCCAGCACCGCGCCGCCGCCGAGCGTGATCCCCCCGGCTGCACCGCGTCCGCCGAGCCGCACGGCATCGCTGGCTTCAACCGGCAGCCAGCCGCCGAGACACTGCGTCCCGCTCACGCGCAAGCCGAGACGGTCCCCCAGCATGGCCAGCAACCCCGCCATCGAACGCGGCGCCGCACCCAGCAGCCCGGCATGGCGCAGCCACGGCGCCGCGCCGGCGGGTGCATTGGCGGTTGAGGGCCCACGCTGCAAGCCGAGGTTGCTGAGCGCATCCAGGCACGCCGCCAGCGTGCCGCCGGTCGGGCGCTGGCCGCCCAGTGCGGGCGAGTGCTTGCGCCGGCCGCGACACAGGAAGGACAGGAAGCGGTGATTGAAGCTGTCGAGCAGGTCGCCCATCGCGGGGTCGCGCGCGGCGCGGCGCTCAAGCAGCATCTCGGTGTAGGCCAGCGGCAGCGGCCCGCCTGCCCCCGCCAGCGACATCACGGGGGTCGTCAGCGTGAACGGGCGCCCGCCCCGGCCAGCACCTTCGGTGGACGCGTGCACCGCGCCGATATCGCGCGGCTGGAAGGCCAGCGAGACCAGTCCGCGCAGGCGCACCGCCTCCCCGGCGCCG
This sequence comes from Cupriavidus sp. FW306-1B-F12B, assembly GCF_058781795.1. Classification (NCBI taxonomy): domain Bacteria; kingdom Pseudomonadati; phylum Pseudomonadota; class Betaproteobacteria; order Burkholderiales; family Burkholderiaceae; genus Cupriavidus; species Cupriavidus sp. FW306-1B-F12B. The sequence goes on from NZ_JBYSXC010000003.1 coordinate 45,060, forward strand.
TTGCCGCGGCCGACCGGCTGTGCCCCCGGCACCGCGCGTTCAATCAGGCTGATGGCCTGGAACAGGTCGAAACCGGCCGGGTTGGACGCCAGGCAGTCGATCAAAGCAGCTGCTGGCTGCCCGTCATCGCGGGCCATTGCTTCCATATCTCGTCTCCGCGGCGCACGACCAGCCGCACGAAGGAATTGACTGAGGCATACAGCGCAAGGAAGCGCGCCAGCACCGCTCCCAGCAGCAGCGGCGAGCCGCCGACAAAGGCATCCGGATCGAACTCGATCGAGACCTCGGTGCCACGGCAGTAGCCGCGCCAGGCCTCGGTGCCCACGTGCGCGGCCGCGCCGCGCGCGCGCACGCTGCGGATGCCCCGCACCTGGTCCTGCTGGCGGTGGCCGTTGCCCGCGAACAGGCGCAGCATCTGCTGCACCTCATGGCGCCCGGTGCCACCGCCGGCCAGGGTGCCGTGGTGCAGCGTCAGCAGCGAGATCAGCGGCCACAAGGTCTCGCTGCCCATGGGCGGATTGCGCTGCACGGTCGGCTCATAGAGGCAGCGCACCTGCGCGTACTGCGACACATCCTCCAGCACCATGCGCGCCCCCACCGGCACCTGCTCCGCGAGCCGGCGATTGGTGCACAGCACGTTGGCATAGACCACGGGTGCCGCCGGCAGGCGCTGCACGTTGCCCGCATCGACAAAGCTGAGATACATGTCGGTGCCGGACAGGTTGGCCCGCAAGGTCGGCTCGCGGCGCGCGTGCCAGAACAGCTCGCCTTCGGCCGGGTCGTCGGTGGCCGCCGCAAACGGCGGCACCGCCAGCGAGCGGTCGCTGGCCGGATCCGACAGCACCACCGACCGGATCGAATGGATCTCGGTCATCGCCTCGCGGCGCTGGTCCGCCACCAGCCGGTACTCATAGTGCCGGTGGTCGAGCATGATGGGCTCGCTGGTCTGCGAGAACAGGTTGATCGCCGGCACGCAGCCAAGCCGGAACATGCCGGCATGCAGCCGGTCCAGCCCGGGCGCGCTGCGCTGCAGGCGCAGCACCACGTCGCAGCTGCGGCCCTTGCCAAGCCGGCCGGCGGGCAGGTCCAGGTCGAAGAAGTGAAACTTGCGCGCGAAGGCGAAGTACTCCTGCATCAGCCCGTAGGCCGGCTGCGCATGCGGCGGCTGCGGCAGCACGTTCTCGCCGGGGCCGTAGCCGGCCTCGCGCCACGCGCTGGCGGGCAGCCACGCCGGCGGGCCATCTGGCGGTTCGACGCTGACGCCGGCCACGCTGGTGACCAGCAGTTCATACAACGGCACGGTCACCATCCAGTCGCCGTGCAGATGGATGCGCAGCGTTCCCAGTCCGAGCTCGGAGAAATCGACGCCGTCGGCGCATTCAAGCGTCAGCCGCAGGCCGTTGTCGTCGGTCATGCGCGCGTGCGTGACCGCCAGCGGCCACAGCGTCGTGTCCCATGCCGTGCGGAAGCGGCACATCTCGCCGCCCTCGGTGCGTGCATGCAGGCCGGTGTGGCGCGGCACGGCGTAGCCGGTGGTCACCTTGCCCTGGGCCGCGTCGAGATCGAACTGCACCACCGTCATCGACGGCACCGGCTGCACCAGCGACGGGCACACGTTCTCCAGCAGCGCTGCGGCAACTTGCGGGAACACCTGGTCCAGGTCGCGATGCACACGCGCCGCCAGGAAGGCGGTGGCTTCGATCAGGCGCTCGGTATGCGGGTCGAGCGATTCGGTGCCATGCAGCGCAATGCGCGCGGCCACGTTGGGATAGCGCTCGGCAAACGCGGCGCCTTCCGTGCGCAGGTAGGCAAGCTCGCGCTTGTAGTACGGCAGGATGCCGCCGTCGCCGGCACCGTCTGCGATGCCCTCAGCCATGATCGCCCCAGCGCGGGTCAGCGGGCTGGCCTGCCGCGGCGAGCTCGAACGCCACGCGCACCGGCGCGGCGCCCAGCGGCAACTCGCCGTCGATCACCAGGACCGGGCGCGGGGTGTCGCGCTCGGCAAAGCGTACGCGCGCCTGGCGCAGGCGCGGCTCGAACATCGCGATCGCATGGGCAACCAGCGCCGCAATCGCGTCGCAGTCCGGCACCGACTGGAACGAGCGGAAGGAGAAGTCCGGCACACCGTAGTCGAGCACGGTCCCGTCCGACTCCAGGAACTGCGCCGCCGTCAGCCGCGAGCGCGTATTGAGCAGCCGGGCAAGCTCGCGCGCCACCGACTGGCGCAGCGGCTCGCCCTGGAGCAACTGCGCCGAGGGGGCGTTCGCACCCGCCGACAGCCGCTCGAACAGCGGCATCGGCGACCCGGTGACGATGACGGACATGTGCAGCCCCGCTTACGCCGCCTTCTTCTGCGGCTCCGGCGGCGCGGACACTGCGCAGGCCATGTTCTCCACCAGGTCCCAGCCGAACGCTGCCGTGCCTTCCTTCTGCGCGTCGCCCTTCTGTTGCGTGAAGAACGCGGTGATGCGGGTGAAGTCGAGCGTGAACGTGTCGGAGGAATCGCCCATGCCGCCAGCGGTCTGGATGGACTCGACGATCGCGTCGCTCAGCGTGTAGGTCATCTCCGAGCGGAACGCACCGTCTTCGGTTCGTCCGATCTCGAGTTTCACATCGCCGAGCGACTTGCCGGCGGCGCACGCGGCGTACAGACCGGGCGTGGCCTGGTCGGTCTTCTTTGACATCGTCATGCTCTGGAACTGCGCCTTGCCCGAGGTGCGCTTCGAGTTGGCCGGGTCATTGGTCACGGCCATCGCCACGCCGTGCGAGAACGAATAGATCTGGATGCGCTCGGCGGCACGGCCAGTCTGCTGCTTGTTGCTGCCCTTGATCTCGGGGATGTCGAGAATGATGGTGTCCATGGTGTCTGTGCTCTCTCAGTTCCGTTATGTCCGGGGATGCCGGATGCGAGCCTGCCGGTCTACGCTGCCGCTGCCGGCAGGTCTGCAACCAGGCGGATCGATGCGGTCAGTTCTTCCATCTGGAAGTGCGGCTTCAGGAAACACGTGGCACGGTAGGCGCCGGGCTTGCCCGGCACCTCGGTCACGTCGACGCGCGCGGCGCTCAGCGGAAAGCGCGACTTGGCCTCCGGCGTCGCGGAGGGATTGAGCAGCACGTAGTCGGCGATCCAGTTGTTCAGGTAGCGCTCCACGTCCCCGCGCGTCTGGAAGCTGCCCACCTTGTCGCGCATGATCACCTTCAGGTAGTGCGCAAAGCGCGAAGCCGCCAGCACATACGGCAGACGGGCAGACAACTGCGCGTTGGCGTTGGCCTGGTCCTTGTTGTAGACCTTGGGCTTGTTTGCCGTCTGGCTGCCAAAGAAGGTGGCGCTGTTCGAGCCCTTGGCGTTGACGATGGCGATAAAGCCCAGGTCGTTGAGCTCCTTCTCGCGGCGATCGGTGATGGTGACTTCGGTCGGGCACTTGAGCGCGACGTCGCCTTCATCCGTCTTGTAGGTATGCGCAACCAGGCCGTCAACCTTGCCGCCGCCTTCAACGCCGCGGATGGCGGTCGACCAGCTGTACTTGGCATGCGCGTCGGTGATGCGCAGGCCCAGCTGGTAGGCCGAGTTGGCCCACAGGTACTTGCTGTGGTCGGTGCCGTCGACGTCTTCTTCGAAATTGAAGCTCTCGACCGGATTGGTCCTGGCGCCGTAAGGCAGGCGCGCCGCGTAGGACGGCAGCACCAGCGACACATAGCGCGAATCCTCGGTTTCGCGGAAGCCGCGCCACTGCGCCAGCTCCGCGCTCTCGAAGATCTTGGCCAGGTCGCGCGTCACGCCCAGCTCGGTGAAAGCGCGCAGGTCGAACAGGCTCGGCGCCGCGCTGGTGATGAACGGTGCATGGGCGGCAGCTGCCACCTTCGAGATCCGCTCAAGCAGCGCCACGTCCTGCGGATGGCGGCCGAAGCTGTAGTCGCCGATCAGCAGCGTATAGGGATGGCCGCCGAAGGTGCCGTACTCTTCTTCGTAGATCTTCTTGAACAGCACGCTCATGTCGTGGTCGACTGCGGTTTCAAGATCCTTCAGCAGCTCGGCCTTGGTCACGTTGAGCAGGCGCAGCTTCAGGCTGGTGCCGGTCTCGGTGCCGTAGACCATGTCGTGCAGGCCGGTCCACGCGCCTTCCAGCGCCTGGAACGCGGGGTCGTGCATGATGGCGTTGAGCTGGTCGCTCAGCAGGCGGTCGATCTCGGCCACGCGCTCGTTGATGGTTGCCACCAGGCTCTTGTCCGGGCTGGTGCGCATGCCCTCGTCAAGGATCTGCGAGGCCAGCTGGCCGATCAGCTTCCTGGCATAGCCGCTCTGCGACGGCTCCACCGCCATATTGCCTTCCTGCACGATACGGTCGAGCAGCGTCAGTTCACGCTCGGCTGCGGCGGTGGTGCTCCCCTTTGATTCGGCGCTCGCGTTGTCCGCTGCGGAGTTCTTTGCCATCTGGTTCACCCTTTGTGAATTCGTTGCGTCCTGCGGGCCTCGATGCCCGCGCCCCGCCGCCGCGTCATGCCGGCGTGGCGTCTCCGGTTTCCGGCTGTGCCGCCGCGGCGCCGGCGTCGGCTTCGCTGCGCAGCAGCTTGAGCTCATCGGCGTTGTTGACGATGCGCTCAAGCAGCACGTCGAGTTCGTCGTTGCCATCGAGCTTGCCGAGCAGGTCGCGCAGTTGCTGGCGTGCTTCCAGCAGCTTGGCCAGGCGCGGCACCTGTGCCACCAGGCTTTCCGGGTGGAAGTCGCTGAACTTGCCGAAGCGCAGTTCGACCTTGAGATTGGCGTCGCCCTTCATGGTGTCGGGCACGGACAGCTCCAGGCGCGGTGCGATCTTGCCCATGATCTCGTCGAAGTTGTCGCGGTCGATCTCGATGAAGCGCCGTTCCTTGAGCTTGGGCGGCGGCACCGCCGGTTGCCCGGACAGGTCCGCCAGCAGGCCGACCACCATGGGCAGCTCGCGCTTCTCGACCGCGTCACCGACCTCTACGTCATATGAAATCTGGACCCGAGGCGGGCGATTTCGCCCTACCCACTTCTGCAGACTATTGGACATGGAACTCTCCGGAAGGACTCGAATGTGTCCGGTCAAATCATCGGTTTCGCACGGCAGCCCGTGCTGAAGGCAAAACCAATCCCCCGGGCCGGCGCAACCGGTCCGAAAAAGGTCGAAGCGCATCGCGCCGCAGGGCCGGCATGGCGGCTGCGGAAGGCGGATACCCTCGCTGGCAAACCCACTTTTTGTTACCCGTTCCTACCTGGCGCAGAGCGCAGGCAGCAGGCTGCACGCGCTCGACCCCGCCGGTGGCTCCGCGCCAGCCGGCTCGCGCATGGCGTGCTGCGGCACGACGAAGGCACCTTGTCTTTGCGCGCCGTTCCATCGTTGACCCTTGCTGTGTTTCTAGTTGCGGCGCGCAAATTCAAGCGGAATTTAAGGTGACGGTGAGGTCGGGCACAATCCCTGAGAATTGGTATTTTGATGAGCAGGGCTGCCGCCCGAGGTTGCGCCGCGCGGTATTGCAAACCTGCCTGGCTGGCCCCCAGCCTCATTCGGGGGAGATGGCTTGCCCCCACGCGCGGCAGCCGCCTCTGCCTGATTTCAGGTATAGGAAAAACCGCCTGATTGGGCTTTACTTCTACCCAAGGCCCAGCTGCATGCCACGTCAATGCCGTGGCATGCGCCGCTACCAAGGGTCAAACCAGAACGAGAAAGGGGTCAGCCATGTCAATCGCATACGACAGTTGCCGTATTGCACCACCGCGGGTCCGATGGTGAAATCAGCGCCGCTGATCATCTGAACTGCACCCGACCGACCGGGCATGCAGCTCGCACCCCTGGTCGCACCAGCCCCCATGCCTTTCTCCATGCCAACGAACGCGACGCTCTCCGATAGCCGCCGAAACGTCATGCGTGGCCAACTGCTGCTGGTCGGGCACGAGAGCCCGATGCTGACGCGCCTTTGCGGGATCCTCACCGTGCTCGACTACGCGGCCGGCGCGCTCTCGTTCGCGGGCACCATCGCGCAGGCCTGCGCGATGGTGGAGCAGGGTCCGTTCGACATGGTGCTGGTCGACACCAGCCTGCCCGATGGCGGTGGCATCGAGCTGATCCGATGCCTGCGCGAGCGTGCCCCGGATCTGCCCATCGTCGTGATTGCATCACCGGGCACGGACACGGAAATCGTCGGCGCGCTGATCGCCGGCGCCACCGGCTACCTGCTCAAGGAGCGCGACGACATCGAGCTGACGGTGTGCCTGCGGGGCGCGCTGCGCGGTGGCACGCCGATCGATCCGTCCATTGCCAAGCGGCTACTCACGGCATTGGTACCCAAGGCCGCACCCGCCGAGACCAGGCTTTCACCGACGGGAAGCGCAAAGCCGCTGCTCAGCGCACGCGAGACCGAGATCCTCGTCTTCATCAACAAGGGGTCGACCAACCGCGAGATCGCCGACGCACTGTCACTGTCGCGGCTGACCATCGAGTCGCACGTCAAGAACATCTATAAGAAGCTGGCGGTCAAGACGCGCACGCAGGCTATCTTTGAGGCGCGTGCGTACGGCGTGCTGAACTGAGGCGCGCCCCCTTGCGCCAGCGGCGCTTGCAGCCCATCCGGCGCACCGTTTTCCGTCAAGCGGCGCCCCACGGCCGGTCTGGCTTCACGAGCTGACCTCATGCGCCGGTGCCCCGATGCTGATTGGCTTGCCGCCGGACAGCGTGGACAGGACGCCCCAGTCTGCGACGGTGAAACCGTTGGCCTGCACGATCACATGGAATTCCCCCGAAGTCAGCTGGCTGGCCTGGGCCAGCAGGGCGGGGTTGTAGTTGTCGACGAAATCGTAGTCGGCGGTATCCATGGATTGGTCCATGCGGTCCGGTGGGCGGGAACAGGGCTGGCCCGGCAGCCTTCTTGGCGTGCGCAGGAAGTTTAGGTATAAAGTAATTGATTGCGCGCCTTCCCTCGCTGCGCAGGCGAGCCAGGACACGCTGCAATCCGCCAGGAGTGAGACGATGCAGACCACCCCCCAGTCACCCGCCGAACAGCCCTCTTCGCCAGCGGGTGATGACAACTGCGCGCCACGAGGCATGCTGGCGAACTACCCCTCCTTTCGCTCCGAGGATGTGAAGGAGGCCCAGGGCAAGATCGCTTCGGTATTTTGCCCGCATGAACTGCGAGTGGTCGGCGCATTGCAGCAATTGCACGTCCAGCACAATCTGGTACGACTGCATGAGACCGCAATCAACTTCCTTGCCTATGGCGCCCATGTAGAGATCGACCCTGGCTGCCTAAAGCACTTCTATCTCGCCCAGATCCCGGTTGCGGGCCATGCCGAAATCAAGTGTGGCTCGCAGGAGATACTTTCCGACGTCCGCACCGCCAGCCTGCTGAGTCCAGACACCCCAACCCGAATGCACTGGCACGAGGATTGTGCGCAAGTCCTGCTCTGGATTCAGAAGGAAGCCATCGAGCAACGTTTCGCATTGCTGACCGGGCGCGATCCCAGCGGGCCCCTTTCATTCGATCCGGCGTTGCCCCAGCACGCTGGGCTCTCGAGTCCATGGAGCCAGTCCGTACTCGACCTTACCAGGAATATCGACCAGCACGGCACCAACTGGCTCCAGTTTCCGGCCGCGGTGGCGTCGATGGAGGACTACCTGCTGCGGATGCTGCTGCTGCTTCAACCGCACACCCACACCTATCTCCTTGCGCGCAACGCCGAACCCGCCAGGCCACGTCATATGCAGCGGGTGATAGATTATGTCCACGCGAATGCCGACACACCGCTGACCGTCGCCGACCTGGCGCAAGTCGCCTGCGTGAGCATCCGGGCGCTGGAAGAAGGCTTTCGCCGCCATCTCGATACGACGCCGTTGGCCTATCTGCGGGATGCCAGACTGGACTGCGTCCGACAAGCGTTGATTGCTGCCGCCGGAGCGGAGCAGGCCTCCATCACGGATATTGCATATCGCTTTGGCTTTACACATCTCGGCCGGTTTGCGGCCTACTACAAGAAGCGCTTCGGCGTTTCTCCGTCGGCGACCCTGCGCAGGGGCGCAGCGGAGCGCCACGTCCGCGATGCCGGGCGTTGAAACTCAGCAGGCTCTCTAGCCTCTCAATACCCCTGCGGCCTCGCCCCGTTTCACTGCCTTGCAGTTGTTGATACAACAACGCCAGCCCGCGCTCGCGGGTGAACGGTTACCTGCACGCCCGGCCATCCGGCAAGGCCATCGCGCCACCCTTTCCTGATTCCCCGCCTCCTTTTCCCGGTCCGCCAGCAACGGCTCGTTATCTGGATATTTGCCGGCGGATTGTGGATAGCAGCGTCATCACCGCTACACCAAACTAGGTTGCACATGGCTACATGCGAGGCAATACAACAAGTGGAGACGGACATGCAAGGAATCGAAGGCAAGACGGCGATTGTCACCGGTGGCGCAACGATGATTGGCGAGGCAGTGGTATCGGCCCTGGTCTCGGCTGGCGCCAACGTCGTGGTCGTCGACATCGACCAGCAAGGGGGCCGCAATGTTGCCGAGCGGCATCCGGAGCGCTGCCGCTATGTGGCCGTGGACGTGACCAGCGATGCCGACATCGCTGCCTGCATCGCCGACACCATGGAGACCTTCCGCGGCATCGACCTGCTCGTCAACTGTGCCTGCACCTACGTGGATAACGGTGCCGATTCCACACGCGAGCAGTGGCTGGAATCCTACAACGTCAATGTCGTCGGCGCGGCGATGATGCTGAAGGCGTGCGTGCCGGAGATGAAAAAGCGCGGCGGCGGTGCGGTCGTCAACTTTGCCTCGATCTCCGCGGGCGTGGCGCAGACGGGGCGCTGGCTGTACCCGATTACCAAGGCAGCGATGCAGCAATTCACACGTAGCGCCGCATTGGATCTAGCCCCGGACAACATTCGAGTCAACTCGGTCTCGCCGGGCTGGACGTGGTCCTCCGTCATCAGCGCGCTGAGCGGCGGCGACAAGGCGAAAGCCGACGGTATCGCCGCAGATTTCCACCCGCTCGGCCGGCTCGGCAAGCCAGAAGAAGTCGCGCAAGTGGTTCTCTTCCTCCTGTCAGATGCTTCCGCCTTTGTTACCGGCGCCGACTATGCATGTGACGGCGGATACGGCGCCCTCGGCCCCGAGGGTCGGCAAGCAGCCATCAACCGGCTGACGGCATAAGCCGGCCGGTGATTCCGGGCGACCCCGGTTCGGCCGGAACGAAGTGAATTGCACACAAGACAATGCCACAGGAGAGACACATGATCCCCCATTCCATCGACAAGATCACGCCGCGCAAGATTGCGATTGTTGGCGCGGGTCAGGCAGGACTATTGCTCGGCTGCGGCCTGCTGGATCAAGGCTATGAGGTCACGCTGGTGACAAACCGCACCGCTGACGAGGTATGGAGCGGCAAAGTGATGTCGTCCCAGTGCATCTTCGACCAAGCACTCCAGATCGAGCGCGATTTCCGCATGAATCAATGGGAAAGGCAGTGCCCCACGGTGGACGGCATCGGCCTGACCATCCCTACCGACGACGGCAAGGGCGAAGTTGCCATCCACTGGCGCGCCCGCCTGAATGCCTACGCCCAGTCTGTCGATCAACGTGTAAAGATGCCAGGCTGGATGGCGGAGTTCGAAAGCCGTGGCGGCATTCTGCGTATCGAAAATGTCGAGATTCCCCAGCTTGAAGCCTTGGCCGAATCTCATGATCTTGTTCTCCTGGCCGGTGGCAAGGGGGAGATCGTCAATCTGTTGACACGCAATGATGCACGCTCGCCTGTTCGTCATCCCCAACGTCAGTTGGCACTGGCTTACGTGACGGGCATGCAGCGCAGTGGTCCGTTTGAGTGCGTCAACTTTAATCTGATTCCCGGCATCGGCGAGTACTTTGTCTTCCCGGCGCTCACCACCCAGGGCAGTAGCGAAACCCAAGCCTGCGACATCATGGTCTTCGAAGCCATTCCCGGCGGCCCGATGGACCGCTGGGCAGACGTCAAGTCCGCCGACCAGCATCTGGATACCTGCCTGGGCATCCTGCGCGACTACCTGCCGTGGGAAAGCGAGCGCTGTGCCAATGTACGACTCACCGATGCCAATGGGATCCTGAGCGGACGCGTCACCCCGACCGTGCGCAACCCTACCCTTCCCCTGCCTTCCGGCCGGCTTGTAATGGGGCTCGGCGACGCGGTCATGGTCAACGACCCGATCACCGGCCAGGGCTCGAACAACGCCACCAAGGGCGCCCTGCACTATTTCGAGGCCATCCTGCGCCATGGGGACAAGCCCTTCGATAAGGCATGGATGCAGCAGACCTTCGACGGCCTTTACGAAGGCTATGCCGAACCGGTCATCCGTTGGACCAATTCCCTGCTTTTCCCGCCGCCATACCACATCGTCAAACTGCTGGCCACAGCGCAGCACGCGCCGCGCATCGCCCAGCGCATCGCCAACGGATTCAACGATCCGCGCGACTATGGCAGCTACTGGTTCAACGAGGAAGCCACCGAGGCCTGGATCGCTGAAGCGTCGCAGTCCAAGGCCGCCTGAGGCAAAAAAAGCCACCCATACGAAAGCAAGCAGCCTGCTCACCGTGAGACGGTTGAGCAGGCGACAGGAGACAGCCATGACCGACGCTCGCGAATTTCGGAATGCCCTCGGCCGCTTTGCCACCGGCGTAACCATCGTCACAACGCGCACCCCCGACGGAGAACCCTGGGGCGTGACCGTGAATAGTTTCAGCTCGGTATCGCTGGAGCCTCGCCTGGTGCTGTGGAGCCTCGCCAAGAGGTCCTACAGCCTCGAGGCATTCCAGAAGACCGGGAGTTTCGTGATCCACGTCCTGGCAGCCGACCAGGAACATGTCTCCAACCGCTTCGCACGCGGCGCGGAAGGCAAGTTTTCGGGAGTCCCCTGCACGGATGGCATCGATGGCTCGCCTGTCCTGTCAGGTTGCGCGGCGGTATTCCAATGCCGCAACACGCATCAGTATGACGGCGGCGATCACATCATCTTCCTGGGCGAGGTCCGGCACTTTGACACATCGGATCGGGAATCCCTGCTCTTCTACAAGGGCAACTACGCGCGTACCGCCAACGCTCTTATGGAGCTTTCAGAGCTGATCCGCACCGAATACGTCGCCGCGACCTGATTCCGGTACCGCACACGGCAATCCGTCTAAAGGAAGCTGGCCAACACCGCGACCGAACGCATTTGCCCGTCTCTCTATCCTTGCCCCCGGGATCATCCAATGAGTACGTATGACGCCGTCATTGTCGGCAGTGGTATCAATTCGCTCGTCTGCGCTGCCGTCCTGGCCAGACGCGGCAAGCGTGTCTGCGTGCTGGAACGCAATAGCACGCTGGGCGGATGCATTCGCACAGAGGCCCTGAATGCACCGGGCTATCTCCACGACACGTTGTCCACGGCACATCCGCTCTTTGTCACGTCGCCAGGCTACGCGGAGCTGAAGGATGAACTTCATCAGGCAGGGCTCAGCTACCGCAATAACGGTACGCCCACTGGCGTACTGTTGCCTGATAACCGTTCGCTGATTCTGAGCACGTCCCGTGAGCGCAATGTCAGCACATTCAATACGCTGGCAAGCGGCGACGGTGATGCCTTTCAGTCCGCCATGCAAGAGGTCGAGCAAAACGCCGGCCTGGTGTTCTCGCTGCTTGGCAACGAACTGTGGAGTGCCGGTGTTGCAAAGACCGTGGCCGGCCGCCTGTGGAAACAAGGCGTGCATGACACCGTCGCCTTCTTTTCCCCTGCCCTGATGAGTTGCCGCAGTTGGCTGGAGACCCGGGTCAAATCCGACCTGGTCCAGGCGCTGCTCGCGCCTTGGGTACTACATACAGGCCTTGGCCCGGAAAGCGCCATGTCTGCATTGATGGGAAAAGTCGTCGCCTTCACGCTAGAGGCGGTTGGCCTGCCTATCGTCCAAGGCGGCAATGCCCGTACTGTCGACGCCTTCCGCAGAGTCATCGAGAGCCGGGGTGGTGCTTTCCACGTCAATGCCGACGTCGAGGACATCCTGGTCGAGGGCGGCTCGGCGCGCGGCGTACAGACGCGGGACAACCGCGTTTTCATGGGCAAGGAGATCATCTGCAACGTCACGCCCGGCCAGCTTTACGGAAAGCTGCTGGCCGCTGAGCACGTTCCCCCTGGCCTACGTCGGCAGGCAGCCGAGTACCGCTACGGCAAGGGGAACATGCAGATCCATTTGGCGCTGTCCGCCCCTCCGGACTGGCCCCAAGAACATCTGCGCGATGTCATCTACCTGCACCTTACCTCGGGTCTGGACGGTGTCTCCAGGGCAGTCAGCGAAGCAGAGCGAGGCCTGCTTCCAGCCGAAGGCACGATTTGCGTTGCCCAGCCTTGCGCTGTTGACCCTTCCAGAAGCCCGGCCGGAGGCTGGGTGCTCTGGATTCAGGTTCCGGAGTGTCCGCGTCAAGTCAAAGGCGATGCGCTTGGAGAGATCGCCGTTCCCGCGGATGGTCGCTGGACCGCCGAGCTCCGTGAGCGCTACGCCGACCGGATTATCGACCGCATTGCTCGCCAGGTTCCGAATCTCAAGGCGAGCGTCGTCGGGCGTACGGTCCTGTCCCCGGCGGATCTTGAGTCGATGAACGTCAACCTCGTCGGCGGCGATCCCTATTCCGGCGAATGCAGCATCGACCAGTTCATGTTCTGGCGTCCGGTCCCTGGCGTCAAGGATCACGCTACCCCGGTTAAACATCTGCACCACATCGGCGCCTCGACCCATCCAGGACCCGGTCTTGGCGGTACCTCCGGTTACCACGTCGCCAATGCGCTCGCAAAGAAACGGGCGAAATCCAACTCATAAGTGAAGCAACCACAGGGGACAACAACCATGAGCAACAGCCTCGCCCACTTTGCAGCGGATCTGCTGTCCGGCCGCATCCGCGTGGTGGACCTGACGCAGACCTTGAGTTCTGAATTTCCGACCATCTCGCTGCCTCCGGAGCTGGGCCAGACCTGGCCCTTCCGGCAAGAGACTATCTCGCGCTACGACGATCGCGGACCGAACTGGTACTGGAATAACTTCTCCTGCGGCGAACATACCGGGACCCACTTCGACGCACCAGTCCATTGGATCTCTGGCAAGGACTTGCCGGACAATACGACCGACACCATCCCTGCCGAAAAATTCTTCGCCACCGCCTGCGTCATCGACTGCTCGAGCGAGGCCGAGGAAGACCCGGACTACTTGCTCACTGTCGACGCCGTCAAAGCCTGGGAAGCACGGCATGGCCGCATCCCTCCGCGCTCCTGGGTCCTGATGCGCACCGACTGGTCCAAGCGCAATAGTCCCGAGGCGTACCTGAATGCGCGTGACGACGGCATGCACACACCTGGCCCTGACCTGGGCGTGGTCCAGTGGATGATTGCAGAGCGAGATGTCCATGGATTTGGCGTCGAAGCGATTGGCACCGACGCGGGCCAGTCCTATGGCTGGGAGTTGCCGTTCCCGTGCCATTACCTCATGCATGGCAACAACCGCTACGGTCTGCAATGCCTGACCAATCTCGACCAACTCCCGCCGCAGGGTGCATTGATTGTCGCCGCCCCGCTGAAGATCAAGGACGGTTCCGGCAGCCCGCTTCGCGTCCTGGCTCTTATTCCCGGTTGATATTCGCGGCGACAAATTCCGGGTTAAGTGGTCACCGCTTTCTGACGGAATAGGCCCGCGAGGCCCTGTGCTGTGCTTCTGTAGCCCTGCGAGGAGGCGGCGCTGATATTCGCCTCGGTGCGAACGGCAACGTGGCCTGCCGGTCAGGGCGTGCCGCGCCGTTGCAGATATGCTCCAATAGCAAAAGCCCTGCCGTCGAATGCCAGCCCGTCAGGCTGACTCCTGTATGAATTTGCGGCGGAGCGGAAGAGGTGAAGCATGGCCCTTATTAGCCGCCAGCTGTTCTTGGCCAGCCCGCAGATTCGGGTGCGAGATGTAACGCTTTCCGCACAAGACGACTTCCAAACCCAGCGAGCCAAGCTTGCCGGCATCATGCTGGACGCAATGTACCAGTTCGTCGGCCTGCTGGACGTCGATGGCAAGATGCTCGAGATCAATCGCGCAGCGCTCGAGGGAATCGGCATTCAAATGGATGACATTCGCGGAATGCCATTCTGGGAGGCCAGATGGTGGGTCATCTCTCCGGAGACCCAGCGCGCCTTGCAACAGCTGATCCGGCGCGCAAGCCAAGGCGAGTTTGTCCGCGGTGACTTCGAGGTATACGGCCAAAAGATGGGCGAGGAGACGATCATTGTCGACTTCTCGCTATTACCGATTAGAGATTCGGATGGCAAGGTGGTGTTCCTGCTGCCTGAAGGGCGCAACATCACGGAAAAGAAGCGCGCCGAAGCAGCGCTTGCGCGAAAAAACGAGGAGCTTCAAGCCAGTTGGGATCTCATCTGCCGTCAGCGCGATGAACTTCAGAGTCTTTACGATCGACTCATGGTCGAGCAGACGCTTTCGGAGCGGCTGCTTTTGAACCTGCTGCCCTCTCCGATCGCTGAACGACTAAAAGCACGTCCGGAAATCGTAGCCAACAGCATTCCTGAAGTCATAGCCGACAGCTTCCCGGAAGTGACGGTCTTGTTTGCGGACATCGTGTCATTCACCCGTTTCTCGGTGGGCATGAGCGCCGAGCGCCTGGTCGCAGTGCTCAATGAGATCTTCACCGAATTCGACACCATCGCGGATCGCCGCGGACTTGAGAAGATCAAGACAATCGGGGACGCTTACATGGCAGCCGCCGGGCTACCGGAACCGGTTTCTGACCATGCTGTCCGAGCTGCCGACATGGCACTGGACATGATAGACGCGCTCAGACTGTTCAATCGACGCACCGGCTATAACCTCCGAATGCGAATTGGCATCAATAGTGGATCGGTCGTGGCCGGCGTTATCGGCAAGCGCAAATTCATTTACGACTTATGGGGCGATGCCGTCAACACTGCAAGTCGGATGGAGTCCCATAGTCTGGCTGGACGGATTCAGGTTACCGACGCAACTCGCAATCGACTGGGAGAATCCTTTCAGTTCGAAGAACGCGGCATCATCGTGGCAAAGGGGGTCGGTGCAGTGCATACCTGGTTCCTGACTGGCCGCCGCGAGGCGCTATAGCGAGGCATGTCGCCAAGCCTGACTCAGCGAATGTCCGAGGTCGACTGCGGATTCAACCGGTCGATGCAACGTTTTGATGGAATCGTTCGGCCGGGGTATCAAAGTTGAGTGTCTTGCGCGGACGTTCATTGAGCCGCCTCGCGACGGCTTTGAGTTTGGCTTGCGAGTAGACGGAGAGATCCGTGCCTTTCGGGAAGTATTGTCTCAATAGGCCGTTCGTGTTCTCGTATGAGCCCCCCGTTGCCAGGGATTCTGAGGGTCGCAGAAGTAGACCTGGATGTCGGTCGCCACGGTAAAGCGCTTGTGATCGGCCATCTCTTTTCCACGATCCCACGTCAGCGATTTGTACAGCTCCTGGGGTAATTTGCCTGCATGTTTGATCAAGGCGTTGACCACAGTCTCTGTGTCCTTGCTGGCAACCTTCACCAGCATCACAAACCTCGTCCGACGCTCGACCAAGGTGACGATCTGGCTGTTGCCGCTGCCGAAGAGCAGGTCGCCTTCCCAGTGGCCGGGAATCGCGCGATCTTCGACGGTTGCAGGCCGCTCACTGATCGAAACGGTGTCACAGATTCTTCCGCGCTCGTCAGTCTTCGCGGAATAGAGACGAGAGTGACGCATGACCCGGCAGCGCCTTAGGTGCTCAAGCAACTCCTTCTTCAGCGCACCACGGGCCTGTACATAAAGGCTACGATAGATCGTCTCGTGCGGCGGCGCGCTCGCGCCCAGGCAAGCTCGTCCGCCTGGTTTGCACGATAGCCTTGGCTTCCCCCGTTTCGCCTGAGCTCACGACTAATGGTAGACGGGGCGCGTCCTAGCCGGGATGCAATCGACCGGACAGAGAGCCCGGCCGCCACGGACCGAGAGATCTCCGCTAGTTCGGCAAGCGTCAACGCCAATCGGGAGCGGTTTCGCTGTACTGGCTGGATACCACCGGTCTCTGCCAAGATCCTCTGAATCGAAGAGTGACCCCGATCGAACAATCGTGCGATCTGATGAAGCGTGTCACCTTTGCGCCACCGTTCCCACATCAGTGCCTTTGGGGTCTCGGTGTAGTAGATCCGCCGTCTTTGCTTCATTTGCAGCACCCCTCAGGCTCGCAAAGCCTTTAGTGTGTTGCATCGACCGGCTGAATCCGCACCTGACTTCGGCCACTAGAGCTAAGCTAGGCTGTGGCAGTAATGGGCGGGAGCTGCCGTCGGACACCGTCCCGTTCAGCAACCGCTATGACGGTATGCAGCCAAGCTAGCACTCCTGGCCTGGAGTACCAGATGCGTGTGGCGAGGACTCGGTGCGTACCGGCTGCGCGCCGATTGCTAAAGCATGCACCGACGAAATCGCGGAAGCCGCCGTGGCCGCCTTCTCCCATCGCCACAACGTCGCGCGACTGACGCCCAGCCGTTGCGCTGCTTGCTGGCGATTGCCACCACATTCCGCCAGCACCTCCAGTACACGTTCGCGCGGTGCGATCAACGGTGGCGAAGCATCCGCAGCAGCCTGTTGCCGCGCCCCGAGGCTGCCGGCCCTGACGCCTTCAGCCATCCCCCCAAACAACTCCGGGCAATCGTGACGCAGTTCGTCGAATGCGATGTGATGCAGGACCTCCCATTGCGAGAAGAACACCGCCATTCGCTCGCAGATGTTCTCCAGCTCGCGAATGTTGCCGGGCCATGCATAGGCCTGGAGCCGCGGCAGCAAACGCGCGACAAGGGCCTGTGCGTCCAGGCGCGAGTCCAGTCGATCGAGCGAACGTCGCAACAGGAACGTGGCAAGCAGTTCGATGTCCTCGGAGCGCTCGCGCAGCGTCGGCAACGCCAGTTGCAGCGTGTTGATGCGGTAATAGAGATCCTGACGGAACTGCCGCGCGGCAATCAGTTGCGGCAGCGGCTGGTGCGTCGCCGCGATGATCCGTACGTCGACCGGAATCGGAATTGCGCCGCCCAGACGCAGGATCTCGCGCTCCTGCAACACGCGCAGCAGGCGGGTCTGCAGCGAGACCGGCATGTCACCAATCTCGTCGAGAAACAGCGTGCCGGTATGGGCCGATTCGAATAGCCCGCGCTTGCCGCCCCGGCGCGAGCCGGTGAAGGCCCCTTCGTCATAGCCGAACAGCTCGCTCTCCAGCAGCGCCTCCGGAAATGCGGCGCAGTTGATCGCCACGAAGGGCTTGGCGGCGCGCTTGCTTTCATTGTGGATGGCCTGCGCGAACTGCTCCTTGCCCACCCCGCTCTCGCCGGCCAGCAGCACCGTGAGGTCCGTCCTGGCAAAGCGCCGCGCCGTTGCGCAGGCGCGGGTAAAGGCTGGGCTGGCGCCGATCAGGTTGTCGAAGCGGTTGCGTGCGTTGCGCGGATGCCGGCGCTGCTGGCTGCGCAGGCTGGCGTCCGCATCCTGGATGTTTCGCGAGTCGTACAGCGTGATGGCCGCGCCGACCGTATCGCCATGCTCGCGGATCGGGGTGCGATTGACGATCCAGTCGCGCTGCGCGAAGCGGAACACGCTGCCCCGCTCCTGCACGCCGCTGGCCAGCGTGGATTGCAGGGACAGCGCCGGCTCGATGTCTTCCAGATGCTGGCCGATCATCCGATTCTTGGCGCGGCCAAGCAGCACTTCCATGGGTGGATTGACGGCAATCACGCGATTGTCCCGATCCACTGCCAGCACGGCTTCCTGCAGGTTATGCAGCACGCCATTGAGCTGGTCATAGCGGCCGGCTTCCAGCCGGGCCACGCGCGCCAGCTCGATGGCGTCTTCAATCCCCTGCCGGACCGCATTGATCGAATAGGCCAGGCGCCCATGGATGCCGTACTGCTCGGCCAGTTCCACGACGATGCTGGAACCCACCACTACTTCATAGCCGTCGCGCGCCAGCAGCTCGAAGCACTGACGCGCCTCGTCCGGCGTGCGGTATGCGTACTGGGCAATCTCGATATTGAGCAGTTCGCGGATGGCGTCCAGTTCTGGGATGCATTCGCCATACATGACCACACCAACCCGGCTGGAGATGCGCCGCGCGTTGTAGAGCGCCAGCAGGATGTCGAAGCCGCTGAGCTTGATGGTGGCAACCGGCGCGTCGAGCGCGTTGCGCAGGATCGTGGCGTTCGCGCCGGCGCTGACGAAGACGTCGGTCGCCCCATCGCGCAGGCGGTCATGGGCGGCGTCCAGCGCGGCCTCGAACGAGCCATTGACCACCTCGATCGTCGCGCGATCGGCAAACTCGTCCAGTACCGCCATGGCAAAGCGGCTCAGGTGCCTGTAGCTGATGAAGCAGATGCGCGGCCGGCTGCCGCGTTCGGGAAGGGTGCTGCGCATGGGGCTCCTCGCCGGCCCGGGCGGCTGCAGTGCAGTGCCGGGCGCCTTCATTCGTCTCGTGTGCGTTGCACGAGCGTCTCACCGTTGTTTCACGGACGTTGCATGAGTGTTTCATGAAACCGGGGATTTGTCATCCGAAAGCCCTCTGCCCCATGGAAATCAAGCACTTGCAAGCGCCTGCACGGGCTGGCACACCCATTGCGCTGACACCATCAGACGAACGAACCATGGAGGAATCAATGCAGGCGCTCGGACACATCACCGTGCTGGACCTGACCCATATGCTCTCGGGCCCGTACGGCACCATGCTGCTCGCCGACCTGGGCGCGCGCACGATCAAGGTCGAACCTCCCGGCACCGGGGAAGGCACGCGCAAGCTGCTCGCCGAGAGCGAGGACTACGCCCGCGACGGCATGGGCGCGTACTTCCTGACGCTGAACCGCAACAAGCAAAGCGTGTGCGTGGACCTGAAGTCCGAGGCGGGCCGGGCGGTCTTCCTGGATCTCGTGCGCAATGCCGACGTGGTCTTCGACAATTTCAGCGCGGGCGTGACGGAGCGGCTCGGCATCGACCACGCATCGCTGAGCAAGGTCAACCCGCGCATCATCACGTGCTCCGTCACAGGCTTCGGCCAGACCGGGCCGGACCGCCAGCAGCCGGCGTTCGACCAGGTGGTGCAGGCCATGGGCGGCGGCATGTCGATCACCGGCATGGCCGACGGCCCGCCGGTACGCAGCGGCATTCCGGTCGGCGACCTGGGCGGCGGCGTGTTCGGTGCCATCGGCGTGCTGGCGGCGCTGGCCGCGCGCGAGCAGACCGGCGTTGGCAAGCACGTGGACATCTCGATGCTGGACGCCCAGATCTCGCTGCTGAACTACATGGCGACGATGCACCTGATGTCCGGCCTGGTGCCGGAGCGCATCGGCAACAGCCACTTCGTGCACGTGCCGTACAACACCTACCCCACCAGCGACGGCCACATCATCATCGCCTGCATTGGCGACGCGTTCTTCGAGCGCTTCCTGAGCGTGATCGATCATCCCGACCTGCGGGCGCCGGAGTACCTGAAGCAACCCGGCCGCTATGCGGACAAGGCACGCATCGACGCCATCATCGCCAACGAATTGCGCGGCGAATCGTCCGCCTATTGGCTGGCGCGCCTGCGGCAGGCCCGCATCCCCTGCGGTCCCGTCAACGACTTCGCGCACGCACTGCGCGAGCCGCAGGTGGAGGCCCGCGACATGATCGTCGAGGTGCCGCTGAAGACCGGCGAAACCGTGCGCATGCCGGGCAACCCGGTGAAGCTTTCCGGCGTGACCGAACCCGCGTACACCTGCCCGCCCGCGCTGGGCGAGCACACGGCCTCCGTGCTGCGCGACGTGCTGGGCTATGACGACGAACAGGTCGCGCGGTTGCGCGAAGCCGGAGCGGTGGCATGAGCACCGGCCATAGCAACGCCCGCGGGACGGACGACACCCCGGCCATCACCATCACCGACGTCGCGCCGCGCGACGGGCTGCAGAACCAGGCCGTCGCCATCTCCACCGACGCCAAGGTCGAGCTGATCCGCCTGCTTGCGCGTGCGGGAATACGCAGCGTGGAAGCCACCAGCTTCGTATCGCCAAAGGCCGTGCCGCAGATGGCCGACGCGGCCGACGTGATCCGGCGTGCATCGGCACAGTGCCCGGACCTGCGACTATCCACGCTGGTGCCGAACCTGAAAGGGCTGGAACGCGCCCATGCCGCGGGCGCCACCGAGATTGCCGTCGTGCTGTCCGCCACCGAGACGATGAACCAGCGCAACATCAACATGGGGCTGGATGCGGCGACCGAGGTCAGCGAGCAGACGCTGATCCGGGCGCGCGAACTGGGCCTGCGCACGCGCGCCTATGTGGCCGTTGCGTTCGACTGTCCGTTCGAAGGGACGGTCGATCTGGACACGGTGCTGCGGCTGGCCTGCCGCATGCGCGATGCGGGCGCCGGGGAAATCGTCATCGCGGACACCATCGGTGCAGCCGCGCCTGCCGCGGTCAAGACCCGCATGTCGGCCCTGGCGCAAGCGCTCGACCCCGACACGCTGGCGATCCATCTGCATGACACGCGGGGCCTGGGTGCGGCCAATGCATGGGCCGCGCTGGAAGCCGGCGTGCGGCGCTTCGACGCCAGCGTGGGCGGCATTGGCGGTTGTCCGTTCGCGCCCGGCGCGGCGGGCAACCTGGCTACCGAGGATCTGGTGCTGATGGCCGGCCAATGTGGCTTCAGCACCGGGATTTCGCTCGACGGGCTGCTCGACGCGGTGGCCTACGCCGAATCGCTGCTGGGCCGCGCGCTCGGCGGTCGCTCCAGTGTGTGGCTGCGCAGACAGCGCGAGCGCCAGCGCGTGGCGGCCTGACCGGGCAACGTTGCAACCAGACAGTCCGCCCAGGACGGCACGCGATGCCGACACGGATGCCGGCGCGCATCCGGACAGACAAGACATAAATGGAGGAGACACACGATGTGGAATGTTCGCTCGATTCGTGGCGCACTGCGCGCCATGCGCGTAATGGGCGCCATGGCCTGTACCGCGGCAGCACTGGCTTCCGGGCACGCCCTGGCCAAGTGGCCGGAAAAACCCGTCACGCTGGTGGTGCCTTATGCGCCCGGTGGCGGCACCGACATCGTCAGCCGGCTCGTTGCGCAGAAGCTTTCCGAGCGCTGGGGGCAGTCTGTCATTGTGGAAAACCGGCCCGGTGCCAATGGCGTGATCGGCTCCGGCCACGTGTACAAGTCTGCTCCGGATGGCTATACGCTCCTGATGGTGGTGGGTTCGCACGCGATCAATCCCGTGCTGATGAAGAAGCTGCCCTACGACACCGTACGCGGCTTTTCCCCCATCACGCGGCTCGCCATCTCGCCGATGGTGCTGGTCGTGTCGAAGTCCAACCCCGCGAAGTCGCTGACCGATCTGGTCAGCACCGCCCGCAGCCAACCGCTCGGCATCGGCTATTCCGAAGGGCAAACGCGGCTGACCGGCGAGCTGCTGCGCCAGGCCGGCAATCTCAAGACCATTCCGGTGTCGTACAAGGGTGGCGCGCAGATCATGGTCGATGTCATCGGTGGCCACGTCGGTGCCGGTTTTACCAGCGTACTCACAGCGCTGCCTCACGTGCAGAGTGGCAATCTGCGTGTGATCGGCGTGGCGGCAGACCAGCGTATGGCCCTCTTCCCGGATGCCATGACGTTCAAGGAGGCGGGACTCGACGGCGTGGAATCGCTGAACTGGTACGGCCTGTTCGGGCCGGCGGGCATGCAGGCAGCCATCGTGGAGCAGATCCATCACGACCTGCAGCAGGTGACGCAGGATCCGGCGCTCGCCAAGCAGATGAAGGACCAGGGGGCTACCATCGTGCTGACGCCGCCAGCGGAGTTTCGCGCGTTCCTCGGCAAGGAAACCCAGAAGTGGGCGGGCGTGGCCAGGCGCGGCGGCATCCAGCCTGAATAGCGGCGTCGCCGGGCCGCCCCGCGTATCTTGCAGCGGCACACATCGAACTGACATGGACACCACCCGATATGGATCTTGAACTGAGTGGAAAGCGCGTGCTGATTACCGGCGGCAGCCGCGGCATCGGACTGGCATGCGCGCGCGCATTCCTGCGCGAGGGCGCCAGGGTTGCCATCGTCGGCCGCAGCGAGGCGAATCTCGCCACCGCGCTGACGACGCTGGCGGCCGACGCACCGGACCGCCCGCCCTTCACCGTCGCGGCCGACCTGACCGATGCCATGCAGGCCGCCCGCGCCGCTGACGCGGCCGCGGCCGCGCTGGGTGGCATCGACATCCTCGTCACGTCCGCCGGCGGCGCGCGTCGTACGCCTCCGGCGGAGCTCACGCCTTCGGCGTGGCGCGATGCCATGGACGCCAAGTACTTTGCCTACATCCATGTCATCGACCCCGTCATCAAGCGGATGGCCCAGGCGGGCAGCGGCGTGATCGTCAACGTCATCGGCATGGGTGGCAAGGTTGCGAGCCCGACCCATCTGCCCGGCGGCGCCGCCAACGCCGCGCTGATGCTGGCCACTGCGGGGCTGGCGAGCGCCTACGGACGCTCCGGGGTGCGGGTGAACGCGGTGAATCCGTCGGCCACGCGTACCGAACGGCTTCAGCAAGGCCTGGAGGCCGAGGCCAAGCTGGCCGGCGCGACCGTGGACGAGGCACTGCGCCGCGCCAGCGAGCGCACCGGGCTCGGGCGGCTGGCCGCGCCCGAAGAAATTGCAGATGCCGTGCTGTTCCTCGCATCGGCGCGGGCGGCCTACATCTCTGGCGCGATCCTGTCGATCGATGGTGCCACCACGCCCATTGTCGTCTGATCGTGCCGAGGCCGTACCCGTCGTTTTGCAGTGCCAATAACAGGCGATAACGCCAAAAGACTCCCTGTTTGAGCAGGAGGAGACAATATGCAACGTCGTACCCTCGTCAAGGCGCTATGCGCCATGGCCGCCGTCCTGCCAGCAGTATTCGGCACGGGCGCCGTCGCGCAGGACTACCCTTCGCGCCCCATCCGCCTGATCGTGCCGTTCGCGCCCGGTGGCGTCTCGGACACCAGCGCACGTGTGATTGCAGACAAGCTGAGCCAGCGCCTGGGTCAGCAGATCGTAGTCGACAACAAGCCCGGCGCATCGGGCAATATTGGTACCGCGATGGCGGCCCAGTCGGCACCGGACGGCTACACGTTACTGCTTGGCTTCGATGGCACCATCGTCATCAATCCACATGTCTTCCCAAAGATCCCGTTCGATCCGCTCAAGGACTTCGTGCCTGTCGGCAAGATTGGCGATGCGGCACTGATCCTGATCGCGCATCCGTCCGTGCCGGCGAAGAACCTGAAGGAACTCGTCGCGTATTCACAGACCCGGCCGGATGGCCTGTCCTATGGCAGCGCCGGCACCGGCAGCACGCCGCACCTGGCCGGCGAACTGCTCAAGGCTCGCACCGGCCTGAAAATGGTTCACGTCCCTTACAAGGGTGGCGGCCAGGCCATGGGCGATCTGGTGGGGGGCACGCTGCCCGTGCTGTACACCGCAGTGGCCGGTGCCCAGCAATACGTGAAGTCCGGCAAGGCCACGGCGATCGCTGTCTCCGGTGCGAGCCGCGTGCCCGCCCTGCCGGATGTGCCGACGCTGGAAGAATCAGGTGTCGCGGGCCTGGTCAGCGACTCGTGGGTTGGGTTGCTGGCCCCTGCCAAGACCCCGAGGGAGATCGTCGATCGCCTGTCCAAGGAACTGAATACCGTTGTCAACCTGCCTGACACGCGCGAGCGGCTCGCGACGCTAGGCATCGTGCCGGTCGGCAATTCGCCGGAGGCGTTTAGCAAGCAGATTCAGACCGATCTGAAGAAGTACGGCGACGTCGTCAAGGCAGCAAATATCAGGGTCGAATAAGGTAATGGGGCATCTGGTAGCGCCCCGGATGCCCTCATCGACGTCTCGACTGTCAAGGTGGCTCGTACCCGCCGACCATAGTCGTTCTACATATCGGATGACCCAAACGTAGAAGACATCAACCGTGCCAATCGCGGTTGACAGACATCAACCGTGCCAATCGCGGTTGACGGCAAACCGATGTCCGCGTTCGGCCAACTTCTGCCACTCGCCGAATCGCCAAGACGGACACCCAGCCGTCGGCTTCGCTCAACCGACCGGACATTCGACATTCTCCGACACCAAAGGAATCGGCGACCTTCAAACGGCTGGCTTCCGCCCAGTACACGAATCGCACGGCAGAAAGGCCAACATATGCCTCCTCGCGGAAGCGGTTGACGGCCGCCCGCCGCTGGAAATATTCGTCTGCCCTCGCAGGCAACGGCGGATCATTCGCCACGGCGTATAGAACTTCACTCAATTCGCGACCCGTCCTTGCTGCACCTGCGGACCTCTGACCGAACCAAACGAGCAGAATGCGCAGCAGTCTCCCGATTTGGGTTTCAGCGCCACTCTGCAATGCCGACACTCATAGAAGAACACGCAAGCATCCGTAGGCATGGTCTCCCGCTGCGCCCACCCGCAATGTGGGCAGGTCACGACTGATTCCAGGATGACGTCGCGCATCGCACTATCGTCGCTGAAGATCAGAAGGATCGCCCGGGCTTCCCGTCCACACGGCTCAGTGCTCCGAAGCGTCCGTGAGACGCCGGTGAATCAGCCAGTCAACCGAGAGCGCCCCGCCCCCCCGCGCCAGCAGTACCAGCAGCATTGCCGCCCACTGGATATGCGTAGGCCATGCCTGCGGATAAACGAACAGCTGGATCACCGTGATCATGCCAAGCAGTATCAGCGCCACGGGGCGGGTTGCCAGGCCGAGCACCAGCAGCACTGGCGCCGTCAGCTCAACGGATACCGCCAGGTAGGCGGCCAGTTCGGGCGGCAGCAGCGGCAGTTGGTATTCCTCCCGGAACAGCTCCACCGCCGTCACCCAGTTCGCCAGCTTGGCCACGGCCGAGTTCCAGAAGACGGTGGCGACCGCGAGCCGCAACGGAATGGCCAGGACTGTGTACGGCATGCGATCGAGCCAATCCACCGCGCGCTGCGCGCGCGCGGCAAGCGTTAGAGAGGCGCGGGGGGAAGGCGCAGCGTGTGTCATGGCGAGAGATCCGGGATGGGTAAGTCAGAGGCCTGGGCCCGGCCGAAGCCGGTAAAGCAGCCGGCCGACAACAGCGTGGCCAGCCACGCGGGTGCGTCCGCCGGCGGCGTCGGGCCCAACGCGGCGTGCAGTGGATGCCCGGCCAGCAAGGCCGCGGTGAATTGCCATCGCCACGCGCTGAGCCGGTCGACGTCGATGCCGTCCGATGTGCGGCGCACCAGCAGCCAGACCGGGTCCGCAGCGGGGTCGATGCGCGACAGGGCATGGTCGTCGCGGTTCAGCACCGCGCGCCAGATGGCATCGACGGGGAACGCGGCATGCACCAGGCGCACCGCGGGATGCGGCAAGAAATGCATATCGCCGGCTGCGGATAAGTCTGATTCCGCCAGGCGGCGCAGATCGAGCGGCGTGACGTCCGGCGCGTGCAAGACCGTACTCACGGCCCACTCCAGCCGGGCGACGTCAGGCAGGTAGCCAATTGCGGCTGCCCCAGGCAGGCGCGCCAGAAATTCCGCGAACGCCTCGCCATACGCATCCAGCCACGCGCTCTGCGGGGCAGACGGCCCGATGAACAGCCGGGCCGCGCCTTCGAAGAACTCGGGGCCTACCAGCGCCTGGATGGCAGGATAAGACAGGCGCAGCGCGCCTACGAGCGTGGCGGTGGCGGTGTTTCGGTAGATGCCCAGCCGCGCCTGGGGCGCCAGCCCGTCCGCGATCACGTGCGCCGAGGCCTCGCCGGTGGCAGCATTCCCCAGTTCCTGGGCGAACGCGCGCTGCAGCTCAAGCAATGAGGGCGGATCGGATTGCATGCTGCTGTTTCTCCAGTGCCGCCTGAGCGATACGCGCTTCCCCCATCAGCACATCGAGAGGCGGCACGTCCGTATCCCATTCGATCAGCGTCGGCACCGCACCGAACCGCTCAAGCGCCGCCTCGTAGAGCGACCACACCGCCGGTGCCACGCGCGAGCCGTGATCATCGATGCGCAGGACCTGCCCCTGCCCGAGTTGCCGCACACTGTGGCCGGCCACATGGATTTCCCCGATAGCGGCCGGCGCAAGCGCATGCAGGTAGGTCATGGCGTCCCATCCGTGATTGCAGGCGCTGACATAGATATTGTTGACGTCACACAGGATGCCGCACCCGGTGCGCCGCGCCACTTCGGCCAGGAATTCCCACTCGGGAACGGTTGAGTGGCGATACTGCAGGTAGGTAGACGGGTTCTCGACCAGGATGCGGCGCCGCAGTGCGCCCTGGATCTGGTCGACATGCCGGCATACCACGGCAAGCGCCTCCTCGGTCATCGGCAAGGGCAGCAGGTCGGCGAGATACGTGCCGCGGGTGGTGCTCCAGGAAAGATGCTCCGACACAAGCCCGGGTTCGACCCGTTCAACCACCTCGCGCACCCGCGCCAGATGCGCCAGGTCCAACCCGTCTGCGCTGCCCAGCGACAGGCCAACGCCGTGCAGCGATAGGGCGTAGTCACGGCGAATGGCGTCCAGGCAGCCCGGCGCGCGGCCGCCGCCCATGTAGTTTTCCGTATGCACCTCGAACCACGCAACGGCCGGGCGTTCCTCCACCACTGCCTGATGGTGCCGAAAGCGCAGTCCGATCCCGGCGCGCGGCGGGATCGGGCCCAGGGCGCGTGGAGAGGCGACAGCCGCGGCAGGCATGTTTCGCCCCTGCCTCAGGAGGCCTTCAGCTTGCCGCCCTGGATCTTGCTGCAATCGCCGGCGGGCAGCAGCACGTAGGATTTGGCATCGCGTGCCTGCGTGGCTTGTCCCGCGCAGGAATGCGCACCTTCCGCGCAGTCGTTCTTTGCCACGGCATTGATGCCATAGCACTTCTCCAGCTTGCTCTTTTCCATCCTCGCCATGTTGTCCTTCACGACCTGCGGCATCGCGCTCATGTCCTTCGTGGTTTGCGCTTGCGCGGGCGCGGCGACCATGGCAAGCGCCAGCCCTAGGGCGGACGACAAGGTGGATGCGGCCAATACATGCTTGTTCATCTTGCTTTCTCCTGACGGTTGCGGCCCGGATCCGGAGCCGTGTCAGGAGATTCGGCCCCACGCGACCAAAGGTTACGCATCCCCGGAAAAACTAACTGCGCGACAGGCGGCTCTCCATGAAGCAGAATTCAGGCATGTCTTCCCAAGCTGACCGCTCACAACGTCCAGGCCACCATGCCGGCGGCAAGCTGGGTCTCGTTGACGCCACGCACGATGCGGCTGGTCCTGACCCCTTGTCCAAACCCGCGTGCCGCCCGGACGGCACGCCGGACTGGTCGGCCATGATGGCCCGCGCACAGGCCGGCGACCGCGCGGCGTACCGGCGCCTGCTCGAAGGCATCACCCCGTACATCCGGGCGCTGGCCGTACGCCAGGTCCGCAACCCCGGCGATATCGAGGACACCGTGCAGGATGTGCTGCTCACGATTCACGCCGTGCGCCACACCTACGACCCGGCGCGTCCGTTCGGCCCGTGGCTGGTGGCCATCGCCCGCCGGCGGATTGTCGACGGCCTGCGCCGGCGGGCACGCACCAGTGCGCGAGAAACACCGCTCGACACGGAACCGGAAACCATTTCCGACCCCGGCGCGAACCTCCAGGAAATGGCACTGGACGCGCGGGCGGTGCGCGACGCGGTGGACTGTCTGCCTGCCGGACAGCGCGAGGCGCTGCGCATGCTGAAACTGGAGGAGATGTCATTGAAAGAGGCCGCCATCGCCAGCGGCATGTCTGTCGGCGCGCTGAAAGTGGCCACCCATCGCGCCTTGAAGACACTGCGCAAACTGTTCGAATCCCAAGGTAGCAAGCCGTGAGAGACACCCCTGACCTGATCGACTCGCTGGTGGCTGACGCCACGCCGGTTCGCCGCTTGCACCGGCCCTTGGTGCGGGTGGTGTGCTGGCTGTTGCTGGCTGCCCTGTTGCTAGCGCTGGTAGTGCTCGTGAATGGCGTGCGGCCAGATCTTGCGCTGAAGCTGCAACAGCCCGTCTTCGTCACCAGCGTTACAGCCGCCATCGTGACCGGCGTCTTGGCCGCGGCGGCCGCGTTCATCGCCAGCGTGCCGGGTCGCTCGCGCCGGTGGCTGTTGTTGCCGCTGCCATCCCTGGCCGTCTGGGTGGGCACAATCGGTTACGGCTGCCTGACGAACTGGGTGGTGATCGGGCCGGAAGGCATGTCGCCCGGCGAGACCGCGCGCTGCTTCGCAACGCTGGTGATGGTCAGCGCGCCGCTATCCATTGCCTTGACGGCCATGTTGCGCTATGTGGCACGCCTCTCGCCAACGCCGGTGGCGATGTGTGCGGGCCTTGCCGTTGCCGCGATGGCGGCAACGAGCCTGCTACTCATTCATCCACTGGATGCCAGCGCGATGGTCTTGTTGTGGAATCTGGGTGTCGCGCTGCTGTTTGTCGGTGCCGGCAGTCTATTTGGACTTCGACCGTTCGCTCGAATGGCGCGACACTGAGGCTACCCGACGGCAGCTCTCCCAGCCTGTGTGACAAGCACTTGGCCACGACGCCCGCCAGGAGGGCATGCAGGTAGAGCCGATGGAAGCGGAAGGCTCGTCACAGTATTCATCTCCCTCTGTCTACGATTCTCAGTTGCCCCGGATAGGCCGAGAACTTACCGACCAACGCGGCAGCACGAATGACGGTTGCACGTTGGAAGCCGCCCTTGACTTGGCATCGGGGCCGACGGCCGAAGTGGGTCGGAAGTCGCTTCTGGCGCTGCAGAGTCCGGCCCCAAATGGCCAGCGGGTCGAGACCGGCCAAAAGCGGCCTGTACCTCGCCATCAAGGCTTCTAGCTCACTAATGGCGGCTTCCAAGCTTGGAGGGACATCAATTTGACCGGCCAAAAACGCCCCACTCCACGGAGCGGGGGCGTCTCCCTGTTTAATCCCTGTCAGCCTACCGGATTGCGTGCCATGACGATCCACGCCGCGCCGTTGATCATCACCGACCGCTCGCCGGGGAGCCCCGCGAAGGCGGCACGAACTGCGGCCGAGGCGCGGGCGCGGATGTCGTCGGGCTGATCAGCGAGCGCACGCGACAACGGGCCGACCTCGAGTGTCATCTTCACCGCGTCGTCGATCGCAGCGTCCCGCGTCCCGCCCTCGCCGAACGGGACGGAAGCGTCGAAGGGGGCGATAGCAATATCGGTGAAGCCGGCCGCCGTCAGGATGCGTGCCACGCGCCCCCGGTCGCCGAACGAAAACGGGCCGGGCGCTTCGGGATCGGGCAGCGCGCTCGGCGGGACGATGCCCTTGAGCGCGCCCATCGGCAGGCGCACCCAATCGTTCTCGGCCGCGCCGCGCCAGCAGACGAAAGCGACCCGCCCGCCGGGCCGGAGCGCGCGTCGCATGTGGGCGAACGCCGCTATCGGATCGTCGAAGAACATCACCCCGAAACGCGAGAACAGGATGTCGAACGCGCCCTCGGGCAGCTCTGCGCTGCTGGCGTCGGCCACCTGAAACAGGGCCGGCGTATCCCGTTGCGCAAGCGCGCGCGCTCGGCCGATCAGCGGTTCGGATATATCCACGCCCAGCACTTGGCCCCCTGCGCCGACGCGGGCTGCGAGAGCCAGACTCGACGCGCCCGCGCCGCAGCCGATGTCCAGCACGCGCTCACCCGTCGCAGGCGCGGCGGCTTCTATCGCGGCCTGGCCGAACACCGCCACCATAGCGTCGAGCCGGGCCTGGTTGGCAACCCAGCGCTCCCCGCTTTGACCGTTCCAGTCACCGACCTGATCGGCACTTTGCTCTGCCATGTCATCTCCTTGACTCGACGATCCGTCCTTCACCGCGCCGATCTACGCCAACCTTTTCGAAGGCGACGACGCAACGGGAGAAAGGAATCCGTGCTCTCAAACAACCATCGACTGCTGGGCGAAGATACCCGCCATCGCGCCCTGCGATGATGCCTGGGTGACCGAGGGCAAGAAGGGCGTGGCGAGGTCGCCAGCGGCGTAGATGCCGGGGATGCTGGTTTGGCGGCGCTCGTCGACTTTGAGGACGATGCCAGTGGGCGTATCGACCGTGGCAAGGCCCAGTGATTCATGCAGGCTTGCGGAAGGTTTGTTGCGCGGATGGGCGAACAGGACGTCGACCGCGACATTGCGGCGGGTATCGAGATTGACCGTGGTGATATGGCCCTTGTGATGGGCGATCTCGACGATCCGGCCATCGACGACAGGTATGTTGCGGCGCGCCAGATCGGCCTGGATATCGGCCGCAATGTCATGACCATCGGCGAAGACAGTCAACTTGTCAGTCCAATCGCGGAACAGCCTGGCAGACTGGTGCGACTGTGGGCCGGACCAGACGAGGCCCCAATGCTGGCCGGCGACTTCAAAGCCGTCGCAATAGGGGCAGGGCACGATGGACGTGCCCCAGCTTTCGGCAAAGCCCGGAACATCAGGCATCTGGTCGGCTACGCCATAGCTCAGGATGAGGCGGCGCGCCCTTAGGCTTTCGTGATCGTCAGTGACGACGCAGAAATCGTCGATGGCGCCAGACACGCTCTCGGCCCGAGCATTGACCAGCCTGATCGTTGGATAGCGCGCGAGCTGCTGCCGCGCCTCGACTAGGATGTCCAGCGGCGGCTTGTGATCGTGGCCGAGCAGGCCATGCGAGTGGCCGGCAAAGCGGTTGCGCGGCCGGCCGGTATCGAGAACGGTGACCTTGCGGCGCGCACGGCCGAGCTGCAGGGCGGCGGCGAGGCCGGCAAAGCTGCCGCCGATGATGATGACGTCATTCATGGTGATGGGCTCCGTGTTGTGGATAGAGGGGTGGCTAGGCCTGGTGCGCAATAACGTCCGGAGATAAGCGCTTGAGACGGTCAACGAGCAGGGCTTCGGCATTGGCAGAAAGTTGCCCATGGCTATTGACCGGCCGGACAATGCCGCATTCGTTATCGCCGGGCGGCCCGGGGAAAGCTGATTTGGACAACCGGTTGGAACCTACCCTTGGCTTGCACATTTTCGATACTCCGTGGTATCGTAGTGCAAGAATTTGAATACTGTCAAGTACTGGAATTTTCGTGACCGAAAACAGCCAGGGCCGGCGCGGTCGGCCCGCCAACGAGGCGCTTCGCCAAACGATAGTCGACACCGCCTGCGAACTCTTCGTGGAACTGGGTTTTCAAGCGACGACCATGGACAAGGTCGCCCAGCGGGCGAAGATATCCAAGCTAAGCATCTATCGGCACTTCGAGAACAAGGAGGCGCTGTTCAGCGCGGCCATGGTGGCCCGCTGCGAGCAGTTTGCACCGCAGGCTCTTTTTGAAGGCGTCGACGGTTCGGCCGAAGATCAACTCATGGCGGTGGGGTCATCCCTGCTTCGCACGCTGTTGAGCCCGGACGTCCGCAGTGTCGAAGCCATGGTTTTGGCCGACAAGACGAATCAAAAGTCGTTAAGCAAGCTCCATTACGAAGCCGGCCCCGCCCATGTCATCGCCCAAATCGAGGCCGTGTTGCGTCAGTTGCACGCGAAAGCGATTCTGAACGTACCCGATGCTCTCCAGTCCGCCCGCTTGTTCGCCGCGCTTTTCAAAGGATCCGATCTCCTGCTTATCGCCCGCTTCGACGAGGCGAGAGCAGAGGACGACAACGAAATCGAATCCTATTGCCGGTCGGCAGTCGCCATGTTCATCGCCGCGCACGGTGGCATCTAAAGATGCCATCGCGGCCGATGAAGAACACGCAGCAGTTGCGTACGCTGTTCGCCCTGAGCAACCTATGGATGATGCGTGGACGACTGATGGGCGAGGCCATTGCATGAGCGCAAAAGCCGTCCGCGCGGGCAGGCAGAGGCCGCTTTACACACGATAGCGGCCGCTACTGCGGCCTAAGTGGAACGACAGGGAAGGGTCGTAAGGCGCCGGTCGGCTCCTCTCAACTTGGTCGTCATGACGTTCGGACTTGAGCAGCCGGTTGCTTCCCTACGGCTGACATTGCACAACGGCCTGAATCCAGCGCCTACAAGCTACCCAGCCTCAGCCGGTGCCAGGAGAGGTAGATCTTCCGCTGTCAGGGACTTTCACCCTCTACTCCCTTGCCGGTTAGCCGGCGAACACTGTATATTTATACAGTTGTCGTCGCATCCCAGAAAAGCTGGCTCCTGAAGTCAAGCCCGTGCGGCGCCTGCGCTTTCTCTCCTTCACCTTGAAAGGCAATTATGTTCGTGGACCGCACCGAAATCATCAACGCCGCCAAGGCACTGCGAGCCAGCCAGGAAGAGTCCAGGTACAGCAAGCTCGTCGCGCTCGCGAACAAGCAACTCAAGGCAATGCAAACGGCAATCCAGAAGGGCAAGGAAGAATTCGAGACCAGACTGGTACTCGACATCAACGAAGACAATCCGCAAGCAGCGCTGGAACCGCGCGCGCAACGGCTAGCCGACGACCTCAGAACGCAGGGCTACACCGCAACGGTGACAACGTTTGCCGAGGTCAGCACCGACCGCAAGAACTGGACGCCGAATATCACGGTCGTCATCGGTCTGGGCGACATGGTTTCAGAAGACGACAACGCGATAGCGGAAAGCACGGTGTCCGACGAGACGGAAGTCGCGCTGGCCGGCGAAGCTGCCAGTGAAATGGCCTGACAGCAGGCGGGCAATCCGAGGCAAGGACCGGCATCACGGGGATGCTTCGCGCACGGTCGCGTGCATGATGGCTTTTCCAACAAGGGAAATCTGCACGCGGTCTACAGTGGCACCCGATGAAGGAAACCGTGGCGTATAAGGGCGCAATAGCCTGCGTCTATGCAGGCTGTCAATAAAGTCCGGAAAGCCACGCCAGACACAGGTCGCTGGGTGTTTGAGGACGATTTTTTCTGACTTTATTGACGCGATGTTTCTGACTTTATTGTCCGTGCACCGCTTCACCGACCGCTTCACCGCTTCACCGCTTCACCGCTTCACCGAAGATACTCGAACAGATGCCATCAGTACCGACAGCACGGCCGCGCGCTCCGGTCTGCCAGCAAGGCTGTGGCTCGCTACGAGGGCGCAGACGCGCAGACGCACAGACGCGCAGATGCCAAACGCCAAACGCCAAACGCATGCAGATTCACCCCCGGAATCTGCATGAACGATTGCAGCGCACCTTCCGTGCCCCCTCGCGGGACAGTACTCCGTGACGATCAGAGCGTAGTTGAGGTCCGTAGATCAGCGTTCGGGATAGGGTTCAATTGCTGGTCGAACCAGACGTGCCCGCTCATAGGTGCTCCGCTGCCTCGATGAAACTGACCCGCGCTACATCCGCGGCGCTGTAACGCCGGATGCTGTCTAAAGCGCGACTCGCCTGGGTGAAAAGCTCAGTCACATAAGCGCTCCAGGTATGTCGCAGGTGGATGGCCCGCTCATGCAAGGCGGTGGCGATCCACCCCGTAGGCATCTGGACTATGCACCATCAGTGAACGGGTCGCGTTTGTCGCCGATCTTGGCACGTCCGTATAGATATCGTATTTCCCCGCTTCCCACTGTCCGTATAGGGATCGCGTGGACCGGAAATACTGGCACCATCCGTATAAACATCCCATGTCGTGCTGCCATACGCGACGCCCGCGCCAAGGGCGATCACCGCGCCGACGAGAAGCAAGAGTAGCGCACCTCCAGCGATCAAGAGCAACCTCTTCGCCGGGGGCGGCGAGCCCTCGAACGAAGCCGTCGTCATCAAAAGATTCGCCGCCGAGCCCGGAAAGGTTACGCGCGGCCAAGGGCAAGTGCTTGGAATACGACTGAGCTGCACGATCCGCACACAGGCGTCCGTTCAGTCGAGGACGGAAACTTTGAGTCCCGCGAGCGAATCTTTTTGCACGGACAGGGTAAGTGCCGATTAAGGCATTTTCCAGGCCAAGCCTCTTCTTCTGC
This sequence comes from Cupriavidus sp. FW306-1B-F12B, assembly GCF_058781795.1. NCBI lineage: Bacteria > Pseudomonadati > Pseudomonadota > Betaproteobacteria > Burkholderiales > Burkholderiaceae > Cupriavidus > Cupriavidus sp. FW306-1B-F12B. The sequence goes on from NZ_JBYSXC010000003.1 coordinate 78,988, forward strand.
CCGCGCGATTCGCAAGGCATCGAGCGCTGGTGGTTGGAAATAACCGGCAAGGGCAACAAGACTAGGCTTGGCCCGCCACCGGCGAAGTGATCGCCGATCTGGCGCGCTACCGCCGCGCCAACGTGCCGCTGCCACTTTTGCTGGTCAACCGTATGGGAACTACGCCCCGTCGCCGGGGCAAGTCGCATCAGAACCGGTGACGAACGCCCATCACCGCACCCACCTGATCCTTGCCAGGCTGTACGTTGAAGACGGCCGACGTGCCGCTACCGCTGTTGAAGCCATTAACACCTAGCGCCGAGTTATCCTTGTTGAGCGCGTAGGAGACTGACGCGTAGAGGTCGGTGCGTTTACTGAGCGAATAATCGCCGGTCAGCACGAATTGCCAGGGGTCGGATCCGGTCTGCCGGAAGTCTTGGTAGTAAGCCGTGCCAGTCAGGGAGAAAGCCGACGTCAGCTTGTAAGCCAGGCCTAGCCAGTAGAGGTTCGAGCCGGCATCAGCCGCCTGGGCGCCCGGCAGCATGGCGCCATCATAGGCTTTCGCCAGGCGGTAGCCCGCATAGACCTTAGCATCACCCACCGCATAAGTGCCAGCCACGGAAACGCGCCTCAGGACCGGCGCCTGGTTTGACGGCGTGCCGACGTGCACATCGTCATAGGCCACGCCCAGCGCGAAGGGGCCGGAGGCATAGTTGAAAAACGCGCCGAAATTACGTCCGAATACGTTGCTGCCAGCCACTTCGCTGCCATTAGCCTGGAATGAGTAGAAAGCCTGTCCAGTTAGCTTTCCGAACTTGCCGACATACTTGATGGCATTGTCTGCGCGCGCGCCAAACTCCGGCGCAATCGAGAGGATGCTGTAGCGGTCGGCAATAGCATTGGGATCATAGATATTGCCGAATTCGCGCATGCTGGTCTGCTGACGCCCCAACAGCAGTGAACCGTATTGGCTATCGAGCCCTACATAGGCATTGCGGCCGAACAGACGCCCGCTCTGGCCCGAATTGCCGGTATCGATATCGAAGCCGCTTTCCAGCAGAAAGACTGCCTTCAGCCCGCTGCCCAGATCCTCCGCGCCCCGCAGGCCCCAACGCGAGCCAGACTGATTCCCGGAAACCAGCCGCACGAGACTGTCGCCGTTGCGCCCTGCATTATTGTTGAATTCGATACCGGCGTCGGCGATACCGAACAGCGTCACGCCGGACTGGGCGTACGCCGCATTGACTGCGACCGATGCGGCAGCTATCGCAAGTATTTTTTTCATCTGACCTCTCATTGTCCTCGTGAGCAGTCGCGCATGGAACATGATTTCCGTGCAGTACCCAGGTTTCCAGCCTCGGAACGAGCGTACACATCGACACAGCAATTTCGCGGCTGTGCAATTTGAAGTTGAATTGTATTTGCTGCGTATCTGAAGCGATGGACTATTAAATGATACTTTGTCCGCAAGCCAACCAAGTAGACATGATTTGCGGCCCCATAAGGGTAGCAAATGCCACACGAAGACATCAAAAATTCCTGTTCGCGCTGTTGCGATTTCCAGACGCACGCTTGTGAGAGGCCTACAGGGGAATGCCAAGATACGCCAATTAGCTATCATGAGCCCTTTGGTTATATCGAGGTCCAAGATGATGTTGATATCGATATAAGGGCGCAATGTCGTTGGGGTAGATCGATATCGAAGATTCTCATCTACTCAAGGCAGGCGTGGATATCGTCGTGATCAGCCAATGGCTCGGTACGGTGAGACCGCCGACCGTATGCGCAAAGATGGGAAGCAACCCCCCCTTCCCATCTTTACTTGCAGCGCCGCCTCAAGAATTACAGGGCTGCGTCCTTCAGCTTCTTCAGCGGACGGACCTTCACCTTTACCGATGCTGGCTTGGCAGCAAACCATTGCTCTTGTCCCGTGAAGGGATTCTTGCCAAAGCGCTTCTTCGTGGCCGGGACCTGGATAGCAGCCACCTTAAACAGGCCCGGCAGCGTGAACTCGCCAGCGCCCTTCTTGTGGATAGCGCTCACGATGGTGTTCTCTAGGTGAGACAGGACAGTCTGCACCGTCTTCTTGTCCAGTTCGGTCTGGGTAACCAAGTGAGCCAGCAGGCTTGACTTGTTGAACGTCTCCTTCAGCGGCTTCGCTACAGGCGCTGCTGCGGCCTTCTTAGCTGCAGGTGCAGCCTTCTTTGCCGGCGCTGCCGACTTCTTGGCCGCAGTCTTCGTGGCGGCCGTCTTCTTCGTTGCCATGTGGCTCCTTTTGCAGGAATACCGGCACTATTGCCGGAATCCGCGCAGCATCGCGGAGATTCATGCAGATGTGCAGTAGGGGCCGGCCGCATGTTGTGGCTTGTTACGCAGGAATCTTCACGGTCCAGCGCTCAGGCATGTGGTAGTCGCAGCCAGAAGGAATTCACCCGGATACCCTCACCCAATGTCAGACCTGCCTAGCGACTTGCTCGAACTCGTTCAAGACTGTCGCCTTGAACTGGTCGAACACCACCCATTTGTTGAACTGACTACTCCAGAATCCCCTGCCTCGGAATATTGGCTCAGCCAGCTCCTCGATAACGCTTCCACTCTGGATGCGTTGGGTAGAATGAACGTTGATACAAGAACTACAACGGAAGGCATTAGCCATGAGGGTCTTGCGGAAGAGGATTGGCTGGCGCGCCAACTTGGCGGGGCCCGTGCCGACGTGGGCGACCAGAATGCCCCGGGATGCTCAACGATGAGCCACAGCGCGGTCGTGTTGGTCGACTTTGAGAGCGTCCAGGACATCCAATTTTTCCGGCTCGCGGGTTCGCGTCTAGTAGTGTTCGCCGGAGAGGTCCAGAGGAAGGTCCCCATTGAGGTGGCCATGGGCCTGCAAGCGCTTGGCGAGCGAGCCCGGTGGGTCCGCTCGAGCGGGGTAGGCCCCAACGCCCTCGACTTTCACATCGCCTTCGAGATCGGCCGCATGGTGGAGAAAGGCGAGAAAGGGCCCGTGTTCGTGCTCTCCCGCGACAAGGGATTCGATCCCTTGCTAGCTTGGCTTGGCGCGGAGCTGGGGATTCCCGCGCGGCGTGTCGCCTCGCTCGCCGAGGCGTTTGGCGCCGGCCCGGTCGACGCCGCTGCCGGCCAGGCCTCAGGTCTGGTTCAGCCGAGCCCGGCGGCCGCGCAAAAGCCGAGCGCGAGTGCCAAGCCGACGGCGTCAAAGCCCCCGAAGGCGGCCAAGGCCGCCCCGGCGAAAACACCCAAGAAGATCGCACAGCCCAAGTCGGGCAATGGCAAGAAGGCAGGCACCAAGCCGAACGCCGAGCTCACGCGTCAGATCCTCGCCCGCTCGCTGAAGGAGGCCCGGCCGCGGCGGCGGGCGACGCTGGCCAAGCACATCCACGCCATGTTCAAAGCGCACGCGATCGCAGAGCGCGAGGTGGAGTCCATCATCGCCAAGCTCATCGCCAACCGCTCCATCAGCGACGCCGAGGGAGCAATTACCTACCACTTCTGAGGCGGCGGGAGGACGCAGGCAGGCCTAGCTACGCATGAGGACATTGGGTCGCGCGGGCTTTGGCGGACGCAATTCAGGACATCAAGATGTTCACGATTCGCACGAGTAGTAAGGCGCCGATTCGGCGGCCACGACGAATTCGGCCGGGCTCTTGGCCGCCATGATCTTCTCTTGTTGACCGGGCGGCAGCATTGCGACGACCGCGGTAACGAGGACTTGGGCGTCGGCTGGCGAGAAACCGCGCCCAAGCGCCTGGGCCCGAAAGGACACCCAACGCCCGTGGTGGCCCCGCCTATCCGCTGAACGCCGAGCGATGGAGCGTCAAACTGGCTTTTTCAATTTGAGGCGGCGATAACCTCAGACGCGAACGTATCCAGTCACGAATGCTCATCAGGGATTCCAGCCTAGATCCTGGCGGACTACGGTCAATTTGCCTAGTCAGTTGCACGTCCGCCGTGTACACGTCGAGAAGGTTGTTCGTCCGGAAGCGATCAGGTGTCTTTTCGCCGCGGTCAATTGCGATGATGCGGGCCACGCTGTCTGCGTCAAGCAGTCGAGTCTGCCGATACTGCCGGTAGATCTCCTCGAGCGGCTTGTATCGTACGCCGCCGTCAATACCCCGGATGCTCGCAACTTTTTCCATGCGTAGAAGCAGATAGCGTTTCGCGATCGCCAGGTCGCACACTGCAGCATCAACGCTGCAATCGCCGCCATGACCGGCTCCGCCACCCCATGTCCTGCACCGGACGCCCCGTCACCGCAGAGCCCTTACTGTACCGGCACGCAATTGCGCGCTTCCTGTCCAGGCCACCGGTATCCAGCTCAAGCAGCGTCAGTGACGCCTAAGCGGCCATTGCGGTCATGGCAACGGTGTAGCCGAAAGCGCCGCACAGCGGGATTGCCAGCAGCACGCTGCCAATCCCGCACCTTATGGAACGGGCTGCCGCCACTCATCTTCGCTTACATATCGCCAATCGCGCAGTCGTACTCGGCAAGCCGGTCTTCGATGCGGGCTGCGCCGAATTCCCACGCGGCCGGTACAGGCAAAGCGTCGCCTGCACATGCCATGTCGATTCCTGAAAGACATCTGACGCAGGCGTCAACGCCGCCTCCCCCTGCTAGGGGAAAACCTTACTAGTATTGACGCATATGTCGAATATCCTTACTAACATGTCAAATCCAGGCGAACCAGAAGCACACTCTTGGCGGGCATGAGGGCTCTGGAGGTCGGCCATTTGTGATCTCTGAGCAGCAAAAGATCTGCCCCAGAATTCTTGAGGGCATCTCAAAAACTGCCCCCTTCCCAGCACAGCCTGCTGCGGCAGTCCGCCCCTGGTGGTGCAGTCGTAGCGGCCCAGGTTTCACATATAAGTCTTCGAGGGGGCGAATTCGGAAAACGTCGAACGTACGCATTAATGCAACTTGCTTGGTGAAATATAAATTAATTAATTGGAGATAGTCGTGGAAGTATCAGAAAAAGATAATGCTCTATCTGTCTTTGATAGATATCCAATGGGCATGCCGCAATGGTTCGCCGTGATCATGTGTGCGATGTGCATGGTCATCGATGGATTCGATGTCCAGGCCATGTCGTATGCGGCACCGGCGCTCATGTCTGAATGGGGTGTCAGTAAAACTCTTCTGGGACCCGTATTCAGTGCAGCACTGCTTGGCATGCTCGTGGGCTCAATCTTTCTTGCGGGCATCGCGGATTCGATCGGCCGGCGACCGACATTGACTGCGGCGCTTTTTGGGGTGGCGATATGCATGGCGCTAACCCCATTTTCTCAGTCGATTGAGCAGCTGGTCATCGCACGTTTTGTTGCCGGTATTGGAATGGGAATCGTCATACCAAACGCCCTCGCTCTTGGCAGTGAATATAGCCCAAGTCGCATCAGGACCACCCTTGTCATGGCGGTATCGTCGGGGTACGTCGTCGGCGGGGTTGTGGGTGGTGCGACGGCTGCATTCGTCATTCAGCCGTTTGGCTGGACCGGCGTGTTCTACGCGGGCGCAGTGCTGACCGGATGTCTCGCGATCTTCATGCTGTTCCAACTTCCCGAGTCTCTGCAGTTCTGCCTGTTGCGTCGGCCTGGCGACCCACGTACGACCCGCCTAATTCGACGACTTGGCATCAAAGAAAGCGATTTGAACCTTATTTCCAGGAATGAAGATTCCAGCAAAGGAAATGCGTTGAAAGTTCTGCTTGCCGACGGCCGAGCGTCACCCACTCTCACTCTTTGGGTCGCAGGATTTTGCAACATGCTGTGCGCGTACTTTTTGGCTGCATGGATTCCATTATTGATGAGCGGAAAAGGTTATTCTGGCAGCAATTCTGTGCTCGCAGGAACGATGCTCTGGACCGGCGGCCTGGTCGGCAACTACCTCCTCGGATTCCTCATCGACAAGCGTGGATATGGGACAGTTCTTTTTGCGAATTTCCTAATGGGCGGCTTGGCAATCGTCGGGCTGAGCTACTTCACGCTATCCCCACAGATTGCGATGTGCTGTATTGCACTCGCCGGGTTCAGTGTCATTGGAGGACAATCCGGGCTGTATGCGGTCGCCGTATCGCTTTACCCGACCAAAGGCCGCGCAACGGGGGCCGGCTTCGCTTCTGGCGTGGGACGGCTCGGTGCAGTGCTGGGCCCGATTATTGGCGGCCAATTGATGGCGCTGTCGTGGACAACCGATAGCATCATTCTCGCGTCCGCCATCCCTACACTGATCACCGCTGTGGCGGCCTGTGCACTGGGAAAAGTTCACGGCAGAAGCCCGACCATGCCAGCCATTCGTAGCCTCAAGGCCGATTGAGAGCGGGACAGGGCTTGCGCTTTTGATTGGGGCGAAATGCAGCGCGAGCATTGCTACAAAAGCCATCGGAGCGTCTAATTATCCGGGATGAACATCGCGGGAAGGCGCCATGACACAGTGCACAAATTGCGGCTTCGAGAATACCCCCGAAGCCCGTTTTTGTGAGCAGTGCGGCGCTGCGCTGGCCCGTATCTGCCGCAGCTGTGGCCACTCTCTGGGCACTGCCGCACGCTTCTGCAATGCCTGCGGCGCGCCCGCCCCCGAATTGCCGAAGCCGCCCGCCGCACCCATTCACTACACCCCGGCCCACTTGGCCGAGCGCATCCGCGCCGAGCAAACCGCTCTGGAAGCGCGCGGCGAGGCTGCCGGCGAACGCAAGACCATTACGGTCTTGTTCGCCGACATGGCGGGCTCGACCGCGCTAATCCACGACCGGGATCCGGAAGAGGCCCATCGCCTGATTACACCCGTCATCGAGTTGATGATGGAGGCGGTGCATTACTACGAGGGCTACGTGGCCAAGACGCTCGGGGACGGGATTCTCGCGCTCTTTGGCGCACCCATTGCCCATGAGGACCACACACAGCGCGCACTGTATGCGGCGCTTCGCATGCAAGCGGCGATGCGCCGGCACAGTGACCAGATAAGACTGGAGCAAGGCATCTCGTTACAAATCCGGGTGGGCCTGCATACTGGCGAGGTAGTCGTGCGCTCCATCCGCAAGGATGACCTGCACACCGACTACGATCCGGTGGGCCACACCATCCATATCGCCTCCAGGATGGAGGCAATGGCCGCACTGTCATCGATTCTCGTCAGCGACTCCACGCGCAGGCTCGCCGAGGGGTATTTCGAATTCAAGGCGCTTGGCGCCGCCCAGGTCAAAGGTATTCCCGAGCCGATCGAGGTTTATGAGGTACAAGGTCTCGGCGCACTGCGTACGCGCTTGCAAGTGGCCGCGCACCGCGGACTGGCCCGCTTCGTGGGGCGGGAAGCTGAACTTGAGGCGCTACAGGGCGCTCTGGAGGCGGCCGCTGCCGGATGCGGCCAAGTGGTTGCGGTGATGGGAGAGGCCGGGGTCGGGAAGTCACGGCTGTTCCACGAGTTCAAGGTTCGCTCAGGACAGAACTGCATCGTGCTGGAGACCTTCTCCGTCTCGCATGGAAAGGCCTTCGCTTATCTGCCACTGATCGAGCTGCTGAGGAATTATTTCCAGATCACTGCACAGGATGACGAGCGGCAATGCCGGGAGAAGGTTGCGGGCAAAGTGCTCACGTTGGCGCGCAACATGGAAGACGCCTTGCCCTATCTCCTCTACCTGCTGGGAATCGGCCAGCCCGGTCCGGGGTTATTGGACATGGGCGCCAATATTCGGCGGGAGCGGACATTCGATGCAATCACACGCTTGCTCTTGCACGAGAGCCGCATCCAGCCAGTCGAGGTTCTGTTCGAGGACTTGCAATGGCTGGACAAGGAGACGGAAGCATTTCTTTTCTTCCTCATCGAGCGCGTAGCGGATGCACGGATCATCCTCCTCCTGAACTATCGGCCCGAGTACCAGGCTGCCTGGGGACATCTGGACAATTGCACGGAACTGCGGCTGAAGCCATTAGGGCCGGCCGAGGCACAGGGCTTGCTCCGCGTTTTGTTGGGCGATGACCCGGGCCTCGAATCCTTCAAGCGCCTAATCCTTGCGAAAACCGAGGGCAACCCGTTTTTTATGGAGGAGGTCGTCCAGACCCTGGTCGAAGAAAAGGTGCTGCTAGGCGAACCGGGGCGGTACCACATCGACGAGACACCAAGCGAACTGCATATTCCCACCACGGTACAAGGCGTGCTTGCCGCGCGGATGGACCGGCTGCCGCTTGAGGAGAAGGAACTGCTGCAGATCCTGGCCATCATTGGCAAGGAGTTTGCATTGAGCCTGGTTTGCGAGGTCACTGGGGAGCCCGAAGACCGCCTATATCCTCTGCTGACAGGCTTGCAGAACGCTGAGTTCATTTACGCGCGTCCCGCATTTCCTGAAATCGAGTATGCGTTCAAGCACGCCTTGACTCAAGAAGTCGCCGGCCACACGCTACTTTCCGCTCAGCGCGGGGCTATCCATGGGCGCACGGGGAGCGCCATCGAAACGCTGTTCCGTCATCAGCTAAAAGACCACTACAGCGAGCTGGCATACCATTACAGTCTCAGCGGAAATATCCCTAAGGCGGTGGAATACCTGCATTGCGCCGGGACGCAGGCCATTGAGCGTTCGGCGCATTCCGATGCCATCCGTCATCTGTCCATGGCGCTGGAACTACTCAAGCGATTACCAGAGATACCAGAACGCGCACGACAGGAACTTGCATTGCGCGTTACCCTGGGTCCGGCGCTGGTTGTCGCCAGAGGCTATGCGTCGTCGGAGGTCGGAACGAACTATACCCGTGCGCTAAACCTGTGTGAGTTGGGTGGTAATGCCGCACAGCGCTTCCAAGTCAAACTCGGATTGCGCGCGTACTATTCACTGCGTGCCGAGCATGAGACGGCGTATGGCCTCGGACAGGAACTGCTTGCGCTGGCGGACAGTGCACAAGACCCGGCGATGCTCGCACAGGCGCACGTCGCGCTTGGGGGAACGTTGCTCTTCCTTGGCAATCTGCATTCGGCGCGATGCCACCTGGAGCAAGGGCTTGCCAACCATGCGCCGGAGCAGCTTCCCCTCCATGACGGACTATATGGGCAGGATCATGGGGTCCGCGGACTCAGCCTCTTGTCGTCCGTTCTGTGGCATCTGGGCTTTGCGGCACAAGCCAGCAAGGCAACTGATGAGGCGCTCGCACTGGCCAGGCGGATGTCTCAGCCCTTCAATCTCGCACTGGGGCTGATCTTTGCTGCAACATCGCATCAGTGCCGTCAGGAAGGGCGGCTGACGAATGAGTACGCCGAAGCCGCGGTAACGCTATCAGCAGAACAGGGGTATCCGTTCTGGCTCGCATGGGGAACCATCCTGCACGGGTGGGCATTGGCGGCGCAGGGAGACAGTGAGGCCGGCATTGCCCGGATTCGAACGGGCCTGGTCGCCTACGAGATGACGGGCGCTGGATGGGGACGGCCCTACTTCCTGGCCTTGCTGGCTCACGCTTATGGCACAGCCGGACACGCCGCAGCGGGACTGGACGTGCTGGACGAGGCATTGACTATCGTTGGCAACACGCACGAACGCCATTTTGAAGCGGAACTTCACCGGCTCAAGGGGGAATTGTTGTTCCTGCGATCGAACACGCCACTCGGCATGTCGATGGACCCTGAGGCAGCCGAAGCGAGCTTTCATCAGGCAATCGCCATCGCTCGCCAGCACGCGGCGAAGTCGCTCGAACTGCGCGCCACGCTGAGTCTGGCGCGCCTTTGGCATCAGCAAGGCAGGACGCAGATTGCACACCAGACGCTGGCCAGGATTCACACGGCCTTCACTGAAGGGTTCGACACGGTTGACTGGCAGCAGGCCAAGGCACTGCTGATTTCCATGGGTTCCGCGGCGGGGTCAGAGAGTGGCGACTACGATTGACTTGGCGTCCTTGGGCGCCAGGCTTAGCACGCGACTTACTGCAACGCGCCCCGATGCGGCTGCTACCCCGCCCTTGATGGACCAGCACACGGCCGCCATGCTGCGGCTCGTGCGCGTACTACGATTTGCTCGCCCTGTCGCTAGGCATTAGCCGGATCCACAGTTGGCCTGGAGAAGCCCCCTGCTTCCACGCGCGCAATGAACTCGGGGTCGCGTGACAGAAGGTCTTCGTGCGTCACCCGCCCAGTGCGCAGCATGTAGTCATAGGCGAAGGCCACCGGATCGAGACCCATCTTCTGGTCGACCGACTCGTACCAATCGAGGCTACGACGTGCTGCGTCCTGGAACTTGGCCGATGCATCGCGGCGGCTTTCCTCAAAGGCCCGAAGCGCTGTCGGCACATTGTCACGATGCGCGCACACAGCGTCACACAGCGCGATGGCGTCCTGCATGGCCATGCGGGTGCCGGAGCCCAGCGAGAAATGCACGCTGCGCAGCGCGTCGCCCAGCAGCACCACCTTGCCATGGGACCAATGCTCGTTGCGCACCACGCTTGCCTGGAACCAGTTCGACCTGTTGCCCAGCAATGGCTGGCCGCCCAGATCCTCGGCAAAGACCTGTTCGCAGAACGCGCGGCTCTCCTCCTCGGTGGCGGTATCCAGGCCGGCGCGATGCCATGTGTCGGGATCCACTTCCACCAGGAACGTCGACAGCGAATCGCTGTACTGGTATGCATGGGCAATAAATACCCCATACTGCGTCTCGCGGAAAATCAGCGAGACCGGATGGAACAGCTGGTGGGTACCGTACCACGCGAACTTGTTTCGGCGCACGTCGAAGCTGGGCTGGAAATGCTCGGCAAGCCCGGTTCTCACTTCGCTGTTGATGCCGTCTGCGGCGACGATGATGTCCGCGTCGGGCAATTCGGCCGGATCATTTACCTGGCTTCCATAGCGAATTTCTACCCCCGCCTCGGCACAAGCCTCCTGCAGAACGCGAAGCAGGTCGATGCGCGAGGTCCGCGAGAAATGGTTATTGCGCAGTTGCACCGCCACTCCCCGGTGGACCACCTCCATGTGGTCGCAACGTTGATGATGGGCCGTGAACTTGCTGAAGAACGCTGGATCCGCGTCCTTCAGGAACGACAACGCGATGTCCGAGAAGACAACTCCCCACCCATAGGTGGCGCCTGCCTCGTTGCGCTCGTGCACGACGACATGGTCTTCAGGATGCCGTTGCTTGAGCAACAGCGAGAAATACAGGCCGGCCGGCCCGCCTCCGATGACGACGACATTCATGGTATCTCTCTCTTCCGGCATCAGGCGCAACGGGCCTGGTTTGGTTCGCTTGCGGGCGCCAGCAGCGCACCGGCATTGGGGACGACTGGTGCCAGGCCCAGGTGTTCCAGCATCTGCCTGACCGTGCAGACGGCCGTCGAGATGACCGGCAGCCCGATCCTGTCCTGCGCGGCCTGGATCGCCGGCAACGAAGGCATCTGCACGCAGGCCGACAACACCACGGCGTCGGCCTTGGCAGTGTTCAGGCGTTTGACATCCTCGAGCAATTGCATCGGGTCGCGGCGTCCGACCTCCAGGTTGTCCGGGATTTCGAAGGACAACGCGTCGAGGACTTCAATGCCCTCGTGCTCGATATACTGAACAACGGCGTCGGTGAGCGGCTTCATGTACGGCGCCATCAGCGCGATGCGGCGTGCGCCCATGGCCTTCAGGCCTGTCACCAGTGCGCCGGCAGATGTCATCACCGGTGCGTCGCAGTGGTTCTCCCGCGCCACGCGCAGCAGGTCCTGCTCCACCTGGCGGTGGTAGCCGGGGCCCATCGCCATGATGGCAACCAGGCAGGCGGTGCTCATCACATCGACGCGTGCGTCGGCGAGTTCCGCCGCACAGCGCAACCCTTCGCGGTTCATGGCTTCCAGCTCTTCGCGCACTACGCGATGCATGCGCATGCGGCTGGAATGGAACGTAAAGCGCTCCGGCAGAATTTGTTCCCGTGCACGCAGCATTGCCGGGATCTCGGTCTCCATCGTGGTGTTGGAGCTGGGCACGATCTGCCCGATTCGGTAGGTACGACTGTTCATGCTGGTTAGCCTTGATGAATTGGGGTGGCGGACTGGCTCGTCTCGCAGACGCGCTGATACTGTTCCAGTGCGCCGCGCAGCGCGGCTGGGACGCTGATGGCATCGCGGGTACCGCGCCGCACGCAGATTGGCGTGAGGCGAGCGACGAAAGCGGTGTCACCGTCATGGCTCATGCGCGCTGTCATGGCCAGCGTGTAGGTACGCGTGCCGATGGCCTCCACCGTGACTTCAATATCGAACGATTCATCGGGCCAAAGCGAACGGCGGAAATCGAACGCCAGTGCACGTGTAGGCGTACCGAAACCGAGTTCGTCCTTGGTCTGCTGCGGACGACCGTCGAACAGGTACTCATAGAAGAGCTCGGCCGCTGAGATCACGTATTCGGAGAAGGACGGCGTGTAGACCACGCCCGCAGGATCGCATTCGCCCCACTTGACACGCCGGCGCACCTTGAACGGCGTGCCTGGCAATACGGCTTCGGTGCAGGTCATGCTGATTTCCTCCCCTGCTCTCCCGCTCCGGCCACCGCACCGGCTGTGGCCTCGCATTCGAGCTGTCGCGCCACCATCGCCCGCAGCGCGGCCTTGTCGACCTTGCCAACCCGCGTCACCGGAAACTCATCGACGAATTCGACGCGTTCCGGGCATTTGAATTTCGCCAGCCCCTGATCGACCAGGAACGCCGCCAGCTCCGCCACATCGGGCGCGGCATGGCCGGCGCGCAGGATCACGTAGATGCAGCCTTTTTCGCCATACACGGGATCCGGCATGGCGACGAGCTTGGCGTCCGCCACGGCCGGATGCCGGCTGACGTAGGCTTCGACCTCCTCCGAGCCGATCTTCTCGCCGCCCCGATTCACGTTGTCGCGCAGGCGGCCTTCGAATGCGAAGCAGCGGTAGCCATCGATGACATGTTCGGTCATCAGGTCGCCGGAGCGCACGAATCCGTCCGGCGTCAGCGTTTGCGCAGTGGCCTCAGGGGCTTTGTAATAACCGCGCAGGCTCGACGGGCCACGGAAGCACAGTTCACCCGGCGTTCCGGGCGCCGCGAGCTCGTCCGTGCCGGGCACCAGCAAGCGGATCTCGTCGTCAGGACAGCCGGAGAAGCCCTGCGTATGGTGCCGAATCCCGGCGGGCAGCTTTGCGCCAGCGCCCAGCAGCAACCCTTCGGTCGTGCCGAACAGGTTGAAGCAAGGCGCCCCCAGGTGGGCTTCAAGGGCGTCGGCACGCGTCATCGTGCCGAACAGTTCCAGCGACGAAAGATCGTGCCGCGCGATATCCTGATAGGCAATCATCTGTGGCGCAACCGGCCCAATGGACATGCCGTGCGTGACACGGTGCATCTCGATCAGCGCGAGCATTCTTGCGATATCCACGCGCGGCATCAGGACTGATGTCATGCCCGCAGCCACGGTGGGCACCAGCACATAGAGCTGGCCTGCATTGTGCAGCAGCGGCAGCGACCAGATCAGGCGGCTATGCTCGGTCTGGCCAAGCTGGCGCATGCACGCCAGCGCGTGGCCGATGTACTCAGCGTGGAAGCGCGGAATGATCTTGGGTACACCGGTGGTGCCGCCCGACAACTGGAAGCTGAGCACATCCTGGCTCCCGATCGAAACTTCGGCCAGCACTCTCACCGCCTCGGCATACGGGATGGCATCGATCAGCGCCCCCATGCCGTGCTCGGCAAGCGTGCCCTGCCCTGCCCCTTGCTCGCCACTTGCCACGATCAGGTGCCGCACCGACGGATGACGCTGCGCCATGCCGCGTGCAAAGCCGGTCAGGTCGAACGCACTGAAATCCGCCTGCACAAAATAGGCGCGCGGCTCGGACTGCGAGGCAAGCTGTCCGATCTCGACTTCGCGGTATTGCGGCACCGCGCACACGGGCACCACACCCGCCTTGTAGCACCCCATCAGCGCAATAACCGTGTCGATCGTGGTGCCCATCTGGAAGATGGCGCGGTCACCCGGGTTGAGACCAAGCTGGTGCAGCGCGGCGCCGAGACGCTCGCTGAGCTGGTCGAGCTCGGCGAAAGTGATGGAGCGTTCGTCGCTGATAAAGGCCAGCCTGTCCGGAGCGTGCTGCGCCGTCTTGCGCAGCGCGCCGCCTAGCGTGTCGTCCACCCACGCACCGGTCTCGAAGTACCTTGCGGCGTCGGTTTGCGGGCAGTACGCCACACCTTCAACGGGAAAATGGATAGCTGTCATGATGATTTCCGGCCGTCAGGCTGCCTGATGGCCACGGGGTACGATACGCACGGTATCGCGGTCGAACACTTCGATCCTGCCGTCCAGTCCGCCCGTAAAGAGGCCATACCAGACAGCGGGCTTGAGCCCCAGCGCGCGACGTCCGAACTCCAGCGGCTGGTTCGAAGCGATCACCGTGTAGTCGCCAAGGTCGGTGACGTCGCAGGCCGGCAAGCCGCGTGCGGCTTGCGTGAGCGATGCAAACTCCGGAACGTTCAGCACAAAAATGCGCAGGGTCGACTGGTTCATGCTTGACACTCCTGCTGCAGGGCCAGCCGGCGGCTCAGGATCTCGGCCTTGCGCACCCAGATATCGTCGATCGAGGTCACCCGCGCCCGCGTGGCCCGGGCCACGTCCTCCAGTTCGATCGCAGCGCTCAGCGTGGCATCGGCGTCACGCGCGTCCAGCGCTCCAAGGGGCCGAAGCTTGCGGGTGATCTCGATGAAGTAGCCATTCGGGTCCCGGAAATAGATAGACTCGATGACCTCGTGCGCGGTCTCAGCGGAGACCACCACGCCGCGCGCTTCCAGCCGCGTCTTCCACGCCAGCAGTTCTTCCTGCGTATCCACCTGCCACGCCGTGTGGGTGGCGTCGAAGATGTGATCGTCAGGGAACGGCGGCCGGGTATCGCGGCCCGCGAGCTCATTGGGCGCCGTACTGCCAAGGTAGTAGAAGAACGCGATGGTGCTGCCCTTGCCGCTATCGAAGAAGAAATGCAGGAAGTCAGGGTGCGTTGCCGGGCCCCAGCCGCGTGCCGAGATGGTGTGGATCAGCGGTAGACCCAGAATGTCACGATAGAACGTGACGGTTTCTTTCAGTCGCCAGGTGGGGCGGGCGGTATGGTCGACACCGTGGAGGCGCAGCCGCGCGGTATCAGGCGCGGAAGTTCTTGCATGCATCGTTTTGTCTCCGGTTGAAACTTGATTGGGACGTTATTGCGGAAAGCTTTCGCTCAGCCAGGCCTGCAGCAGGCGACCGGCCACATAGCGGCCTGCCTCTTCGCCGTTGGCCAACGCGCGACCGTGGTGGTCGCCGCGCACCCGGTGGTGGTGCTTGTCAGTGCTGCCAATGCTGTGAAAGATGTCCGCGATGACACTCGGAAAGCACGCCTGGTCGGCCGTGTATTCGATCAGCAGGGTGGGCTGGTGAATGGCCGGCGCGGTCCGGGACAGCGCCGCGTTCGACGACAGCCCTGACCACGTCGACAACCAGCTCTCCGGCGAGCAGACACGTGCGAAGCCGACCGAGCCGTAGTTGGACGCGAACGGGTCTGCACCCCAGAGCGACCCGTACTTGCGGTCAGACGGGTCGAGCGACAGGTCGAAGCAACGCAGGTCGGCATCGGTGCGCCAGACGGGGAAGAGCTGCGTGTGGGCTGCGCGGCGGCGCACGGCGTCGCTGACCGTACCGGGATTACGCTTGACTTCCGCGCGCGCATCCATGCGCTCGGCAACCATGGCCTTGGCCAGGTCGTCGATGCGCTGCACCCGTGCGGTCTGGGCGGTGCGGTATCGCGCTACAAACTCAGCGCTGTATGAAGACGACTGGGGCGCTGGCGCGAAACCATTGGATACGGAAAATGCATCCAGCGCCGTGTCGACGGAAAGCGGGTCGCGCTCGTCGGTCACGGACGGATCGATACAGCCCTGCAGCAGCACACCCTGACCCGGGTGCGGTGCCACGAATACAACGCCGTCCACTGCCGGCAGCGACGCCGACACAAGGTTCGTCGCGCGCCCTCCGGGCGTGCGAGCGATCCTGGCCTCGGGGGCAAAGTTCGACTGTTGGACGTAGAGCGCATACAAGCCGCTGCCCCCCGAATTGCCAAGCAGCACGATGCGGCGGAAACCCGCTTCTCGCAGGAAGCGTACGCCGGCCGCCACATCGTAGAGCGCAAATTCATGCTCGAGGCGCTGGTCGTTGCCGACCGAGCGCGGCGACTGCGACCACGCCGCGTAACCCGCTTCGACAATATCGGGAATCAGGTAATGGCAGGCCATGAACTCGCGCGGATGCATGATGCAGACCACCGTATCCGGCCTGCCGTTCGCATACAGCGAACCACCCGTAGCGGCGCCGTCTTCCGTGCGTAGCACAACGTTGCGCGTTACGGTGCCGGCGGGAACGTCACGCGGATTCCAATCTGTATTCAAGAAGCCTGCAGTTGGTCCTGGTTTCAAAGCACTTTTAAGATTCATCGCCTCACTCCTTTTTTTCAGTATAGTCAAAAAACAAACGTATGCGTAAATTTTTCGTCGAAACTGTAAACGAGCCCAAAAAGGCACAATCCAGCGCCAAAAAGCGAGTCATACACGACTTCAATGCCAGCCCGCACTAGCTTGGGGTCGGCGTTTTGTTTATCGTGTTAAGTTTATTGACATCCCCGTTGGAAATTCCGCCATGGCAAGAACCCAAACCAAGAGCGAAGCCGCGCGAGACTCCATTCTCGAAGTTGCGACGCGCCTTTTTATCGATCGCGGCTTCGATGGCACCGGCTTCAACGACATAGCCGATGCGGTCGGATTGAGTCGCCCCGCCCTGTACTACTACTTCAAGAGTAAAGAAGCGATCCTTGAAGTGCTGACAGCCTCGGTAACGCGAAGCGCTGCAGAACTTGCCACTGAACCGGTTCCAGAGGAGAAGCGGACTCCATCCGGCATACTTCGTCACCTTGTGCATCGCCACGCGACGTTGATCCTC
Source organism: Cupriavidus sp. FW306-1B-F12B (assembly GCF_058781795.1). NCBI lineage: Bacteria > Pseudomonadati > Pseudomonadota > Betaproteobacteria > Burkholderiales > Burkholderiaceae > Cupriavidus > Cupriavidus sp. FW306-1B-F12B. The sequence goes on from NZ_JBYSXC010000003.1 coordinate 95,882, forward strand.
TCGCATCCGCTCCAGTTTCGTGTTGTGGAGCGTAATGAAGGCAACCTGCCACCCAAGCAGCGCAAAATGGCAGAGCAATCCAGACGTGCGGTACTGGATCAATTCCGACAAGCCATCGAGAACGGTATCGCCCGGGGGAGATTCCGGTTAGTCGACTCCCAGGTCGCCGCCTTTGCCATTATCGGTATGTGCAACTGGACCGCATGGTGGTTCAAACCTACGGGACCCATGCAACTCGAAGATGTTGCGGAGTTCATTGCCAACATGGCACTGCACTCCGTAGAACTTCCAGAAAACCGGCAACTGGCAGATGCCAACCCTGGCGCAATCCTGCAGCGCGTTCGCGATGACTTGATCTTGCTCGAGCGGGCGGTGGTTGCGCCGGACACACCGCAGTAGGCCGATACACAGTCGATTTGCCTTGGTCGGAAGCTGATTTGGCGGCAGCCACCCCGCAGCCGGGGTGTGCCAAATCAGACTTGTCGGCAACTCGCGTCAGCCTGGGAAGTGCTAACTCGGCCCGTTAAATGTCGAGTACAAGCAGGGGGCTTTTGGCACGGGAGCAGCAGGGGGTGAACTGGTCGTTTAATGCGTGCTCTGGGTCCGTCATAAACACATCCCGATGATCGGGTTCCCCGCTCAGAATTCGTGTGATGCAGGTACCACACACACCCTGTTCACAGGAAACGGGCACTACCACACCGTGGCGCTCTAATGCTTGCACCGCCGATTCATCACGCCCGACGGTAATAATCTCTCCGGAACTTGCAATCTTTATCTGGAAGCTCCCATCAGACGACCTATTAATAGCGCCCCCCGCAAAATATTCACGATGGATAGCCGTTTCCGCCCAGCCCACCTGTTCCGCAGTCTGCACGACCCAATCCATGAAACCTTTGGGCCCGCAAACATATAGGTGAGTCCCTGATGCCGGTTGACTGAGAACAGCGTCAGCATCAAACTTCTGCTCAAGATCGCCATCGTCGATGTGAAAAATCACCTTGGAGGCGTAAGGTTGCCGCGCTATATGCTCACGAAATGCCATTCTCTCGCTCGACTTCGCACAGTAATGCATCTCGAAGTCTGCCCCCACATTTGAGAGCCGCTCTGCCATGCAGAGGATAGGAGTTACCCCGATTCCTCCGGCGATCAGAATGCTGCGTTTGGCATTCGGGTCTAGGGGGAAATGATTTCGCGGCTCCGAAATAGTCAGTATATCGCCCTCATTTACCGCCTGATGCATCTCCACGGAGCCACCGCGTGAATTCGGATCGCGCAGCACCCCAATAACGTAGCGATCTTCGCTCGGATTATTACAAAGCGAATACTGACGCACCAATCCAGAATTCATGTGGACATCGATGTGAGACCCTGCGGAAAATGCAGGCAACGGATGCCCATCGAGGCTGGCCAGCTCGTATCGGAATATGTCCAGTGCTTCCAGGCACTTACTTACAACTCGTACTTTCATGGTAAATACCTCGCATGGGAATATAGCGTCACGAAAAGCTGGTAGCCACCGAGTTTCTACACTCCCTCGCGACTATGGGATCAATTCGGATTCAATGCAACGCGGCATCTGAGCGAGGACAGCGGTACCCCGGCCGCCTGCCGCACTGAAGTCTTGGGTATATATGGCCGCTGTCCCTCCGGAAATTTCTACAATGACGGCCACCATGGAAACTCCGCGAAATCTGCCCCCGGATCCGGAAAGACCATGCGCCGCCATATCACTTAGCTACTAAACACACGCCGTCCCGGTGGCGACTTCAGCCTCGAGCATTGCCTTCAGCGTCCGACGAACGCGCACCGCGCCCGCATCAGTACCGAGCAGCACTGGACGCAAATTCATGATGTCCTCACTACCGATTGAGCGCTGCTGCGCTTCAAGCATCGGCTTGTCTTCCTGAACAAAGCCGATACGCTGCCACTCCCTGACCTTTTCATCTGCGGCTTTATCTCCAACCGCATAATCTCGGCTATTACAGAAAAAATAATGGCAAGTCAAATCCGTTTCGGCCGTCACAATATGCGCACTCTGAATTTCGAACAGTGCCTTGTTTCGATCGCCGACCGGGTAGCCCCTGACCGTCAGTTTCGCATTGGATGGCGCATCCCAGCGTACCTCGTAAACCAGATCAATTGGCTCGTCCGGATCGGCCAGAGCATTGGTATAGAACATCGGCGCTTTTCCGCCCGGGAAGGTCAAATACGTGTAGACGGTATTACCGACCTGTTTGACCTCGTTCTTTACTCTGGGAAAGGCCTCGGAGCTCTGATATTGGCTGTGGACAAATTGAATATGGGTCAAATCAGTCAAGTTGTCGATGGCAAGCTCATAGTTCGCCTTGGTCAGCATATAACCATGTACCGCAGAACGCTTCGGGTCAACCAGAAAATCGTAATCCGGCAGAGCGCTTTCATCGGCGGACGCAGAATCACCAAGCCATATCCAAAACCCCCCAAATCGCTCAACCACAGCGTAGGACTTCACCTTGGCCGCCTTTGGGATAGGTGCACCATCCACAGGATTCTTGACACATGTTCCAGTCTTGTCGAAGCAGAGGCCATGGTAGCCGCACTGGATAATGTCCCCAACTTGCTTGCCCAAGTGCAGTGGCACGAAACGGTGTGGACAACGATCGCTAATCGCTGCCGGCTCTCCGCTCCGGAGACGATAGATAAGAATTGGTTGATTCGCGATGGTACGGTGCAAGAAGGACCCGTCTGTAAGCTCATTAACCCAGCCAGCCATGTACCAGGCATTTTGCAAATATGGCATTTCGAAATCCTTGGAGAGTCAAAAACTTTCTGGAAATCAGAATCACGTGACGCCCGAAGAGCACCTAGGTTTGCCCGGCAATGGGTGTCCGTACCCCCACATCATAGTCATTTCAACGTATGTGTCAATAAAATCTACCATATCGTCAATACGCAATGGTTTACCCGTAGCCGTCGCCGTCTCGCGATCACAAATTAGGCATTGTGAAGTCAAGCAGACAGTGACGCATCTCATATCTCTCGACCTGGTGGCGCGCCATCAAGCGAATGTAGTGGCGCAGCGGCAACCCGGCCGCCGTGCAGATTGCGGCGACAGAGGGCGCATCTGAGCTGACCGGTCAGAATCACGAGGGTTTACGCTTAAGTAAAATTTTTGACGCTTATGACTCTCGGATCTATCATCGAGCGGAACACGAGGGAATTTGCCGGCCGCCCCTGTTGAAGCGAACACAGAAAGCCCGAAGCGAATGTTAGTCCGCTTAGGAATGTGAATGCGCCGAACGACCGGCGCAAAAAACGAGAAGGAGAGAGACAAGGAATGACCCTAAAGACAACTGCCCTCGCAATCCTAGGCTGCCCCCTCGTGGCCTTCGCACAAACGTCCGTGACGTTGTATGGTGTGGCCGACATCAACGTCGAGTATGTCAATCATGTTGCTGCAGTACCCACTGCAAGCAACGGATTCAATCCGGGCCCGGGCAAGAAGGTCTTCCGCATGGATTCCGGGGGCCTGTCCGGATCGCGCTGGGGCCTGCGAGGCACCGAGGATCTTGGACAGGGCCTCAAGGCGTTGTTCGCGCTCGAGAGCGGCTTTAGCCTCGACACCGGCATGTCGCAGCAAGGCGCCCGACTCTTCGGCAGGCAGGCATTTGTCGGTCTGCAAAGTCAAACCTACGGTCAGATCACCTTCGGTCGCCAATACACCTCGATGTTCGAGGCCCTTGGCAACTTCGCACCAGCGCTTTACGCCACGCAGTACGAACCGACCGCACTCCTGGCCGGCGCCAACTACCGCGAAGACAATACCGTGAAGTACACAGGAACGTTCGGTCCGGTGACGGCACTCGCCCACTGGTCCTTCGGGGCTGGACTGGCGCTGCCAGCAGCCGTAGGCGCGGCACAGCCGATCGGTGGCAATGGCGAAGTTCCAGGTCAGTTCCGGCGTGATTCCGCGTACGGTGCTGCGCTTGCTTACAGCGCTGGGCCGTTCGGCGCGACCATCGGTTATGACCAGTGGAATCCGACCATTGGCGCTGGAAGCGGTACCGCCAAGAAGGCCCTGATCGCAGCAAGCTACAAGTACGGTACCGCCAAGGTAATGGGCGGCTATCGCTGGGGACTAACCAAGAACAATGCGGACACCGTCATTCAGCGTGACGACTTCTACTGGATCGGTGCAAGCTACCAAGCGACGCCTTCCATTGGCCTGACGCTCGAGTTTGACTATGACAACCTACGGAGCCTGTTTGGCAACACTCACGTAGCGAACCCTTGGCAGATCGCCGTCATCTCGACGTACTCGTTCTCCAAGCGTACTGATGTCTATCTGACCACCGCCTACGCAAAGAACGCCGGCCTGATGATGGATTCGTTGGCGACGACTTTTGCCAATAGCCTCTCGCTTGGCAACAGCTATGTGCCGGGAAATGGCCAAAGCTCCATGATCGGCGTTGCCTTGGGCATTCGCCACAAGTTCTAATAGGTCCCCTTTTTAAGATTCATCGCCGAATTCCGGGGAAAGCAGCGCGGATCTTGAGGAAGAAGTAGTGGTCATCGCGGACGCCGTAGGCCATGTGCTTGATCACCTTGATCCGGTGGTTGACGCCTTCGACCAGATTGGTGCCCAAGTGTCAGCGGCTTGGGCCAGGATGCCTGGCAGGTAGGGCTTGAGCCGCCAGGCGAACTGGCCCGGCTTTGACTCAGAAGGCCGGAACCGAAGTCGCCGCGTCGCGGTACACCTGGCGACCTCCGACATGGGTGGCAATGGCGTGGAGATTCTGGATGTCGACTTCAGGCACCGCCCGATAGTCTCCCGACAACACCACGAAGTCGGCCAGCTTGCCCTTTTCGATCGAGCCCTTGGTATCGGCCTCGCCGTTCAGGTCGACATAGTTGATGGTGAACATGCACAGCACGTCGGCGCGTCGCACGCGCTCGTCCGGACCATAGACGCCGTCGGCGATCGTGTCGCGGGTAATGAAGTGATACATCCCCCAAAACGGATTGACCGACATGTTAACGGAGTCGGTGCCGCCGACGAGCTGGAAGCCGGCATCCATGAAGGTCTTCACGGGGGTCACGTGTTCCGCTCGGTCGTGCCCCCAGTACTTCGATAGCACCGGTGCCGCAACGTACAGGTGGGCCTACACGGACAGCCTAGCGCCCAGAGCGCGCACACGCTCAAGCTGCTCCTTGCGGAACCACGAATGCATGCTCGATGGTCCAGCCTCTGACAGCACCCGGGCTCGCCTTGTCAAGGCTTTCCCACGCTGCCAGGACCTGGTCCAGCGCCGCATCGCCAACCACGTGAACGGCTAGCCGCGCGCTAGGCCTGGCTTCTCCGTGCCTACGGCTATGCAAACCCAGACCGGTCAAACGCAAGACAAGGGGGGATTTTGCATAGCAGTTGTTTCGAGGCGCGGGCGCGCGACCGTGTATGCCTTGGAGGTAAGCGGCAAAGCAGGAAGCGAAGAGCCCCAGGACAAGACATTTCAAAAGGACATTAATGTCCAGGAAGGCGCTTTAATGTCTAGAACGGGACTTTAATGTCTTGGAAGGACTTTAATGTCCGAGGTCAAATGGTGAGCTCGGGGAATATTGTGCTTCCCAAAGCGACGCTAACTCGCTGATTCTTCGACCCCGCCAAGGGGAGACCAAAAGCTAAAGTCCTTTCCGCCAACCCTTAGTGTCGGAAATTAAAGAGCTTTCCAGTTGTATCTTCTTGCAGCCCAGGGCAGAGCATCGTAGAGCACATTAGTGCGTGAACTTTCTCGTAACACGGGCGGCCGTCTTCGATTTCGGTGTTGTCAGCCGAGCAACCGTCGCCATCGTCGCAGGGATACGCTTCGCATAGTACTGTTTCGAGCGAGGCGGTATCCCTGCTTCCAGCCTGAGTGCCTCCCAGCTAAGAGCTCTCAATGGCTTTACCAGTCGCAGTCGGGACGACGCTGCTACGACCGCAGCATTATATTCAGCATCGCGTGTCGCCCAGTCGATGGCATAGCAGCCCTCTCTGGAGTAGCGTCCTGCGTATTTTCGCCGGTGGTCTTCGCACACCTCTCTGAGCCAGGCAGGGTCCTCACGGCTAAGAAGCTTGAAGAGTCGACGCTCGAGCTTACGCGCATGGGTCGCTGAACGAGGGGCGACGTTCGAAAGCAATGTTTCCCACTGCTTCCTAAGTTTCATGAGCTCTTTGTGTGAGAGGCTAGGACCCAACGTGTCGTGACGCAGCCAGTATGCAACCGCTGGCTTGCCGACTCCCATCTGCATAGCAATCTCCGGAATCTTCAGTCCCTTCGATTTGAGTGCCTTCGCCCGTATTATCCATGCATCCCCATATCTCGAAACCTGAACTACGCTCTCCATGGAAATGTCTTTATTCGCCATTGCACGAGGCACGTATGCGCAGAACCCGCAAGAGCATCTGAGATAGACCAAGCTGTCGTCTGCTTTAGTGCGTTCCACTCGTTCAACAACTGTACCGCTCCCGTGCTCGGCATATGGATTCGGACAGAAGTATTGGAGGCGTTGGGCTCGTCTTACTACCTCCGGTCCATGAACCCTCTCGGAGTCAATCTGGTGGACACTGAGAAAGAACAGCCTGAGTAGCTCCCGCACCACGGGATTCCATGGCGGCGTCTTTGCAGAAATATGGCTGTGGACCCACCCAACCCCGAGAACACGATGGTGTTTGCGCCCATCTAGCCGGTCCAGAACGTCTCCCCAAAACTCTGAGAATTCTAAGAATACCCTCTTGTAGTTAATCCTTCCCGCGTTTCCGTACCCGGCCATCAGCGCTGTTTCTTTGAAGTCGGAATATCCCGGCGTCGTATTCAGCTGCACACCATTTAGCAGGGCGAACAAACGCTCTCGAAGAAGGCGTTCGGCCCCAGAAGTAGGGGAAGCAACTCTAAATGGTCCTGTATCTGTGGGAATAATGAGCTCCGCTGGAAGACGACTGAAATTTTCAATGTCGTACCGTTCAATCTTCGAATCTACTAGGTCCAGACCGTGCAGAGGACATTGCCACACTCCCGGCAACTGATGCATTCTGTGCCAGTATGTTTCATGAAGAATCGCTCTGTCTGCATCGACACAGTCCGGACACCAACGAAATAGCGACGGCGGCACGAACTCAGATGCGAGGCCCGTAATCTTTGTGCCGGAGGGTTCCGATACGACTGCTTGAAACACCTTCATTTTCCTCTCAGTTGGCATAGCGGCGCAAATGAATGGATACATCGTATGCAATCGATAAATATCGTTCCCGCTTAACCCCGTAGAGAGCTTCGTTCTCTCTGCAAAAACACCAATTGCTGTCGAGAAATACGGAGCAACTCGGTGAGGTCTTCCAAATAACTCCTTGGCAAGCAAGCTGTATCCCACTGAATCGTAGTCATAAAAATATCTCATGCAAATGCTGTATAGCAGCTCGTCCTGATAGGGCTGATGAATAAACACATTCAACTCTTGTTCCTCCTTTTCATCAGCGATTCCTGCTCACGCTTCAGCTCCTCCGCGACTTGTTGCTCCAAGTTTCCGCGTCTCTGTACATCATCAGCTCTCTTCCTTTCGAGATATTCTGCGACGAGAAATATCGCATCACAGCCTGGATTCTGCCCCGCAAGTTTCTTCAGCTCACGAACCACGTTGTCTTGCGGCATTCCCAATGAAATAAGGTTCGCTGTCGCTTTACTGAGAACTTCGTGCACAGACTTCTTAGCAACTAGCTCCTGGACGGTTGCGCGGTCTATCGCACTTTTAACATCCTCACGAACATCATTACTGAGCTTCTCGACTGCAGCGCTGTTCTCAGCAATAGCTTTGTCGTCCTTTCTTTGAATAGCGTCGACAAATGGCTTCACTAAGGAAAAGCGCGTGCGTGCCACCTTACGGATAAATTCATAGGTTAATGAGTCCAAATTGCTCTCGATGGCCACCGCCTGCGCGAGTTCGTATAGTCGATTCGCTATGCATATGTTTCGTTGCGAACACTCTTTCAAACCCTTATCAAGCACATCTCTCGATGCTAGACGCCTTGTCCACTGGTATCGCGCAAGTTCGTCAATATAGTCACTCCACTCTTCCTCCGACAACTGCGGCTCAAGCAGTCGAATGCCGCCATCGACTGCGCGCCGCCTTGAGTGAATATTGTCCGGATATAGTTCCAAGGCAGTGGCAAGCCCAATGTGCATAGACGGAACATTTATCTTGTTCACAAATGTCATAAAGAAATCGATGTTTCTGTATCGACTCTTCGCATCCGCCAGAACATTCTGAACTTCATCGATTACCAGCAGTCCCGTAAAGTGCTCCTCCAGAACCTTCCCCACGATACTCATTCTCGCTGGCAGCGTAGTTCTCTCCTTTATGCGGCTCGCGTATTGTGTATCCAAAACTTCATCTACCGCCTCTAATATCCACTTCATTAGCTCACTCAAGCTACCGTTTGGGGGACACTCCACCTTTAGCCAAACCAATTGAGTGATTCCATATTCTGGATGCCGAATCACCTGAGGCAGAAAATCAAGGCATCGGCTTACAGCTGTGGATTTTCCGACTCCTGATGCGCCGAAAAGCCCAATATTCGACGAATGAGTCGGCTCAGGGTCGTTGATTGGAAAGATACCGTTGTCTTCCTTCGCTTTCTTGTACCGCCGCTGGACAATTTCTTTGCGCGTTGCGACCGGATTTCGAAACTCGTACCCGCGCCAGATGGTGCTATAGATGTCTCTCATCACCCCAAGATGCCAAGGCATCACTTCAATGAGCGTCCTCAGCCTGGACACCGCAAGCAGCCGGTAGCTGTGAGACTCTCGGCGTTCTGCGTCCCCCACAGGAGGATAGTTGGCAAAGCCCTCAATGGGTTCCGTGCCGTTGTAGAAGGCAGGGAGTGCCTCAATAAGCGGATTCCCCCTATGCTGTGGATATGGCGAAGGCGTGTAAATCGCGTCACAGTAGACAACTTCCTCACCGTACTTTTCTGTCGCTTTACTCATACTGTTCCCCTTCATCGAATTATTCTCCCTTCCCCTTCTCTCGCTGCTTGGCCTTCATCTTCCTAATGGACTCCAGAGAAATCGAGGTAATTTCACCATCTTCGCAATCGCTAGATTTCCCTACGCTTGACTTAACCGACATGTCTATCAAATCAGTCAATTCCCCATTGGCTCTTATGAATTCAAGAAGAGCCCTCTCTTCGGCCTTGGCGTTCCTAATTTCGTTGATGTCAGGTTTACTTACACCTTGACGCTCCAATGACAATTTTGTTTTCTCTTTGGCTCCGTCAATAATTTCATCGGCCCTATCCCGAAGTTCCAGTTTGAAATTTTCGGTTTTATCAAATGCATTAGCGAGATTTCTTGCAGCATCCACGCGCAGTGCGTCTATCTCAACATAGCTTGCGTCGACATCTCTCAATTGAACGGTCGTCTCCTTTACACTGGCCGCCTCAAATCTTCCATCGTCATACAACACATATAGGTTCCGTGGATTTATTGGGTTGTACGAAATATCAGCCATGAATTTCCTCGTTCTAGCGCGGGTGAACCATTCCTCTTTTACGGCTCTAGGCGTTTCGTAGAAGCGGTTGGCGTACCCGATTCCTCGATGAGAAACACTGGCGCGGTCTCTTGTGTAGACGCATGCGCGCATCTCATCGAGATTTGCCGTCTCGAGAATTCCACTGTATTCAGCCACCCCAAAGTTCCAAAGTTCCACAGGGGTAGGGCTTAAATCGGCCGCCACCATCGCCGGGATTTGCTCCTTGGTTCGCAGGGGGCGATTGTTGTACTCAATTACGCTTATCAGGAATAACGCAGTAAACTCGTGTAGTGTCAACGCGGCGTCTAACCTATAGTCCTCACCCCCGCGCTCGTGAAAATCCTTCTCCACATAGCCAGGGACAGATTCCCCCCATATCGCGTTAATGAGGTTGAACCTTGATTCAACAATTGACTTCCAATCTTGGCGAAATGCCGCCGTGTTATTGACGTCAATACGGAGTCGATTCACAACCCGCTCCCATGCTCGAATACTGATAAACTCCGAACCACGGTCGGCAAGGATTTTTTTTGGCAAATGGTGAGATGGCCACCATTCCTCCTTTGCATTGATTCCGAACTCATGGCAAAGGAGAACTTTCGGCGTAATTACGCTCTCCATTGCCAATGCAGCACCCTCAATAGAGGGGGGTGATAAACTTATCGAAACTCCTACTATTAGACGGGAGAACGTATCTGAGACGATGTAAATCGTGGGGCGGCCGATAATTTTTGTTCTATTGAATACAGATACCAGGTAGACGTCACCTATTGTCGCGTCAATCTGAAACTCTGCGCCCGGGCCATATGCATACGTCGTGCCGGCGAATGAACGACGCCGAAGATTTAGATGACGCTCCCCATGCTTATCGCGTATCTTTTGTGTTAATGGACGCGTTTTTCGAATGTGATGCCGAAGTTGGTCAACTGTGAAGCGCGTATCAACAGGCCAATCGCGACAATGATGTTGATTTATATAGTCGAGACCTTGTTGATGAGTTCGTCGGCCCCCGATGGCATAGCACGCAGCAACCTCTAGTATTGAGCGATTCGAATCATTGACAGGTGTTCCTACGCCCGCTCTCACCGTGCGCCTTCGCCCTGTCTTTTTCGTTGGATTTCTCTCCACCCCCGGCGCACCACAGTTTTCCCTGTCGCCCTCCAAGGCACTAACCGACATTCCTCTTGAGAGAAAGCGCTTAACATGAAAAGAGATGGTTGGCCTGGACTTGCCGACCTTCTCCACCTGGGCCTTAATTGCCCGCCCGCGCTTACTTGGGACGAGGATGTCAAAGAGTGCGTCGCCCTCAACGAGGTCTGCTATCCATCGCATGCGCTCGTAAGCCTCGTCACTCGGCTCAATCCGAAGCTTCGACGCATAGGGGTCCTCAAGAACGAACTCCAACGCATCTTCGCCCTCGTAATCCGGGCTGAAGCGCTCTCTTAACTGCTCCGTCTCATAGCTTTCCGGCCAACGCTCTTCGCTCAGCGAAATGAAGAAAGTGTAATGAGACTGTCGACCGGTCCAGACGATTCGATACAACTCCTTTTTCGGGTCATTACGATTCCTGAAGAGCATTCGAGGCGCAAGCAGCGGAAGGGTACTGGCGCTCATCGCACTACACTCCCAACACGTAGGCCGCAGTCCTTCGAGATGTCACCGGCGTCGATGTCCGTCGACAGAACGCGTTCGGCTAGCAGACGGCGAATCGCCTCGATGCCGGTGCCGCGAGGAAGACCCATGGCGACATCCGCGCAGTATCCAAGCTCCCTTGAAGAAATTTCACCACCGACGACTACGCTTACGAGCCAGTCATGCAGACGGCTCCGTCCTTGACGAAATGGCAAGTCGGTGGGCTTGAGCCTAGCGTCGTAAATCCATTCAAGATTCCAGGAGCGCGCGGTCTTCAGTTCGGATGAGAGTGCAATTCGAGTCGGAACATTTCGCTGACGCCAGAACTCCTCTCCGATGGCAAGTTTCTCCTTCGTTCGGGGCTTCTCGTAGTCTTCGTCTTCCTTTACGGGGACCACTTCAATGCCGCTACTTGTCACAAGGAACAGGTCTGAAGTTTGCGGGATTGCAAACTGATACTTGTTGCTCCAGGGATGCCTAACCCCTAGCGACTTCGCGATACTTTCCGTGAGTCCTACCGGCAACAATGGATACTGCTCCCGGATGTCGAGAACGCTCTTGTCCCACCACGCGCGCAAATACGCGTAGTACTCGTTGTCGGAGAGTAGATGGTGCGTCCGAAAGCCTGTGAGAGCGGATGCTGTCCGATGCACGCGCCCCTTGGACGACAGGTCGTTCACCTGAATCCAAGGCCGATAGGCCGGGCCAGCACCACGCCCTCGACCTTCTTTCAGGAATCTCTCGAACTTCGCTGGGGTCATCTCGAAACGAGACGCCTTCTTTCTACGCCTACGAACCGTGAGCAACATACCCAATTTGACAGGAGGAGCCTCCGCAAGCCGGCTTGTCACCAGGGCCCGAGCGACCCTCTCCAGTATGCTCGACGCTTCCATGGAATTCTTTCCTTCATCGCTACGTAAGGACGTGACGTGCCCTCGCGCTCAACGCGATACCAATGAAACATTTTTGATTCCGCTCCGATGCCCGCAAATTTGTAAGCTTGGCCGCTTACGCTAATTTGGACGCGGACGACATCTCCCCACTCGTCGACGAATACGCGAGAGCAGCCCAGGAGATAGAGCAGGATTGGGATGAAGGGCTAGTCTTGACGGAGAACGCCAGGAAGAAGCGCCGACGGGCGTCGCAAGCGTGGACTGACCAACAATCCGCCGAGACTAAATGTGATGGCCTAGTGATACATTTTGACAGTCGTCCTCTGCTTGGAGGCGAGAAAATGCCGCCCCCTCCACTTTTACGAGTTGACAAAGAGGGAGCGAACAGAGGACACTAAAAGACTCTGGGTGTGTAGCTCTCTGCTCACGCTCAAGGGTGGCTGGAGCTGGAACTCCAGTCACCCTCCCCTCTCACATTGCGGCGCTACGCCGCTCAGGGTGTGTGGTTCACTATCGTGAACTTTCAATGTAGCCCTATCTTGCTATCGTCCTTTCCAACTTTGTCGTTCTAGCACCGCCGTCGCGTAAGTGTGGTGCGATACAATCTCGTATAGCGTAGAATGCGTCAAAGTGTTAAATTAATTGCCAGGGACACTCCCTGGGCCCTACCGCATCTCGGCTTTTCGCGGGCAAACAGCAGAAAATTCTAACACGCAAATTTTCCGTTACGCAACGGAAGGGCATCTTCGCGTCCTTAGGATGGCCTTGCCCATGCCGCCCCGCAGCACTCCCATTCCGCCATAGACCAATCCAGAGTCGTCGCGGCGCTCTGAAGGAAACTGCCCGTAGACCTGATTGCAAGGTCGTTTGCTCTCATACGCTGTCAACAGCAAACACAGCCTTTCGCAAGCCCCAGCACTGGCCAGACCACGCCATTCGTCGACGACGCACGCACAGTCGGCTAGCATCGGAGCGACCTGTATCAAGTCGCAGTCCAGCAAGACCGGGTAAGCCGGGTGCCGGCGCTTGAGGTCGTCATCCAGCCACGCCCGGCGAGGCCTGCTCGGCCTCCTCCTTGCCCGCAGACCGCGGCCGGAATGCCATGTAGCACCGACGACGTGATTTCGCACCAGCTCAGGCAGCATTGCCAAGGCGCTTCGATAGCCCAAGAGAGGTACCCACCAACTATGGAGCACGACCTCAGTCCGAGGACACGCTTCGATGACCGCTTCCAGGAGAGCATTGTTTTCGAACAGCTCGTGCCCTCCTGCTCGCAACCGCGGCAGCTCGTTTCCACGAAACGTTACAAAGTTCGGATGCAGTACGCCGTCGTACGCCAGGTACAGTATTGGATTGGTTCCCATAACTACTCCTCTTGGGAACAGACCGCAGCAGCTCCTCAAAGCCCCAACGGCTCTGAAGTTAGGTCTAAAATAAATCGACGAAACCAACGTAAGTCGGGACCGCTTGCTCACACACCGCAGGATGAATCCGCTGGTGTGCGCAAAAGCGCGGGTGCAATACCTATGCTTGCCACGGAATCGACGCCACTGCTTAGAGGGGTTTCACATTGGCCCACACGAGTACACCGTGGTCGCGGCTAGCCGCGCGCACTGCGCGAGGAATCCTCGCGCGTAAAGGCGTCTCGTTCGATGAAGTTGCGGAGAAGATTTCTGCAATAGGCATCCCCGAGTCCTTCAGAGGCGCAGGGAGCAGAATCCAGCGCGGGACCTATAGCCTCGCGTACTTTCTTGCGCTGCTTCGAGCAGTGGGCGCGGAATGTCCCACTCAGTGGACCAAATTTGTCGACTCCGACGAGTCGTGGGAAGCTGCTGCCAGCCATGTTCTTCTCCACGAAATCAGTGCCCAGGGACTAAGCATCGAGCAACTGTCCCGTCGCCTCGAGACATTTGGCACACCAGTTACTCCGGAGCGGCTCACGGCTCAAGTCGCAAGCGGCGAGTTTCCGTTCACGCTGATGCTGCAAACCGCTCTGGTTGCACCAATTCCCGAGTTCATCCGATTCGTAGACCACAGTGACCTTGCTGAAGCTGCCGGCATGTCATCCGCGCTGTCCACCGATACGACCGACGGACAACAGCGAAGTCATGCACTGTTACGGCCTTAGATACAAACTACCAGGCAACGCCAAGCAGAACGAGGTCAACTTCAAAGTGCAGTCACATGTGGTCAACATGGGGACGCAAGGCGTGATGTAGTTCTGCGTGTGGGGCCTTACATGGTGCGTTCATCGACGCACCTCAATCGTATGTCGCCGCATCGAGAAATCAAGCTCTTTTACACCAATCTCAGTGACGTCGAGTTCTACTATCGTGGAGAATGGGTAGAGTCCCTCTACGAGGTCGACGAAAACACAAACATGCTGCGTGATGTCCTCGGTTCTTCCTCTCAGCGTTTCATCGAATGCTGCGAACAGTGACACGAGGAGTTGTGCAACATTCGGTTCGCCAGGCCCAGCCAATAGCGCAAATCTCCGGCCATCCCTGGCGACAACGACGCGCTCCCGCGCATACAGGCGAACAAGTGGTGGCGTGGCCCAATGCTTCCCTGTCGTGGAAAATCGACCTACGACATGAGTCTCGCCACGGCCGGTCCTCAGGAAGCGCCAATCCCTAACAACTTCCGCGTGTCTTCCAACGTTGTGTGTGTCACGCGTTGCCATACGCTCGATGGGCTTCAAAACCTTGTCGGCCCTAACGTCGCGAACTCTGGCACCAGACATGAGTTTCATGGCAGTACCTCCAATACGATGGGTTCTCGCTAGCGCAGTGTTCCTCGGCTGTACCAGCCTGCTCGACCGCTGGAATGCGCGATTGCGTGCAAGTGAAAATTGGTTGTCATCGTGTGATACTGATTGTTGTGGCAACGCCCAAGCAAGTTGGCATCCAAGGCAGGTGCGTGACCGACACCCTCAAGGGTCAGCCTTAGTTTCGTCCGCCCAGTACTCGCCGCTGACGTTTGTGGCCCGCTTTACATCGTTGACCTTCTTCCACACCGCCCAGGTGTACAGCCCTTCCTCGTCGGTGCCGGGACAACCATCCAAGATATAGCGTCGCCCACTGTGAGTGATGCCAGTTCTCGATGAAGCATCAAATGAAGCGATGGCAGAGCTCACACGACCTGTCCCGCCATCCATGTTTTGTCCGACGAAATGACGCTCTCCGCGTTCCGTCTCATAAACACTCCATCGTCGAAGGTATATTTCTGGCTGCTCTGAAATGGCAGCGACACGCCAGATTGGCATTGGTACCCCCTCTCCGTCATAAGGACGGAAATCCGTTGCCAATAGGCGCCGACGTACCTGGTCAGCGACCGCCAAGAACATGGCGAAGCGCATGCACGACGTAGACGCGCCCTCTTTGCGATGTCACTCGCGAGAAGGCATGGCAAACAGGGTTGGGAGATTGGCCGCCGCGATGTCTAGTTCTGTTTATCTAGGGCAACCAGGAGGGCTCCGTAGAAAGGAGCTTGCTGCAGTGTAGTCGCTGCGAGAGAAGATTCAAGGCGAGCTTCGACGGGAGTGTTCACCCCCAGTAGTTCTCGCCTCAAAGACTTGAGGCGCGACGGACCTCATACGTGAATTGTTACTCCTCAGCAATGAGGAATCGGTTTGGATTCTTGCCAAGCCACGCGGGAGCCCGACCGCGACCCGACCAGGTCTTGCCGGTCTTGGGGTCGCGATACCTCGGCGGCAGCGGCTCCTTTGCTGCAGTTGCCTTGCCGGAAGTGCTGCCGGCGGGACGACCGCGGCGGCGTTTACCCTCGATGTCTTCAATCGAAAGGCCGTAGTCAGCCATCAGGCCGCGGATTTTCTCAACGACTCCTGCTACTTCGTTCGCGCGTACCTCCGCGAGCTGCGCTTCAAGAGCTTGCTTCTGCGCCATCAGTTGCTTGTAGGTTGCCATATTTTCCTTTTGGCGATGTCTAACGGGAACACGAGCTAAGTGGTTATACGTCAATTTATCGCGACTAGGCAAGTATATTCACCGTGCAGCCTACCATTTCAATGAGCGAGTCTTGATACCCCACTTCAGTAAAATGGACGATATTGGTAGATATATTGGAGAATTAGGCATCTGCTGAATTCATACACGAATGTCGAAATGTCCGATTCACTCCAACAGACGGCTGTCCTGAAATACTGGCGAGCGATTGAACTGTTCTCGCCTCAGAGCATCCCCGCGGCAGAGCCCAACGACAGGACATTCCCATCCTTCGACATCACGGAGCAAGACCCCACGCTACCTTGGGAGCCGCAGCATAGGCTTCGAAGCCGTCATGTGGCCTCCAGCAAGGTGTGGCGGCACCGGTTGTTCGTGAATGTGTACTCCCTCGATACAGTCAGAGCTGTCTTGGAGAATGCGTGCGGAAAGGACCCGGAGGCAGTAGATGAGCGCATGGATGGTGAGACAGCGATGTTCTCCATCTCCGTTGCAGATGATGGGCGCCCCCTCTTTGACACACTGGTGCTATCAAACTGCGCTTGGGCACTCGGCCGCACTGTTAACGTCGGTCCGCAAGCGAAGGATTGGCTTGAAGGCGTTGCACGATTCCAATCGACCTTCGAGCAACACACGCGAAAGCAGCTCGGCATTCTGCCCGACGACTCGGCGAAGAGAACCTTCGGCGAACGGGAGGAGAACATTGGTCGACAGTTGGTCGCAGCTGACCTCTTCGAGTTGGCGACCTGGCTCACGGAAGCACTGGGACTTCAGTCTGTTGTCACTCCACCGACCGTCATTCGGGCACAGAGCTACCAGCTTGCCAAACGTAAGTCGCATGAACCCGATGACGCTGACTTCCTGAATAGCTTCTTCGTTGATGACCTTGACCGTGTCGCCGAAGCACTCAAGGCGGGGGACAGCGGTATCGCATTGCGCGACTATCTGATTACGGACGATTCCGCGAAGCGAGTTCCAAGGACAGACATCCGAAATAGCCTCGGCGAGGTCTTTGAAACTCTTTCGCCGGATAGATTCCCCGTGGGACGATGGCCTGGCGATGGACATCACCCTCTAGTCTACAGTCAACAGTTTGCCGTCAACTCCATCTGGAAGTCGCTGGCTCCGAAGGGTGGGCTTTTTGGGGTGAACGGGCCTCCCGGTACTGGTAAGACCACAATGTTGCGTGACATCGTGTCCGCTGTCGTGGTAGCACGTGCCAAAGCTCTCGCAAGTCTTCCTTCGCCTACAGATGGTTTCGGAGGACGCACAGGCTGGAAGAGCGGCAAGTGGAACCGCTCCATATCGATTCCCACGAGCAAGTTGACTGGGTTCGAAATTGTTGCGGCATCCTCGAACAACGGAGCAGTCGAGAACATTACCCTAGAAATTCCTGGAGCAGGAGCAATAGACAAGAGCTGGCTGAGCCAGGTCGACTATTTCCCGCGCTTTGGGAAGCAGGCGATTCTGCAACCTGCGTGGGGTCTGCTAGCGGCCAAACTAGGGAATAAGTCCAATCGGCAAGAGTTCATTGCGAACTTCTGGCACGGAGAAGAGTTGCCCTTCGAAGCCTCCTTTTCGCCCGAGGACGACATCAAGGTAAAAAAGACTGGATTCGAATCGTGGCTCAAGGCCGTCACCACGAAGCCTATCGACTGGAGGTCTGCCGTAAAGGAGTTCGAGCACGCGCTTGCCCACGAGAAGGCCGAACGTTCAAAGCTGTCCCAGGTCTATCGGCGTATCAAGGAAATTCGGTCTGAACGAGCAGAAGTCGCACGCATAGACAAAGAGTCTGTCGCCCTGCTCGATAGCTTGCCCTCATACGGGAAACGCCATCAGGCTGCGTTATCTAGCGCCGCGGCTCAAACTACCAAAACCGAGAACCACCGCGCCTCCCTAAAGCGTCACCATGGGAGCCGGCCCAGCGTTTGGCAGATTCTCCGGTCTCTAGGCAGAACCCACCGGGAATGGCGTGCGATGGAACAAGGACTTCAGAAGCTCCTCACCGAATCCGAGGACCGCCTACGCCGGGCTCAGAACGAGGTTCACATAACGAAGCAAGAAGAACTAGACGCGCGGAGGCTCCTCCAGGCCCTTGCCCAAGAGCGCAAGGATAGGGAGGTAACCGTCGGACGTCTCTGTACGGAGATACAACAGGATAGGGACGCTCTCGGGGAGAGCTTCCCTGACGACGAGGCATGGTCGAGAGACGAGGAGGCGCGAGAACTGTCTGCACCTTGGGCGACTGCTGCATGGAACCATGCTCGTGCCAAGGTTTTCCTGGCCGCCCTGAATCTGCATAAGGCGTTCATTACGGCCAATGCCGATACAGTTCGCAAGAATCTCCACGGCCTCACGGACATCTTGGGCGGCAGCGCACCGCAGACTGCTCCCAAAGAGGCAACCCTAGCAGCTTGGCAAACCTTGTTCCTGGTGGTCCCTGTGGTTTCCAGCACCTTCGCTTCGTTCTCGCGATTGTTCTCGCACCTCGGCCGAGAGAATATTGGTTGGCTGCTTATCGACGAAGCCGGGCAAGCTGTCCCGCAAGCAGCGGCCGGTGCAATCTGGCGCTCGCGACGCGTTGTCGTGGTCGGTGACCCATTGCAACTGGAGCCGGTCGTTTCTATCCCATATACCGCTCAGCATGCTCTGCGACTTCACTATGGTGTATCGGAAACCTGGCTGCCTGGGAACACGTCCGCTCAGAAGCTCGCAGACCGAGCTACCCCTCTAGGCACCACCGTTGCGCAAGCAATGGAACAACTTTGGGTTGGCGCGCCGCTCCGCGTTCACCGCCGCTGCGACAGGGAGATGTTCGATGTCGCCAACAAGATTGCGTACGACGGCCTGATGGTCTTCGGGACGCAGCAGCGAAAGGAGTCCAGTCTGCCTCCGACATCCTGGCACGACGTGGTGTCGCACGATGCTGACAAGCATTGGATTCCCTCAGAAGGCGAAGCCGTGCTCTCCCTTGTCCATAGCATTCGACGGAGTGGCCATGACGCTGACATCTTTCTCATCTCACCATTCAGGACGGTGGTGGATGGCCTGCGGCGGATGACACGGCAGCACTCTCTGGAAGGCATCAAAGTAGGCACGATTCATACCGTGCAAGGGAAGGAAGCAGACGTCGTAGTGCTGGTTCTCGGCGGAAATCCCAAGCGGCCAGGCGCAAAAGCATGGGCGGCTGAGAAGCCCAACCTCTTGAATGTGGCAGCGACTCGGGCGAAACGGCGGCTGTACGTGGTGGGCAATAGAGCTGAGTGGGCGCGACAGAAGTACTTTGACTATTGCGCAACTCGTATATCAGCGAACGGCTGGAGTGAGGCGAGTTCTCCAGAATAGTTGAACGTTACCCAAATCGTTGTGTATAGGCGCGGCGCGACCATCAGAATCCGCGAGCTTCCCGTCCGGCATCCAGGACAGGGATTGGTCGCCTTGTCCCTGGTGCTACCAGAAAGTGTACGAAATGGAATCGGAAGGCGTAGTAGTGGTCTGAGGCTGTCACGGAAGCTGACTAGGACTAAGCTGACTTGATGGAAAGCGGGCAGCGAGTCGAGCGCCAAAGCCGCTTCTGAGATAGAGGCCAGTACCACAGAATATGGGGCAACTTGCCTCTCCCGTCACTACTGTTCGGTATAGCTCATCATGCTAAAAGTCACGGTAGAAGTTGTCGGCCAGAACGGCTCGGCCAGGGAGATAGCAACCGCTTACATAGGCAGGCTGGAGCGCAGTGCCACTCCCGACTACGTGGTGCGGTTGCACGAAGACCAGCGCGAGCACGGCGAGAAGCGAACCCTGCATGCTTACCCGCGCCACGCATCATCCATCTTTGACCTCGTCGCGCGCGCTCTCGCTGTCGGGTTGACCGGGACCGAGGAACTCCCACCTCGCCCTGAGCCCCTCAGTGTTCCTATCCACCGTTCAGGTAACACCGACTACGTTCGCCTAGGCGAAATACCTGAGCCTGCAGCGACGCTCTTCCGCAAACGCATTGAGTATTCAGGCTGCCCCGTCATTGAAGAAGACCCCACGCCGAAGGACTGCGCTTATGCGTCCGACTGGCAGGACTTTTTGACCGGCCGAAGATAGCGAGCGCAAGAGAGCACCCTCCGCGGTCCAGTTGTGGAGTTGGACCGGAAGTGCTGCATACGCTATGTCGTTGGGTCTTCCATTCCGCTTCCGGCCCGTTTGAGACCATGCTCCCAGAGCAGGCGAATTGCCCGTTGTGCGGCGTGGTCGCTGAGCGGATACGGTCGTCCCAGCTACGCGGGTCCAGGTACACCTGTCCGTCGTGCGGCTCGTACGGAGTGGAGTCGGCCGCTTTGGCCGGACTGGTTGCCCCCACTTCGACGCGGTAAGACCTCGCACGGCTGAGGGCGTTTGGACATCTGCCACTCATCCAGCGCGACAAGCAAGGGGTACGTACCGCCACGTGGGCCCGTGTAGCACGTTTGCCCGGTCCCCCTCGTGCGAGGTGCAGCCAAGGCATTCGTCGCTCGGCTTGGTGTGCGAGAAGCATCAGGAGCGACGAGATTTCGCACTCCCACTTCCGCGGTGACAATGGTAGTCATCTACACTTAGCGTCCTTCGTTGACCGCGATGCGGTGGCAACCAAGGTGAGAAGTGTTAGGCGAACTCATCGCTAGCGGCCTGACGGCAGTGCGATGTCACAAGGGAACGGGCCCGCCATCGCGGCCCGGCATCACTTGTCATCAACAGCCGCAATCACCGCAATTTCGACCAGCAGCGACGGAAAGGCAGGTCTCTGCAATCCGACGCCACGCCGCGTCAAACGCGTGTAACGATATGGCCTAGCCGAGCCGCTCGCGTATCTCCGCATGAACGGCTGGCAAGTCCCTCCTCAATTCCAACTCCGTCAGTTGATGTGTTGCGTGAGCAACATCTTTTGAGACCACAACGTCAGGACGTGCGAGCAAGGCCGGATATAGATTGATTGCTAACTCATTTCCATTCGCCCTCGCCACGAGCGGTACGGTCTGACCTTGAACAGTTGCTCCGAATTCGCATTCGATGCCATCGAGCTTCAAGTAGCTTGCGAGCCCACGTAGTGGAATCTCCTGTTGGTGAGGCTCGGCGCTCCTCGGTACTGTTCCGTACAATCCATAGCGAAGTAGGGACGCTGCCAACTTTCGATTGAGATGAGCTTTCAAATGCTGATTGTGAAAATGGTCAAGACAATCGGTACAAGACGTATCGCAATCACAGCCTTCCAGTAGTGCAAGGGTGTCCATAGCAATTTCCTTGAAGTACTTTGCAGCAAGCTCTGCATAACCGGCACCGCCGGAAAGCGTGTCATAGAGATAGATGTCGAGGAAGACGTTGCCGTCTACATCCAGAGGCAGAATGCGATGCCCCGACCCAAATTCTGTCGGGTCCAAATCTAGTTGCTGATGGCGGCTCGCTGCTAGGCGCAAAGCTTCAGCCATACTATGCGCAGCACTTTCGAGTACTTGCACGTCATTCGACGTACCTATGTCTGTTACCAAGGGTGGGGAAATCTTGATGCGAACCAGCAAAAGGTCAGTAGAAAAACTGTATCCCAGGAAAGTGCGAACGAATTCGCCGTCGCACTTCACTGGGGCCGTCTTGCTGCTAAGTAGGTACGGCCGAGTGTGGCTACCTGACCTCGGGCGCAGTTCGTCGTAGACCTCCGCGCAGCCGCATTTATTACAAACAGAGAACCCTTGCCCTTCTCGTTGCACGGTCTTGCCCTTGTTGAGGGTCAGCAATCGCTTATCCGTAGCGTGGGCATACCGAAGGTAATTTCCTCCGTCCTGAAAATCGAAGGCTTCTGCGTTCGTCGGCTGAGGATACTGAGCCATTGTGGCGAAGGTGAACTCTTGCTCTTGGTCCTCTTCGGATAGAGCACGGGCATTCTCCGGTCCAAACACTTGCGGTTCAATCATCAGTCTTGCCTTTAGCGGCCCCTCGCACACAGGACAAACGTCATGCGGCCGCGTGGACGCGGGCGCATACGGGTCGTGGACAAACGAGCAAGCCTCGCAGATAACGATTGATTTCGCGTTCTCTGGCTCGAAGAGTTCAGCCGCTCGATTTCCGTCAGGTGCAGGAGCGCTGGCGAACACACCGCCAGACCGGTAGGTCTTCTTGTTGATAACGACGAGCCGCCCAGGCGCGTACTCGCTCAGCGCTTGTGCCGTGGACTGTTGCGGTTGCTGCTCCAGCTTAATCTCCCTGTAGCCCTTTGCGTTTTGCCGCCATTCTTCCACCAAGAAACTGCACAGGCTCGTAGGGAATGCATATGTCGGAAGCAGTTGGTGGAAAAACAGAAACTCTAGGAGGTCTTCGTTCTCAAGCAATCCTACTTCCCGGTCTTCGTCGTCCTCATCTTCATCGTCTTCGCTATCGGCTACCCGCTTGGGCTTGACTGTATCCAACTCGACAGCGAGCGTCTGGAGGGCTTCTAGCAGACCCCGCGCGACCTCGAGTACCCAGTCCAACACAGGCTGCTCTTCGCCGGTCAGGCCGTCGGGAAGCCAGCTAGCCACGATGAGCGCCTGGTGGTGCGGTGGTGAAAAAACTTGCACCTGCAGCCAGTTCGCAAATGTCTCCAGGTTTGGCCCTTCAGCCTCCTTGTTGAAGAAATCTCGAGTTTTCCCCAGGGCCTTCAGCAGCATGGCGCTTCGCGTCCTGTCGCTCGGGCTCCCGCTTGACGCATCTTGGAAGAAAGTCTGAATTAGATACGCATGAACATGCCGAATGGCTATCTTTGGATTTTCAACCTTCAACTCTGGGCTGCGCGGAGAGCCGGCAACCATATGCTCCGGATTCAGAAAGTAGTAGCTGTCGTGCGGACCATTTTGGGAAAAGCTCACAACCGATGAGACGGATGCCCCGCGGCGACCTGCGCGGCCCGCACGCTGTTGATAGTTTTCACGCTGAGGAGGAACGTTCCTGAGCGCTACTGCTACAAGTGAGCCAATGTCAATTCCCACTTCCATAGTCGTAGTGCAACTAAGCACATCAACCGGACGGTCCTTGTCCTTTAGCAGAATGTCCTGGAATCTCAGTTCATGTAGCTCCGTGGTGGAGTGCACATTGCGATAGTCCCGGTTTGATAGCTGCGCGGTGTGCTCTTCCACCGAAATGTTGCTGATTGCCGCACCCGGCATGAGCGCCTCAGCCACAGGCAGTCGCCAGAATGATTTTCTGGCTTTGAGGTAAGGGTCAGTTGTCGGGTCTAACAGACGTATTTGCTTGGAGCCACATAGCGGACAGCCGCCCGAGTGTTCCACCGGCATGATGCCGGTGCAGTCGTCGCACTGAACCCAATTGTGTCGAAGGTCAATAGTCAATTTGACCGCATTAGGGTTGACGAAGAACCCCTCTTTACTCTCCGCCAGAAACGAGCGGAATACCTCCTCAACCGAATTCACAACCGATTCGCCGAGACTACCTACCAGAGCTAGCCTGAACTGCGGGCGGAACTGCCCCTTGCTGCCCCAACTCGTTCGTGGAAATCCACTTGCTTTTTCTCGAAGCGAGTCATGGAAGTTAATCTCGAATGAGAAGGAGTCGAGAAGCTCGTCTATCCACGCGACGGCAAGTGAGCGAAGCTGGGCGTCGCTTAGCGCGACGCCTTTTCCTCCGAGCATCTCGTTCACACGACGCCAAGCAAGTTTGGCCGGCTCGATAAAGCCAATAGTCGTACCGCTCAAGGAGTAGTAGCTGCCGCACAAAAGTTTGAGCAAGGCATATCGATAACGCCACGGAGGTTCAACGGACCATTTATCTTCCAGTGCTGTCTCCAAGTCTCCATAGTAGTTGTGGCGAATTGTGGCGATATGCTGGTCAAGACGTTCCGCATCGATTCCATCGAACATCGACAGGTTGTTCCTGGCGAGAACCGCCAGGAAGGCGACATACAACGAAGAATTCGTCGGCTTTGCCTCCAGTGACAAATCGGAAAGCATTGATGCCGCAACGGCCACCGCCGCACGGAAGACGTCCAGCTCCATGTCGCGAGGCATGTCCCTTGCTAACCGTGCAGCCTTCTGACGTCCATCGGAGAAGACTAGGACCTTGCGCCCCTCGTTGGGGTATGTCTCTGTTTTATCTCGACTTGGAGGCTGATGGAACATCTGAGCCCGAACTAACGTGGCGAACGGCGCTTCGCCCTTCGTAACGTGGTCCATAATTTTCGATGGTTCGGTTGCAGCCCGCCTTGTCTTACGGCAGCACACCGGACACTCGTCGAAAGTCAGCTCTCCCTTTACATGTACATCCTTCGCAGGAATGCGTACATGCCGAAATCCTTGCATCGATTTGGGCTGCGTCCTGACCAAACGCCCAGTTTCGTAGTGCAACCAGGCGTCCGAATACTTGCTGGTCGAATGAGCCTTGCCATCAACGGACATTTCAATTGGGAAGAGCTTTTTGCTGCGATTCCGCGAATCCGTTGCTTCAGGTTCATGCCAGACAAAGTTGAGTCCTTCGTCGACCCATCCAGTAATGAAGGCCGCGCCGCAGTCTCGATGAGTATAAAAATCGAAAACACGTGCCTTACTTTCGCAAGAGCATGCCAGCAACGGTTTGGTGTGAAACCGACCAAGGATGGAGGGACCTTGATGCGGCGCGAGCCGCCCGGAACATTGCGGGTCCGAACATGCATAGAGTCCCGGCAATCCTCTGTGGAAAAGATGCAGCCTTGTCGGGACTAGAACTCTGCCGTCCCTCTGGCGCTTGGCATGAGAACACAAAGCAAGCAGGCTGTCGGTAGCGCGTGCTGCTACATCCGAAGAGTTGTTTGGACATAGGACTTCGGTCAGCACTTCTAGTGCCGTTGCTTTTCCAGAAACATGCCTGATAAGGAAGTCAACGAGCGGTAGTGATGAGAGCTGAGTAAAGAGGTAGTCTTGCATTCCCTCATACCCGGTGGGCGGCGACGGCCAACCGAGTCGAATGGCAAGGCGGTTCACCTCTTCGATAGCATCCGAGGAACCGCTTCCGATGCCGCCGAATTGGTCAACTCGAAATTGACTCAATGCCTCGACTTCCATCTCATTTGCAGGCCGCCCCTTCGGACGTGGTTCCAGTGTGCCTCGGACGACTCGAAATCTCGAAGGACCATCTTTGTCGGATGAACCTGTCAGGTCGAGCGCAAATTTCTCGGCATCGGCAATCGCACTTTCACCGTCACCAAGACTCGCGCTCGTTAAGATGCAGCGTACTCGAGAGCGGGGAACACCCAGTCTCGCAATCAGACGCCGAATTAGGAGAGCCACCTCGGCCCCCCCTGCTCCGCGATACATGTGCGCTTCATCCAAGACCAGGATGAGCTCATTTCGCTCGTCGGCAGCCAACCACTTCGACGTTTGGTCAAAGATAGTTCGCTCTATGGGCCGCATCAGCATGTACTCAAGCATCGAGTAGTTGGTGACCAGGATGTCGGGGCATGCCTCCTGCATCTCATGCCGAGTCATCAGTTCCCTGTCACGCGGCTGCGTAATGAGCCGGCTTTTCCAGTTCCAGTCTGTGTATGACTGGCCCGCGCGCTTCGCTGTCTCTTTGTAAGCTTTCTGTGCGGCGGCGTTCGCGTTATAGAACCCGACCAAATCCTTACTCGGCCAACGACCGAGGCTCTGCAACTTAGTCTTCAGTTCTGGACGCTGCTCGATACGGTTATAGAAATCTTCAAACAGCGGTGCTATGCGCGAGCCGTCTCGGGCGCTCGTGCGAGGGCCCGGGTATGATGTACGACCGGTGTAGCTACCGAAGCGAACCGGCCGGTCACGGCCAGCACTCACAATATCACTGACTCTGGTATTTCCTAGAAGGCGTCGGATTCGGGCTACTTGGTCGTTTACCAGTGCGTTCATTGGGTACAGCAGCAGCGCCCGGCACCCTGGCAGTGACCGGCTGTGGACTCTTTCCTCACTCTCCATGGCCAGCGTTGCAACAATTGGCATAAGAAAGCTCTCCGTCTTCCCGGAGCCTGTACCCGTAGCTATCACCAATTCCCTGCGCTCGGCTCCTATGAACGCTTCAAGTGCGTCCGCTTGGTGCTGGTATGGGGTGGGATACAGGCCGCTGTTGTCTGGTACCGACGCAATCTCCGTCAATACGGCCTTTGCCCTTTCAGGGATGGCAAGGCTCTTGTATGGCTTCCCAAACGCATATACCGGGGTCGCCTCGACGAAGGCCCTTTGCGCTATCACCTTAGGTTCTTGGAGCAGCGCGTTTCGTTCCGCCACTAGCCCTTCATCACGAATGTGATATTGGGCCTCTACGTACAGTCGAAGACTCTCGTGCAAACCGGACGCCGTCCCATGCACCCCATAACGCTTAGCGTTCTCATCATTCTGCATCTCTTGACCCTCCGTTGGCACGTTCTGCCAACCTGTACCCCAACAGTCCGAAAGCTCTTCTCAACAATGGCACAAGGCGAGCCGAAAAGGCTATACGCTTCGGCCAATCCGTTGAGACTTGTCCCACCAACAACCATCCAAGGCTAAGAAAGGCGTTCTCTGGAGCCGGCAACGGTCGAGGTAATTCCAATACCACCACAGCACCTTTTTCTTCGTACCGAATCTGCTGCTGCCGACCGCTCGCCATATCTATGCTCCCCTGCAATCGTCTAGCATCGTCCCTCTCGATGGCTAGAGACGATATGACTTGAGGTTCGCCGTCCTTTCTGGCTTGCATCCTACATAGGCCATATTCGCTAGTTGGGTTCCCGTAGATAGACACTTTCCGTCTATATAGATGCAGCTTGCCTAACTGTTCGCCCACGTCCTTGCGCGGCCTCCAACGGCCGTTGTGGAAAATATCCAATTCATCGAACTGCTCCACAGGCTGCATCATTCGAGCTGCGCGCTCCATGAAGGCCTTGGACCAGATGGCCACCTCATCATGCGGGCAACTGAGCCAGTCTTCCAAACGCTGCAACGGAGGATGCATCTGCGATGTGGCTTCATCCACGCTAATTAACCGGGCTCTCCCGACCACCTGCAGTGCTTTGCGAGTGCGGTGCTGCAGGGTGGGGAGCGGCGAAGCCGAAATAAGGAGGCGCGTCGCTTCGTCTACCCAAATAGTGCGAGCTGGAGCTGGTACCCAGTGGAGCGTATCCACCTTTGCCACCTCACCCAAGCCTTTCATCCGATGAAGTTCACCAAGCGCGATGTCGTCTGTGCAAGCGTCATTGAAAAGGTCTGACCAAAGTGGCGCGAGTCGCCGTCTCACTGTTCGCGTAATAGCTGCCGTCGAAACGGGAACAATATGCCTTTGCATGGGCTGCTGACTCTCAAGAAGCAGTGCTGCCCGGACGTGTTCGTTAATCGCAGACAGCTTCGTGGCTGCCTCGTCGCTTGAAAAATCAAACTCTTTCTCAAGCGCGTGGACGACGTCACGACGCGATAAGGAGTAGAGCATTCACGCCACCATCTCTGGTACCAAGTCGTCGAGGGCGCTCCTCACGTTGGCAACGTTGAGCTGCTCCATTGCGTAGGAGCGAATTGCATCTTCAACGCGCTGTCTGCCCAGCCCTTTGACCTTAGCCCATGGCAACACCCAAGCGTGCAGCGCTACTGATACGCTGCCCTCAAAGTTCGCGCCAGGTAAAAGGAATAGGACATTGACGAACCTCGAAAACACTATGCGCCATAGTTTGGTTGGCGGTGTTCCAAGAGCGTCAACAAGCCGATGAATCTCGTCTATTTCGTCTCGGAAGCTTAGTGGTGAGCGAAAATTCTGCTGCTCCAGAACTAATTTCCCCAGCTCTATACTCCGCCAGTCGGCACTCTCGCCCCACGCCAGCGTGTCGGTATCCACGAGCGGACCAAGCTCGACCAACGACGAGCTCATTGGCAAAGTTGCCGGGCCTTCTGCATGGGTTGCTATTAGGGCTAGTCTTTCTCCGCCTTCCTTTCGTTGAAGATGGCGACGCACGACGGCATCGCGAACGACTGTGCCGTATATCTCAAAAGCAGACCGATTGATGCCCCTCAACATCACGGCTCCGGCAGCACCGCTTGCGGCAATTCTTTGCACGCTATCAGCCTCAACGGTACTTCTGAGACCAAGGGGTACCTGCCATGACAGCACTTTCTCGCCGCCACAGCTAGCAGCCGCTGCTGTACCAAGGACGTCAGCGAGTGAACCGCTGCACTGAAGCAGTTGGCCAGCAATCATTGCCGATACCAAGGTTCGGGTGACGCGGTCGGCGTCGCTCTGTCGAACTCCTGAGGCAATCACGTTTTCTTGCGTCAGTTCGAAGAGACTTTCAATTTCCGCCTGGTCCTTTGCCTCTTTCCCGGCCCCGAGCTCCATCCAGACAGCCGCAAAAGGGAGGTGCAATTCCTCGTTGTAACTCGCCGGTGGTCTGCCATCGGCAACGTTAGAAATTTCCGTGAGATGACTTGGCTTCAAAGACTCCAGGAGTTCCTGATGGCTTTCAACCATGGCATCAATACTTGCTCTTACGTCGGCAATTTCTTCAGCAAGAGCATTAACGTGCTTCTGGAGGGACTGATGCTTGTTGCTTAGCTCGGCGTCGAGCGTCCGACGGGTGTCTTCAGAGTCTTTTCGAAGTGCATCCACCTGCTTTGAATAGAGGGAAACTCTATCAACGACAGTCCGGAGCTCCTTCGATGACGCGGCCGAAAGTCTCTTCTCAAAGTCCTCAAAGTTACCCTGTAACGCTGCGGTCGCGATGACAGACTGTTGTGCGCTTCGTACCGCTTTCTCAACACCCTCAACATTGGCTTTTAGCTCGTCGGCTAACTTTCCTACGTGTCGCTCTATTTCTTTCGTCTGGTGCCGGAGCGCTCCTACTTCTTCCGGGAGCTTCGCAAGAGCCCTATCTCTTTCGAGATTCGCTCTTAGTGGCAAGCGAGCGATGAAGGTTTCGATGGCGTCCGTGGTCGGCAGGCCACTGAACAACACCAAGCGGTCAACGTCCTCCCGCGCGCAGCCGGAGCTGCATTTTTCCACCAGATTGCGGACGAAATCCAAAGCTTCGTCGGACGAGGTCTCGGCAAAATCGAAGGGGCCACTTGGAAATGCAGCGGCGAACTTCTGGTGTCCCCAGAAAGACCAGATTGCACCGAACGCCATCCAGTCACCCTTCTTGGGTCGGCGATTGTCGTTAGGCACGTGACCGAGGGCGCCTGCGAGCAACTCGCGCTGCTTTTTGACCAATGTAGGGCCATTCTTGCGAAATCCCGGTATCGGGGGACGCGTGCTTAGTATCTTCTCTTGGGACGCCGGGGATAGCTCCTCAATGAAAGCTGTAATGGCGGCGGTACCCTGCTTAGCAACCCTCAGTTGCGCACTTTCGCTATATGTATATTTCATATCCTCGTTCGTGCGTTGACCTTACGCACCCTGACTTCAAGCTCCAGAACCGCTTTCAACGACCTCCACGTGGCACCCGCAGCATCGGGAGGCTCTTTCAGAAATTCCGAGATGATTTCCCCATCCTCAGCCGTTCGTGCATTCAAGCTCGGCGCAATCCTTCCGCGAGTCTGAAACAAATAGGCTAACAGCCGTTCTCTCAATCCTTTGGAGAGAGACGGGATGTGAGCGGGTGCATTGTTGCCAATGGAGATGACTCGACCAAATGCCCCAAAATCCAGGAGCACGTCATAACTTCGGTGGGCAAGAATGTCTACCAAGGTAGTCAAATCGACCGGACATAGCAGCCTTGCTCCGATGTCATGAGGGGTTGGAGCATCTGACCCACTCAGCTTCATGCGCTCTTCCCAAAGGCCATTTCGACCAATCGAAGCATAGCCGACCACATGTTTGGGAATTGACAAGTAATTGAACGAGATTGCTCCACTGCGGATAGCTTCCAGCAAGCTGGTAGCGGCGCTTTCGTGAAGTCCAACTGATTGGATTGCGCCGCTACTAGCAACTCCGGCAAGCTCAACCCCGCTTTGCGCCAAATACTTTGTCGATGCGACGATGTCGATGTTAAGAGACGCTCGTGCTGGGTCCAGACAAGTCAGTTCTACTGTGGTATCACGCTCTGGTACGAGCTGGAAGAACGGCTCGCTAACTGACTTAGCGTTCTGTCCTATCTCACCGGTCACGGACCGAGCGAATAAGGCGCTGGCGCCGATTGTTCGGTCGGGCGTGAGACGTCCTGCGCTTACGATTAGAGCCGACTTTGCCGGTACCTCGACCAAGCCCCCTGTGACTCGTCGCACCAACGGTGGCCACACTGGCACAATTTCCGGCAAGGTTGTCGCTATGTCCAACCCCGTGAACCCTAGGAGCCACTCTTGTATGGACTTCTCTACCGGGTATGACAAGGTAACCAATGCGCCGTCCCAGCCTGAACGGCTCTTCAAGGGCTCATAGTCAAGATGCGACGGAAATGCGGGCGCAAGGCTTGCAGGCCAGACTAGCGCATACGTTCGTCCAACGCTTACTTCCCAAACACGCTTAGCCAGTTCTTTGCCAGGTCGACGGATTTCGCCGAACACAGTGGCATATCCTGCCTCAAGTCCTTCGCAGGTGCGTTCCAGGTTGTCTGCGTATGAGGACGTGGCTGAGGAGACCGAGAGAATCTCATAATTCCCTGTCACCGGCTCCACGATGATATTTTTTTGCTTCTCAGTGACGCTCGTGGAGCGGACAACCTCAGTTCTTCCCCCTACGTCCACTGTTAATTCAAGACCGACATGGCCGCCAGTGGGAACCGTGAGCTCCAAGCCCCACCCTCTGGGCGTCGGCGATTCGGATAGACGCAATCCGAGACACATCGCACCTGGGCCATCGCCAACGTCATCGTCCAGACCAGTCAGCCCGGGTCCGTACGCACCGCCTTCCACGTAAAGAATGCAGTCCTTACCGCTGCGGCCAGGCATGTGCGCAAAGTAGGCGCGCTTTGAGCCTCCCGCCCGAAGGGTTACGGGTGCGTGACACTCTGGACAGGTGTAGAGTCGCCGGCCGCTAGTCGCTGCGCCCGCATCCACGAATTGCCCCGCCCGATTCAGGGCTTCTCGCACAATTCCCTCCTGCAAGTGTTAGGCGACAAATGCACCGCCGAGTGTCAAGCTGCGGCTAGCTCGTCAGTAAGCGACTTACGTCGCGCGTACGACGCTCTAATCAATTGCGGCAGCATTTCATGAGACCAATCGAGATATTCTCGCCTGCTTTCAGCACGTCCGACCATCCAACGGTCCACAGCCAGGTCGCCGATTTCCGAAACAGAAAGCAACGACTTCAAATTCGGCCTGCCACCACCATTTTTAAGTATTTTTAATGAGTTTTCGGCAAATAACGAAATGAATACTTCCCTCTTAATGCCATGCTTCAGGACGTCACCTTTAAACCCTAATCCTGACATTGCAGCTCTGATGGTCCGAATTCGCCAGTTCGGACCATCTCCATACTCATGCGTATCGGCATAAGGATGGCCAATCTCCCTCAAATATTCGCGCAGGTCTGCGAATAATGCTTCCGGGACGTGAAAATGCCCCCATCCTCCGCTATACCCGAGACTTTTGAAATAGTGGACGCCTGACAGCTTGAGACGGTTATAGACCGATGACCGCCCCATTGATGAGGAAGTTGTTACAGCAAGAAGTCTTGCGCCTTTGAATTTATTCGAGATGATTCCTTGGGAATCGCCGTAAGCGGCCGCGAACTCATCATATACCTCTCTACTGCGGATGAGGCATGAGACAAGTTTCCCACCCAGCAGCAGGTTATAGGGCGGGACGGCGCCCAGCACATATGCATCCATGACGTTGACCAATCGGTCAGCCCTATCGGCTCCCGCCCATCCGATGTGGTTGTCTCTTACCGAAAGGTTGAATACCGGGTCTCCGATTGCAAAGATGCCAATCAACTTTCCGTTGTTGTCGTCCCACACGAGATACCTTAACCGCCGGCCAAAGCCGCTAGAAACTGGTACAGACCATGTCAGCGAAGCCAGCCGAAAGAGGTCTGCTTGCCACGTATTACTACATACTCTCTCGATTCGTGGGCGAATGTCGGCCGCGCTTACGTCGGGACCGGATGCAAAATACTGCTGCAGCGACGGAAGCTTCTTTGTGATAAAGCTCGCCTGAGTTCTTAGAATCTCCCGTCTTTGTGGGGAGTGCAGTTGGCGAATAATCTCTTTGGTAGCTCCAGGCGCCTTCAATTCGCCATTCTGAGCTCGACTGTAGCCAAGATTCGCAAGATGCCGGCGCAGCCTGCGCTTCAGGAGTGCCTCTCGACTACTCAGCTGGATAAGCTTGCCGGTTTGATTTGATGACATGTCTGATTTTGACGAAGCGGGCGACAGCGTAGTGGCCTCAGGAAGAGCAAAATTATATTGCACCAGCTTCGCAACCAACGGTTGACGAGCGTCAATTTGTCGGTCACCCCCCTTACGTGGGGCTCGTGATAGCGCGACAAGGCATTTCAATCACATCCCCTCTGCCCGCAGGCGATTTGGGGGCGTCCGATGCAAAGCCTGGCTGTGCTCCGCCCTCATCGGTGCGAACTGAGCGAGTTTCAGACTGGAGAGGTCAGCCTCGCAGGTAAGCATTTGCTTTGCCCGAACAGCTAGACCGTAGCGCATCCTATCAACAGCACTTGCAACCTTCGGCACGGAATCACCATCGATGCAGCACGACGACCAGCTCGACCCCAAGCTCGTAAGGCGCATCCGGGTTGCCGCATTGCGGCAGGCGAGGCTGTGGTTCGGCAAACGCAAATCAGCGGCGGAGTGGACTTTTTCGTCGTTCAAAACGTACTGAGCCGCGGCGGCGCCATGCCGAACTCTCATTTCTGGCATTGCCCCAAAACCGATGGATGAAGGGACGTCGCCCTTGGGGACGCAGAGCGCCTGCGATACCGCAACTGGACAAATCAACGCCTGAATTGGGTTGACACAGTTGACTTGGTTGCAGGCTCGACCTATACCGATTGCATGCTGGCCAACGAAGCGCTGATGAACAAGCCTGCTATTGTCGAGGCCTTTATGGTGCCCCTCGATACTGAAACCGAAGATGCGCTGCGTAGTGCCGTTGGCGCTGCGACCATGCTTGGGCCGGAAAGGGCCAAGGCGCTGCTCGCGCTGCCGGACGAGCAACTTGGGCGCCTGTTCAAGCTGGGCATTTCGCAGGTCATGGACCTTGCCGCGCTGGTAACGTTCGGACGCGAGGCGCCCGCTGTCCGCGACACGAATAGGGCTGGGCGCGGAAAGACAGCCGCATCGCACGCGGCTGAAAGCAGCGACCCTTTCAATTTCGAGCGCCGCGTCTTGCCAGCGCGCCAGGCTCTGGTCGACTCTGGCAAGCTACTGCCCGCCGCGAAGGTCTGGGAAGGCCTGGATGTGACGCGACAGGCCCTCAACAAGGCTGTCGCCTCGGGGCGAATCTTCACGGTCGACGTCGGAGCATCCCAGTACTATCCGGCCTTTTATCTGGCGGGCGATGTAGACCGCAAGACGCTGGCGAAGGTGACGCAACTGCTGGGCAGTCTGTCTGGATGGAGCAAATGGCAGTTCTTCACGACATCCAAGGCGTCGCTGGGCAACGTTACCCCGCTCAAGGCGCTGTCGCGCGGGAAGGTCGAGCAGGTCGCAAAGGCCGCCGCGGCATTTGCAGAACGCAGTGGAAAAGGCAGGCCGTAGCAACTGGAAGGTAACAACTTGATTGGCTCGCCTGGGCAGATACCGGCCACTCCGCTAAGAGGCTCCGCTATTACAGGCAACATTCTGCCCACTATCATCCAAACTCCCGCTTTACAGGCAGAGTATTGCCTGTAGTTGCGGTGCCTGGACTCGTAGCAAGCTTGATGGATTTCCGAAATCTAACGGATGTAACGTGTGCACTGTAGCCGGCCGGCCCGCGCGAGATACTACTGCCGAACACCACTAGGTAGAGAATGTCCCGCCTCATAAGGGCTACCTGATGAAGGGGACGCAGCGCTTTGTGGCTGCCGCCGCCATCCACAGGCAAGGTTGACCATCCACTTGGAGACCATACGCAGCAGGGACCGAGGCACTCGTTTGGGCGCCAGGCGAGGCCAGCTACCCAGCCTCCATAACGACGGTCTGCGCCCAACTCAGCATCGGCCCAAACCGCTGCGGCAGAAGTTCCCGCGCCCTATCTAGGGGCACCCACCGAAACTCATGATGTTCCGGCCGACCAAGCTCGGCACTGACCGGGAGGCTCACATCACCCTGGCTCGACAGCGCAAGATATAGGCGCACGACCTTTCCCTTCGAGTAAGGCTCGGTCTCGCGATAGTCCTCGCCCCAAGGCAATTCCAGGCCAGACAACCCCGTTTCCTCCGTGGTCTCGCGCAGTGCCGTCTGCAACAGTTCTTCGCCAGGCTCGGGCTGCCCTTTCGGGAAGTCCCAGTTTCGATACGCGCGCAGCACGAGACAGCGCCACCGGCCGTCGAATTGCCGCACCACAATCAGGCCTGCGGAGCGCGTCACTATGGGCATCTTCTAGTGAGCTTGCGAAGATGGTCAGCCAGCGTTCGTTCGGCGAACGGATTTACCTTGGGCTCCGTTCAGCCGACGGCCTGGATAAAGATGCTCCCCATACTTCCGCTCTATATTCAAGAACTGGACTGATAGCTGCTCCGCCTCTTCAACCTGAGCAGCGAACTCGTCGAGGGTCAACTCAATTGAATTGTCTTTGCGATTGGACGACATGTCCCAGTCGAGGGGCACGAAGACAAGCAGCGGCGTTGCGTCGCAGAGCCGGCCAGACTCCGCATGCAAGTGTTTTCCTGGCACGCCCCACCGGCCGTGAGCGTACTCGTTCCGGAATCCTCTAGCCTTGTGGGCGCGCTCAAACCAGCCGCCTAGTTGCTTTTGCCCCTCATCATGGGCATCCGACCATGCTGCTGCCACCAATTGCTCCAGGACTCTCAGCCGCTCTTCCAACTTTGGCGTTCGCGGCTTTAACAGCGCACGAATCCTTGAGTCGTCTTCGTGCGCCCAATAGCGAAGCTGCAAGCCTACATTGAAGTCCAGCCTGGCAATGGCATGGACCAGCCGGCCGAGCAATAGATGAAACGCACTCTCAAAGTCGGTCTTCGCAATCTGGCGCCATGCATCTACTCGTTTAGGTGAGACCATAAGACTTTTACCCTAGCCTGACGTGGGGGGTCGCTTTAGACATGGCTTCCCGAGCAATTGACGGCTTACTCTTCAGCAATGAGGAACCGATTCGGATTTTTCCCAAACCACGCCGGTGTACAGCGACGGCCTGACCAGGTCTTGCCAGTCTTGGGGTCGCGATACTTCGTAGGTAGTGGCTCCTTGGCCACCTTGGGCGTTCCGCTACCAGCAGGCCGTCCGCGGCGACGTCTCCCAATGCCAGTGCATACGTGCCATATACCATCTCAAACCGAGAAACGCGGGTAGGGCGAGAGGACTTTGACGGACCGAGTCGCACGTGTGAGCGCGACATACCAATCGAACCTAGTCCTACATCCCTCTGGCGTAATCACCACATGGTCGAACTCCAGTCCTTTGAGAAGCAACGTGCTTCCCACTGACCGGTTTCTCACAACTCTGCCGCGCTGCCGCTTCAATGTGCCAATTTGCCAAGCTGCATCTTCCA
Organism: Cupriavidus sp. FW306-1B-F12B; assembly: GCF_058781795.1. Lineage (NCBI taxonomy): Bacteria > Pseudomonadati > Pseudomonadota > Betaproteobacteria > Burkholderiales > Burkholderiaceae > Cupriavidus > Cupriavidus sp. FW306-1B-F12B. Next base: position 131,483 of record NZ_JBYSXC010000003.1, read on the forward strand.
TATCCAACCCAGGCTCCTCGACCACCATGCGAAGAGTTGCGCGTATAGAGAACAGCAATTCGGGACGAATCACGCTCACTCCGGGCTCCCTCTCAAGGCTTTCGAGAGCCTCCACGACATCCGAATACCTTGGGCTTTGTGCGACAGCGCAAAGCGCTAGCTCGGCTGGGGTAGGGGGTACCTTTTGTTTCCCGGGGCGCTCGATAAGACTTTCTACCCGCCTTTTCTTCTCGGACGCTTTAACGCCGGCAAAGGCCGTCGATGCAAGGTTAAGCACGACCGCAACGCGGTCCGAACCGTTTGACGCCGCCAATGCGGCATAAAATTCGCGTTCGCACTTGCCGGATACGGGTTCCACGGTCGTTCCGCCGATAGACTTGGCAAGTTCCGCTCGGCGAATTGCGCTTACGCTCGAGTCGAGGATTGCAAGCGTCTCGCTAGGTTTCTGCTGAGCTACCGTACAAAGCCTCCCCAGCTCCAAAGGTAACATCTTGCCATCACAAGGCGTCCACTTGAGACAAGCTGGTGCATCGGACAAGTCGATACTGCCTGCCGCGACTCGGTCTCTCGTCGCCAAAAGCCAGTCCCCGAGCTCATTGTTACCGGCCCGGTGCCATCTATGAGGCGTACCGAACTTTCCTACAAGAGCAAACGTCTGCAGGCTTGTGGCATGCCAATCGACCATCTTGTCCGACTTGCCAAAGCGGAATATCGCCTGAAGTGGGTCGCCCAATATGTAGCAGCGCATCAACTTGGACAGAGCAGCTATCAGCATGTGCTGGGAGGCCGTGCAATCTTGGTACTCATCGACGAATGCACCGTCGTAGGATGCAGCGAATGCGCTGTCGACCGCACCACTTTCGATGAGACATGACGCAGCCGTATGCACGCTCTCCCAGTTCGAACTCTTTGGCGACCAGGCCAACGAAAGTTTGGAACTGAGAGGGAATGCGCGAGCCCAGCGGTACGCCCACGCTGAAATAGTTTCGACCTGCACACGGTGCTCTGCGACTCCGTACTTCTTCAGCCGGCGGCGGATTGCTTCAACTCCGGCGACCGTATGGGTGAGTACCAGCCAGCGTCCCGGCATGCTGCTCACAGCCAGCGCAATCTGCTCAGTCTTTCCCGTTCCCGCTGGCGCCTCAATGGCACCGGTGCGCTGCTGGAGCAACTGTATCATGGACTCTTCAAGCATCTTGAGTCATCCACTTGCTCAAAGAGTTGATATGTTTGGCAAGTGTTCCATCATCGGCAGGTGAAGCAGCTGCGAGGACGCGCTCGCCAATCGCACGACACAAATCGTAGTCCCGCTTAATCCATTTCCCGTGGCTCGCCTTGGTGCCAACTGGTACGCAGTATGCGTCATCTGCGAGAAACGCCTTCGCATGCTCTAGTGAATGCACGGGGTGGCTTACCGCCGCGGAGAACTCGCCAAGAAGACGTTGCAATTCCATCTGTTCCGCCACCAGCTCGAGTAGCTGCTGCCTGAACAGGACAGGAAGCCCACTGAACAGCTCTACCTCAGTGCAATTTTGCTGCCCCCAGCGGAAGTGAGATACACCGGCACCTTTTAGAGCATCCGGTATCTTCGGGTCCATGGCTTTGTCACTGTCGGTTAGAAGGGCGGTGCGATAACCCATCCGCGCGAAGTGCATGGCTACGCCGAAGCAAGATGGGTCACCACCTCCGTCCACGAAGACCACTCCGCGGCTTTGGAAGTCCACACTGCGTGTGGATGAGAATCCCTTCAGTAACGCAACCTCGGTCTGGCCTTCACAAACCAGAACAGATGTCGCCAGAAGAGCTTCGCCTTTGTCTCTAACATAGCGCTTAGAATCGAGCGGCGAGGTAACGGCTTCGTTGGCTGCCAGGATGTTCAGCACCCCGCTCTTGTCCCTGCGACATACGTGGACCTCATCGAACTTGGCTTCGCGCAACACCACCGGAGAGTGGGTGGTGACGAACGCCTGCCCGGTCGTCGCAGTCCTCGCCCTCAGGTGGTTGATAAGCAGGGAGACTCGGTGAGGTTCCAAGCCGAACTCAAGTTCATCTACGAGAAGAAACCGACGCTCTGCGGCTTGTGCGCTTTGAAGTGCCGCAACGGCCAGACGTGTCGTTCCCGTACCTGCGCAGCGCAATGGAACATCACCGTCATGGAGTGACACTCCGCTTGCATTAAGCGACAAGCTTGCACGGTCCAAATTTGCGACCAGGCCAGTCCGCAAGCGAACACCCAATCCTTCCATGTCTGGCTGAATCGCCTTTATGACATCATCGAAGACCGCAGCTGAGTCCTTGGCAAAGGTTGCCCGGGTGCTCCTCATGAGCTCATTCAGGGTGGCCGGCAGTTGTTCCGGATGTGCGCTCACCTTCTGCAGAGATGACCCTCGCCCCCAAGAAAGGTGCCGGTCAGCATAGGTTCCAAGTCTCGCGGGAGCGAAATACTTTCTGTCTTGAAATGATAAAGCTGTGCTGGCATCAACGATGCCGGCGCGCTCTACGTGCACCGACCACCGAGGCTCAAGAGTTGAATCCACGTCGAGTCTCAGCGTCAATGCTGCTTGGACCCCTTGTGCCTCCGAGGGCTCCGGCGCAAAGCCATTTGCTCCCCATCCGGAGAGCGCAAGGCCATACTTGTCATCACGCTTAAGCTCTACGGGAAGGTCCGTGAACGTCGCAGCAACAAATATGGGGTCCTTTGTCAAGCCCCCAAAGAAATCAGTGTCGTCGAACGTGATGTTGTGTCGCTCCGAGAGAAGCAGTTCAATGGCATCGAGAACGCTCGTCTTTCCTCCGTCACCGGGACCAATGAGACAGTTCAACCCTGGGCTGGGGTACCAAGTCAGAGCTTTGATTCCTCTGAAGTTCTTTATCCATATTGCTTTGATACGCACCTTCAAGGTCTCCTAAAGGTCTGACGCATACTAGGCTCGCTCTTCTCCGTAGCATCTTGGCCAATCCTCGGGGATGAGCTTCTCGCCATCCCGCCAGCGATGGCGGACATGCTTCTGGAACTCCGGGTCGTCAAAGTCCGCGTGGTCGGTGACAATCACCTGATACTGGCGTCCCGCAGCACTACTCGACTGCGCCATCAGTTCATACATGCGTCTAACCGTGGCCCTATCGATGTCCTTCTTTTTTGTTCCATTTCCCGAGTCGGCAGGAAAGTGCGCTTGAGAGGGCTGGTCAATCATCAAGAAATTCGGGACCGGTCGATTCTTCTGCGCGAACCACTCATGTAGCGCAAGGTGGATAACAAGATGATAGCCCACCCAATTCTCTCCACTTCCCATGCGTTTCAGCGGAACCGGCCCGTCCAACGTGTCCGCCACGACAGTCAGATTCCGCACATCGAATCGCACCGGTGAGTCGGAAAACTCAAGACTCAAAGTTTCAGCATGTGCAGACAGCGCGGGATTGATTCGCCCAAGAATCGACTCGAGCCGCTCTGCCATCAACTGGTGGCTCAAGGCTCCCTCGAGCTCTTTGCAGATTCCTGCGAGACGCTCTCTCTCGAGGTTTAGCCCGCTGGTGTCCGTCTCCTCAGGCAAGCTCTCCAAATAGAGCGAAATCCGCCCAATGACCAACGCGTGTCGCGCTGCATCGTCATGAAACCGCTGCAGGCGCCTGTCCGTCTCTCGGATTGCATTCAATTGCAACCGCACCATTTCCAGTTTTTCTCGGAGCGTAGTCACTTCGCTCTCATACGCCTCTATTGCAGCCTGAATGCGCGGAGTGGCAGTTCGTACTGCTGTCGAATGGTCGAGAAGTTCGCTATGGAACAACTGCAGGTGGGCGACCGAATCAATCTCTTGTTCCTGAAGAGCTTGGTTGCATAGTGGACACGCATGCGCAGAGCGCTCCGAAGAGAACAAGTCGACCAGACCCAGGCGGCGAGTCTGTTCTTGCACCTCTTGCTCGAACTCCAGTCCGTGATTCTCAAAAGAACGCGCCGTATCTATCGCATGCCGCTTACTGCGAATCTCGTCCTGCAAGCGAGCGCGTTCCGATGATAGTCGCGCAAACTCGTCCTCATCAGCTTGTGAGGGAGGATTTCGTCCGATTGGGGACTCGGCGACGCGTTTGAGCTCGGCAACAGCAGCTTGCCAGGACTCTGCTTGTGTCATCTCTGTGAGACCGACCAAACGCGCCTCGGTCAACAGTGCAGTCGCACGCTTGTTGCCTTTTCCACGAATATCTTCCAGCTCCTTCAGAGTTCGGTCGATGGCCCGAAGCTTGTCGCGATACTGTTTGAGTTCGAACCTCTTGGCCATCTGGTCTTCGTCAACGGCCCCGAGAAGATATGGCAAAGAGTCCTTGAGCGCTTGCGAGACATAGTTATCTGCAGCCCCGTGAAAGAGGTACCCCTTCTGGTCTATCTCATTCTGCGTCTGGAGGCAGAACGCTAGCGCATGTCGAATATTGGTGGAGAGTGCACGCCGCGTTTGCCCTGGCGGCGGAACGTGGAGCGTCTCCCGGATGCCAACCCAAGATGTGAGTTGAGCTATGAGACCCTCAAGGTTTGTTGTCTTGCGCAACTGCTTCGCCAAAGGAAGTCGTAGTTCCTCTGCGCCTATCTGCAAGAAGATGTCTTCCGTGGACTTGGCTGGCGGCATCGGTGCCCGCCTAGCAATGAAAGCTCGCCCCGCGTCGCCCAAGTGGAGAAGAACCCCATACCACGCGACCTTCGAGCGAACTACCCCATCCGGCACCGCGCATTCGTCCGCGCCAAAGCAATAGTCCAGAATCTCAATTAGAGTTGACTTGCCGGTCTTGGAGTCGCCAGATACTACGTTCAAACCACGCTGAAATGGTACAGCACGACGCCGGCCGTCACAGCTGTAAACGGAAATTGCAATAACCTGCATCATGCCCGCATCCCGATAAGCGCCAAGATTGTTGTCGTGTTTCCAGCCAGGGTGAGCCATCGCCCCATAAAACGGGCGGCTCGAAGGCACTGCCCAATGTCGGAATTGGCCTCGTCGAACTCAGGCGTTTGAATCTTCATTGAACCTGCCGTACGTACGCTGCCTGCGTCGAGCCTTAGTGCGCCATGCGTCGCCCCAAACAGCAGGCCATTTTTCGTGATGTCTTTCGTGACCGTCGCTACGGCAGCGAACTGCGAACGTATGAGGGGATTCTCTGCTAGCCACGTTGCGAAGGATGTTGCGATAGATTTTGGCAGCTCGCGACGAATCGGTTCATGTAAGACCGCTGGAAGAACCAAGAAGGACGCAGCGAAGCTCAATGGCTCAACATCCCGCGACTTGGACTCTCGTTCTGCACCGAAACACGCCTCACGCAGAAGGACAGCACAAAAAGCCGGATTGAATAGCGCCCGATATTCGACCGATGCTTTCGTGTCACTCATCTCGGCTCTCCTCGCCATTATCAGGGGTGCCATCCTCTAACAACGCCTCGTAATTGGGATGCCAGCCCACGCGTCGTTGGTCCGACATCTCATGAAGGGTGCCCCGCGCCATCCAAGGCGCTTTCACACCTGTATTGAGGCTGCATTCGGCAACGCTTTCCACCCAAGCCAAGATTTCGGCGCCAGCAGCTACGCTGTTGTCCACACTCGGGTCGGTTTCTAAGGCTTCCTGGGCACGGGCGAATCGTATCTCCCACTCATCGAACAGCTCTCCCCGAAAGCGTTCGTCGTCGACAGCAAGCAGCATGTCGCCCCGGAGCCATTTTGACCTTTGAGCGTATGCGCGAGTGTAGTCAGTGATGGCTCGATTTAGTCGTGTCTGATTCTTCGTTACAAGCATCACTTGCTTTGCGAATACGTGGCCGGCATATGCCGCGAGAGCAGCTTGGCAAAGTTTTTTCTGGAGTATTTCGTTGTCTACTAGGAGCACATCCGCGCGGCACTGCTCTCGTATGTCGTCCAGCCTGAGTTCAATTGCTTGCGATGCCAATGTTGATACCCCCCCGGGCGACGACAGCTGCCTCACCATCTGGGCGAACCACCACCCCTCTAGCGCTTCTAGCGCGCTAGTAATGCGCTTCCTTGGGACCGCAAAGCGGAGCTCTGCATGAAGCTCTTGCTCGACGTCCGTCACATGGGGTGCACCGTCCATAATAACCACACAGGCTAGGAAGGCGAGCTTCTCCCGCTCCGGCAATGCAAGAAATAGCGCGTAGCCTTTCTCGTTCTCTTGCGATGAAGATGACCGTGCAGTGGCATCCAGTAGCACGAGAGCTTCGTTCTCGTTGCGATGTGGGCCTTCGCCAAGCAAGTAGGCTGCGGTTCCTTTGTCGCAAATACCGGTGGAAACCAGGACGAGCCGAGTCGTTGCGTCAATTTGCTCAGCGCCTAACGCGGTCAGCCATACGCGAAATGTTTTCCAGATGTCAGGACTAGCATCTGTTAGCGTAGCGACGCGCTTTACTCTATGCTTTGCTTGTAGAAGGTCCGTCGGGCGTCCGTCTGACTCGAAAACCACGTCATCCAGCGTCTCAAGACCGACATTGAATTCATCCGTCAATCGTAGCCTTCTAAGGGCCCACAGGAGCGCCAGTCGGACTTGATAGAGATACCCCAGCGCGGAGTCCCTAGCACTGAATTGTTCTGCACCTTTTGTCTCTGACATGTTTGCATTCTCGGAGTCCGGTTCCATCTCCATTACCGCACTTTGGTGGGGTATATACCCGCCACTCGCGGTGAAAGTGCTCAGCAATAGAGTCTACCGTCTATATCTACCGATTTATGTCGCTCCCTTTGGCGGGTAGCCGATACTATCACTCGGACTTTACACACGCTGTGCGTGTGTCCCTCCACAGACCATTAGATACCATTGGCGCTTGAAATGACTGAATGGAGAGAAGCGATTGCTTCTTGCGGCGACGAGCCGCTCGCGGCTGCGCTCATCGCAAGCATCGAAGACCTTTTCGCCAACGACATCCACTCGCTTACGGTCGACGCGTCGGAGCGGCACGTTGCGGCGTTGCTTGCCGAGCATCTTGGTCGCCGTGCCCCTGTAGCGCCAGATGGACGCCCTTGGCAGGTTCATGTTGAGTACAACCGGAACGGGGTGGCGGTGAAGACCATAGAGGGAATCCAGGTGGTGGTTCCCGACATCATCATGCATCGGGCCGGAACCACAAAAAACTACTTGGCAGTCGAGCTGAAGAAAGGGGATAGCGACGTGCCTGATGAAGGCGACGTCCGGAAGTTGCGCGCGTACAAAAGGCCAGATGAGCTGGGTTACACCCACACATTATTCCTACGCCTTGGCATTGGAGAACGGGCCGGAACGGTTACGTGTGTCGCGTGGTGCTGAACGAGTGCACAAATATCGCCCAGCGAATCAGCTCGACGCTTCCTCCGCTTGAATGGCGTTGACCTGCGCGATGTATCGAAGGATGCCGTCTCGTTGCCGCAGAGATGTCGTGGTCTCGAGTACGGCCATGAACGCGTTCATGCGCACCTCGGAAATCGTCAAAGAATGCTTTGCAAGAACCACGTTGAACGCGGTAACCGTACTGGCAGGGCCTTCCGTCTTCTTTGCGTTAAGCACGAAGTTCGAGCGTCCCGCGACAGCTTTCAGGTCCTCTGCGACGACTGTTGCGGCCTTCACATCCGGACAAGAAATCAGGATGTCGTCAACGTAAACGGTTACAACAAACTCGGGGCGTTTCGAAAGGGCGTGAATCCGGCGGCCAAGCGCAGTGTCGTGAAGGACCAGCGAAGCCAAGATTTGCGACTGAACAAAGCCAAACGGGAGAATGGTTTTCTTCGGGTCCGATGGGTGGCGAACTACGGACTTCGTTGCCCATTCTCGAGCAGTCAGGTAACCGACTCTACCCTTTAACGCCCGCGATATGCGGTTTGCCGAAATGCTGCCGAAGAAGTCCTCGATGTCGAGGTGCAGGAACACGTCGCTGGCAATGTGCTCCTTCAGCGCCGCGACATGCCCGCCAGGACGCAGATGAAAGTAGTACTCCGGCGCAGTCCAGATTTGCTCGATGGCAGCTTTAAGCTCGCGGCCTTCGTTGACGACTTCGTTTGTCGGGACAAATACCCACCTGCCCGGCTTGATTTCAAAGCGCGTAGACCATCTGGCAGGCATAGGTGCATCGGTAGTTAGAGGCCATGCTCACCAGAAGCACAATCAGGCGGACGACTTCCGTCGCCAGCTTGAGGCCCTGATGAACCAGGCGATATTTACGATTATTCATAAACATCTCCTTCTCTCAGTCCCCGGCTTTCCTAGCGCAAGGCGCATGGCGTCAACCAAACATATCGATATGCAACTTATAGATACCGATATTCCACTTCGAGGTCACTATGTGACAGAGAGAACAATAAGCACAGTGCGACATCGAGTGCCTATTGCCGGGGAGTGACTAACGTATCACCCAGAATGCCGGATTGTCAACGTGAAAGTCCCAGGCGATGGGAGAGAAGTCGGCATCCAGATTGCCGTCGAGGAATTCCATACCCCCGCTAGTCGACCGCTCGGCCGAACCAGCAAGCGCAATCCACAGCAGGTGTCGCGGGGCCCATCATTCGACGCGAACCCGGAGGCTAACGTGGCACTGAAGGAGTTGAAGTTAGTGGCCACTTGCGAGTGGCGGCAAGTATCCGGGCATTTACTGCCCTCCAGCTCGGAGCCAGCGCGTCGGTTTCTATGTGCTCATAGAAATTCGCAAACAGTCACGTTTCAGTGGGTGCCAAGGCGTCTGACTTCCGTTCGAGTTCCACCACATTCCCGTCGGCTCGTGCCGGCAGCTCATTTCCGTCCTCACCAGTTTCACCCTCAAGAGCCAGTCGAGCCTCATACGCGAGTTGCTGTCGGAACCACTTATCGCGCAGGACGGGGTCGGCCTGCAATTGGCGTTCAATTGCTTGCGTTTCCCGGAATTCAGCCGCGGCCGCGGACATCGTCCATGACACATTGAGTCCCAGCTCACTTACGGTTTGGCGCAGGTCCGCGATACCGACGCGGAAGAACTCCTTGCGAGGGTTAATCTTGTTGACCTGCGCTTCAACGAACTTGCGATGCAGGAGCGTTTCCAGCGCCGGCGCGTTGTCGGACCAAATCATCGCGTGCACGTCAAAGGGGAAAGGCACGCTCGCATCTCCAAGTTCGCGTACTCGGTCGTGCGGGTCGAGCCGTCGGGTCAGGCCGACCTTGTAGACATGCTCACCGAAAGAACCAATGTTAGAAATGACGTACACATGGCCGGCCTTCGTTTGCTGGGCCATCGACAAGGCACGCTGGTTCTTCTCTTCGGCGAGCTTCAGCTTATCTTCTAGCTCGGCCAGTTGCTGCTCAAACTGGGCTTTCTGTTCTTCCGAAGCACGGGCGATTTGCTGTTGAGCCTTCTCCATGGCCTTACGCAGCATGGCTTCTTCCTTCTCGGCGTCTCGCATTGCACGCTCATACTCTCGTCGCGCACGCTCCTCCTCACGCATCTGTTCACGAATGCGTCGTTGCTCTTCCTTCTCATTTTCGCGCAGCTCAATCGTGCGTGACGCCCAGACCAGCTCATCGATTCTGGCGTCGATGTACTCCTTCAGGATTCGTGCGTTCCTGAACGCCGTGCCGTTGTGGTTCACGAGCGCAGCGGCATCCTTGATTTCCTGCTGCAGGGTGCCAACGTTGTCGACCTTTACCCGAGACAGAATTGAGTCCACCTTCCCATTGAAAGCATCCACGACAAAGCGGATTGCGGTGACCCGTCGATTGTTCTCGACATATTCGCAGGTTGCGGCACGTCCTTGGGCGACCATGACCTTGGAATACTCCCGCACCACCTTGAGTTGCTTGCCGGCTTCGGCAAACGAATAGGCTTCGGCCAGTTCATCCAGCACGCTGTGGGCAGGAATCATGTATCTGTCGCCGTACCCCTCAATGACGTTCCGCATGGCCAAACTGATTGCCTCGAGCTTGTCAGCGTCTTCCAGAGCTCGCATGGCATCGCCTGCAATCTCCTTGGCGCGCTGTTGGGCATCCTCGATAACTTTAGCAGCCTGAGTGCTGGCACGGCTAAGCATTTGTTCAGATGCGGTGCGCTTCGCCCTCGCATCCGCAGTGGCATCCGCCGCAAGTTTCGAAGCTTCGGCCTTTGCTCCTACCACAATTTCCGATGCCTCTTTCTGCGCCTTGCTCACAGTGTCGGAGGCTTCTGCAATCAACCGCTGGGCTTCGAGGGAAACGTCTCGAACATGCTTGAACTGGGCGAGAGAATCGCGGTCCTGCTCGGCGGCCATGGCTCGCTCTGTGAGCACGCGAATTGATGCGGCGTTCGTGGCGTCCAGCTGCTCCTTCGCTTCACGCAAATCGCTGAGGCGAATCTCCAGGTCATAGAGAGCCTTCTTTGCGCTCGCCAGCTCTCGACCCACCTTCCTGGCCCGCCAGACCAGAAAGGTGCCAGCAATCACTAGCAAAAAGACAAACAGTTCCATCATTGCCCCTCAAATATCGCACGCCGCTTAGAGCCACATGTTGGCGCAGCTGGCGCTTACCCATAGTGTGAACATCAACCGTCCTCAATATGCTGAATTTCTTGGCTCGCAAAGCCCACCGTGGTGGGGTATCGAGTCGCGAGCAACGGGGCAATGCACGAACTACCACCAGACCGCATACCTCATCCGGGTGATATGACGGCTATGTTGTCTGCTTTTTGCACACAACCTGGAAATACATGAGGTCTGGCATCAAGCCCCGGCGGTATTATGGAGTTCTGGCGTCGCCGCATATTATGGCGACATCTCGGGTGCTGTGATGGGGGAAGCGGAGGCCTACCCATGGAAGCGCGCAAGAGAGATTTTTTGAAGATGACCGAACAAGTAAAACTAACTAAAGAACTGGTATCGCTCGTCCACTATGTCGAACTGAATGAAAGTGGATGGGTTCAAAAGACTCTCCTCAAGATTATTCTCGCTGTTTTGCGTGCAAGAAAGGTAGGCGCAGTAACAAAGCAGGAGCTTCGGGAAGAAGTCAAGAACGCGACAACTCATGACTTCGGCGGGGCGGCTATCGAGAAAGCAATTTCTCAGCTACTGTCGGACAAAAAACTGCTCGAGAGTCCTAAAAAGCATTATCAGCTCCGCCAGGAGGCTATTCGCGAAATTGACGAGGCCATGGCTAGTACGTCCGCGGAAGAGACGGCTGCGCGTGTACGCTTTGAAGGCCTGATTAAGGAGGCAGCTCCTGAAGTCGAAGCTACCGCGCTCTGGTCCAGATTCGAGAACGACTACCTGTACCCGTTGATTTCCAAGTCCGGCGCCAACACGCTCAACCTCATCTCGGGCGGTGCGACCGAAATCCCGACGGAAGGACTGGGCCCGGTTATGGAAACTGTGCCTGCCGAGGTTCGCGAGCAGGTAACCCACGCGGTTATCAAGTTTCTTGACCCGAACAATCAACAGACGCGGCAGTTCATCCTCAAGCGGGTTGCGGCAACGTTTTTCGTGGGCGCCGTAAGCCTCGATAACTCGACCATCGACGCGCTCGACAGAAAGCGCACTCGCAAGAGTTCCATCAAGCTCTTCCTGGACACGAACACACTGTTCTCGGTGCTTTCTCTGCATGAGAACGATGAAGACGACAGCGTTCAAAGCCTGATGGCGCTGAATCGGAATCCGAACTCTCCAATTCAGCTTAAGCTCTTCGTCTTTCCTGAAACCATCGACGAAGCGACACGCGTACTTCATGCAGCCATGAACCATCTTGGCGCCAACCCGATGCCTTCGAACGTGGCGCGGGTGGGGATGACCTCGAACCTCTCCGGCGTGTATGGGCGCTACTTCCAGGCGGCAGCAAAGTCGACGATTGGCTTAAGCCCCCGGGAGTACTTCGAACCGTACATCTCGGGCTTGGCGGGAATCCTGAAGGGCCGGAATATCGAGATTATTGACCGTTCGCTTCTTGTTTCCACGCTCGACCCGGAATTCCTCGAAGACGTGCAAACGATGGAGGAGCACGAAGCGAAAAAGCCGGAAGAGCGCAGGAAGAACCACGAAGCCATCAAGCACGACGTCTATATCTGGCACTGTGTTGAGCGGGCCCGCCCGGCCGGCCTGGCCTCGCCATTGGATGCTTCAGACTGGTTCGTGACTCTGGACAAGAGGTTGATGGGGTTCGACGCCTTCAAGCGTGGTGGCAGAAGGAACTACGTTCCCGTGTGTATTGACCCGAGTAGCTTTATCCAGTATGCGCAATTCTGGACGCCCCGGTCAGCGGATTTCGAAAAGGCGCTTTTCGGCAGTTTGCGGCTGCCGCTTCTGTTCCGGGACTTCGACACCGACACGGAAGACGTCACCGTCGCTATTCTGCGGAGGATGGCGACCTTCGAGGAAGTTCATACGTTTTCGTCTGCAGAGCTGCAAACCATCCTACTGGACAATGCTGTGCGTTCGCGCTTCAGGCGCGCCCACTCGTCAGAGGAAGAGGTCCAAATCATTCGCGACGAGCTCCTCGCTGTTCACGAGGGCACCGTGCAGCGAGTGAAGCAGCTCGAAGCGGAAGCTCACCACAAGGATGCCCTTGTGGGTAAGCAAGCGCAGGAGGCCGAGTCCCTTCGTGCACAGAGGGACACGTTTGAGGCTCAACAGAAGAAGACTTCGGAAGAGCGAGATTTGGCGCAGGGTCGCGCCAAGGAAGCGGATGAGAAAGTCGCAGCACTCGAAAGGCAGCTTGCAGCAGCAGCCGCAGAGAAGTCGGAGACCGACAAAGAATTGGTGGCCTTCCAGATGAAGGAAAGGAAGGCAGTAGAGCGGCAGCAGATGACTCGGTCCGCACTGCGATTCGTGTTGCTTGTTGGGGTGCTACCCGGCCTGCTCGCGGCACTCGCCGTCGGCGGCCTGCTGATGTATCTGCTCCGTGTGCAGCACCCGGTCTTGCCTGCGGCGGTAATCGGGTGCCTGGTGGGCTTTGGATTGATTTGGCACTTCGGGAAAACACACGCAGCTCTTGCTCCATTTCCCCGGCTTCGGAAATGCATCACCGTTCTCGGCGTTGTTAGCTTCGGCGCATTGTTCTTTGCGAAGGAGACTGGCTCGGCGCTCTATCAGAATTATGTACAGAGCAACCAGGAGAAGCTACCGGGTGCAATCACTTCCGCTCTAGGAGGCGAGAAGAAGGATTCGGTCGCCAAGGAGTGAGCAATCTCGCGGGCCATCCGGCGGATTCGCCCGTGCATACCCCCACTGTTCCGGCGTCCCTTTCAACGGGCTGCTGGGACACTTGATGCGTGCGTCGCAGGCCCAGCGCGCAATCCCCATGGGGCGCTCAGCCCAGCCCCTTGCAGGGCTATCCGAGTGGAAAGCGGCCAAGAGCACCGTGTCGGCATCTATGTGCTTGGGCAGGGCACGCCCTGAGTTCGGCGTCGGCTGCACGCTATTGCGGCCGGGCCGCGAAGAGCGAGTGGATGCCGGAGGGATAGGAATTCGGCAGACCCCGGGGGCCCTACTTTGCCAGCCATGATTGTTTAACCCTTTGATTTGCAAGGGCTCTCGGCCGACACGCGCATCTGGGATTGCGACCGTCTGGCATGCCCGGGGCAATACATTTCGGAGGGACTTTCTTCCCTCGGGAAGCACTTTATTCCCGCTGTAAGGGCTTTATTCCCTTGCAAGGATTTTATTCCCCGAGCTCAAATGGCCCGCCCATCTCCTATACTCCGCATGCCACCTTTCATCCGGAGCCAAACCATGGATTACACCCCCGGCATCAGCCAGCTCGCCGGCCTGCTCGCCGATCCCGGCCGCGCGGCCATGCTGTGGGCGCTGATGGACGGCAGCGCCCGGCCCGCCGGCGAGCTGGCGCTGATCGCCGGGCTGTCGGCCTCCTCCACCAGCGGCCACCTGGCGCGCTTGACCGAAGGCGGGCTGCTGGTGGCCGAGACGCGCGGGCGCAACCGCTACTACCGCCTGGCCGCGCCGGAGATCGGCGTGGCGATCGAGGCGCTGGCGTCGGCGTCGCTGGCCAGCCAGCCGCCGCGGCTGCGCGACGTGCCGGTATCGCGCACCGCGCCACCGGCGCTGCGCCAGGCGCGCACCTGCTACGACCACCTGGCGGGCGAGCTGGCGGTGGGCCTGTTCGAGCGGATGACGCATTCAGGCTGGCTGATGCTGGACGGACAGCGCGTAGACCTGAGCGGCGACGGCGCGCAGGCGCTGGCGGGGCTGGGTGTCGACGTGGAGGCGGCGCGGCGCAAGCGGCGCCAGTTTGCCTGCACCTGCCCGGACTGGAGCGAGCGCAAGCCGCACCTGGGCGGCGCGCTGGGCGCGGCGCTGTTGGGCAGCCTGCTGGCGCGCGGCTGGGTCGAGCCCACGCGCACCTCGCGCGCGTTGCGCGTGACACCGGCCGGCCAACGCGAGATCATGCGCATCGCGGCCTAGGAGACCGCAGCAAACGGAGAAAAAAGATGGCCACACCACTGGACGACGACACGCAGGACGCGATTGCGCGTTTCTTCGCCCTGATCAACCTTGGCGACAGCGCGCAGACCTCGGCGCAGCTGTCGATGTTTGAAGATGCCCTGCTCGATGCCGAGGACGATGACACCGATGGCCAGGAACTGCTGTGGGTGATCCGCGAGGTCATCGACTGGCAGTCCGGGTTCTTTGTCGACTGGAAGGATGCCCAGTCCTTTATCGGCTGCCTGAACCAGCTATGCGAACGGATCGACCTGGAGATCGACTGGGGCAGCGATGACCCCGAGGAAGAAGCCTTCCTGGAGACCACCAGCGTGCCGGAACTGATGGAGCTGGCGCACAACCAGTTGCGCGTGGCCGGCTATACGCTGTGGAACTGGGATACCGGCGGCGACGCCTACGGCGGCTGGATCACGCGCAGCGAGGACGACGAGGAAATGCTGGATCTTGCCGAAGTGCTGCACTTTGACGTGCGGCCGGCCGAGCAGCCTTATTGACCGATGCCCGCGAGCGGAGGCCGCGGCGGCTAAGCGTTCTCCCTCCGCTTGCCGGACGGGCGCCGCGCCTCCGGCACCCCCAGCGTCTGCTCCAGCACGTCCAGCAGCACCCGCACGCTGGCCGGCATCAGCTTGCGCGCCGGCATCAGCACGTAGACCTTCAGCGGCGATGAGGCATAGCCCGGCAGCACGCGCACCAGCTGCCCCTGACCGACCGCATCCTGCACGAAGCGCGGCGACAGCCGCGTCACGCCCAGCCCGTCGAGCGCCGCCTTGAGCCGCAGCTCGGCGTTATGGGTGCAGATGCGCGGCTCGACATCCAGGCGTGCAATCTCCACGCCGTCGCGCAGGAACTCCCAGTGCCGGTCGTCGGCGTTGCCCAGCGTGGGCCACCCCTGCAGGTCCTGCGGCGTGCGCGGCAGCCCGCGCGCCTTGATCAGTGCCGGCGCGGCATAGAAAGCGCGTTCAACCAGGACCACGCGCTTGCTGGCGAACGAGGTGTCGTGCAGCGCGGTGTCGGTCATCACGAACGCCAGGTCGTAGCCGTGGCGGATCAGGTCGGGCTGGTCCCAGCTGACATCGACCTGCACGCGCAGGCCGGGGTGGGCGCGCAGCACGCGCGTCAGGCTTTCGGACAGATGCTGGGAGCCGACTTCATAGGGGGTGGAGATGCGCAGCAGGCCGCTGACTTCGGCGCTGTCCGAGGTGGCCTCGGCACTGATTTCATGGAGTTCGGCGAACAGCGGCGCCACGCGCTCATACAGGCGCTGGCCGCGTTCGGTCACGCGCACGCGGCGCGTGGTACGTTCGAACAGGCGGATGCCAAGCTGGCTTTCCAGCCGCGCCACCGCGGCGCTGGCGGAAGATTTGGGTACCTCTGCCAGCTCGGCCCCCTGGGTGAAGCCGCCGCCTTCCACCACGCGGCAAAAAATCTCCCAGTCCTTCCATTCGATTGTCTTCATGCGGCGCCTCGTCATTGCGGTGCGCCGCGATTGTCCCACAGCGCGAACCATGGCGCTGTGGGCAGCGGCCCTTAATCGAACAGGATCACCGAGCGCGCCAGCTCGCCACGGCGCAGTTCGTCGAAGGCATCGTTGATGCGCTCCAGCGGCAGGCGCTGCGCAATCAGTTCGTCCAGGTGCAGGCGGCCGGCCATATAGAAGTCCACCATGCGCGGCATGTCCACCGGAAAGCGGTTGGATCCCATCAGCGAACCCTGGATGCGCTTCTCGGCAAGGAAGTCACTGCCCTTCAGTTCGATCTTGACGCCCGGCGCGATCATGCCGATGACCGTGGCGGTGCCGCCCCGGCGCAGCATGGCAAAGGCCTGCTCGGTAGTCTGCTTCAGGCCGATGGCCTCGAAGGCATGGTGCACGCCGCCGCCGGTGAGGGTGCGCACGGCATCCAGTACGTCTGCATTGCCGGCGTCGATCACGTCGGTCGCGCCGAACTTGCGCGCCAGCTCCAGCTTGGCCGGCACGCGGTCGATGGCGATGATGCGCCCGGCACCGGCAATGGCGGCGCTGTTGACCGTGGCCAGCCCGATGCCGCCGCAGCCGATCACGGCAACGGTCTCGCCCGGCTGCACCTTCGCGGTATGGATCACCGCGCCCATGCCGGTGGTGACCGCGCAGCCGATCAGCGCGGCGCGGTCCAGCGGCATGTCGCGCCGTATTGCCACCAGCGCGTGCTCATGGATCAGCATCTGCTCGGCAAAGGCCGACAGGTTCAGGAACTGGTTCAGCGGCCCGCCCTGGCGGGCCATCAGGCGTGGCTCTTCACCTTCGCGGCGGCGGGTATCGGGCTCAATGCACAGCGAAAGGTGGCCGGTCAGGCAGTGCTCGCAATGGCCGCAGTATGCCGACAGGCAGGTGATCACGTGGTCGCCGGGCTTGACCGTGCGCACTTCGGCGCCGACCTGCTCGACCACACCCGCGGCCTCGTGGCCCAGGATCGCCGGCATCGGGTACGGGTAGGCACCGTCCAGGAAATGCAGGTCCGAGTGGCACACGCCCACGGCGGCGGTGCGCACCAGCACCTCGCGCGGGCCGGGCTTGCCGATGGCAACGTCTTCGATAATCAGCGGGGTCTTGGGTTGATGCAGGACAGCGGCTTTCATGAAGCTCCTTTGCGGCAGGCAACGAAGCGGAAAACCATACGCCCAAACCCGGGTTCAGGAAAGGCGCGGTGCAGCACGCAGTCAGGTTTACAACTCTTCCTTGAT
The DNA here is from genome assembly GCF_058781795.1 of Cupriavidus sp. FW306-1B-F12B. Classification (NCBI taxonomy): domain Bacteria; kingdom Pseudomonadati; phylum Pseudomonadota; class Betaproteobacteria; order Burkholderiales; family Burkholderiaceae; genus Cupriavidus; species Cupriavidus sp. FW306-1B-F12B. Next base: position 148,596 of record NZ_JBYSXC010000003.1, read on the forward strand.
CGGGAGCACGCGCAGCACGCCAATGCCCAGATGCTGCAGCGGACCCATGCCGGGTTCGCTGTCATAGACCATGAGCTGCCCTTTCTCGCGCGTGGTCCAGGTCAGGCGCCGGTTGCCGCCGTCGCCATCGGTCTGCATGCCGACGCGGTAGGCCATGTCGAGCAGCCCGTGCTCGGTGGACTTGATCATGCGCTCGGCCAGGGCCGGGCTGTCCAGCACGACGCCCATCTCGGTATTGAGCTTGGCCGAGCGCGGGTCCATGTTGAGCGAGCCGATGAATACCAGGTGCCGGTCGACGATGTAGTTCTTGGCATGCAGGCTGGCGCGGCTGGACGACAGCCATGAGCGCGAGCGCGAACCGCGCGCGGCCTTGCCGCTGCTTGCCAGTTCGGCGTAGGCGCTGGGCTTGAGCTCGTACAGCTCGACGCCCGCGGCCACCAGCGCCAGCCGGTGCGGGGCGTAGCCGGCATGCACCGGGCTGACATCGGTGGCGGCAAACGAGTTGGTCAGGATGCGCACGCGGATGCCGCGCTTTGCCAGGGCGATCAGCCAGGCCTCGCCGTCGTCGTCCGGCACGAAGTACGGCGAGATCAGCAGCACTTCCTTCTGCGCGCCGTTGATCATTTTCTCGAGCCGGGCGGTGGCGTGCCCGGGGTCGTCGTCGGTCTGGTGCGTAATCTTGGCGGCCTTGTCGGAGACCACGACAGCCTTGCCGCTGTAGGCAGGCATGCGGCCGCTCTCGATGCCCTTGGCCAGGCCGGACTCCAGCAATTCCTTCACGTAGGGGCTGGCGACGGCCTGGTCGCCGCGTGCTTCCAGGCCCTTGCGCAGGCTGCGCATCTCCACCGGCGCTTCCTTGCCTGCGGGGATCAGCGCCACCACCGGGTATGAGGACTGGTCGTTCCAGTATTCGTCGAACACGGCCGATACCTGCGGTACCGCCGGTCCGGCAATCAGCACATCAAGGTCGCTGAAATCCATGTCGGTGCGCGCGGAGAAGTAGGCATCGCCGACATTGCGCCCGCCCACCAGCGACATCTGGTTGTCCACCGTCATCGACTTGTTGTGCATGCGCCGGTCCAGCCGCTTGAAGCCTGCCAGCATTTCCAGCCAGCGCACGCTGCGGTTGGCAAACGGATTGAACAGGCGCACCTCGATATTGGGATGCGAATCGATGGCCGACAGGATTTTGTCCATGCCGCCGGTATGCAAGTCGTCGAGCAGCATGCGCACGCGCACGCCGCGGTCGGCCGCGTCGATGATGTCGCCCAGCACGGCGGCGCCGGTGCCGGTGGTTTCGAAGATATAGGTCTGCAGGTCCAGGCTGCGCTGCGCCGCACGCGCCATCGCCAGCCGCGCAGCGAGCGCGTCGGGCCCGGACGACAGCGGATAGAACAGCGATTCGCCGGGGCGCTGGGCAAGGCGCGGCGCCAGCACCTTGCCCAGCGGAGTATCGGCGGTACTGGCCGGGGCGCTCGAGGGGGTGCGCTGCGCCGAGGCCGGCAGGCTGGCGCACCCTGCCAGCAGCCCGGCCACCAGCGCCGACCCCAGCATGGCCGCCGTCAGCCGGCGCAGGCCCCGGCTGGCGCCCGCGTGTGCCGCGGCACGGCTTGACCGGGTATCGAACGGAATATGGCAGAGCGTCTGGAACATCCGTAAGGTCCCCCTGCGGCGGGATGGAATGGAGCTGGCCCCGCGCGCCGGCCGGCATGCAGCGCCTGCTACCTCGCACGATATACCGCGCGCCGCTGCCGTGGCAGCGGTGCCATTCCTGTTCCGCGCCGGGTGTTTGTCCTACACCTCATTGCACAGGCACGCGGCGACGCGGCGGATGCAGCACACCTGGCGGCCCACAGCCCGCGCAGCGGCTTTCCCTGCACAGCGATTTCTCTTATGATGCCGCCCAATATACCGGCCGGTAGAACCGGGAGGAGGCACTGGCGGCGGGCCCCCGCGACCCGTGCGGCTGGCGCTTCGGCACAGCTTGCCGCCTCTCGGCGATGCCGGCATAGTTGCGCGCCTTCGCGCCTTTTGTCCTGGCGCGCGCCCAGACCGGATCCTGATGTCAAGCCAACCTTCCCAGCCCCCCTCTTCCGGCGCCCCCGCGCCGACGCTGCGCCGCACCCTGCGGGCACGCCATCTCACCATGATCGCCATCGGCGGCTCGATCGGCACGGGGCTGTTCGTGGCCTCGGGTGCCACCATCGCGCAGGCCGGCCCCGGCGGCGCGCTGGCCGCCTATATCCTGATCGGGGCGATGGTCTATTTCCTGATGACCAGCCTGGGCGAGCTGGCGGCCTATATGCCGGTGTCGGGCTCGTTCGCCACCTATGGCGCGCGCTATGTCGATGAAGGCTTCGGCTTCGCGCTCGGCTGGAACTACTGGTACAACTGGGCGGTGACCATCGCCGTGGAACTGGCCGCGGCCCAGCTGGTGATGCAGTACTGGTTCCCCGACACGCCGGGCGTGCTGTGGAGCGCGCTGTTCCTGGGCCTGATGTTCCTGCTCAACGCGATCTCGGTGCGCGGCTTCGGCGAGGCCGAGTACTGGTGCGCGCTGGTCAAGGTGGTGACGGTGATCGCCTTTATCGGCATCGGCACGCTGATGATCTTCGGCATCCTGCGCGGCGACGTGTCGGCCTCCCACGGATTGGCCAACCTGACCACCGGCGACGCGCCCTTCGTCGGCGGCCTGCCGGCGCTGATCGGCGTGGCCATGATCGCCGGCTTCTCGTTCCAGGGCACCGAGCTGATCGGCGTCGCCGCCGGCGAATCGGCCGATCCGGCCAAGAACATCCCACGCGCGGTGCGCCAGGTTTTCTGGCGCATCCTGCTGTTCTATGTGCTGGCGATCCTGATCATCGGCATCCTGATCCCCTACACCGACCCGAACCTGCTCAAGAACGACGTGCAGACCGTGGGCGTCAGCCCGTTCACGCTGGTGTTCCGCCATGCGGGCCTGGCCTTTGCGGCAGGCGTGATGAACGCGGTGATCCTGACCGCGGTGCTGTCGGCCGGCAATTCGGGCATGTATGCCTCCACCCGCATGCTGTACAACCTGGCCACCGAAGGCCGCGCGCCGCGCATCTTTGCGCAGCTGACGCGCAACGGCGTGCCGCTGATGGCGCTGCTGGCCACCACCGCGGTGGGCGCGCTGTGCTTCCTGACCTCGCTGTTCGAAAGCAGGTCGGTCTACCTGTGGCTGCTGAACCTGTCCGGCATGACCGGATTTATCGCGTGGCTGGGCATTGCGGTCAGCCATTACCGCTTCCGCAAGGGCTTTGTCGCACAGGGGCTGGACCTGGACCGGCTGCCTTACCGCTCGCCGTTCTTCCCCTACGGGCCGATCTTCGCCTTTGCGCTGTGCCTGATCGTGACGCTGGGGCAGAACTACCAGGCCTTCACCAGCGGCAAGATCGACTGGGTCAGCGTGGCCGCCACCTATATCGGCATCCCGATCTTCGTCCTGATCTGGCTGGGTTACCGCATTGCGCGCAAGACGCGCTTCGTGTCCTATGCCGAGATGCAATTCCCCGCCCTGCCGGCCAGACGCGATGCCGCCCCAGCCCGCGCCGCCGTGCCGGCAATCGGTGAATAAGCGCCAATCCCGGGCGCTTCACGACCAGCAGTACACAAAAGCAAGAAAGCACAACAACAAGGAGCATCGCTTTGAAGAAAGCAATCCGCATGAGCATGCTGGCGCTTGGCGCCTGCATGGCACTGAGCCTGTCCGCGCACGCCGCGCCGACGCTGGTGGAATCGGTGCAGGGCTATACCCTGAAGCAGGACAAGATCACCAGCTTCACCGGCCTGGTGTTCGACCAGGGCAAGGTGCTGGCCACCGGCGACGCCGCCGCGCTGCGCGCGCAGTACCCCGATGCCAGACGCATCGACGGCCACGGCAAGACCCTGCTGCCGGGCCTGATCGACGCCCACGGCCATGTGTTCCGCCTGGGCTTCAAGACCACCGAGATCTCGCTGTCCGGCACCAGGACGCTGGCCGACGCGCAAGGCATGATCCGCGCCTATGGCGACAAGAACCCGCAGCGCAAGTGGCTGCTGGGCTATGGCTGGAACCAGGTGAACTGGAAGCTGGGCCGCTTCCCGACCGCGGCCGAGCTGGACGCGGCGGTGTCGGACCGCCCGGTGCGGCTGGTGCGCGTGGACGGCCACGCCGCGTGGCTCAACACCAAGGCGCTGCAGGCCGCCGGCATCACGCGCGACACCAGGGACCCGGCCGGCGGACGCATCGAGCGCGATGCCAACGGCAACCCCACCGGTGTGCTGGTCGACAAGGCCATGGCGCTGGTCAACAGCGTGATCCCGCCGTACAGCGACGACGATCGCCGCGCCGCACTGGCCGCCTCGCTCGCGCACATGAGCGCGCTCGGCCTGACCGCAGCGGGCGACGCCGGCGTGACCGTTGCCGAAGACAAGATCTACCGCGAGTTCGCCGACCAGGGCAAGCTGACCACGCGCATCTACGGCATGATCCGCGACACCGGCGACGACTTCAAGGCGCTGTCGGCCAAGGGGCCGCTGGTGGGCTATGGCAACGACCGCTACTACCTGCGCGCGGTCAAGCTGTATGGCGACGGCGCACTGGGCAGCCGCGGCGCCGCGCTGATGGCACCGTACTCGGACGACCATGTGCACAGCGGCCTGCTCTTCATGAGCGATGCCGCCATGCAGACCGCGGTCAAGAGCGCGATCAAGGCCGGCTACCAGGTCAACATCCACGCCATCGGCGATGCCACCAACCACCAGGTGCTGGATGCCATGGAAGCGGCCTACAAGGACGTGGGCGGGCGCCAGCTGCGCAACCGCGTCGAGCACGCGCAGGTGATCGCGCTGTCGGACATCCCGCGCTTCAAGACGCTGGACCTGATCGCCTCGATGCAGCCCACCCACGCCACCAGCGACATGAACATGGCCGAAGACCGCGTCGGCAAGGACCGCATCAAGGGCGCTTACGCCTGGCAGACGCTGCTCAAGCAAGGCACCGTGATCGCGGGCGGCTCGGACTTCCCGGTGGAATCGGCCAACCCGTTCTACGGCCTGCACGCCGCGGTCACCCGCACCGACCATGAAGGCCGCCCGATCCGCGGCTGGCATCCGGAAGAGGCCATGACCCTGCCGCAGGCATTCCGCGCCTTCACGCTGGACGCGGCCTATGCCGAGCACCAGGAGAAGACGCTGGGCTCGCTCGAAGCCGGCAAGTGGGCCGACTTCATCCTGGTCGACCAGGACCTGTTCAAGGCCAAGCCGGCAGACATCTGGAAGACCCAGGTGCTGGAGACCTGGGTGGCGGGTGAGCGGGTGTACGCGAAGGACGGCAAGCGCTGAGCGTTTCCCACGCATCCCGCGCGCACGCGGTAAATCTCACCCGCTAGCCATGGCTGGCGCTCCCCCTCCCGCACGCGGGAGCGGGGAGCTGACAGACCGCATCAGTCGCCTGCACGGCAGAGATCGGCCCTCAGATCGTCCAGCGACTCAAACCTGCGCAACCCGCCGGCCCGCGCTTGCCTCAGCGCAGCAATAGTCGCCGCATTTGGCGTCATCAACGCCAAGGGAAGTGCCTTGTCGGTCGCTATGCGCTTCAACAGCATGCGCACTGCGTCGGACACCGTCAGGCCCATCGCTTCCAGCACGGCAGAAGCCTTTTCCTTGGGTTCGCAGATCAATCCGGACACGAATGTTCGACATGGCCATGGCAGGCTCCAGTGATCGATAAGGGAGTCAGGGAGCCTAGCGCGAACGGCTACGCCAGCCATCCGTTGCTTTCACCGCAACATCCTTCCAACACCTTGACCCTCGCAACCGGCTTAGGCATCATTCGGCCTTTTCGTAAATGCGAATTATTCGCATTTGTATCTACATTTACATACAGGTTTGCCTGTCTCCTGCCCTCTGCGGGTCCCCTCATGAATCGTCAAGTCATTCGCGCCGCACGCCTGCGCGCACCGAAACCCCGCCATCTCGCCGTGCTGGCGCATCTGGCCGTCCTGGCCGGCTTTCCGGCAACCGCCGCGCTGGCGCAGCAAGCCGCGGCGCCAGCGGATGCGCAGTCGCTGCCCGCGGTGACCGTCAGCGCCTCGGCGGTCGACGATTCCGGCCTGCAGCTTGAGAAAAAGGCCAGCACCGGCGCGCTGGGCTCGCGCACGCAGCTCGACACCCCGTACTCCACCACCATCGTCACCGGCGAAGACCTGGCCGACCGCCAGGTGGCCAAGCTGGGCGATGTGTTTGCGATGGATGCGTCGGTCAGCGACAACGGCAACGGCTACAACAGCTGGTCCAGCTACCTGAGCGTGCGCGGCCTGCAGATCGACTGGCAGAACGGCTTCAAGATCAACGGGCTGCCGTTCGTGGCCTACGGCATCACGCTGCCCTATGAGCACATGGAGCAGGTGGAACTGCTCAAGGGGCTGCCGGGCTTCATGTACGGTTTTGCCACCCCGGGCGGCATCGTCAACTACGTCACCAAGAAGCCGACCGACACCTTCACCGCCTCGTTCGAACTGGGCTACCGCGCCGCCAATGTCTGGAGCGAGCACGTCGACCTGGGCGGGCGCGCCGGCCCGAACAGTATGTTCGGCTACCGCCTGAACGTGACGCACGAGGAAGGCACGCCCTACAACGCGCGCAATATCAAGCGCGACAGCGTCTCGCTGGGCCTGGATGCGCGCCTGACCAGGGACCTGACCTGGACCTTCGACTCGATCTACCAGGACCGCCGCGCCACTGGCCAGATGCCGTCGTTCAGCCTGTGGAGCTACGGCGACGCGGCCCTGCCGGCCGCGGTGTCCGGCCGCATCCGCAACTTCGCCGGTGCCGACCAGCACCTGAACACCAACCTGCAGCTGTACAGCACCGGCCTGCGCTACCAGATCAATCCTGACTGGGCGGCCAGCACCAACTACAGCTTCACCAAGGTCAACCGCAGCCGCAACGAAAGCACCTACAACCTGCTGAACCAGGCCGGCGACTACAGCGACCAGCGCTACGACACCGCGCAGAACCAGCAGGTGGGCCAATGGCAGGCGATGCTGGAAGGCAAGTTCCGCACCGGGCCGTTCGGGCACCAGCTGGTGGCGGGCCTGTCGTGGCAGAAGCAGATCGACCGCTATGACAACAACGGCTTCGGCGCCGTCATCGGCACCGGCAACATCTTCGAGCCCAACACCAACACGTACTACAGCTCGACCGCCTTCAACAAGGTGCGCAACAGCGACATTACGCAGAAGTCGGTGTTCGCCAGCGACACCGTGCAGCTGAGCGAGCGCTGGTCGGTGCTGGCCGGCCTGCGCGTGACCAACTTCGAGCAGAACGGCTACGTGCCGGTGAGCTCCAGCTACAGCAAGAACGGCGTGGTCACGCCCACGCTGGCGCTGATGTTCAAGCCGGTGCCCACGGCCACGGTCTACGCCAGCTACGTGGAAGCGCTGGAGCCCGGCTCGATCGTGCCGGATGGCTACACCAATGCACGCCAGCTGCTCAGCCCGATCCGCAGCAAGCAGTATGAAATCGGCGTCAAGGCCGACCAGGCCGCCTGGAGCGCCACCGCCGCCGCCTTCCGCATCGAGCGCGGCGCCGAGTACGACAGCATCAACGGCGGCGTGCCGACGCGCCAGCAGGACGGCACCTCGATCTACCAGGGGCTGGAACTGGCCGGCGTGTACCGGCTGGGCCCGCAGTGGGAATTCGGCGCCAGCGCGATGTACCTGGACTCGTACTACGACAAGGGCCTGGCCAACAACGGCAAGCGCGTCGCCGGTGCGCCTGACCTGGTGCTGGCGGGACGCATCAGCTACCGCGTGCCCTTCGTGCCAGGCCTGCGCCTTGGCGTCGATGGCAAGTACACCGGCAATACCAAGCTGAACGCGGGCAATACGCTGGACGCCGGCGGCTACACGGTGTTCAATCTCGGCGCGAGCTACAACACCCGCGTCGCCGGCAAGGACCTGACGCTGCGCGCCGCGCTGAACAACGTGACCAACAAGCGCTACTGGGGCTTCCAGTACGAGAACTACATCCAGCCGGCCGATCCGCGCAGCGTGAGCCTGACGGCGAAGATTGCTTATTGAGATTGGCCGGAGCGCAAGGCCGCCCGCAGAAGCCCCGCTTCCGCAGGCGCCTGCCTTCAGTCAACCTTGACGTTCAGGTCTTTCACCACGCCAGCCCATTTGGCCAGTTCGGCATTGACGAAGCGGCTGAGTTCAGCCGGGGTGCTGCTGGCCGGCGTCGCCCCTTCCCCGTTGAAGCGCTGAACAAGCTTCGGCGACGCCAGTGACCTGGCGACGGCCCGGTTCAGCGCATCGATCACCGGCTGGGGCGTATTCTTCGGTGCCAGCAATGCATTCCAGGTATTGATCTCGAAGCTGCCGAAGCCCGGCACTTCACGCATGGCGGGAACATCCGGCAGTTGCGGCGACCGCTCCCTGGTGGTCACGGCGATGGCGCGCAGCCTGCCGGCCTTTACCTGCGGCAGGGCGCCAGGCAGCGTGGCGAAGCTCAGTTGCGTCTCGCCGGCGATCACCGAAGTATTGGCAAGCGCTCCGCCCCGATACGGCACATGCACCAGCTTGGCATTGGCGCTCTGGGCAAACATCGCACCGGCCAGGTGGACGGGCGAACCGTTGCCGCTGGATGCGTAGTTCAGCTCTCCCGACTTCTTCCGGGCCAGCGTCACCAGGTCAGGCACGTTCCTGGCGGGCAGGTTCGGGGTCGTGATCAGCACGAGCGGGATCGAGGCGACCATGCTGACGGGCGCAAAGCCGCTGACCGGCTCGTAGCCCAGCGTTTTCTTGTACAGGGCTGGGTTGATGCCGTGGCTCGACACGGTTGCCATGAACAGCGTATAGCCATCCGGCGCCGACTGCTGCACATAGGCGGCGGCCGAGTTGCCGGCCGCGCCGGGCTTGTTCTCGATGATCACCGACTGCTTCAGCTCGCTGGCCAGTTGTTCGGCCAGCGCCCGCGCCAGGATGTCGGTCGTGCCCCCGGCCGCATAGCCCACCACGATACGGATGGGCTGTTGCGGATATTGGGCCGCCGCGTGCCCTGCCAGGCCCAGGCCGGCCACGGCCATCGCGAGGACAAGCCTCTGCTTCGTGTTCATGCCATGTCTCCTCTCTTTTGTATGTGTCCCCACGTCATGCGTGGCGGCATTGCCGATATTCCCGGAGCTCCGGGATGTAACGCTTATTGGCCCTTGAAAGCGGGGCTGCGCTTTTCGGCGAAGGCGCGCTTGCCCTCGCGGTAATCGTCGCTGGCGAAGCACTGCATGACGAGCTGCTGCATGCCCGCGATATCGACCTGCGGGCCCAGCTGCTGCAATTGACGAATCATGCGTTTGCCGGCGCGCAGCGTGAGGGGCGCGTTGGCGGCAATCTGGTCCAGGCGCGCCTGCAGCGCCGTGTCGAGGTCGGCCGCATCGGTCACGTGGTGGACCAGGCCAAGGGCCTTGGCGTCCGCCGCCGCATAGCGGTTGGCGGTCAGGAAGATTTCGAGCGCATTGGCGGCGCCGACCGTGCTGACCAGATTCCGGATTGCGGTGAGCCGGTAGCCCAGGCCGAGCTTGCCGGCCGGGATGGCGAAGGTGCTGTCGGCCGACGCAATCCGGATATCGCAGCACAGGGCAATATTCAGGCCGCCGCCGATGCAATAGCCCTTGATCCTGGCGAGGGTCGGCTTGGCGTAGTCGTAGAGGGCCAGCTGGGCGGCCTCGGCCACTTGCTCATAGGCCGCGACGGCCTCTTCGCCGGAGCGCAGGCTGTCGAACTGCGCGATGTTTGCCCCGCTCACGAAGGCGCGTTCTCCGGCGCCAGTCAGCACTACCGAGCGCACTTCGTCGTCCTGCTCGAACGCTGCGAGCGCCTGGGGCAGTGCCGCCCACATGTCGAACGAGACGGCGTTGTGGCGGCCAGGGTCGTTGAAGATAATCCAGCCGGTGCGGCCGCGTTTTTCGACCAGCAGGGTATCGGTAATCTCGCCTTGCAGTATGCGTGTCGTGGTCATGTTGTCTTTCCAGGCGCTCGGGCCTTATGTCTTTCAATACCGTTGGTCAAGTGGTAGCGCATGGCGGCGCGCGCCTGGTCGGCGTTCCCCGCGGCAATGGCGTCGAAGATCGCGTGGTGCTCCTGCTCGACTTCCGCGATGCGCGTGGTCCCGGTCGAGGTGGAACGCAGCGTGCGCACGGAGTCGTGGAGCACATGGCTCAGATGCGCCATCAAGCGGATGAAGTACGGGTTGTTGGTCGCGTTGCCGACCGCGAGGTGGAAATCGAGTGCGGTGTCCGCGCCCTTTTCCCAGTCTCCGCCCGCTTCATCGACCTTCGCCAGCGCCAGTCGCAGCGCCTCCAGCTGCGCGGGCGTGCGGAACCGCGCCGCCAGCGCGGCCGCGCCCGATTCGATCTCGACGCGCAGCTGGAAGACATGCTCGAGCGCATCCTCATGCAGCAGCTCGTCGGTGACGATCTCGAAGTTGCGCTGCCCGATGCCCTGCGCCACGAACGTGCCGGTGCCGCGCCGGGTTTCAACGTAGCCGGCCAGCTTCAGGCGCGCGATGGCCTCGCGCACGACATTGCGGCTCACGTCGAACGCGGTGGCCAGCTCGTTCTCCGTAGGCAGCTGCTGCCCGTGGGCCAGGGTCCCGTCCAGGATGCGCTGGCGGATCTGGTGCGCGATCTCGTCGGGCAGGTTGTCCGGCCGGCGCAGGCTCGTGAATCCGCGAATCTCCATGCCAAGTTGGGCCTTCATCAGAATCTCCGTCATGTCCGTGGCCCCGGAAGCGGGGCAATCATGGCGGATATGGTAGCGCTCAATCAGATGACCCCCTGCGCTGCAAGCGCTTCGATCCGCGCGGAATCCAGGCCGAGCAGCGAACGGTACACGTCGTGGTTGTGCTCACCGCTCTCCGGTGCCGGCGCCAGTTCGCCCAGCGAGGTCCGGCTCAGGATCACCGGCTGGCCGACCACGGAGATCGTGCCCAGCCTGGGGTGCTCGATGGGCTGGCTCATGCGCAGATGTTCGACCTGCGGATCGGCGAAGGCCTCGTTCATGCTGAGGATGGGGCCGCACGGCACCCCTTCGCGATTCATGCGGCCGATCCATTCCTCGGTGGTGCGCGTGCGCGTGCGCTCGGCGATCGCGGCGTTCAGCGCCGGGCGATTGCGGGCACGCAACGGCACCGTCAGGAAGCGCTCGTCCGCGATGAGTTCAGGCACGTCGAGCACCTTGCACAGCCGCGCGAAGATGTCGTTGCCCATGGCGGCGATATTCATGTAGCCATCCTGCGTCGGGAACACGCCGGTCGGGCTGCTGGTGGGATGATCGTTGCCGCTCTGGCCCGGCACCTCGCCATTCATCAGCCAGCGCATGGCCTGGAAGTCCATCATCCACAGCTGCGATTGCAGCAGGGAGGTCTGCACCCACTGGCCCTGGCCGGACACTTCGCGTTCCAGCAGCGCCACCATCAGGCCGATCGCGCAGAACAGGCCGGCGGTCAGGTCCGCAACGGGAATCCCCGCGCGCATCGGTCCGCGCCCGGGTTCGCCCGTGACCGACATCATGCCGGAGATCCCTTGCGCGATCTGGTCCAGGCCCGGGCGCTCGTGGTACGGACCATCCTGCCCGAACCCCGATACGCTGCCATAGACGATGCGCGGATTGACCTTGCGCAGCGACTCATAGTCGATGCCCAGCTTGAACTTCACGTTGGGCCGGTAGTTCTCCACCACCACATCGGCCTTGCGCACCAGCTCCAGGAACAGCGCGCGCCCCTCCGGATGCTTGAGGTTGAGCGTAATGCTCTGCTTGTTGCGATGGGTGTTCTGGTAGTCGGCAAACTGCGCCGAACCGCCCGGCTTGTCATCGGGCGCCTGGCCCGGCTCTTCGATCTTGATGACGGTCGCCCCCCAGTCGGCGAACTGGCGCACGGCGGCCGGACCGGAGCGCACGCGCGTGAGGTCGAGTACGGTGAATCGGGAAAGCGGACCATGCCCCATAGTTATCTCCAATTTTGTCTCTTTGCCAGGCATCTACAGATGGGATGTTGGACATCCTATATTCAGGATCTGCACGAATCAAGCCGGGGGTAAACCCCTGAGGACATCCCGGAGTGGACGAAAAGACTTCAGGGAAAGCGAATGTTGACAATCACGAAACCGTGATCTACAACATCGTCTACACACCAAATCAATTTTGTAGACAATTTTGTAGTCAATAAAAAGCAGCTTTCCACCGGCGCACACCAAAGAGCCAAACGGCCGCATGTCGCCTATCGTCAAGACACACATCTGCCAGGAGACTCAGATGATGCAAACGACCGCAACCCCCGCCGACGCACCGCAGGTGCAGGCGGGGCATGCCGCACACGGCAACGCCCTGATCAAGCCGGGCTATGACGAACGCCTGACCAACGAGGACCTGGCGCCGCTGCGCAAGCAGACCTGGGGCACCTACAACATCTTTGCCTTCTGGATGTCGGACGTGCACAGCGTGGGCGGCTACATCACTGCCGGCAGCCTGTTCGCGCTGGGGCTGACCAGCTGGCAGGTGCTGGTGTCGCTGCTGGTCGGCATCCTGATCGTGCAGTTCTTCTGCAACCTGGTGGCCAAGCCCAGCCAGGTGACCGGCACACCCTATCCGGTGATCTGCCGGGCCTCGTTCGGCGTGCTCGGCGCCAACATCCCGGCGGTGATCCGCGGGCTGATCGCAGTGGCGTGGTACGGCATCCAGACCTACCTGGCTTCCAGCGCCTTCCTGGTGCTGGCGCTGCACTTCTTCCCCGCGCTGGCGCCCTATGCCGACGTGAAGCTGCACGGCTTTGCCGGACTCTCCACGCTGGGCTGGGCCGCATTCATGGTGCTGTGGGTGTTGCAGGCGCTGGTGTTCTGGACCGGCATGGAGACCATCCGCAAGTTCATCGACTGGGCCGGCCCGGCGGTGTACGTGGTGATGATCGCGCTGGCGATCTGGCTGGTGAACAAGGCCGGCTGGGAGAACGTCAATTTCACGCTGAGCTTCGTCAAGTACACCGGCTGGGAATCGGTGCCGGTGATGCTGAGCGCGATCGCGCTGGTGGTGTCGTATTTCTCCGGCCCGATGCTGAACTTCGGCGACTTCTCCCGCTATGCCAAGGACTTCAAGTCGGTCAAGCGCGGCAACTTCTGGGGCCTGCCGGTCAACTTCCTGGGCTTCTCGCTGCTGACCGTGGTCACGACCTCGGCCACGCTGCCGGTGTTCGGCAAGCTGATCACCGACCCGGTGGAGACCGTCAGCCATATCGACAGCACCTTCGCCATGCTGCTGGGCGCGTTCACCTTCATGACCGCCACCATCGGCATCAATATCGTCGCCAACTTTGTTTCGCCGGCATTCGACTTCTCCAACGTCTCGCCCAAGCACATCAGCTGGCGCACCGGCGGCATGATCGCGGCCGTGGCGTCGATCTTCATCACGCCGTGGAACCTGTACAACAACCCGGCGGTGATCCACTACACGCTGGACGTGCTGGGCGCCTTCATCGGCCCGCTGTTCGGCATCCTGATTGCCGACTACTACCTGGTGCGCCGCCAGCATGTCGACGTCGACGACCTGTACACGCTGAACCCGCGCGGCCGCTACTGGTACCGCAACGGCTTCAATCCGGCGGCGGTGGCCACCATGATCCCGGCGGCCATCATCCCGATCCTGTGCGTGGTAGTGCCGGCCTGGCAGTCCGCGGCCAACTACAGCTGGTTTATCGGCATGGGCATTGCGCTGGTGCTGTACCGGCAACTGGCGCCGCGCATGATGCCCGGCCACTTCGGCAGCCGCGCCGCCAGCCAGGCCTGATCTCCGGAACCATTCTTTCGACTGCACGATTTCGACCGCACTTAGCAGAGCCGCGCCCATGAAGCTGAAGATCATCAACCCCAATACCACCCAGAGCATGACCGACAAGATCGGGCAGTGCGCCGTCGCCGTGGCGGCACCGGGCACGCGCATCAGCGCGGTCAGCCCGCGCATGGGACCGGCTTCCATCGAAAGCCACTATGACGAAGCCCTGTCCGTGCCCGGCATCCTCGATGAAATCCTGGCCGGCGAACAGGAAGGCGTGGACGGTTACGTCATTGCCTGCTTCGGTGACCCCGGCCTGTACGCCGCCCGCGAGGTGGCGCGCGGACCGGTGATCGGCATCGCCGAGGCCGCCATGCATATGGCCAGCGTGGTCGGCAGCAGCTTCAGCGTGGTGACCACGCTGGCGCGCACCTGCAATATCGCCTGGCACCTGGCCGAGCGCTACGGCATGAAACGCTTCTGCAACAACGTGCGCGCCTGCGACCTGCCGGTGCTGGAACTGGAGCGCCCGGGCTCGGACGCGCGCCGCATCATCACCGAGGCCTGCCGCCAGGCGCTGGTTGAAGACCGCAGCGAATGCATCGTGCTGGGCTGCGCCGGCATGACCGACCTGTGCGACGAGATCGCCGACGCCATCGGCGCGCCGGTGATCGACGGCGTGGTGTGCGCGGTCAAGATGGCCGAGGCGCTGGTCTCGGTGCGCCTGGGCACCAGCAAGCGCGGCGACTGGGCGCGGCCGCTGCCCAAGGCGTATGCGGGCATGCTGGCCCCTTATGCGCTGAACTGAACCGTATGACTTCCCGACCCATTTCCGACTCCACCACCATGCTCCAGTCCCGCTATCCACGCGATCTCATCGGTTACGGCGCCCGGCCGCCGCACGCCCGCTGGCCGGGCGGCGCGCGCGTTGCGCTGCAGTTCGTCCTCAACTACGAAGAAGGCGGCGAAAACTGCGTGCTGCACGGCGATGCTGCCTCCGAGCAGTTCCTCTCCGAGATCGTCGGCGCCGCGGCCTACCCCGACCGCCACATGAGCATGGAGGGCATCTATGAATACGGCTCGCGCGCCGGCGTCTGGCGCATCCTGCGCGAGTTCGAGAAGCGCGGCCTGCCGCTGACCGTCTTCGGCGTATCGATGGCGCTGCAGCGCCATCCTGAACTGACCCGCGCCTTGGTCGAACTGGGCCACGAGATCGCCTGCCACGGCTGGCGCTGGATCCACTACCAGGGCATCGACGAAGCCACCGAGCGCGAGCACATGCGCATCGGCATGCAGATCATCAAGGACCTGACCGGCGAACTGCCGCTGGGCTGGTACACCGGCCGCGACAGCCCCAACACGCGCCGCCTGGTGGTGGAGCACGGCGGCCTCCTGTACGACTCGGACTACTACGGCGACGACCTGCCCTTCTGGACCGAGGTCGAAGTCACTGGCGGCGAGAAGAAGCCACACCTGGTGGTGCCGTACACGCTCGACTCCAACGACATGCGCTTTGCCACGCCGCAGGGCTTCAATACCGGCGAACAGTTCTTCCAGTACCTGAAGGATGCGTTCGACGTGCTGTACGAGGAAGGCGACCCGAGCGGCCAGGACAGCCCCAAGATGCTGTCGATCGGCATGCACTGCCGCCTGCTCGGCCGCCCGGGCCGCTTCCGCGCGCTGCAGCGCTTCCTCGACTATGTGCAGGGTCACGACAAGGTGTGGATCTGCCGCCGTGTCGACATCGCCCGGCATTGGGCGCAGGTGCATCCGTTCGAAGCCGCCGGTGGTGCCGCAGCCGTGGGCACGATGCGCGAGGAAGTTGCTCCGGCCTGACAAATGCCGTCCATGTCGCCATATTTGTGTACGATATAGCCGTCTTTCGTCGCCAGTTCCGGCGACAGGCTGAATGTCCGTCCCCTGATATGGCAACCACATCGAAGAAGGCGGCGCCCGGCGCGGCAGCAAAAACGCCGCGCCGGCCCGCGTCCAAGGCAACCCTGAAAACGGCACCCAAGGCCGCCGCCAATGCCGCGCCGGAGGAAAGTGCCGGCCCGGAGGCCGCCGCCAGCGAGGCTTCCGCCACCGAGGCGATCTACCTCAGCCTGCTGACCGCGATCATGGAGCACCGCCTGCTGGCCGGCACCAAGCTGGTCGAGGAACGGCTGTGCGAAGTGACCGGCGCCAGCCGGGCCCGCATCCGCCAGGTCTTCGCGCGCCTGGCGCATGAGAAGCTGGTCACGCTGGTGCCCAATCGCGGCGCCTTTGTCTCCAGCCCCACGGTGGACGAGGCACGCGAGGTGTTCCAGGCGCGCCGCGTGGTCGAGCCCGCGCTGGCGGCCGAACTGGCCCAGCGTGCCACGCCGGCCAAAGTCCGCAGCCTGCGCCGCCATGCCATGGAAGAAGACAACGCGCGCGGCCGCGGCGACCGCGCGGCGATGATCCGCCTGTCAGGGGAATTCCATATCCTGCTCGCGGAGATGGCCGGCAATGCCATCCTCGAAAAGCTGATCCGCGAAATGGTGTCGCTGACCTGCCTGATCATCACGCTGTACGACCGCCCCGGCGCGCCGGCCTGCGCCGAGCATGAGCACCGCCAGCTGATCGACGCCATCGAGCAGCGCGACGCCGCGCGCGCCAGCGCGATGATGGCGCAACACCTGGAACACATCGAAGGCTCGCTCGACCTGAGCGTGCCCGACAGCGGCGCGCCGGACTTCTACAGCATCTTCAGCAAGGGTTGACGCCCTGCCCTCGCACGCCCAGGCAGGCATTGCACTCCGCGCCCGGCAGCCTAGACTGGCTGCATAACAACGCGCGCAATGCGCCGCAGGGAGGTGCGCCATGGCTGCCACTGCCGAACCCGTCACAACCGCGCGTGCGCCGCTGGCCTTTGAGCGGCTTTACGCGGATGCCGCCGGCGAATCCCACTTTGCCCCGCTTTCCGTTGCCATCACCGAGCGCCTGTTCGCGCCACCGGCGCGCGCCTTCTGGGTGTCGCCGCTGGACGAAGCCGCGCGCCAGGGCTTCCTGCTGGTGCCGGCCGGCTGGGTGGGCGCACTGCACCCGTCGCCGCTGCGCATGTGGATCTTCGTTCTGGCCGGTGCGATGGAGTTCGAAGCCAGCGACGGCGAACGCCGGCCGCTGTCGGCAGGCAGTGCGCTGCTGCTGGAAGACACCACGGGCAAAGGGCATCTGAGCAAGGTCGTCGGGCCAGCCGATGCCACGCTGGCCGTGGTGCAATTGCCGGCCCGCGACGGCTGAATCCGCGGCCCGCCTGGCCAGGCTGCGGAGGACGCAACGCCACCACCGGAGACGCCCATGAATGCTCCCGATCCAGCGGCTTCACCCGGGCCAGCGCCGCAGATGGTGCCCAACGGCTATCGGCAAGGCATCATCACCGCGATCACGGTGCTGCTGGGCTTTTCGCTGGCGTTCTGGCGCTTCTGGGGCTTCGAAAGCCCTGGCCACTGGAACCTGCGCGCGCTGTTCGCGGCGGTATCGCTACTGGCCGCCGTGTCGCTGCAGATCGTCGCGCTGTTCCGCGCGCTGCGCATCGAGGACGATGCGGTGGACGAGTACCGCAGGACGGTACGATGGTTTATCGCGTCGGCCATCGCACTGCTGCTCGGGCTGGCCGTGGCGATGGTCGATGCGGCGCTCGGCCCGTAGGCTGTCCGCGGCTATGGTGCTTGCCGTCGATGCAAGCAACCGCGCAGTTCCGTTCCTGGTGCCGCCATGCCGCGCGGCGCGCGATCCTTCAGTTGCCGAGGATCTCGATGCTGCCGACGCGCTCCGGATAGAAGGCCAGGTACGAGCCCATGGCGGCGACCGCGGCGTAAGGCGCTTCATAGCTCCACACCGCATTGCGCGAACGCTCGCCGCCTGCGGGAACGGAGAAGTAGCTGCAGTCGCCCTTGTACGGGCAGTATGTAGCGTGCGCGGTACGCTCCAGCTGCGCCATGTCGACATGCGCGCGCGGGATGTACTGCACCGGCGGGTAGGCCGCCTCTTGCAGGGTCAGCGCAGCGTCGCTGTCGGCAATGGTGACGCCCGCCACCTTGACCACGACCCTGCCGGCGGTCGGCGTGATGGTGATCGGATGGTCGGGGCCGGGGATCTTGACAGGCTTGTCGGACATGGTCGTCCTCCTGGGGGCATCGCCACGGTGGCTGCAGGCATTCTAGGCGCTTGGCGCGCATCCTGCAGGCCACACCGTGCCCAGTCACTTAGCCGATCTTTTCCAGCGCCGTCCGGTAATACGCGGCACGCCGGACGTAGTCCTCGGCATTCACGCGCAGGTGCTTCACTTCCTCATCCGTCAACTCGCGCACAGCCTTGGCGGGCGAACCCAGGATCAGCGAGCGCGGCGGGAACTGCTTGCCCTCGGTCACCAGCGCGCCGGCGGCCACCAGCGACTCGGCGCCGATCGACGCGTTGTTCAGGACCACGGCCTGGATGCCGACCAACGCGCCATCGCCCACGGTGCAGCCATGCAGCATGGCCTGGTGCCCCACGGTCACGCCGGCCCCGAGCGCCAGCGGACAGCCCGGGTCGGTATGCAGCACCGCGCCTTCCTGCACGTTGCTGCCGGCGCCGATTGTCACCGGCTCGTTGTCGGCGCGAATCACCGCGCCGGGCCAGACCGAGACGTGTTCGGCCAGTTCCGCGCGGCCGATGATGGTGGCTTGCGCCGCGACAAACGCGGTACCGGCGATGGCGGGCGCGAGGTCGCCAAGTTTGTAGAGTGTCATGAACGAGAGCGTGAGGATGGATCAGGTGTGGTGCCGCAGCGAAGTGGGGCGCTATTCGATCTTGACGTTGGCTTTCTTCACCAGCGCGGCGTAGCGTGTGGCCTCGCTGCGGAAGAAGCTTGCGGCGGCTTCGGGTGTGCCGGGCTCGACCACGGTGGCTTGCTTCTTCATCGCTTCCAGCACTTCAGGCGAGGTGAAGGCCCTGGCGAATGCGTCATGCACGCGCTTCACCTCTGCCGGCGGCATGCCGGCGGGGCCAACCACGGCAAACCAGCCGGCGACGTTGTAGTGGGGCAAGCCTTGTTCGGCGATGGTGGGGATGTCCGGCGCTGCGGCTGAGCGCTTGTCGCCGCACACGCCGATCGCCCGCAGTGTGCCGGCCTTCAGGTGCGGCGCCACCGCGTTGAGCGCGACTACGCCCAGTTCCACCTGTCCGGCGATCAGGTCGTTCATCATCGGCCCGGTGCCCTTGTACGGCACATGGCGCGCACTCACGCCGGCCTCGTCCAGGAACATCTCCCCGGCCAGGTGGATGATGGTGCCATTGCCGGACGACCCGTAGTTGTAGCCGTCGGGCCTGGCCTTGAGCAGCGCCACCAGTTCCTTCACGTTCTTTGCCGGCACCTTCGGGTTCACGACAAGCACCAGCGGCGTGGTGCCGATCACGCTGATCGGGGTGATGTCCTTGATGGCATCGAACGGCATGGTGCGGAACACGCTCGGGTTGATGACATGGTTGTTGGAGACCAGCCCGAGCGTGCTGCCGTCCGGCTGCGCCTTGACCACGGCCGCGGCACCGGTGATGCCGCCGGCGCCGGGCAGGTTCTCGATCACCACCGGCTGGCCAAAGGCCTTGCCCAGGGCCGGGCCGGCCGCGCGCGCGATGGTGTCCACGCCGGAACCGGCGCTGATCGGCAGGATCAGGCGCACCGGCTTGCCGGTGCTGCCCTGCGCGAGCGCGCCGATGCCGGGCGCGGCCAGCGCGGCGGCCATGGTGGCGGCCAGCGCCAGTCCTGACTTGAAAAGGATGCGACGGGGGTGCATGGGGTTGTCTCCGTATCGTTATCGTAGGATCTTTGCGGGCTGCCGCTGTGGCGCGGCATGCCCGTCGTGGTACCGGTCAGCCGGCGCGGCCCTGGCCGAGCTGCGACAGGATCTCTTCGTTGTGCTCGCCGGCCCTGGGCAGCGGCCGGCGCACGCCCGGGCGGCGCCCGCCCATCAGCAGCGGCAGCAGCACCGTGGGCGTGGTCGAGCCGTCGTCGGCCTGCATCGGCACCAGCCCGCCGCTGGCGAGCAGGTGCGGATCGTCGAGCAACTGGTCCGGGCGCACGATCGGCGCATAGGGGATGCCGGCGGCTTCGAGTCTGGGCGCCAGTTCTGCGCTGCGGTGGTGGCGCAGGATCGCGCCCAGCTCATCGAGCAGTTGCGGACGCACCGCCACGCGCGAGGCATTGCTGGCGTACTCGGGCTTGTCGAGAAGCTCCGGATGCTCCAGCACCTGGCACAACGTCACGAACTGCTTGTCGCTGACCGCGCCGATGAACAGCTGCTCGTCTCCGGCCAGCGTGAAGACGTCATACACGCTCCATGCCGATACGCGCGACGGCATCGGCGGCGGCGCCTCGCCGGTCATCGCGAACTGCTGCATATGCTGCGAAGCCAGGAACACGCAGTTCTCGAACAGCGCGCTCTGGATCTCCTGGCCGCGCCCGGTGCGGTCGCGCTCGCGCAGCGCGGCCAGCACGCCGATGGCGCCGAACATGCCGCCCATGATGTCGTTGACCGAGGTGCCCGCGCGCAGCGGCCGCCCGCTGGGGCCGGTCATGTAGGACAGGCCGCCCATCATCTGCACCACCTCGTCCAGCGCCAGCCGGTTCTCGTACGGGCCGGGCAGGAAGCCCTTGTGCGAGACATAGATCAGATGCGGGTAGTCGCGTGACAGCGTGGCGTAGTCCAGCCCCAGCTTCTGCATCAGGCCGGGCCGGAAGTTCTCCAGCAGCACGTCGCTCTGGCCCGCCAGCTCGGCGGCGGCGGCGCGCCCTTCCTCGGTGGTGATGTCCAGCACCACGCTCTTCTTGTTGCGGTTGAAGGCGCGGAAGAAGCCGATGCCCAGGCCCGGCAGGTTGCGCGTCTTGTCGCCGCCGGGCGGCTCCACCTTGATCACTTCGGCGCCCAGGTCGGCCAGGATCATGCCGCAGGTGGGGCCCATCACCATATGCGTGAATTCGACCACGCGGATGCCGGCCAGCGGCAGGGAGTTGCTGTTGTCTTGGGTCATCTTGCGTCTCAGGCAGTGGCGCCAGCGTGCTGGGCCGGGAAGGTCTTGGGCAGGCCGGCGCGCCACAGCGTGCCGTGCAGGGTTTCGTCCTTGAGCCAGCCGGCCACGTCTTCACGCAGCGCCAGCAGGCGGCCGATATCGATGCCGGTGTCGAAGCCCATGCTGCCGAGCATGTAGGCCAGGTCCTCGCTCGTGACATTGCCGCTGGCGCCAGGCGCGTGCGGGCAGCCGCCGATGCCGGCCAGGCAGGCGTCAAAGCGGCTCACGCCGGTTTCCAGCGCCGCGTGGACGTTGGCCAGGCCAAGCCCGCGGGTATCGTGGAAATGGCCGCACCAGAAGCGCTCGCCGGCGATCTCGACGGCGCGCGCAAACAGCTCGCGCACCATGCGCGGGTCGGCATAGCCGACGGTGTCGGCCAGGCTGACGCGGTCGGCGCCGGCATCGAGCAGCGCCTGCATCAGGCGCAGCACTTCTTCGGGATCGACATGGCCCTGCAGCGTGCAGCCGAACGCGGTACCGACACCGCCTTCGATCAGCGTCTTCGCGCCGCTGGCATCGCGCGCGGCCCGGATGCGGGCGACTTCCGCCACCACCTCGTCCGGCGTCTTGCGCAGGTTGGCCAGGCTGTGCGCATGGCTGGCCGACAGCGGCACGAGCATGAGGTCCGCGCCGCTGGCCAGCGCATCCTGCGCGCCGCGCAGGTTCGGCACCAGCACCGAGACGAACAGGCCCGGCAGCGTGCGCGCAAACGCCACCAGCTGCGCGGTATCGGCCAGTTGCGGCAGCAGGTGCGCGGGCACGAACGAGCCGACTTCCAGCTCACGCAGGCCGGCCGCGTACGCGCCGCGAATCCACGCTTCCTTGCTGGCCGTGGGCAGGATGGTGCGGATGCTCTGCAGGCCATCGCGCAATCCGACTTCGCGGATAACGGCGTGGCGGGGAAAGGGAACAGACATGATTCAGGGGCTTCCGGTTTGCGCCCCGCCGTGGGGGCGACGGAAGAACTCTATGAGTTTCTGCCCAAGAGCTGAAGCGGTGGTTTACGCACGATAACTTTCCGAACCGGAATGTCTGTCGGGCGCCGCACGACGGCATCCAGGAATTCCCGGATGAATGATTACCGGCAAGCAAAGGGGCTTAACATTCCATTCCGGAAACCCCGCAGTCCCTCACAGCCATGCGAGACCTCGACCTCACCACCCTGCGCCTGTTCGTCGCCGTCTGCGAAACCCGCAACATGGCGCGCGCGGGCGAGCAGGAGCACATCGTGGCATCGGCCATCAGCAAGCGGCTGGCGCAACTGGAAGAGACGGTTGGCGCAACCCTGCTGGAACGCCGCCGCCGCGGCGTGATCCCCACGCCCGCCGGCGAGATGGTGCTGGCGCATGCGCGCGCCATGCTGGCGGCGGCGGACCGCGTCGCGCGCGACATGGCCGACTATGGCGCCGGCATCCGCGGGCAGGTGCGGCTGCTGGCCACGGTGTCGTCGATGGCGGAATCGCTGCCGGACGATATTGCCGCCTTCCTGCAGCAGCCGGCCAACCGCGACGTGCGCGTGACCATCGAGGAAAGCCTGAGCAGCGACGTGGTGCGCGCGCTGCGCGAGGGCTCGGCGCCGCTGGGCATCTGCTGGGACGCGGCCGACCTGGAGGGCTTCCAGACCCGGCCCTACCGCACCGACCACCTGGCGGCGGTGGTCCACGCCTCGCATCCGCTGGCGCAGGCCGAGGACTGCCGCTTCGAGGACACGCTGGACTACGACCATATCGGCATGCCCGCCCAGACCGCGGTGCAGACCATGCTGACGCGCTACGCGGCCATCCTCGGGCGCGGCATTGCCTACCGCGCGGTGGTCTCGACCTTCGACGCCGCGTTGCGCTGTGTGCGTGCCAACCTGGGCATCACCATCATCCCGGCCGAGATCGCCGCGCCGATCGCACCCACCTTCGGCCTGCGCGTGATCCCGCTGCGCAACGACTGGGCGCGGCGGCGCTTTGCGATCTGCTTCCGCGACCTGGAACTGCTGTCGCCGGCGGCGCGGCTGCTGGTGGCCTTCCTTGAACAGACCGCGGCGGCGGAAGCGGCGGCCGCCCCCGCGGACATCACGCCAGCGCACAAGCCACGCCGCAATCGGCAATGACGCCGGCGCGGCGCGCAACTTCCTGTGCCGTTCAAGGGTTAGCCCGAGGCAATTTCGCAAGCAAATGTTGGGGAGCGGTGCGTAGACTGGCTTGCGTTTTTCGCCCCGGCCCACGATGGTAAAAGCCGGCCCCGGGCGATGCTGACCCCGACCATGCGCGCCACCACGGCGCAGGAGCACGCAAATGAACTTCAACGGCAAGAACGTATTGATCACCGGCGCACGCGGCAACCTGGGCCGCGCCGTGGCACAGGCCTTCGCGCAGGCCGGCGCGCGCGTGGTGCTGCTGGACCGCCATGCAGCGCCGCTGCCCGAAGCGGGCACCGGCCACTTGACGCTGCAGGCGGACCTGCTGGATGCCGCCAAGCTGAGCGAGGCCGTCGCGCAAGCGGTTCAGGCATGCGGCCGCATCGACGTGGTGTGCAACCTGGCCGGCGGCTTCGCCATGGGCCCAAGCGTGCATGAAACCAGCGCCGAGGCCTGGAACCACGTGTTCGACATGAACGTGGGCACGGTGCTGAACATGGCGCGCGCGGTGGTGCCGCACATGCTGGCCGCCGGCGGCGGCGCCATCGTCAACGTGGGTGCCAACTCGGCGGCGCGCGGGCTGGCGCAGATGAGCGCCTATTGCGCCTCGAAGGACGCGCTGGCGCGCGTGACCGAATCGATGTCGGCAGAGCTGCGCGACCAGGGCATCCGCGTCAACGCGGTGCTGCCCAGCGTGCTGGATACGCCCGAGAACCGCCAGGCCATGCCGGATGCCGATGCCGCGCGCTGGGTCAGCCTGGATGCGCTGGCCGACGTGATCCTGTTCCTGGCCTCGGATGCGGCGCGCGCGGTGCAGGGCGCGCTGCTGCCGGTGGTCAACCGCGCCTGACGCGGGGCTTGCGCGCGGCGGGTTCGGCCGCGCTGATGGCGCTGGCCGCCTCCTGGATCTGCTGGCGCAGCCAGCGCCGCAGCCGGTCGGCATCGGTGCGCGCGTGCCAGATCTGCATCATGTCGACGTGGGGCAGTGCGAACGGCACCGGCAGCAGCACCAGATCAGGGTCGCGCGCCACGGCCTCTTCCGCGACCGAGCGCAGGCAGGTCAGCAGCAGTTCCGTGCCGCGCACCAGCCGGCTCGGCGCAAGGAAGCTCGACAACCCCGCCACTACGCTGCGCTTGTGCCCCTTCCGGGCCAGCGCGCGGTCGACCACGCCGTTGAGGTCGCCGGTCAGCGTGGTCAGCAGGTGTTCGCACGCCAGGAAGGCGTCGAGATCCAGGCCGTCGGCAATGCGCGGATTGGCGCGCGAGGCCAGCACCACGAAGTCCTCGCTGCACAGCCGCTGCTGGTGGAAGGTATCGGGCAGGTTCTCATAGAAACCCGCGATCGCCAGGTCGCAGGTGCCCTTCTCAAGTTCCTCGCGCGGCAGCTCGCCGCGCGTGTTGTGCGTGACCAGCACCACGCCCGGCGCCTGGCTGCGCAGCCGCGGCAGCAGGGCTGGCAGCAGCAGCTGCTCCATGTAGTCGGTGGTGTAGATGTGCAGGTGCTCGCTGCGCGCCAGGTAGTCGTGGCCGGCACAGGCGTCATAGAACGCGTCGAGATCCCCGACCAGCCGCTGCACCTGCGGCGCCAGCGCGTGCGCACGCGGCGTCGGCGTCAGGCCGCGCGGCGCACGCACGAACAGCGGATCGCCGAGCTCGTCGCGCAGGCGGTTGAGCTTGTGGCTCAGCGCGGGCTGGCTCAGCGCCATGCGCGCGGCCGCGCGCGAGGCATTGCCCTCCTGGTACAGCACGTGGAACACGTACAGCAGGTTCAGGTCCTTGCTGCCGATATTCATTTTTTGGATAACAGAGATCGAATAATAGAAGTTTTCGAATCATAGTCCGCTGCCTAGGATGTTGCCAGTGCCGCGGCATTTCAGCCCGGCTGCCTGTGAACCGACATGGAGCGGAACAATGAAAATCCTGATGGTGCTGACGTCGCACGACCAGCTGGGCAATACCGGCAAGAAGACCGGCTTCTGGCTGGAGGAATTCGCAGCGCCCTACTACGTCTTCAAGGACGCCGGCGCCGACATCACGCTGGCCTCGCCCAAGGGCGGCCAACCGCCGATCGACCCGAAAAGCGACGATCCCGGCGCCCAGACCGACGCCACCCGGCGCTTCCAGGGTGACCCGGCCGCCAGGGCCGCACTGGCCAGCACGCTGACGCTGGACCAGGTGAAGGCGGAAGACTTCGACGCCATCTTCTACCCGGGCGGGCACGGCCCGCTGTGGGACCTGGCCGAAGACAAGCGCTCGGCCGCGCTGATCGAGCAGTTCGACCGCGCCGGCAAGCCGGTGGGAGCGGTATGCCACGCACCGGCGGTGTTCCGCCATACCAGGGGCGCGGACGGGGAACCGCTGGTCAAGGGCAAGGAAGTGACCGGCTTCACCAACAGCGAGGAAGAAGCCGTGCAGCTGACCAGGGTGGTCCCGTTCCTGGTGGAGGACATGCTCAAGGCCAACGGCGGGCGCTTCACGCGTGGCGAGGATTGGGCCAGCCATGTCGTGGTCGCGGGGCGACTGGTGACGGGGCAGAATCCGGCATCGTCTGATGCTGCGGCGCAGGCGTTGTTGAAGATGTTGAGGTGAGGAAAGGCGGCAAACGCGCCGCCGCCGGTTTGCTCCCCTCGCCCGCTTGCGGGAGAGGGGAGCGTACGCCAGGCTTGATGGCTACTTCAAACGCATGGGTTGCCCCACTTACTGCGGCACCAACTCCAACCGCTCCCGGCTGGCCTTCTCCACCGCCTTGCGCGTATACACCAGCGGGAAATACTCCCCCTTGGCCCACAGCGGCGCCAGGTCGCGGTAATGCGGGCTGGCGGGATTGCCCGACTGCCCCGGCGTGTTGATCACGCGCGAGGCATCCCAGTTGCCCACATCCAGCACCATGCGGAACGACGCGCCGGCGGTCAGCCGGAAGTCGGTATTGCGGTAGCTGGTGTTCATCGGCGTGAAAGCCGAGCCGCCGATCGGACCGGCGTTGACATTGAACTGCTGGCGTTCCGCATCGCTCAGGATCGGGTCCATCGGATGCGTGAACACGGCGGTGTGGAGCTTGCGCCATTGCCATGCGCGCGGGTCGGGGCCGAGCTTGCCTTCCGCTTCCGCCATGGCGGCCTTCAGCGATTCGAGCATCACCGCATTGCGGCGCTCCACCGGCATCCACGGACCGGGCTGCTCCAGCACCGCCACCACGCGCGCGGCATCGCCGGCACCGACCAGGCGTGCGGCTTCGGGCGTCAGCGCGGCGCGCACCACGGCCTGGCGCAGGTGTTTGCTGAACCAGACTTCGAACAATGCCGCTGCGGCGCTGTCGGCGCGCTCGTTGCCGTCCCAGCCGCGCAGCAGGTCCAGGCCGCGGGCCAGTTGCGGGTCGTCGCTGCGCACGTCCTTCAGCAGCGCCACCACGCGCTGGGCCGGCAGCGACACGGTGTCGTTCTGCCACGCCATCGAGTCCTGCACCGAGCTGCGCGCATTGGCGCCCACCACGGCCTTGAGCCGGCGCGCGCGCGAGCTGTCGCTCCATTCATAGCCCACGCCAAGTTTCGCGGCCGGGTGCTCGGGCGGGATGTTGTTCTCGTTGGCGGTGACGATGTAGCCTGGCGCGGGGTTATAGGCCCATGGCAGCTCGTCCATGTTGCGGTAGCCGGCCCACTCGTAGCGGCCATCGCCGGCCACCGGCGTGAGGCCGTCCCAGTTGGGCCGCTTGACGGTCAGCCCGCCCGGGATCCAGCCGATATTGCCGCTGGTGTCGGCATAGACCTGGTTCTCGCCAGGCGCGCCCCAGCGGTTCATGGCGGCGCGGAACTGGTCCCAGTTGCGCGCGCGCATATAGTCCATCGAGCCGAAGTACGGCGCCATGCCGTAGTCGAGCCACGCGGCGCGCAGCGCCCAGGCCTGCGCGCGGCCGGCATCGGCGACCAGCACCGGGCCGTGGCGCGTGAAGTCGATGGTGACCTTGCGCGGCGCGGACTCGCCCTTGACCACGATCTCTTCGGTGATGGTCGCCATCGGTTCCCAGCGGCCCTTGTACTTGTACTCATGCGGGTTGGCCGGATTGAGCTCGTAGCCGTACAGGTCTTCCTGGTCCATGTAGAAGCGCGTCAGGCCGAAAGCGATGGTGCCGTTGTGCCCGATCGAGATGCCGGGCAGGAACGGCTCGCCCGCGCCGATCACCGACATCCCCGGCGCGTTCAGGTGGCTGATATAGCGCAGGCTGGGCGCGCCGTGCGAGCGGTGCGGGTCGTTGGCCAGGATCGGGCGGCCGGTGGTGGTGCGCTTGCCGCCGATGACCCAGTTGTTCGACCCGAGGCTGCGGCCGGTATCGCTGTTGGGGTCCACCAGTGCGTAGAGCTGGTCGAGCGGGATGCTGGCGGCCTGCGCATTGCCCCACGCCTCTTTCGGGAAGCGCGCTGCGGCGGTGGCCAGTTCGTAGGCGCGGCGCAGTTCGGCGGCGGGAACCGTGCAGGGGTCGATGCCGGGGCTGAGCCTGGGCTCGATCTGCGGGTCGAGTTCGCGGCGCAGCCAGTCGGCACGCGGGGCGTCCTGCCTGGCCTGGCAATAGAGCTGGGCGCGTTCGACTTCGCCGGTGAAGTTGAGCGTCAGGCCGTGGTGGCGGATGCGCACGATATCGTCGGCGCGCCAGCGCGCAGGCTTGTAGTTGAGCTTGCGGAATTCCGGCGGCAGCAGCTCGGGCTTCTGCTCGGTCAGCGCCACATAGGCGTTCACCCCGGCCACGAAGGCCTCGGCCACGCGCTTGGCGTCGGAGCCATAGGCTAGCCATTCGCGGTACATGTCGCCGCGGAACAGCACCGCGCGCGCCATGCGGTCGCCATCGGCATAGGCCGGGCCGAAGTCCCTGGCCATCTCGCCGAGTCCGCGCTTGCGCCACAGGTCGATCTGCCACAGGCGGTCGCGCGCGGCCATGAAGCCCTGCACGAAGAAGGCGTCGTAGAGCGTGCCGGCATAGATATGCGGCACGCCCCAGCGGTCGACCAGCACGCTGGCGGGCTTTTCCAGGCCGGGCACGGCCAGCACGTTGTTGCGGGCGTGGGCTTCGGCCATGGCGGCCGGGATGGTGGCGGCGAGCAGGGCCAGCGCAGCGGCCAGGCGGCGGGGGGTGCGTAACATCAGGTCTCCTCGGTGTTGTGATTGGCTGCAGATGTCTTGCAGTTCACACCGAAGATAGTGCATCCCCGGCCAGCGCGCGAGCCGCGCGGCCGATCTCCGCACGGCGCGTGCCGCTGCGGGTTCGCTCAGTAGACGTCGCGCCGGTAGCGGCCGTCGTCGGCAAGCCGGCGCAGCGCGTCTGCGCCGAGGATCCCGGCCAGTGCGTCATGGATGCCGCCGGCCATGCCCTGCAGGCTGCCGCAGACATAGATGGCGGCGCCGTCCGCCACCCATTGGCGCACCGTATCGCCCTGCGCGCGCACGGCGTCCTGCACGTAGCGCGGCGCGCCGCCGTCGCGCGACCAGGCATGGTCCACGCGCTGCAGCGTGCCGTCGGCCTGCCATGCGGCCAGTTCCCCGGCAAAGAACGCGTCATGCTGCGCCGAGCGCTCGCCGAACAGCAGCCAGTTGCGGCGCTGCCCGGCCGCGGCGCGGGCCTTGAGCTGGGCGCGCAGCCCGGCCAGCCCGGTGCCGTTGCCGACCAGGATCAGGGGCCGGTCGTCAGTCGGCGGGTGGAAGCTGCGGTTGGTGCGGATGCGCAGCGCGATGCGGGTACCCACGGGCGCGTGCTCGGTCAGCCAGCCGGAGGCCAGGCCGAGGCGGCCGTCGTCGTAGCGGGTCTGCCGCACCAGCAGTTCGAGTTGCCCGTCCCGCGGCAGCGAGGCGATCGAATACTCGCGGTGCGGCAGCGGCGGCAGCGTGTCCACCAGTTGCTGCGGCGGCAGGCCCAGCATCGCCGCGAAGTGCGCCTCAGGCAGCGGCATGCGTGTGCCCAGCGCCTCGGCGAGCGTGGCGTCGCGGCCGTCGCAGCGCACCGGTGTGGCGCCGTCGAGGCCAAGCCGCGCCAGCAGCCGTTCAACCTCGGCCGGCGCGTGGCACGGGCCGATCTCGGCGATGTCGCCGGCTTGCCAGTCCATTGCCGCATCGCCCTGCGGCGCCAGCGACAGGTGGAACACCGGCGCACCCTGGCTGCCGGGGTTCAAATGATGGCGTTGCGCGAGCCGCCAGCTGTCATAGCGCGGCCGTTCCCAGTCGGCAATTTCCGCGCCGCCGCTCAGGGCCGACAGGTGGTTCTGCCAGTGGCGCAGGGCGCCTGCGTCCCCGTTGTCGACTTCGACCAGATCAAAGAGCGGCTGCGCACGGTGGCGCTGCAGCCAGCCGTCGAGCTTGTGGCCGAAAGCGCAGAAGCGCGCGTAGCTGCTGTCGCCGAGCGCGAGGATGCCATAGCGCAAAGACTGCAGGCCATCCGCGCCGGCCAGCAAGCGGCGTGAAAAACCGGACGCGCTGTCGGGGGCGTCGCCCTCGCCGGTGGTGCTGACCAGGAACAGCGCCTGGCGGCATGCCTGCAGGCGCTGCGCATCGACATCGGCCAGCGAGAGCAGTTGCACCGGCACGCCCGCGCCTTGCAGCGCGGTGGCGGTCTGCAGCGCCAGCTGTTCGGCAAACCCGGTCTGGGAGGCATAGGCAACCAGCGTCGCGCCCTCTTCCGTGCCAGCCAGTGCGGCCGCGCGCGCGCGCCGCTGGCGATAGTGGGCAACCACCGCGCTGCAGAAGCCCGCATAGGCCGCCACCACGCCGGCCGCCATGGCCATGCGCGACGGGCCCAGCACGGACAGCGCGATGCCGCCGGCAACGGCAAGCCAGCTTGCGCCGGCGATGGCGGACGGCATGGCCTTCGCCCTCATGCCAGCATCGCGGCAAAGGCCGGCGAAAGATGTTCATCGAAACCGCCCGGCGTGCGCACCAGGAAGCGCGCGGCAATGCCCTGGCGGCGCGCGTGCGCCATGCCGGCCTCTGGGCCCAGCACCGTCAGCGCGGTGGACAGCGCATCGGCCAGCATGCACTGCGCATGGATGACCGTGACCGAGGCCAGCGCGTGGCTGGCCGGATAGCCGGTGCGCGGATCGATGGTATGCGCGTAGCGGCGACCGTCACTGTCGAAATAGCGGCGATAGTCGCCGGAGGTGGCGATGGACAGGCCGTGCAGCGCCACCAGCGTCTGCCCCCCGGCATCGCAGTCCAGGCCGGGGGGTGATTCCAGCGCGACCCACCACGGCATGCCGTCGGGCTTGACGCCATGGCCGCGCAGTTCGCCGCCGATCTCGGTCAGGTGGTGGTCAAGGCCCTGCTCACACAGGTAGCCTGCCACCGCGTCGACGGCAAAGCCCTTGGCGATGGCGCAGAAGTCCAGCGACACGCCCCCCGGCTGCCAAGCGCGCCGGCCCGTGGCATCGACTTCGATGCGGGCCCAGCCGCAGCGGCCGCGCGTGGCCTGCACCGCGTCTGGCGACGGCGGCGCGGTGCGCGCCGGTGCTGGGCCGAAGCCCCACAGGTCGACCAGCGGACCGGCGCTCGGGTCATAGGCGCCACCGCTGTCGCGCGCCACCTGCAGCGCGCATTGCAGCACCATGAAGCAGTCTTCAGGCAGCGCGTGCCAGCTGCCGGGTGCCGCGCGGTTGAAACGGCTCAGGTCAGAATCCGCTTCCCAGTTGCTCATCTGCGCGATCACGCCATCGAGCACGGCCCGGATGCCGGCGGCGATGGCGTCCGCATCCGTCGCCGGCGGCAGCGGCGCCGCCACCGACCAGGTCGTGCCCATGGTCTGGCCGCCCCAGCGCTGCAGCCGCGTATCGGCTGCGGGCGGCTGCGGCGGCGCGGTCAGCGCGACAGGTACCAGGACGCGGTTCAAACCCGGCAACCGGCTTATTGCGGCAGCACTTCGACCGTCACCGCATAGACGGCACGGCGCGATTTGGCCTGTTTGAAGGTGGTCTTGTCGTCCTTCACCTCGGCTTCCATCCAGTACATGCCTGGGGCCGGCCACTTGACGCTGAACTTGCCGTCGGCGTCGGTGGTGGCGCTGAACTCCTGCAGCTGGTCGCGGTAGCGGATGCCGCCCGGCACCACCGAGACCTTCAGGTTGCTGGCGGGCTTGCCGTCGAGCAGCATGCGGAAGCTGGCGGTGTCGCCCGCGACCAGGTCGTTCGGGTGCGTGATCGGAGCCAGTTCCAGGCCGCGGCCGGCGGTGCGCAGGCCCTTGTCGCTGGGCTTGCCGGCCGTGACGAAGGATTCGATGCGGCCTTCGGCCTGGGTGACCTGCAGGTCCTGCGCATTGGCCGGGACTTCCTTGGCGAAGTTCTCGGCCGAACCGCGCCAGCGCTTGGCCTGGCCGTCGACCTTGTAGCTGGCGAACAGGCCGTTGTTGACCACCGCCACGCGGTAGGTGCCGGGCTGGGTCAGGTGCAGGTCGAAGGTGCTGCGGTACTTGCCGGTGGCAGCGTTCTCGGCCTTGACGGCGCTGCCGTCGGGCGCGGTCACCTGCAGGTTGTCGAGCCGCATCGGCACGTGCTCGAAATAGAACAGGTCGTTGGAGACAGCGGCGTCCACGGTCACCCACGGATCGCTGCCTGACAGCACGGTGGCCGACGGCAGCAGCCACTGGCGGTGCGCGTGCGCGGCCAGCGGCGCCAGGGCGGCCAGGGCGAGCACGGCCACGCGCGTGGCCATGCGGGTAGATGCGGCGGACATAAGGGAAGGTTTCATCGTCTGGCTCCGGAAGGATTACGGCTTCAGTTCGACGGTCACGCCGCCGAGTTCGTGTTCGCCCTTGGCGCGGGCGGTCTGTGCGGCTTGCGGCGGCCATGTGAACGGCACGCGCAGCAGTTCGCGCCCGCCCACTTCACGCGCGGCTTCCACCACCAGCTGGTAGTTGCCGGCGGGCAGCTTGCCCAGCGGCGCCTTGCCGTCGCTGAAGCTCACGCCGTGCTCGCCCGGCGCGCGCGTGGCACCGGAGATGCCGTCGGCCGGCATGTGCAGATCGCGGCCGGCCTTGCGCCACCACTGGCGCATGTCCTTGAGCCACTTGGTGCCTTCGCCGTCCTTGAGCTTGCCGTCGTACCAGACCGCCAGGGTCTGCACCGGGCTCTGGTCAGCGCGCTCGACCCACATCGCCACATAGGGGCGGTGGTACTCGGCCACGGTCAGGCGCGGGATTTCGACCTTGACGTTCAGGTCCGCGGCCAGCGCGGGGCCGGCCAGGGGAACCGCGGCCATGCCGGTCAGGGTGACGGTGAGCAGTCGGCGCATATCGGAGAAACCTCGTCAGTGAGATGCAGGAAGGAAAACGGTTGGAATGGTTGACTCAATGGATAAACAGGAGCGCCAGCAGCACCGGGACCACCAGCCCCAGCCCCACCAGCGGCCAGGTCCCCACGCGCCCGGCCGCATGCAGCTTGAGCAGGAACAGGCCGGTCACGCTGAAGACCAGGCACGCCAGCGCGAACACATCCAGGAACAGGCTCCACGCGGCGCCGGTGTTGCGGCCCTTGTGCAGGTCGTTCAGGTAGGAGATGGCGCCGCGCGTGGTTTTCTCGTACTGGGCTTCGCCGCTGTCGAGTTCCAGGCTGACCCAGGCGTCGCCACCCGGACGCGGCAGCGCCACGTAGATCTCGTCGGCGGACCATTCGGCCTCGCGCCCGCTGGCGTCGATGTCCAGCGCCTGCGCCAGCCAGTCGGCCAGCACCGGCGGCACCGGCGCCTTCTTTTCACGCGCCTGGGCATCGCCCGCCGGCGCTTCGGCTCGCACCTGGTCGAGCACACGCGTGGGCATGGTGGCGTGACGCGTCTCGACCGCGGGCCTGGCCTCGATTTGTGCGGCGTGGTTGAGCGTGAAGCCGGTGACGGCAAACAGCAGCATCCCGATCAGGCAGATCGCGGAACTGATCCAGTGCCACTGGTGGAGATGCTTGAGCCAGAAGGCACGGCGCTGCTGGCCGGAGGCCGGCTGGGTTTCGGTCATTGCGGTTGGTCGGCGGGCGCAGCCCAAGTGGTGGCCCGGTCTTGCCTTGTGTACGGATAGCTGTAGCGCCCCTTGTGCGCGTCACACGGCGCTCAGGTGTGCCATTGTCTGCACAATGGCTGGCGGAAGAGAGAAGGATAATCGTTCGCATTTGAAATCGCAAACGGTCCGGGGTGGGCGCTGGATTACAGCGCGTTACAACGTGAAGCAGCGGGACGGATCACTTGTCCGCGGCGCTCCGATTCGCTGGAAGAGATGTGCAATGCACAAGCCCGACGGCACATGCAAGCCAATCAACCACATCACCCGAAGGGGTGAAATTCCCCGGTCAAGTTAGTTGCCTCCTGCGCCGTTAAGGCGATGACTCACACGCATGCGACAGGCGCCACCGATGCATGACGCCGCCGGCGTGTCGCCGACAAGAAACGCGCAGTGCGCGGAATATGGAGGAGTGGAAGCAATGCTGCACAACCTGAGCCTGAAGAAGAAGCTGTTATTGCCGCTGGTGCTGAGCTGGATCTGCCTGCTCGGCATCACGCTGTGGAACGCGTGGCAGATCCGCACGCTACGCATGGAAGAGCGGCGCCTGGACCTGGCCCACGTCACCGACACGGCATTCTCGGTGGTGGCCGAGTACGAGGCGCTGGCCAAGGCCGGCAAGCTGACGCAGGACGAGGCCAGGAAGCAGGCCATCGAGCGCGTGCGCGCGATGCGCTTCGGCAGCGATGGCTATTTCACGCTGATGCGCTCGGACACCGTGGTGCTGATGCATCCGTTCAAGCCGGAGATGAACGGCAAGGCCATGGAAGGCACCAGGGACCCCAACGGCGTCTACCTGTTCCGCGACATCGCCGAGATCGGCAAAGGGCCTGGCAAGGGCTTCGTCGAATACCTGTGGCCCAAGCCCGGCGCCGAAGCGCCGCAGCCCAAGCTGAGCTACGTGGCCAACTTCCGCCCGTGGGACTGGAACTTCATCGCGGGCCTGTACCTGGACGACATCGAGGCGGCGTTCCGCGCCGAGCTGATGAAGGCGTTCGGCATCCTGCTGGGGGTTGGCCTGCTGATGTCGCTGGTGATGGTGCGCGTGGCCGCCAGCCTGCAGCGCCAGCTGGGCGGCGAGCCCGCCACCACGGCGCACATCGCCGCGCGCATTGCCGAAGGCGACCTCGGCAGCCAGGTCGAGGTGCGCCCCGGCGACGAGCACAGCGTCCTCTATGCGATGCAGCGCATGCAGGCGCGCCTGACCGGCGCGATCGGCAGCATCCGCGGCTCGGCCGATTCGATCGCGGGCGCGGCCAAGCAGATCGCCGCGGGCAACGCCGACCTGTCGCGCCGCAGCGAAGAACAGGCCGCGTCGCTGCAGGAAACCGCCGCCAGCATGGAGCAGCTCACCAGCACCGTGCGCCAGAGCGCCGAGAACGCGCGCCAGGCCAGCCACCTGGCCGAAGGCGCATCGGACATCGCCGTGCGCGGCGGCACCATTGTCAGCCAGGTGGTGGACACCATGGGCGAGATCAAGAACGCCTCGGGCAAGGTGGTCGACATCATCGGCGTGATCGAGGGCATTGCCTTCCAGACCAACATCCTCGCGCTCAACGCGGCAGTGGAAGCGGCGCGGGCCGGCGACCAGGGCCGCGGCTTCGCGGTGGTGGCCGGCGAGGTGCGCACGCTGGCACAGCGCAGCGCCACCGCGGCCAAGGAGATCAAGGCGCTGATCGGCAACTCGGCGCAGCGCGTTGACGACGGCGCGGTGCTGGTGGAAAGCGCGGGCAAGGCCATGGACGAGATCGTCGGCGCGGTCAAGCGCGTGACCGACCTGATGGCCGAGATGCGCGCGGCCACCGAGGAGCAGACCGGCGGCATCGAGCAGGTCAACCAGGCGGTGTCGCAGATGGACCAGATGGCGCAGCAGAACGCCGCGCTGGTGGAAGAAGCCGCGGCCGCCGCCGCCTCGCTGGAAGACCAGGCCGACGCGCTGCATCACGCGGTCGGCCAGTTCCGGCTGGCGCAGGCTTGACGGCAGCGCCGCCGCTTGTCACTTGGGCGTCATACGCACCAGACTGCTGCGTGTATCATGAAGCGCAGCCGGCCGCCCCATGCGGTCGGCATGGACTCTGACCACTACCGGGAGAGCGCATCATGATGGCATTCATTGGCACCGTGTTCGTTGGCCTGATCGTCGGCCTGATCGCCAGGGCGGTCAAACCCGGCGACGACAAGATGGGCTGGATCATGACCATCGTCCTGGGCGTGCTGGGCTCGCTGGCTGCCGGCTACGTCGGCCGCGCCATGGGCTGGTACCAGCCGGGCCAGCCGGCCGGGTGGATCGCGTCGGTGCTTGGCGCGATCGTGCTGCTGGTGATCTACGGCATGGTCCGGCGCAAGGGCTGACTGGCGCGGCGCACGCCAACGGCATCGTTGGCGTCGGCCAGGTCCGGTACCTCGGGCGCGGCAGGCGCCTGCGGTACCGCGGCAGCATCGGGCTTGCCGCTGCGCGCCGGCGCCTGGAGACCCTGGGCCAGCGCAGCGCCAGGCACGGCATCGGCCGGCGCGGCCATGGTGGGCACGCGCGGCGTACGCAGCCCGGGCGCAGCATCGCGGCAGCGCAGCAGCGCGCGGTCGCCACCCGGCGCCATCGCCGACACCTGCGGCGCGATCGCCCGCAGGACCCGCACCGCCAGCGCGCTGGTAAAGCTGTAGCGCGCCGCATAGGGCTCTCTCACATTGACCACCACGGTGCCGAAGAAGCGCTCGCCCAGCGTGAACACAAAGGTGGCCGAGCGGTTCACCGAGCGCGACGAAATCAGCCGCCCACCCGGCCCGTAGACCTGGTAGCGCTGGTCGCCGGTGCCGGTCTTGCCCGCCACCGCCAGCGTGGCGCCATCACGCCCCGGCACCGTGAAGGCGCCGCGAATCGACTTGGCAGTGCCGCGCTCCACCACGTCCAGCATCGAGCGCCGTGCCAGCTCTGCCACCTCGGCCGGCAAGACCCGCTTGCCCGGGCCCGGCTGCAGCACGTAGCGCGTGGCGTACGGCGTGCCGTCGGCAAACGCCAGGCTGCGCACCGCCGTGTTCTGCGTGACCACGCCGCCCGCCAGCAGGATGCCGGCCAGCTCCGCCAGCGCGGCCGGCCGGTCGC
Organism: Cupriavidus sp. FW306-1B-F12B; assembly: GCF_058781795.1. NCBI lineage: Bacteria > Pseudomonadati > Pseudomonadota > Betaproteobacteria > Burkholderiales > Burkholderiaceae > Cupriavidus > Cupriavidus sp. FW306-1B-F12B. The sequence goes on from NZ_JBYSXC010000003.1 coordinate 184,724, forward strand.
CCGCGGCACCGATGGCGCTGCCGTACGACGGTGTCAGGGAATCGAACGGATAGCCCAGCCGCTGCCAGCGCCGCGCAATCCGCGTGAAGGCATCTTGCTCCAGCAGCGTGCGGATGCGGTTGTCCTGGCCGGCCTTGCTGCGCGTGCGGAACAGCCATTTGTAAACTTCCTGGCGCTCGGCGGTGCTGGCCTTCAGGATCTCTGCCAGGGTCGCGTCGGGGTGCTGGTCGAGGTACTCCACCATCCACAGTTCCAGCGGATGCACCCGTGACAGGTAGCCCCGGTCGTTCAGGTTGAACTTGTCCTTGCCGTACTTGCGGTACAGCGCACTCAGGTCTTCGCCGGCCAGCTGCTTGTCGCCCAGGCGGGCGCGCATGATGCGGATGTAGCTGTCCTCGTCCAGCTGCGGCCGCGCGCTCAGCAGTGTCACCGACATGCGCACCGCGTTCAGGTGCGGCGTAGTCATGCGCACGCGGCCCAGCAGCGTGGCCAGGCGCAGCTCAGAACTCTTGCCGCGGTAGCGCTGGTAAAAGTTCGTCATGTAGGCGCTGCCCTCCTGGTCGGCAAAGCGCTCCAGGTAGGCGCGCCGGCCGGGCGCGTCGCGGTCATCGAAGAGCTCGCCAATGTCCGGGCTGGCGTGGAAGGTCTCGTAGCGCACGATGTCGCGCATCATGCGGATGAAGACCAGGTTGACCGAGTGCTGGAATGCGGTCCGCACCGTCAGGTTGCGCATGCCCGATTCACGCTCGAAGTTGGTGAAGCTCTGCAGGCCGCCGCCGGTGTAGAAGGCTTCGCCGGCGCCGCCCGAGTACTTGCGCTCCATGGCGGCCTCGAGCATGGCCATCAGCTCGCGCTCGGCGGGCTTGCGCGCCTTCAGCAAGTATTCGACCGCCCAGTGGCTGAGCGCATCCTGGCGTGCCAGCGGCACCGCGGCCAGCTGGGCGCTGGTCATGCCGGCGTAGCGTGCGTGCAGCTCGCTGATGATCTCCAGGTAGGTCACCAGCGTGCGCAGCTTGGCAGTGGAACCCAGGTTCAGGCGCGCGCCGCTGTTGATATCAAAGGGCTGGTCGATATTGTCGGCCTGGATCCGCACCACGCTGGCATTGCCCACGCGCTCATACAGCGTGAAGCTCGTCATCAGCTTCGACGGATCGTCGTGGTCGCGCAGCAGGTTGTGGCCGTACAGGCCCATGGCGCGCGCATCGGCCTTGTTGTTCACGCGCTGCAGGGTCTCGGTGACGATGCGCTGCGCCTCGCGGTTGACGGTGCTGTCCACGCTCAGGTCGAGCCGGTCCATGTCGTAGCGGCTCTCCACCCCCGTCAGCCGGGTGATATCGGCGCGCACCCGGTTGACGGCCTTGCGCGTGACAAAGGGCTCCTGCGGCGGGCTCTGGGGTGGCGCGGCCTTGTCCAGCGGCTGCGCCAGCGCCGCGTCGCGCAGCTCGGCGGTGATGACATTGTTGGCCGCCAGCAGGCGCAGGTAGCTGCCGGTCAGCGCATCCAGGTTGGTGTCGTCGCGGCGCAGGTGGTAGGACGGGCGGCGCTGCGAGATGATCAGCGACAGCGCGCGCTTGAAGGCCTGCGCCTGGCGCGGATCGGGCGCGCGCTGGTCCAGTTCCTTGAGCAGCCGGTTGACCTCGCCGAAGTCCTCGCCATACCAGACCCAGAGCCCATCGCCGATGCCGTTGATCTCGCCGAAGCCGGCGCGCGCCGACAGCGGCACCGTGTTCAGGTAGTCGACCACGATGCGCTCGCGCGCGCGCTGGGTGTCGGGGCCGTCCAGGTAGGCACGCAGCGACGCCGACGCCATCTGGCGGAATTTCTCGGGGATCGATGCGGTGCGGCCTTCGGGCGAGTGCCGGTATTTCTCGATCTGCGTGGCCAGCGTGCTGCCGCCGGGCGCGTCATGCGACTTGTCGGCAAGCCGGATCACCTGGTCAAGCACCGCGCGCGACAGCCGGCGCCAGTCCAGCGCCGGGTTCATATTGGGGTATTCCGGGTTGAGCAGGCCCTGGTTCTCGACATAGAGCAAGGCGCTCACCAGCAGTGGCGGCACCGCGCCGAAGTCCGGGTACTGGCGCTGCGGATAACGCTCGAACGCCAGCGTCAGCCCGTTGCAGTCGCGCAGCAGCAGGCCCGCCTGGTTTTTCTCGCGGTAGGGCGTGAACAGGCCTTCGTCGATCAGCCGCACCATGTCGGGCGACATGCGCGCCTGTTCGGCAGGAACGTAGCCGCGCTGCTCCAGCCGCTGCGCGAACAGCGGCATCCGGCCGTAGCCCATGCGGGCGTCATAGGGCCCGGAATGCGGGAAACGGATGCTGTCGCTGGCGCCCGGCTGGATCTCGAATGTCAGCCGCTGCCCCAGGCTGCCGATCAGCCGCGCCTGCAAGTGCGAGTTGCGCACTTCGCTTGCGACAAAGCTGTACACGACATAGGCGCCCCCACCAAGGGCGACCGCCAAGCCAGCGAAGATCCAGCCACGACGCGACACGTTTGGGCTTCCCTGTTGGGCCGATGCAGCGCGCAGGCGCTGCCATGCACCGGCTCGAAGCGCTATGTTCTCGCGGCGCGCGCACGCCGCGCGCCGCCTGTCTTGATATTAGTAGGAGTAAAGGCAGCCTGCAGCAAGCGCGCGCGCGGGCATCGTGCCGTTGCATACAGGCATCACCCCAGGCAGCGCCTGCGCCACATTGCGCCCCTGTCCGAAAGGGTCATCAGGCTGCCTGCGCGCGTGCCACGGGCCGCCCCCCGAACGGGTAACCCGGGTCGTTGTAGCCATGCGTCGAGGCATGACCCGGCGACACCAGCGCATCGACCATCGATTCTTCCTCGGGTGTGATGACGGCACCGGGAGCGCCCAGATAGTCCTCGAATTGCGCCAGCGTGCGCGGACCGGCAATGACCGACGAGATGATCGGGTTGGCCAGCACCCACGCCGTGGCGAACTGGCCCGGCGTCAGCCCGCGCCCTTCGGCATGGACCTTGAGCTGCTGTGCGATCACCAGCGATTCTTCGCGGAACTCGGTTTCCATCATGCGGCGGTCGGCGCGGCCGGCGCGCGTGCCCTCGCCCGGTGCCTGCCCGGGTGCGTACTTGCCGGTCAGCACGCCGCGCGCCACCGGGCTGTAGGGCACCACGCCCAGCCCGTAGTGCTCGCATGCCGGCAGGATCTCCACCTCCGGCATCCGGTTCAGCAGGTTGTAGTAGGGCTGGCACGCCACCGGGCGCGGCACGCCCAGCTCGCCGCACAGCCGTGCGATCTCCGCGATGCGCCAGCCGCGGAAGTTCGACACCGCCCAGTAGCGGATCTTGCCGCTGCGCACCAGGTCGCCCATCGCCCGCACCGCCTCTTCCAGGTTCGCGCCGGGATAGTCGCGGTGCAGGTAGAGAAGGTCGATGTAGTCCGTCGCCAGCCGGTGCAGGCTGTCCTCCACCGCGCGCAGGATCCAGGTCCGCGAATAGTGCCCGTGATTGGGCGCCGCCTGCATCGCGTTGCCCAGCTTGGTGGCAAGCACCCAGTCGTGGCGGCTGGCGGTCAGCAGGCGCCCGACCATCTGCTCCGACGCGCCCTTGGTATACACGTCGGCGGTGTCGATGAAGTTCACGCCGTGGTCGCGCGCGCTGGCGACGATGCGGGCGGCTTCGGCCTCATCGGTCTGGTCGGCGAACATCATGGTGCCCAGGCAAAGTGCCGAAACGCGCAGGTTGCTGGCGCCGAGGCGGCGGTAAGGCATGGTGGTGGCGGGCATGGTGGCTCCTTGGGATGGGGTGGGATGGCGTCGGGGTGGTGAAAGCACAGGGCACAGGCGGAAACGGCAGGCTGTGACCACGGTTCCACATTTTGCCGCGAGTCGGCGTGGCTTGCTGGCCCCCCTGCCGGTGTCCGTGCGGCCCATCGGGTATCCAGCCCGGGAGAATTGGTTTCAATATGTTGCAGGCCGGCCAACGGGAGCCAATTTGCAGTCATATTCTTGCGTTTGCCGCGTGAGGATGACGCTTTGCGCTACCCTCGCGGCCTCCATGCAATAGAAGAAAAGAATCGAATCTTATGAAAACGGAAACCACGGATGTCGTTATCATCGGCGCAGGGCCCGCGGGCTCGGTCGCGGCCGGCTTGCTGCGCAAGCATGGGATTCCGGTGCTGGTGATCGAGAAGGAAACCTTCCCGCGCTTTTCCATCGGCGAAAGCCTGCTGCCGCAGAGCATGGCCTACATCGAAGAGGCAGGCATGCTGCGCGCGGTGGTGGAAGCGGGCTTCCAGTACAAGAACGGCGCCGCCTTCTCGCGCGGCGACCGGCAGACCGCCTTCGACTTCCGCGAGAAGTTCTCGCCGGGCTGGGGCACCACCTACCAGGTGCAGCGCGCGCGCTTTGACGACGTGCTGATCCGCGAGGCGGCGCGCCAGGGCGCCGAGGTGCGCTTCTCGCACCTGGTCGAGGACGTCGACGTCAGCGGCGCGCAGCCTGAGGTGACCGTGCGTGCGCCGGACGGCAGCCGGTACACCGTGCGCGCGAAGTTCCTGCTCGATGCCTCCGGCTTTGGCCGCATCCTGCCGCGCCTGCTGCAGCTGGAATCGCCGTCGGGCTTCCCGGTGCGCAGCGCGCTCTTCACCCACGTGGAAGACCGCATCGCGCCAGGCGCCTTTGACCGCAACAAGATCCTGATCAGCGTGCATCCGCAACACCCGGACGTCTGGTACTGGACCATCCCGTTCTCGGATGGCCGCTGCTCGCAGGGCGTGGTTGCCGAGAAGGCATTCCTGGACCGCTACACCGGCACCGAGACCGAACGGCTGCGGGCGCTGGTGGCCGAGGAACCCGGCCTGGCAAAGCTGCTTGGCAACGCGCAGTGGGACACCCCGGCGCGCCAGATCGCCGGCTATTCGGCCAATGTGAAGTCACTGTGGGGCAACGGCTATGCACTGCTCGGCAATGCCGGGGAGTTCCTCGACCCGGTGTTCTCGTCCGGCGTGACCATCGCCTTCAAGTCGGCCAGCCTGGCAGCGCAATGCCTGGTGCGCCAGCTTGCCGGCAACACCGTGGACTGGGACAAGGACTTCGCCCAGCCGCTCAAGGCCGGCGTGGACTGCTTCCGCGTTTTTGTCGAAGCCTGGTACGAGGGCCGCTTCCAGCAGCTGATCTTCCATCCCAATGCCAACTCCGAAATCCGCGACATGATCTCGTCGATCCTGGCCGGCTACGCGTGGGACCGCAGCAACCCCTTCGTGGCCGAGCCACGCCGCCGGCTGGCGGTGCTGGAAGAATTCTGCCGCGTATGATGCGCCGCATCCGCGTGCGTTCCGCTTTCGCGCGCGCAGAGGACTCTTTTCAAGGACACCAGGTATGACCAATCCGACCGTGCTGGTTACGGGATCGTCGCGCGGCATCGGGCGCGCCATCGCCCTGCGGCTGGCCCGCGACGGCTATGACGTGGTGGTGCATTGCCGCTCGCGCCGCGACGAAGCCGACTCGGTCGCCGACGCGGTGCGCGCCTGCGGCCGCAAAGCCCGCGTGTTGTGCTTCGACGTGGCCAGGCGCGAGGAAGCCGCGGCCGCGCTGCTGGCCGATATCGCCGCCCATGACTGCTACTACGGCGTGGTATGCAACGCCGGCCTGGCGCGCGACGCGGCCTTCCCGGCCATGAGCGGCGCCGAGTGGGACGAGGTGGTGCACACCAACCTCGACGCCTTCTACAACGTGCTCAACCCGGTGGTGATGCCGATGGTGCAGCGGCGCCAGCCCGGGCGCATCGTCACGCTGTCGTCGGTCTCGGGCCAGGTGGGCAACCGCGGCCAGACCAACTACAGCGCGGCCAAGGCCGGCATCATCGGCGCCACCAAGGCGCTGGCGATCGAACTTGCCAAACGCGCCATCACGGTCAACTGCGTGGCGCCCGGCCTGATCGACACCGACATGGTCGAGCAGCACGTGCGCGACGAGGCGCTGCGCATGATCCCGGCGCGGCGGCTCGGCACGCCCGACGAAGTGGCCGCGACCGTGGCCTTCCTGATGTCGCCCGACGCCGGCTATATCACGCGCCAGGTGATCTCGGTCAACGGGGGCATGTTCGGATGAAGCGCGTCGTCGCCAGCGTGGCCCCATGAACGGGGTCAGCATCTTCTTCCTGCAAGCGATGCTGGTGGTCGCCCTGCCCTACCTGCTATGGCGTGGTGCCGGCCTGCGCTCGGTGTTTCCGCTGGTCGGCGTGCAGGTGCTGGCCGGCATCGTGCTGGGGCCGTCGGTGTTCGGGCAGCTGGCGCCGCAGGGCTGGACCGCGCTGTTCGGCCCCGATCGCCTGCCGATGCTGTCCGGCCTGCAGTGGCTGGCGGTGACGCTGTTCTGCTTCCTGACCGGCCTGCACCTGCGCGAAGACAGCGTGCCTGCGCACTGGCGCGCGACCCTGCAGATCTCGCTGGGTAGCATTGCGGCGCCGTTCGCGCTGGGGGCCGCTGCCGGCTGGTGGATGACCACGGCCGGCTGGCCGGTCGCGGGGGAACTGGCCAGCCCCTCCTGGTTTGCCTGCGCCATGGGCATCTGCACCGCCGTCACGGCGCTGCCGGTGCTGGGTGCGCTGCTGCGCGAAATGCGCCTGACCGGCACCCGCCTGGGCCAGCTGGCCTTGCGCTGCGCGGCCGTCAACGATGCCTGGGTGTGGCTGTTCCTGACCCTGGTGCTGCTGCAGCATGGCGGCCAGGACGGCGCCAGCGGCCTCACCGTGGCGGCCCGCGCCGGTGCCTACCTGGGGTTCATGTTCCTGGCGGTGCGCCCCGCGCTGGCATGGCTGCTGCGCCGCCGCGCGCCGGAGACCGAGCTGCTGCTGGCGATGGCGCTGTTCCTGGTGCTGGCCTCGGCATTCCTGGGCGAACTGGCCGGGCTGCACCATGTGATGGGCGGCTTCGTCGCCGGGCTGGTATGGCCCGCGCGCGAAGCGCAGCGCGTGCGCCAGCAGCTCGAACCGGTCACGGTGGTGGTGCTGCTGCCCTTCTTCTTCCTCGCCGCCGGACTGCGCACCGAGATCTCGCTGGATAATCCGATGACACTGTGGATCGCGTTGCTGTCGCTGGTCATCGCGATCACCGGCAAGATGGCCGGCGTGGCGCTGCCCGCGCGCCGCGCCGGCATGGGCTGGCGCGAATCGCTGGCGCTGGGCACGCTGCTGCAGACCAAGGGCCTGGTCGAGGTGGTGGTGCTGACCGTGCTGCTGGACGCGCGCATCATCAGCACCGCGGCGTTTTCCGGGCTGCTGCTGATGGCGCTGGCCAGCACGCTGCTGGCGCGGCCGTTGACGATGCTGGTGGCGCGGGGCCGGTTGCATTAAGCGCCATCCGGCCGCTCACACCGGGGTCAATCCCGGCAACCCTGCAATCGCCTGCGCCAGGTAGTCCAGCAACAGCCGCACCCGCTCCGGCTGGTAGCGCCGCGACGGATAGACCAGGAAGGCTTCCTGCGCCGGACCGCTCCAGCGTGGCAACACGCGCTGCAGGGCGCCGCTGTCGAGCAGGTCCTGCACCAGCCATGCCGGGGTCATGCCAAAGCCGGCGCCGGCCAGGAAGCTCTCGCGCATCGCCAGCGAGTTGTTGACACGGTAGCGGCAGGGCGCGCTGACCGGCGCCTGCCCGCCGGGCCCGTCGAGCACGATCTCGTCGCCGGCGGCCAGCCAGGTGAAGCGCAGGATCTGGTGCCGCGCCAGGTCGGCCGGCTGCCGGATGCGCGGATGGCGTGCGAGGTAATCCAGCGAGGCCACCAGCAGCCGCGGCGACACCGCGATGCGGCGCGCGACCACGTTGGGCGGCAGCGAGGCGCCGAGGCGCACTGCGATGTCGACGCCCTCCTCCACCAGGTCGACGAAGCGGTCGTCGAACAGCAACTCCACCTCCACCTCCGGATAGCGCTGCTGGAACGCCAGCACCAGCGCATTGAGCCGCAGCACGCCGAAGCTGGCCGGCGCGCTGACGCGCACCCGCCCGGCCGGGCGCCCGGACATGCCACGCGCATCGCTGACCGCCTCGCCGTATTCATCCAGCACGCGGCGCGCCCGCTCATAGAAGCGCCGCCCCGCCTCGGTCGGCGACAGGCCGGTGGTGCTGCGCTCCAGCAGCCGCACGCCCATGTCTTTCTCCAGCGCAGCCACGGTCTTGCTGATGGTCGGCTGGGTCGACTGCTGCTCGCGCGCCACCGCCGACAGGCTGCCCAGCTCCACGGCGCGCACGAAGACTTGCATTGCCCTGATGGTGTCCATGCCGTTCCTTGTGCCCACTCATTCCATCGTGGCATGAGCGATATGCCATTCTGCCTGCTACCTGTCATTTCTGGAATGCCCTACCTTGGGCGTCATGCCGGCACCAACGCCGGTCCACGAACCGAGGCAAACCCATGCTCCGCATTCCCCGCATCCTGCGCCGCCTGACTGCGCTGACGTTCTCCGCCACCATCGCCAGCACCGCGGCGCTGGCCAGCCCCTTGCAGGACCCGGCCTGGCTGACCAGCTGGATGGCAAGCCAGCAGCCGGTGTGGCAGCCCGGCGCCCAGCCGCTGCCGACTGGCGTGCCCGCGGTGCTGTCCGGCCAGACGCTGCGCCAGGTGGTACGGCTCAGCGTGGGCGGCAAGCGCGTGCGCGTGGTGCTGTCCAACCCTTACGGCCGCCACCCGGTCGCGGTCGGCGCGGCGCAACTCGCGCGCCATGCCGGCAGTGGCAGTACCGAGGCGGCGGGCAGCCGCGCGGTGACGTTCGGCGGCAGCGCGTCGGTGATCATCCCGGCTGGCCAGTCCGTGGCAAGCGATCCGGTCGCCTTCGACGCCCCCGCACTGGGCGAACTGGCACTCAGCCTCTACCTGCCGCAACCGACAGCGATCGAGTCGTTCCATTGGGATGGGCGCCAGACCGCGTGGCTCGCGGCCGGCAATGCGACTACGCGGGCCATGCTGCCTGCGCCGCAGTGGTTCAGCGCGCGCATCCTGCTCAGCGAGGTGCAGGTCGATGCGCCCGGGCATGCCGGCGCCGTGGTGGCCATCGGCGATTCGATCACCGAGGGCAACGGCTCAACCCCCGACACCAACCGCCGCTGGCCCGACGTGCTGGCACAGCGTGCGGCCGGCAACGGCGTGGCTGTGCTCAATGCCGGCATCTCCGGCGGCCGGCTGCTGCGCGATGGCATGGGGGAGTCCGCGCTGGCGCGGCTGGATCGCGACGTACTGAGCCAGCCGCATGTGCGCACCGTGATCGCGGCGATCGGCATCAACGATATCGCCTGGCCGGGCTCCACCTTTGCACCGGGCGATGCGGTGCCGCAGGCCGCCGCGCTGATCGAGGGCTACCGCCGCCTGATCGCGCGCGCCCACGCGCGCGGCGTGCGCGTGATCGGCGCCACCATCACGCCGTTTGCGGGGGCGCTGCGCGATACGCCGATCCGCGGCTATGACAGCCCGGGCAAGGAAGCGGTGCGGCTGGCGGTCAACGACTGGATCCGCAACGGCGGCGCGTTCGATGGGGTGGTGGACTTCGACGCCGCGGTGCGCGATCCCGCGCGCCCGCAGGCGCTGCTGCCGGCGTTCGACAGCGGCGACCACCTGCATCCCGGCGACGCGGGCTATCGCGCCATGGCGGCGCAGATCGATGCGGCGCTGCCTGAGCTTGCCCGTCAGTCCCGGTCCGGCGCACCCGGTGGAAAGAGCGGGCGGTAGGGCCGCGCCTCGTCCACCGCGCGCGCGAACGATGGCCGCGCCAGCAGCCGGTTGCGATAAGCGCGCACATTGGCGCGCGCATCCGGGATGGGATGCACCCAGTCCGCATAGAACAGCGACGGCGCGGCAGCGCAATCGGCCAGCGTGAAGGCGCCGCCCGCGGCCCATTCCCGGCCGGCCAGCGTTGGCTCAAGCCAGGCATAGGCTGAGTCAAGCAGCTTGCGCGCCTCGGCCACGCCATAGGCATCGCGGTGCTCCGCCGGGCGCAGGTAGTCGGCCACGATGCGTTGCATCGGCGTCATCACGTACTGGTCGAAGAAGCGGTCGAGCATGCGCACTTCCAGCGCGGCGTCGGGCGAATCCGGCAGCCAGCGCACGGGGCCGCGGTGATGCTGGTCCAGGTAGTCGATGATGATGCTCGACTCGAGCACCGTGCGGCTGCCGTCGACCAGCACCGGCATGCGCCTGAGCGGCCACAGCCTGGCGAGTTCGTCCATGTTCTGCGCGTGTTCTGGCGACAGCATCCGGAATTCGAAGGGGATGGCGTTCTCGTACAGCGCAACCAGGACCTTCTGGCAATAGGACGAAAACGGGTGGGCGTATAGCTCCATCGTGGTCTCCGGTGGTGATCTTCGGTGGTGGTCGGCGCGCGACTACTGCTGCGCCGCAAAGCGATCGGTTGCGGCAATCAGCTGGTCCATGATGCCCGGCTCGGTCCACGCATGGCCGGCGCCTTCGATCAGGTGGAAATCGGCCGTGGGCCACGCCTGGTGCAGCGCATAGGCATAGCGCACCGGGCACGGCATGTCATAGCGGCCGTGCACGATCACGCCGGGGATGTCGGCCAGCTTGTGCGCGTCGCGCAGCAGCTGCCCGTCTTCCAGCCAGCAGCGATGCGTGAAATAGTGGTTCTCCAGCCGCGCGAACGCCAGCGCGAAGTGCCCGTCGTCATGCTTGGCGCTGTTGCCGGCGTCCGGCAACAGCGTGATGGTCTCGCCTTCCCAAACGCTCCATGCGCGTGCCGCTTCCACCTGCTTGTCCTGGTCGTCACCGGTCAGCAGCTTGCGGTACGCGGCCATCATGTTGCCCCGCTCGGCCTCGGGCACCGGCGCCTGGAAACGCGCCCACTTGTCGGGAAACATCTCGGACACGCCGTATTGGTAGTACCAGTCCAGCTCCGCCTGCGACACCGTGTAGATGCCACGCAGCACCAGCTCGCTGACGCGCTGCGGGTGCTTCTGCGCATAGGCCAGCGCCAGCGTCGAGCCCCATGAGCCGCCGAACACCAGCCAGCGCTCCACGCCGGCCAGATCGCGCAGGCGCTCGATATCGTCGACCAGGTGCCAGGTGGTGTTGGCCTCCAGCCCCGCATGCGGCGTCGAACGCCCGCAGCCGCGCTGGTCGAACAGCAGCACGTCATAGCGCGCCGGATCGAACAGCCGCCGGTGGTCCGCAGAGATCCCGCCACCGGGCCCGCCGTGCAGGAACACCGCCGGCTTGGCGCCGGGTGTGCCCACGCGCTCGTAGTAGATGACATGCCCGTCGCCGGCATCCAGCGTGCCGGTTTCATAGGGCTCGATTTCGGGATAGAGGGTGCGCAAGGCGGGCATGGATATGGTCTACGGAGATCGGGAGCCACAGTGTACGCCGGAGGGAACTGCAAACAAGTAGCCCGCCCCCTAACCGGCAAACACCGCCTTCACCCAGTCCCTCAGCAACCGCGTGGCGGGACGCTCCGCGGCGCGCTCGCTGTAGACAAGGTCATAGCGGAAGCTCTCCAGCGTAAGCCCGAAGGGCTGCACCAGCACGCCCGAGGCCAGCTCTTCCGCGACCAGCGTCAGGCTGAGCAGGCCGACTCCCTGCCCCGCGATGGTCGCCTGCACGGCGTGGATCTCGTCGGTAAAGCTGAGGCCAGCCTGTGGATCGGTGACCTCGACGCCGGCGTGCGCCAGCCACTGGCGCCATACCGGCGCGCGCTCGTCATCGCGCGCGCCGGCGCCCCATTCAAAGTGCACCAGCGTGGCGTGCTTCAGGTCTTGCACGCTGGCCAGCTTCAGGCCGGGGCTGCAGACCGGCGCAAACCGGTCGCGGAACAACGGCTCGACCACCAGGCCGGGATAGCTGCCGCTGCCGTAGCGGATGGCAGCGTCCGCATCGTGGTCCAGGTCGACGATCTGGTCCGACGCATCCAGGCGCAGCGTCCAGTCAGGGTAGGCCGCGCGGAACTGGCCGGCGCACGGTGCCAGGCGCCTGGCCATGAAGGCAACGGTCGACGTCAGCGTGGCAACGTTGGCCTGTCCGCTGCGCTGCACCGCCAGCACGGCGCGCTCCATCCCGTCCAGGCCGTCCCGCACCGCGGGAAACAACTGATGCCCGGCGGGCGTCAGGCGCACCTTGCGGGTCTGGCGCTCGAACAGCTTCACGCCAAGGCTCTCTTCCAGCAACCGGATCTGGTGGCTGACCGCCGTCGGCGTGACGTGCAGTTCGTCCGCCGCGTGCTTGAAGCTGGCGCGCCGGGCGGCGGCTTCAAAGGTGCGCAGGGCACCCAGTGGCGGCAGTTTGCGCAAGCTTCCTCCTTAGATGAGATGCATTCATGTGTCGACTGAAAAGCAACCATTTGTCGCGGCCTGGTCCCGCTCCGATACTTGACCCATCGGATCGGCCATCCAGGCGATCAGGTGAATTCTACTAAACCATCTACCGGAGTCAGCAATGCTGCTGGAACAAGTCCACACCCAACCCGACCCCTATGCTCCCTATCTGCTTTCGCAAGCCATCCGGGCCGGCGGCTTCCTCTTCGTCTCCGGCCAGGCCGGGGTCGGCGACGATGGCGCCATCGTGGGCCGTGACGACTTCGATGCCCAGGCCGAGCAGGCGTTCAGCAACCTCAGGCGCGCGCTGCAGGCGGGCGGCTCGGGGCTGGACCGCGTGGTGAAGGTGACGATCTTCCTGACCTCGATGGCACACTTCCCGAAGATCGTCGCACTGCGCCGCAAGTGGTTCTCTGCCCCCTATCCGGCCGACACCATCGTCGAGGTCTCGGCGCTCTACTCGCCGGACGCGAAGATCGAGATCGAAGCCATCGCCCTGGCCGCAGAGGCTGCGCGATGACCACGCCCGCCACCCCATCGCTGTTCGATACGCTGGCGCTGAACGGCGTGCCGCTGCGCAACCGGCTCGCGGTGGCGCCGATGACGCGCATCAGCGCCACCGCCGCAGGCGTCCCCACCGAGGCCATGACGCGCTACTACGCAGGCTTTGCCCGCGGCGGCTTTGGCCTCATCGTCACGGAGGGCATCTATACCGACCGTGCCTATGCCCAGGGCTATGCCGGCCAGCCCGGTTTGACGGATGCGCAGCAAGTGGCCGCGTGGCGCCAGGTGGTTGCCGCGGTCCACCAGCAGGGCGGGCGCATCGTGGCCCAGCTGATGCACGCCGGTGCGCTGTCGCAAGCCAACCGCTTCCGCGACCACACGGTCGGACCCTCGGCGGTGCAGCCCAGGGGGCAGCAGATGACCGTGTATGCCGGCAAGGGTCCATACCGGATGCCGCGCGCCATGGAAGAGGCGGACATCCTGCAGGCCATCGAAGGCTTTGCGCAGGCCGCCCGGCTGGCCCGTGACGCGGGTTTCGACGGCGTTGAAATCCACGGTGCCAATGGCTATCTGCTGGATCAGTTCCTGACGGGCTATACGAATCAACGCCAGGACGCCTGGGGCGGCAGCATCGCGCAGCGCATGCGCCTGCCGCTGGAAACCGTCCGCGCGGTGCGCGTTGCCGTGGGGGCGGTCTTTCCCGTCGGCATGCGCATCTCGCAAGGCAAGGTCAATGATTTCGTCCACAAGTGGCCGGAAGGCGCGGAGGGCGCGGCCGCCGTTTTCTCCGCGCTCGCGGCAAGCACCGCGGACTACCTCCACGTGACGGAGCACGAAGCATGGCAGCCCGCCTTCGCGGACCACGGCGCGACGCTGGTGCAGCTTGCACGCCGTGCCGCGCCCGGGCTCGCGATCATGGCCAACGGCAGCCTGCATGAGCCATCGCGCGCGGCCGGCCTGCTGGACGATGGCGCGACGCTGGTCGCGCTCGGACGCGGCGCCCTTGCGAATCCGGACTGGCCGGTGCTGGTGCGCGAGGGACAGCCGGTGCGGCCGTTCGATGCGGCCGTTCTCGCGCCGCTGGGCAATATCAAGGATGCCGAACTAGCGCTGCGCGAAGCACGCCGCCCAGCGGTCACGCCGGGCTGACGGTCGCAACCGCCACGGCCTCCACCTCGACCTTCAGCCCGAAATGCAGCGGGCCGGTGGGCACCACGGCCCTGGCCGGCCGGGCCTCGCCGGCCCATGCGGCGTAGATCGCGTTGAAGGCGGGCCAGTTGTCCATCGTGTCCACGTAGACGCGCACCTGTACCAGCGCCTCGATGCTGCTGCCGGCGGCAAGCAGTGCGGCCTCGACGTTGGCCAGCGCCTGTTGCGCCTGTGCAGCGAACGTCGCGTCGACCAGCTTGCGTCCGTCCGGTGCAATCGGCAACTGGCCGGAGATAAAGACCAAGCCGCCGGCAGCGGCGGCATGGCTGTAGTGGCCGCCTGGTGCGGCGAGCGAAGCGGGACTGACTGTGCGTACCGCGCCGTGTTCATCGTTGAGCTTACCAGCCATGCAGACGACTCCATTCGGTGGCCGCGCCATCCTCGGCAATGGCGTGGTAGGTGGGAAACTGCGCCCCGGTGGCGCAGGCGTGATTGGGCAGGATGCGCAGCATCGTGCCGACGGGCAAGCGTGCGGTGATATCCGGATCAGGCGTGCCTTCGCGCGAGAGGATGCCATGCTCCTGGTTGGCGCCGCTAAGGACGTAACCGGGCATGACGGTGCCGTCGATGGCGCAGGCCTGGCCGTAGCCGAAGTCGTGCTTGTGCTTCTGCGTGCCGCGGTCGCGGCTCATGGCCATCCAGCCGGCATCGACGATGGCCCAGCCCTTTTCCGGCTGATGCCCGATCACGGTGGTCAGCACGCTCAGCGCCACCTCGTCTTCGGTGCAGACGCCGACATTGCGCATGACCAGGTCGAAGAATACATAGACCCCCGCGCGCACCTCGGTCACGCCTTCCAGGCTGGCTGCCGACAGCGCGGTCGGGGTCGAGCCCACGCTGACCTCCGGGCACGGCAGGCCCGCCGCGCGCAGCCGCGTGGCGGCGCGCACGCAGCCGGCACGCTCTTGCTCGGCCATGGCCGCAAGCGCCGCGGGCGTGTCCAGGTCATAGCTGGAGCCGGCGTGCGTCATCACCCCGCCCAGGCGCACATCGCCATCATGCAGGATGCGCGCCACGTCGATCAGCGCGGGGGCGTCGGGGCGGACGCCGGAGCGGTGGCCATCGGTATCGATTTCGATCCAGACCTCGAACGCCTCGCGGTGTTCGTTGCAGAAGGCGACGATGGCGCGCGCGGACTCCACGCTGTCGGTCACGATCTTGAGATCGCAGCCGCGGCGGCGCAGCGCCAGCGCCTGGGGCAGCTTGCTCGCCACCATGCCCACGCCGTAGAGGATGTCGGTGATGCCGGCGTCGAAGAAGTGCGCGGCTTCCTTCAGCGTGGAGACGGTGATGCCGCTTGCGCCCGCATCGATCTGCGCGCGCACGACC
Source organism: Cupriavidus sp. FW306-1B-F12B (assembly GCF_058781795.1). Taxonomy (NCBI): domain Bacteria; kingdom Pseudomonadati; phylum Pseudomonadota; class Betaproteobacteria; order Burkholderiales; family Burkholderiaceae; genus Cupriavidus; species Cupriavidus sp. FW306-1B-F12B. The sequence goes on from NZ_JBYSXC010000003.1 coordinate 200,037, forward strand.
GGCGTGCATTTGCTGGTCTTGGCATGCGGGCGGAAGCGCACGCCGAGCGCATCCATGCGCGCCTGCATGCGGTGGATATTGCGCAGCATGCGCGGGGTGTCGATCACTGCCGCAGGCGTTTCCAGGCTGCGCAGCGTGGCGGAGGAATCAAGCATGTTGTCGTTGGTGATGGTTGGTTCAGGAGGGCGCGGCCCGCTTCAGTCGGCAAACTGCCCCTTGGCCTTCAGGGCGGGCACGTCATCGCGCAGGCCGCGCGAGATCAGGCCGGAGACCACGCCCGGACCCATCGCGCCGGCGGCAGGCAAGTCAACCCCGACCGCCTGCATCTGACGGCGCAACTGGGGATCTGCCGCGGCGACGGTCATGGCGGCGTTGAGCCGCGTGACGACGGCATCCGGCGTGCCTTTGGGCACGAACAGCGCATTCCATGAGCGCAGGTCAAGCGGATAGCCCGATTCCCTGGCCGTGGCGACCGCTGGCAGTGGCTTCAGGCGCTCGCCTGACAGCACCGCCAGCGCCTTGATCTTGCCACCGGCCAGCTGCGGCAGCGCCGTGGTGGTCTGGTCGCACATGAAGTCGACCTGGCCGCCCATCAGGTCGCTGATGGCGGGCGCCACGCCGCGGTAAGGCACATGCGTGACCTTCTGCTTCATCGCCGCCAGCAGCATCACGCAGCCGTAGTGCGAGACCGAGCCCACGCCCGCGCTGCCGTACGAAGCCTGGTCGCCGCGGCGGGCCAGCCAGGCGCTGAACTCCTGCAGGTTGCTGGCTGGCAGATCGGCACGAGCGATCAGCAGGAGCGGCGCCGAACCCGCCAGGCCGATGGGGCGGAAGTCCGCCACCGGGTCATAGGGCAGCTTCTTGTACAAGGCGACGTTGGCCACATGCGTGCCGATAGTGCCCAGGCCCAGCGTATAGCCGTTGGGCTCGGCCCTGGCCACCTTGCCCAGGCCGACGGTGCCGCCCGCGCCGGAGAGGTTCTCGATCACCACTTGCTGGCCGAGTTCGTCGCCCATCTGCCTGGCGAAGCCGCGCGCCAGCGCGTCACTGGGCCCGCCTGCGGGGAATGGCACCACCAGGGTGATCGGCCGTGCCGGGAAGGCCTGGCCCTGTGCCATCGCGTGCGTGGCCATGGCCAGCGCCGCGGCGGCAGCCAGCCGGCGCAGCAGCCGCGGGGAAATTGCAGAAGGCTTGCAGGTCATGGCAAAGCTCCTCAGCGCGTGCCGGCATGGAAGGACCGCAACCATGGCAGTGCCGGCGCCAGCGTCGACGACTCGGCCTCAGGCGCAGGCGCGCCGCCGGGCAGGGCCAGGCCGACGCGGTTGTGCCAGTAGGTGCGCAGCCCGACGGCGGAGGTGCCGAACATGTCGTAGCCGGAGCCCGCGACAAACGCGGCATCCTCAGCACGCACGTCGAGCTTCTGCAGCGCAAGCCGGTAGGGACGCGGATCCGGTTTGTAGAAGCCGGCCGCTTCGGAAGTGATGACCACATCCCGGTCGATCCCCAGCAGGGCCGCGGCGCGCCGGCCCAGGCGCTCGGAACAGTTGGTCACCACCGCCAGGCGGCAATGCGGCCGCAGCGCCTGCAGCAGTTCGCGGGCACCGTCCCAGGGCGGCAGTTCGTCCCAATGCGCTTCCAGCGCGTCCGGGGCGCCGGGAGGCAGGCCGACCCGCGCGGCGGCCTCGCCCACCAGCTGCTCGTAGCCCACATAGGCGCCGCAGCCGTAGGTGAGCTTCAGGTACTCGGCGCGCCAGGCACGGCCCTGGGCCTCGGAGCCGGCCGCGGCATTCCAGACGGTCCAGGAGTCCAGCAGGGCGGTCAGCAGGTCGAACAGCACGGCGCGGGGCCAGGCGGGGGCGGTGGATGAGGCAAGTGTGTCCATGGCGTCCTTTGCGGGGCAGGTTGCGCGGAGGATTGGCAAGTTCCGCGCGGTTGTCTGAGGTTGCCAGTGTAGGTAGCGGATGGTCGCTCGTGGTTAAATCCGGGAACATCAATCGTTAAGCTGAAGTGAATGATCCAGATCGAGGACCTGCGCCTGGTCGAGGCGCTGGCGCAGTCGCCTTCGCTAAGCGCGGCGGCGCGCTCGCTGAACGTGACGCCGCCCGCGTTGTCGGCCCGCCTGCGCAAGCTGGAGGCGACACTGGGCCTGGCGCTGGCGACCCGCACCGCCAGGCGGCTGAGCCTGACGCCGGAGGGTGAGCGCTTCGCGCGAGAGGGGGCGGCCCTGCTGGCACAGCTCGACGCCTTGACCTGCGCGAAACGCCCTGGCCCGACCGGCATGACTCGGACGCTGTCATCCATATCGGCGCCGTGCGCGATTCGTCCTGGATTGCGCGCACGCTTGCGTCCAATACGCGCTGGCTATGCGCCAGCCCCGCCTACCTGCGCCAGCGCGGCACGCCCGCCGTGCCGCGCGACTTGCTCGAGCATGCCTGCATCTGCATCCGCGAGAATGACGAGGACGTGACGCTTTGGCGCTTGCGCCGGGCCGGCACCGGGCGGCGTACATCGGCGCGCGAGAGCGTGCGCGTGGTGCCGGCCTATACCAGCAATGACGGCAGCGTCGCGCGGGCCTGGGCCGAACAGGGGCTGGGACTGGTGCTGCGCTCGGAATGGGACGCCGCCGACGCGGTGGCGCGCGGAGCGCTGGTGCGCGTGCTGGCAGACTGGGAATTCGACAGCGCGCCGGTGACGCTGCTTGTTCCTACGCGACGGGGACGCACGGCGCGCGTGCAGGCGCTGATGCAGTTCCTGGAAGAGGCCCTGGGAAGCGGCAAGCGGAACCAGGTGCCGGCGCGCCGGGCCCGTCCGCCAGGCTGAGACCTTATCCCGCTACCCCCCTGCGTGATCCCTGCGCCAGCTGGCCGGCGCCATCCCGAACTGCGCAGAAAACCACCGGGTAAAGGAGCTGGCCGACCCATACCCCAGCAACTGCGACACCCGCAGCAGCGAATAGCGCGGGTTCTCCACGTACCGTCGCGCCAGTTCGCGCCGCACGTCGTTCAGGATCTCAGTAAAGGTCTCGCCCGCATCGTCGAGCTGGCGCTGCATGGTGCGCAGGCTCAGGCCCAGGCCCTCCGCCACGGCCTCGCAGGTGGCGCGGCCCATCGGCAGCATCAGGTAGATGGCGGCGCGCACTTCGTGGCCGATGGACTGCGGGTTGGCGCGTGGCAGCGTGTCGATGAACTGCTGCGCGTAGCGTGCCATGACCGGATCCGCCGTCGGGTTCGGCGCGTCGAGGTCGGCCGCGCGGCAGATGATGCCATTGCAGTCCGCGTTGAATTCCAGCGGGCAGCCGAACAAGCGGCGGTGGATGCGCAGGTCGGCCGGCGGCGCGTGCGTGAAACTCACGCCGATCGGCTGCCAGCGCGGACCCAGCAGCAGCGCGCACATGCGGAAGACGACACCGATGGCCAGCTCGGTGGCCTGCCGCGAAGGCGCGTCGCTGAGCACTTCCTGCCGGATGACCACGGCGCTGCCGGCATCCTCGAGCAACAGCGCCACCGAGTCGTTGACCAGGTGCCGGTAGCGGATGGTGGTGGCCAGCGCGGCGCGCAGCGTGGGCTGCTGGCTGATCAAGAGGCTCATCACGCCAAAGTCCGACAGCTGGCGCGACTCCGCCATGCGCAGCCCGAAGGTCGGGCAGGCCGAGGCCTGCGCGGCGGCTTCCAGCAGTGCCACGCAGGCGCTGAGCGGGACGCGCTGGTCGGGATCGTCCAGCCAGGCGCGCCGCAGCCGCGCCTGGCGCAGCAGCGGCTGCGGATCCAGGCCGAGGTCACGTGAAACCTCGAGGAAGTTGGTCAGTGCGGCTGCACGTATCAGGGTTTCCAAGCCAGCGTTGCCTTGCGATGAGATGTCTGTTGGCGGCGCAGTCTGCCCGCCCGCAGCAGCGATCATAGGGCCGCGTGGCATGAAATGCAAAGTCATCGGTAGCCAATGCAAAGCCACCCGGGGCAGCAATCTCTACAGTTCCCTGCAGCTGCAGCGTGTTCTGCACCAACCAGATTCCAGGAGACAAGACCATGGCAAACGTTGTCCGCATGTACGAGACCGGCGGCCCCGAAGTGCTGCGCTATGAACACATGGAAGTGGGCGATCCGGGCCCGGGACAGGCCCGCATCCGCCACGTGGCGGTGGGACTGAACTACGCCGACACCTACTTCCGCAATGGCACCTATCCCGTGCCGCTGCCCAGCGGCATGGGCGTGGAGGCCGCCGGCGTGGTGGTATCCGTCGGCCCGGGCGTGACCAACGTGGCGGCGGGCGACCGCGTCACCTACACCGGCTTCGTCAACACGCTGGGCGCCTACAGCACCGAGCGCCTGGTACCGGCCGCGCCGCTGATCCGCCTGCCCGAGAGCATTGCCTTCGAAACCGCCGCGGCCATGACCATGCGCGGGCTGACCTCGGCCTACCTGATGCGCCGCATCTATCCGTTCAGCCAGGGCGACACCATCCTGCTGCACGCCGCGGCGGGCGGGGTCGGGCTGATCGTTTCGCAGTGGGCCAAGCTGCTGGGCCTGACCGTGATCGGCACGGTGTCCACCGAAGCCAAGGCCGAAGTGGCGCGCGCGCACGGCTGCGACCACATCATCCAGTACACCCGCGAAGACGTGGCCAAGCGCGTGCGCGAGCTGACCGACGGCGTGGGAGTCTCGGTGGTATTCGACAGCGTCGGCAAGACCACCTTCATGGCGTCGCTGGATTCGCTCAAGCGGCGCGGCACCATGGTGTGCGTGGGCACCGCATCGGGCCCGATTCCGCCGTTCGACCCGGTGCTGCTGGCGATGAAGGGATCGCTGTTCCTGACGCGCCCGGCGCTGGCCGACTACATCGCCGACCCCGCGGAGAAGCAGGCGCTGGCGGGCGAGCTGTTCGACCACGTGGGCGCGGGCCGCATCCGCATCGGCATCAACCAGCGCTATGCGCTGGAAGACGCGGTGCAGGCACACCAGGACCTGGAGGCGCGCCGCACCACCGGTTCGTCGATCTTCGTCATCTGAGAACAACAACAGAGGAGACCACACCATGCATGCAGAACCCCTGACCTGCACCATCGGCGCCGAACTGAGCGGCGTCAGCCTGGCCGACGCATCACGCGACGCCGGCCTGTTCGCCGAGATCAAGGCGCTGCTGCTGCAGCACAAGGTGCTGTTCCTGCGCGACCAGGACATCACCCGCGCCGAACACGTTGCCTTTGCGCGCCGCTTCGGCGAACTGGAAGACCACCCGGTGGTGGGCAGCGACCCGGAACACCCGGGCCTGGTGCAGATCTACAAGTCGCCCGACAGCAAGGTCGAGCACTACGAGAACTCCTTCCATTGCGACGCCACCTGGCGCCAGGCGCCGCCGATGGGCTGCGTGCTGCGCTGCGTGGAAACGCCGGCAGTGGGCGGCGACACCATCTGGGTGAACATGGGCGAGGCCTACCGGCGCCTGCCGCAGGACATCAAGGCCCGCATTGAAGGCCTGCGCGCCAAGCACAGCATCGAGCACACCTTCGGCGCCAATATGCCGCCGGAGAAGCGTGCGGCGCTGGCGGCGCAGTTCCCGATGGTGGAGCATCCCGTGGTGCGCACCCATCCGGAGACGGGCGAGAAGATCCTGTTCGTCAACGCCTTCACCTCGCACTTTGCCAACTACCACCGCGACGACGTGGTCCGCTTCGGCAAGGATTTCATGCCCGGCGCGGGCGATCTGCTGCACTACCTGTGCGCGCAGGCGGAGATCCCGGAGTACCAGGTGCGCTGGCGCTGGAAGAAGAACAGCGTGGCGATCTGGGACAACCGCTGCACCCAGCATTACGCAGTGCAGGACTATGCGCCCACGGTGCGCAAGATGGAGCGCGCCGGCATCATCGGCGACGTGCCGTTCTGAAGGAGGCAGACATGCAACCAAACCTTGTGTCTGCGGCGCCGCAGGCTTACGCCTATCCCTTGCTCGTCAAGCAACTGCTGCTCAATTCGCTGTCGCTCTACGGCGACCAGCAGATCACGTACCGCGGGCAACTGCGCCATAGCTATCGCGAATTCCGCCAGCGTGTCGGCCGGCTGGCTTCAGCGCTGGCCGCGCAGGGGGTGGCGCACGGCACCACCGTGGCGGTGATGGACTGGGACAGCCACCGCTACCTGGAATGCTATTTCGGCGTGCCGATGATGGGCGCGACGCTGTTCACGGTCAACGTGCGGCTGTCGGCGCAGCAGATCCTGTACACGCTGAACGATTCCGGCGCCGAGGTGGTGCTGCTCCATCCGGACTTCCTGCCGGTGATGGAAGAGATCCGCGGCCAGCTGACCAGCGTGCGCAGCTTTGTCCTGCTGGCCGACGGCCAGCAGGTGCCGCCGACATCGCTACCGTTCAGCGGCGAGTATGAGGCCCTGCTGAGCGCGGCCTCGCCCGACTTCGACTTCCCCGAGTTCGACGAGAACACCCGCGCCGCCACCTTCTACACGACGGGCACCACCGGCGATCCCAAGGGCGTGTGCTACAGCCATCGCGATATCGTGCTGCATGCGCTGGCCTCGGCCACCAGCCTGTGCGCGCCGCGCGAAGGACAGCGCCTGCATCGGGAAGACGTCTACATGCCGATTACGCCGATGTTCCATGTGCTCGCCTGGGGCATCCCGTATGTCGCGGTCATGCTCGGGCTGCGCCTCGTGCTGCCGGGGCGCTATGCGCCTGACATGCTGCTGCAGTTGCGCGAGACCGAGCGGGTCACGTTCTCGCACTGCGTGCCGACCTTGCTGCAGATGCTGTTGCAGGCGGCGCAGGCAAGCGGCCAGGACCTGTCGGGCTGGAAGCTCATCATCGGCGGCTCGGCGCTGCCGGCGGCCTTGTGCGAGGCTGCCCTCGAGCGCGGCATGGATGTGTTTGCCGGCTATGGCATGTCGGAGACCGGCCCCATCGTCGCGCTGGCCCAGTTGCCGCCGGGCGACGCGCCTCGCGACCACGAGACCGAAGTGCGCATGCGCTGCTCGACGGGCCGGCCGGTGGCGATGGTGGACTTCCGCCTGGTGGATGAATCGATGCACGACGTGCCGCGCGACGGCCAGGCGCGCGGCGAGATCGTGCTGCGCGCACCGTTCCTGACCAGGGCATACCACGGCAAGCCCGAGGCATCGGCCGAGCTGTGGGCCGGCGGCTACCTGCATACGCAGGACATCGCGGTAATGGGGGCCGACGGCTTCGTGCAGATCGTCGACCGGATCAAGGACGTGATCAAGACCGGCGGCGAATGGGTCTCGTCGATCGAGGTCGAGAGCCTGGTCACGCAGGTGCCGGGCGTGCAGGAGTGCGCGGTCATCGGCGTGCCGGACGCCAGGTGGGGCGAGCGGCCGATGGCATTCGTGGTGCGCAAGCCAGGTGCAACGGTGACCGCGGATGCGATTCGTGCGTCGCTGCTGGTGCGCGTCGAGGCCAACCGGCTCAGCAAGTACGCCGTGCCGGAATCTGAGCGGATCCTGTTTGTCGACGAGATCCCGAAGACCAGCGTCGGCAAGATCGACAAGAAGCGCTTGCGCGGCACCCGCGCCTGAGCCGGCAGCAGGAAGAAGAAAGGGCAGCCTCGGATGAGGCTGCCCTTTTGCGTTGCCGGGAACTGACTCAGGGCTGGATATTGAACGCCTTGACGATGCCGGCATTGCGCTCGAACTCCGTGCGCACTGATTCGCTCAGTTGCGGCAGGGGCTGCGCCGGCAGCGGCTCATAGCCAAGCGCCTCCATGCGGTCACGCACCTTGGCAGAAGCCGCAGCCTTGTAGGCAGCCGCGTGGACCTTCTCGGCCAGTTCGGGCGACAGCTTCGACGACGCAATCACGCCCACCCAGTTGCTGAACTCCATGTCGGGGTAACCCATTTCCGCAAAGGTCGGCACCTGCGGCAGCAGCGCCGAGCGGCTCTTCGACGCCACGGCATAAACCTGCACCTTGCCGGCACGGATCATCGGCAGCGAGGTCACCATGCCGTCGTACATCACGGCGATCTGATTGCCCATCACCTGCGTCAGCGCCGGCGCGGAACCGGCAAAGGGCACATGCTGCAAGTCCAGCCCGGCCTTCTGGTTCATGATCATGCCCGCGTAGTGCGAAGCGGTGCCGGCGCTGTAAGAGGCAAAGCTGAGCTTGCCCGGATTGGCCCGGGCGTAGCTGACCAGGCCCTTCAGGTCCTTGGCCGGCAGGCCAGGCGCGCCAATCATCACCATGCGCGAACGCGCCACGGCGGCGACGGGCCTGATGTCTTTCAGCGGGTCGAACGGCTGCTTGAGCACATGCGGGATCTCGGTCAGCACATTGCTGGCGGTGACCATGATGGTCTGACCATCAGCGGGCGCGGCCAGCATGGTAGTGATGGCAATGCCGCCGCCGGCGCCCGGCTTGTTGTCGACCACCACGGGATGGCCTAGGTCCGCCGACAGCTGGTCTGCCAGCAGGCGCGCGAGCACGTCCATGGTGCCGCCCGCGGGGGCGGGCACCAGCATCCGGACCGGCTTGCTGGTCCAGGCCATGGCAGCGGGAGCCGCCAGCGCCAGGCCGGCCGCCACGGCGGCGATGCGCAGCAGGAATGAAGGGTGGGTGGGCATGTTGTCTCCGTTATGTAGTATGGATCTTCTGTCCAGCATTGCCGGGCGCGGCGTCACCGGGCGGTGAGCGCGATGCCTGGCGGGGGTGGGGAAGCGGGAGATGCGCGGGCCAGCGCCCGCAGCATTGCCTCCAGCAAGGCACGCGGCGGCCTGGCGCCGGCGATCGGCGGCGCACCGTTGATCACAAAGCGTGGCACGCCCAGGCCGGGATTGGGTAGCGGCACCTCCTCGCCATGCAGCGGCGGCAGCCATGCCAGGTCTTGCGCAGTGGCTGGTGCCGCCGCTTGCGGCATCGGCATGCCGGAGGCGATCGCCGCGGCGTGCAGCACGCGTGGATCGCCGAGGTCCTCACCGCGCAGGAAGTACCCTTCAAACAATCGGTCGATCAGCACGGATGCGGCCGCTTCGCCACCAGCCTGGCGCGCATACCGGATCAGGCGATGCGCAAGCACGGTGTTGGGCAGCACTTCGATGCGGTCGAGTTCCAGCGTGATGCCGGCCTCGCGCGCGGCGGCGCACACCTGCGCCTTCCGCAGCGCCACGGCTTCGGCACTGCCGAGCCGCGCCAGGCTGAACTTGCGATAGGGGATGCCGGCAGGCGGCAGCGTCGGAAACAGGAGAGAGCTGCGCCATTCGACCGTGACTGCTACATCGGGCCGTTGCTGGGCCAGTTGCGCCAGCGCCGTTTCAAGATGGCGCTTGCCGATCATGCACCAGGGGCAGACCAGGTCGAACCCGACCTGGATGAAGAGGGAGACGGGCTGGTTCATGGCAGAGCGCCCGTAGCGGCACGCTGCCCGCGGCGGGCCGGCGCCGCCGCCAGCACTTGCGCGCGTTCGGCCTCGCTCATCTGCGCCCAGCGCCCGATTTCCAGCCGCGTCCTGGCGCAGCCCTGGCAATAGCGGTTGGCGAGGTCCATGCGGCAGATGTTGATGCAGGGATTGGCGAGGGCGTCAGGGTGATGCATCACGAACTCCGGTAGTGCATGGCAAGGGCCGGCCGTTATGCCGGCCCTGCGGCCAGGGTCAGGCCGCCGCGCGCAGCGGCAGGTTCTTCTGCCCTGCCTTGCGGTTGGGCGCCATGCCATTGGCTTCCAGCGTGGCGTCGGCGCTGTCGTACCAGGTGCCGATGCGGTAGATCTCGCGGGCTTCCTTGCCGGATGCGATCTCGCGGCCCAGTTCCTGCGCCACGCGCACGCACTGTTCGATCTGCTGCACCGAGGTCATGCGCTTGCCGTGCTGGTCGATGATGGTGTCTTCGATGCCGCAGCGCGGGTGCAGGCCCATCGCCATCGCCATCATGTTGAACGGCAGCACGTTCTTCAGCAGCGACTCGGCGGTCAGCGTGCAGCCGTCCGGCGCGCGGTGCACGAAGTTGAAGAAGTTGAACGGGTTGGGGCCGTCGAAGCCGCCGCCGATGCCGATCCAGGTCAGGTTCAGCGGGCCGGTGTAGATGCCGGCGCGCACCAGCCGCTCCAGCGTTTCCAGCGCGTGCATGCCGGTCAGCTGGAAATGCGGCTGGATGCCCGAGGCCTGCAGCCGGCGCAGGTGCTCTTCCACCCAGCCCGGGCCGGCCGGCACGGTCATTTCGCGATAGGCGGCCTGGTAGGCCGGGTGTTCCAGCGAGGTGCCCTTCAGGTATTCCGGATAGAGCAACTCCATGATGTTCATCTGCGTGGTGTTGATCGCCACGGTCACCTGGTCGGGCTTGGGCTCCAGCTCCGCCAGCATGTGGCGGGTGTCGTCGGACAGCCACTTGGCCGCCTGGCCGTCGTCTTCCGGCGCAAACGAGATCGAGCCGCCCACCTGGATGATCATGTCCGGCACCGCGGCGCGCACGCCGGCGATCAGCTCGTTGAACTTGGACAGGCGCTTGGAGCCCTTGCCGTCCGGTTCGCGCACGTGCAGGTGCAGCACCGTGGCGCCGGCGTTGTAGCAGTCCACGGCTTTCTGAACCTGCTCTTCCATGGTGACGGGGATGTCTTCGGGGAAGTCCTGCGGCATCCATTCCGGGCCATAGGGGGCAACGGTGATCACCACCTTGTCCATGTTTTCGGGGTGCAGGGAATCGTCAAGGAATTGCATGGATGGCTCCGGTTGGTTAGTGGTTGGAGTATCGGTGAACGACCGGCCGCGATTTGACGATTGGGGACATCCGATTTACATTTCGGGACACTCAGGGAAAGCACGGAATCCGCCCAATGTCCTACTATCTGCGCAGCGCCAGCCTGACCAATTACGTGGAAGTCGCGCGTTCGCTGGGGCTCGATCCATACCAGCAACTGAGGGCGGCAAAGATCAACCGCTCGGTGCTGCTCGATCCCGATATCCGCATCCCCGCGGCCTCGGTCGGCCGCTTGCTGGATGCGTCGGCACACGCCACCGGGGCCGACGACTTCGGCCTGCGCATGGCCGAGCTGCGCGAGTTCTCCAACCTCGGCCCGCTCGCCTTCGTGGTGCGTGAAGAGCCCACGCTGCGCCGCGCGCTGGAGTCGATGGTCCGCTACATGGGCCTGCAGAATGAGTCGCTGTCGATGCGCATCGAAGACAGCGATGAACTGGTGATGATCCGGCTGCAGGTGCTCACCGAAGCGCCGGGGACCTTGCGGCAGGCCGCCGACCTCGCGGTCGGCGTGGTGTTCCGGATGCTGAGGCTGTTCCTGGGGCAGTCCTGGCGGCCGCGCAGTATCTGCTTCACCCACCCCGCGCCGGCCAACGCGGCCACGTTTTCACGCGTGTTCGGCATGCCCTGCACCTTCAACCAGGATTTCGACGGCATCGTCTGCCTGGCCTCGGACCTGGAGGCGCCGTTGCCGTCGTATGACCCGGTGATGGCGCAGCAGGTCAAGCACTATCTCGGCACGCTGCTGGCGCAGTCGACCGCGGCGACCATGTCGGACATGGTGCGCAAGCTGGTCTATGCGCTGCTGCCCACCGGACTGTGCTCGGTCGAACGCGTGGCCCAGCACCTGAGCGTCGACCGGCGCACCGTGCATCGGCGGCTCGGGCAGGAACATACGACCTACTCCGACATCCTTGCCGAGGCCCGTGCCGACCTGGTGATCCGCTACCTGGAGAACCGCGAGCGTCCGCTGTCGGAAGTGGCTGCGCTGCTGGGGTTTTCGTCGCTGAGTGCGTTTTCGCGGTGGTTCAGCGGGCGTTTTGGGCGCAGTGTGTCGGCATGGCGGGCGCAGGTGGGGTAATTGAGGAAAGGTCCTTTGCGGATTTGAGGGTGGTGGCTGTTGGCGGTGTGGTTGATTGGGCTGTCGCTATGCAACAATCCAACAGCAGCCAACTCAGAACTTGTGCCGCATCCCCAAAGCCACGCCAACCATGCTGCGCTGCCCGTTGGCCGCAGCATAGCTGTTGCCCAACGACAGGCTGTTGGCATAGACCGTGGCCAGCGACTCCAGCATCAGCCCGGCATTGCGAGCATAGGCCGTAGACAGGTACACATCCGTGCGCCGCGAGAACGCATAGTTGGCAACAAAGGCAACCTGCCACGGATTGGCCACCTGCGTATTGCCGAACAGGCTCCTGACATTGTCGTAGTTGTACTCCAGCGTCAGCCCCACGGCGGGGGTGACCTGGTAGTTGGCGCCGATCCAGTAATAGTCATCGCGCTGGATCACCACGTCAGCGGCATTCTTGTTCTGGCCCCAGCGATAGCCACCCATGATCTTGGCCGGACCGAAGGCATAGCTCGCCGCCACGACCGCCTTGCGCACGGTGCCATTGCTGGTGCCGATGGTGGGGTTCCACTGGTCATAGCCGATAGTGGCGCCGAACGGCCCGGTGGCATACGCCAGCGAAGCCCCGTAGGCGGTGTCACGCCGGAACTGTCCGGGCACTTCGCCATTGCCGCCGATCGGCGTGGCAATGCCAACCGTTTGCGGCAGCGCCAGCCCGGCGCCGAACGACCAGTGTGCGCGCGCCGTCAGCGGACCGAACTGGCCGGTGTACTTGACCGTGTTGTCCTCGCGGAAATTGGCGCCCGCCTGCAGCACCACCGGTTCATATTGCGTGGCGTAGGCAGTAGGCGAGAAGTTCGCCAGCGCTTCAAAGATCGACGTGTACTGGCGGCCCAGGCTGAGCTGGCCGATGCCGGCGCGCTGCAGCGCGACAAAGGCCTGGCGGCCGAACAGGCGGCCGCTCTGCTGCATGGTGCCGTTGTCCAGGCTGAAACCGCTTTCCAGCACGAACGACGCCTGCCATCCCGCACCAAGATCTTCCGCGCCGCGCAGGCCCCAGCGCGACCCGGACAGCCCGCCCGAGGCCATGCGGAACACCTTGTCGCCCGGCCCCGGGTTGAAGCCGTTAGTGGCAACCGGCACAGCGCCGACGCGGTTCACGTATTCGACGTTGACGTCCGCCACGCCATACAGCGTGACTGACGATTGCGCGGCGGCCGCGAGCGGGCAGCCCAGCATCAGGGCCATCACGGTGCTTCTGGTTTTCATTTATCTCCTCCTTGATTGCCCGGCCTTTGCGGCCGGATTCTTTTGTTGTGCCGCGGATGCGGCGGGGTCACGAATCGCGCGTGACCAGGGTGCCCAGTTCCGCCAGCAAGTCATGGGCACGCGGCCACGGGCCGTAGCCCGCGGCAGGGTTGAGGTGGCCGACGTTGCCCAGGTCCACCAGGCGGCCGCCCCATGCGGCGGCCATCTCTGCGACACGCGCATGGCTGGCCAAAGGGTCGTTGCCGCTGGCAGCAACCAAAGTTGGGAACGGCAGAGGCGCGAGCGGCGTCGGCAGCCAGCCCCCCTGCACCAGCGCGTCCTGCGCCGGATAGCCGGGCGGCAGCGGCTGCGAGAAATCCGGCGGCGTCACCAGCAGCGCGCCCAGGATCTGGCGCTGGTGCCGTGCCGCCCAGTGCACGGTGATCATCACGCCAGCGCTGTGCGCGACCAGCACGACCGGCTTGTCGATGGCCGCCAGTGCCGCATCGAGTGCAGCGACGCGCGCCGCGCAGCTGAGCTTGTCGTGCTCCAGCGGCGGCACGCAGCGGACGTCGTGCCCCTGCGCCTGCAGTTCGGCTTGCAGCAGCGTTTGCCAGTGCTCGGCGACGTGGTCGCGCAGGCCCGGCACCATCAGGACAGTGTGGGTGGGTGTAGCAGTCATGGTCGGATTGGAAAGAGTCAGGCAGGAACAACGTCGGGCACAGCGTGGCCATCCAGGCGGCGCAGGTCCGCCGCGTAGTGCCGGCGGCCAAGGCAGAACAGCAGGGCCGCGGCCGCACCGGCCAGCGGAATCCATTGCAGCGCGCCGGTCAGGCCAATGTGGTCGGCCAGCACTCCGGTCAGGAACGGTCCCGGCGCCAGCCCCAGCAGGTTGTTGATCAGGGTCAGCGTGGCAAACGCGGTCGCATGGATGGCAGGCCGCGTCAGGTTGGCCACCATCGCGCTGGCGGGGCCGGCGGTGCCGCCCACCACCAGCATGCCCGCGCCGATCAGCACCAGCTGCACGTGGCCCGCGGGCAGCCGGAACGCTGTCATCAGCAAGACGCAGCAAATCACGCTGTAGGCGATGGCCATCTGCCATTTGCGCGCGGGCACGCGCCGCGCCACGCGGTCGGTCAGCGCACCGCAGGCCACCATGCCTACGCCGGCCACCAGTACCAGCATTGCCGCGGCCACGCCGGCGCGCCCGGTCGCCATGCCGTAGTCGCGCGACAGGAAGCTGGGCAGCCAGCCCAGCAGCGCCGCCATCACCAGCAGTTGCAGCGCACTGCCCGCGCAGGCGCAGAGCATGGAAGGCACCGTCAGCAGCTCGCGCACGATCCGGCGCGGCTCCAGTTGCCGGGCCGAGGCCGCCGCGTCGCCGTTGGCCGCGCCCACACGTTGCTGGAGCCCGCGCAGCCGATGCTCGCTGATGGTCAGGTAGTAGAGCGCCACCATCACCAGGCCGAAGCCGGCGATCCCGGCAAAGGCGACGCGCCAGCCAAAGTGGGCCGACAGGATGCCGCCCAACCCCATGCCAAGCACCGAGCCGAAGGCACCGCCGGCAATAAACGCAGCGCTGAGGCTGGCGCGCAGATGGCGCGGGAACACCGACACCACCACCGCGATACCCACGCTGCCATACGCCGCCTCGCCGATGCCGACGCAAAGCCGCGCCAGGAACATCTGGCCGAAGCTGTCCGCCACCGCGCAGCCCAGCGTGGCCAGGCTCCACAGCGCCGCCATCAGGATCAGGCTGCGCACGCGTCCCCAGCGGTCGGCCAGCAGCGACAGCGGAATCGCGAGCACGCCCACCATCAGCGCCACCACGCCGCCGAGCGCGCCCAGCTCCGTATCACCGAGCTGCCATTCGGCCTTCAGCAGCGGAAACACCGCGTTGAGCACCTGGCGCGACATATAGTCCGACAGCAGCAGCGCGAACGTCAGCGCAAAGACGAGCCACGCATAGCGCGGTCCGGCAGCAGCCGGCAGGACCGGCGTGGCCGGCTCTGCGGCAAGGGCAAGGCGGGGTCTGGACATGGGCGTCTCCGGAAGCAGACCGGCGGTCTTCGCGCCGCCGTGCGTTCACAGCCCGCCCCCGAAGGGCGACGAGCGCACGCAGTATCTGGCGATCGGGACCGCGCGGTTTGATATTCCGGGACGTACGTTTGACATTCCGGGACAGCTGGGGAAAACGCCGAGACGAAAAAAAAAACCGGCACCCGAAGGTGCCGGTTTCTCGCTGGCCCGCCGTCAGGCGAGGCGCGGCGACGCTCAGTCTTCCAGCTTCGGCAGCGAGGCGCTGACCTTGGTCGACAGCAGGCCGCTCTTGGCATACGTCTGCAGCTTCTCGCGCGTGTCGACGATATCCAGCGTGCGCATGGTCAGCTGGCCGATCCGGTCCAGCGGCGTGAACATCGACTCGCCCTTTTCCATGGTCAGCCGTTCCGGCTTGTAGGTCAGGTTCGGCGAGGTGGTGTTCAGGATCGAGTAGTCGTTGCCGCGGCGCAGTTCGATGGTGACTTCGCCGGTGATGGCGCCCGCCACCCAGCGCTGGGCGGTTTCGCGCAGCATGATGGCTTGCGGGTCGAACCAGCGGCCCTGGTACAGCAGGCGGCCCAGGCGGCGGCCGTTGTCGCGGTACTGCTCGATGGTGTCTTCGTTGTGGATGCCGGTGATCAGGCGCTCGTAGGCGATGAACAGCAGCGCCAGGCCCGGGGCTTCGTAGATGCCGCGGCTCTTGGCTTCGATGATGCGGTTCTCGATCTGGTCGCTCATGCCCAGGCCATGGCGGCCGCCGATGCGGTTGGCTTCCATGAACAGGTCGACGCTGTTGGCGAAGGTCTGGCCGTTCAGCGCGACCGGCTGGCCTTCCTCGAAGCGCACGGTGACTTCCTCGCGCTTGACTTCCACGTCATCGCGCCAGAACTGCACGCCCATGATCGGCTGCACGATGCGGATGCCCGAATCCAGGTGCTCCAGGTCCTTGGCCTCGTGGGTGGCGCCCAGCATGTTGGAGTCGGTCGAGTACGCCTTTTCGGCCGACATCTTGTAGTCGAAGCCGTTCTGGCGCATGAACTCGGACATCTCGGCGCGGCCGCCCAGTTCATCAATGAACTGCTGGTCCAGCCACGGCTTGTAGATCTGCAGGCCGGGGTTGGTCAGGAGACCGTAGCGGTAGAAGCGCTCGATGTCATTGCCCTTGAACGTGCTGCCATCGCCCCAGATATTGACACCATCTTCCTTCATCGCAGCAACCAGCATGGTGCCGGTGACGGCCCGGCCGATCGGGGTGGTGTTGAAGTAGGTGATGCCGGCGGTCGAGATATGGAACGCGCCGCACTGCATGGCGGCGATGCCTTCGGCCACCAGTTGCGTGCGGCAGTCGACCAGGCGGGCTTCCTCGGCGCCGTAGGCCTTGGCGCGGCGCGGGATGTCGTCGTAGTCGGGCTCGTCGGGCTGGCCCAGGTTGGCGGTGTAGGCGTAGGGGACAGCGCCCTTCTGGCGCATCCAGAGGAGTGCCGCGCTGGTGTCAAGGCCGCCGGAGAAGGCGATTCCGACGCGCTGGCCGGAAGGAATGTGCTGCAGGATGGTAGTCATCGCCAGAAAATCTAAGTGAATTTGTCGGCTCTTGGGCGGGCTTCCAATACGCGCGCCGGGGCGGCGGGAAGCACGGCGACGCGGCCGGCCGAGTCACGTGCCGCGTCAGTGCCAAACGCGAATTGTGACACGGCAGCGCCCACGCGCCAAACGCCGGGGCTGGCGGGGGCGCCGGCGCCACCTGCATCCGGGCCTGCCGGACCATTCAAATCCCGCGAACGCGCCCTTCAAAACTCTCGACTGGTTCGCGCCAGGACCCCTCCCTATACTCCGCCGCACTGTCGTCTGAAAGCGGAGTCGTCATGCTGCATCGTGCCCTGGAAGGAGTCCGGGTCCTGGACCTGTCGCGCATCCTGGCCGGTCCCTGGTGCACCCAGAACCTGGCCGACCTGGGCGCCGAGGTGACCAAGGTCGAGCACCCAGAGCGCGGCGACGATACCCGCGGCTGGGGCCCGCCCTACCTGGAAGCGCCCGAGGGCAGCGGCGACACCCAGCGCCTGTCCGGCTACTTCATCTGCTGCAACCGCGGCAAGCGCTCGGTCGCGATCGACTACGGCACGCCTGAGGGCGCGGCGCAGGTACGTGAGCTGGCGCGCGAGGCCGACGTGCTGGTCGAGAACTACAAGGTCGGCACGCTGCGCCGCTACGGGCTGGACTACGACACGCTCAAGGCGCTCAACCCGCGCCTGGTCTACCTGTCGATCACCGGCTTCGGCCAGAGCGGGCCGATGGCGGACAAACCCGGTTACGACTATGTATTCCAGGGCATGGGCGGGCTGATGAGCTACACCGGCCAGCCCGACGGCACGCCCGGCGCCGGGCCGCTGCGCACCGGCGTCGCCGTGGTCGACCTGAGCACCGGCATGTATGCCACCTCCGCCGTCCTGGCCGCGCTGTACCAGCGCCAGGCGACCGGGCTGGGTGCGCACCTGGATATCGCGCTGCTCGATGTCGCGGTGGCGATGAACGCCAACCAGGCCGCCAACTACCTGGTGTCGGGCCAGAACCCGCAGCGCAGCGGCAACGCCCATCCCAACTGCGCGCCCTATGAGGTGTTCCGCTGCGCCGACGGCCACCTGATCCTGGCGATCGGCAATGACAGCCAGTTCGCGCGCTTCTGCGCCGTTGCCGGCATGCCGGATCTTGCGCAGGACCCGCGCTATGCCACCAATTCCGCGCGCATCGAACACCTGCCCGCGCTGCGCGCCCTGCTGACCGATCTCTTCCCCACACGCACCCGCGCTGCGTGGACCGATGCCTTCGATGCGGCCGGCGTGCCCTGGGGGCCGATCCACACCATGGCCGAAGTCTTTGCCCACCCGCAGGTGCAGCACCGCGGGCTGATGCAGACGGCCGAACACCCCGTCATGGGCCGCGTACCCATGGTGCGCAACCCGATGCTGGCCGGGCACGACCTGCCGCTGCCACCGCCGCCGCTGCTGGGCGAACACAGCCCGGCAGGCTGAACGGCGCGCAGCTACCCACGAGACCGAAAACACCGATACGGAGACACCGATGAAACCAACCTTCACCGCCATCGCGCTGCTGGCTGCATGCGCAAGCGGCGCCGCGCATGCCACCGCGTATCCCGACCGGCCGATCAAGCTGATCGTCCCCTATGCCGCCGGCGGCACCACCGACATCATCGCTCGCATCGTCGGCACGCGCCTGGGCCCGGTGCTGGGGCAACCGGTGGTGGTCGAGAACCGCCCCGGCGCCGGCGGCGCCGTTGGCAGCGCCTACGCGGCCAAGCAGCCGGCCGACGGCTACACGCTGGTGATGGAGGTGGAGAGCTCGCACGCGGTCAATCCCAACGTCTACCTCAAGACCGCCTACGACCCGGTCAAGGACTTCGCGCCGGTCAGCAACCTGGCCGACGTGCCCAACGTGCTGGTGGTCAACCCGGCGTTCCCGGCCACGGATTTGCAATCGTTCATCAAGCTGCTGAAGGCCAACCCCGGCAAGTACTCGTTCGGCTCGTCCGGCAACGGCGGGCTGAGCCATATGAACGGCGAGCTGTTCATGAACGCCACCGGCACGCGCATGCTGCACGTGCCGTACAAGGGACTGGGCCCGGCGCTCAACGATGCGGTGGCGGGCCAGATCCAGGTGGTGTTCGACAATATCCCGTCGTCGTCGGGCCTGATCCAGGGCGGGCGCCTGAAGCCGCTGGCGGTCGCCGCGAAGCAGCGGCTGAAGGTGCTGCCCAATGTGCCGACCTACGCCGAGGCCGGCCTGTCGGCGATGAACAACCCGTCGTGGTTCGGCCTGGGTGCACCGGCAGGCACGCCCGCAGCCATCCTCGACAAGCTCAACGACGCCGTGCGCCAGGTATTGGCCGAGCCGGATGTGATCGCCGCCATCGAAAAGCAAGGCGCGATCCCGGCACCGACTTCGCGCAAGGCCTTCGGCGACCTGATCCGGGCGCAGAATGCGCACTGGAAGCAAGTCGTCGAGGACATCCACTTCACCAAGCTCCAGTAAGCCACAAGGAACGACATGAGCGCACTTCAGCAAGAACCGCACGCCGGCGTCGAGATCGACGCGCGCGGCATCGCCACCGTCACCATCCGCGAGGCGGGCTCGCTCAATATCCTGAGCACGCCGGTGATCGCATCGCTCACGCGCGCCATCGAAGCGCTGGCCGGCAATGACGCGGTACGCGTGCTGGTGCTGCGCGGCGCCGGCGAGAAAGGCTTTGTCGGCGGTGCCGACATCAAGGAAATGGCCGCGCTGGACCGCGCCAGCGCCGAGGCCTTCATCAGCGGCCTGCGCCGCCTGTGCGACGCCGTGCGCCACCTGCCGGTGCCGGTGATCGCGCGCATGCCGGGCTGGTGCCTGGGCGGCGGGCTGGAACTGGCGCTGGCGTGCGATATCCGCATCGCCGCCGACAACGCGCAGCTGGGCATGCCGGAAGTGAAGGTCGGCATCCCGTCGGTGATCCACGCCGCGCTGATGCCGCGCCTGATCGGCAATGCGCGCACGGCGTGGATGCTGCTGACGGGTGAGATCTCCGACGCCGCCGAGGCGCTGCAGTGGGGGCTGGTGAGCCGCGTGGTGCCGCTGGCGGAGCTGGACCTGGAAATCGAACGCGTGGCCGCGCTGCTGGCCGGCTTTGGCCCGGCCGCGGTGCGCCAGCAGAAGCGCCTGCTGCGCGAGTGGGAGGATGCGCCTCTGGAAGTATCGATCAACAACAGCGTGACCGAGTTCGGCAGCGCCTTCGACACCGGCGAGCCGCAGCAGCACATGGCCACCTTCCTGAACCGCAAGCGCTGAAGCGCGGGGCAGTGCTTACGGCGCCGTAGCCGCCACGGCGCCGCCTTCGCGCGTGGCCACCACGCGCGGATCGTTCAGCAGGAACTGCGCAAAGGCCTCGGCAAACGCCGGCAGCTTGCCGTCGGCGCGCACGATCAGGTTCAGTTCGCGCAGGGCCCACGGCTCTGCCAGCCGCACCCCCACCACGCGCGCCTCACGCAAGGCCTGCGCCGCCACGCTGCGCGGCACCAGCGCCACCCCCACGCCGGCCTCGGCCAGCGACAGCACCGCATCGAAGCTGTGCGCATGCAGCCGCACGTTGGGCCCCTTGCCCGCGCGCTGCGCCATGTCGCGCAGGAACAGGAAGTTGCTGCTGGTGCGGCTCATGCAGACAAAGTCGAAGGCCAGCGCCGCGCCGAAGCGCACTTCAGGCTCGCGCGCCAGCGGGTGATCGGCGGCCACCGCAAGGATCAGCTCGTCGCGCGCGTAGCGCACCGAGCGCACCCCGGTGGCTTCACCGCCCGTCTGGAAATCGCCTGCCAGGATGCCGACATCGGCTTCATGCGCCGCCACCGCCGCCAGGATCGACTGGCTGGCGCGCTCCTCCAGGTCGATGTTCACATCCGGGTTGGCCAGCAGGAAGCGGCTCACGCTCGGGATGATGAAGCCGTTGAGCGAACTGCTGTTGGCCAGCAGCCGGATATTGCCCTTCAGCCCCGCCGAGAAGCGCCCCACCTCGCCATGCATGCGCTCCACGCCAAGCAGCAGCTCGCGCACATGAACCAGCAGGGTTTCACCGGCCGGCGTCAGCTCCATGCCGCGCGCGGTGCGCAAGAACAGCGGCGTGCCCATCGCGTGCTCCAGGTTCTTCAGCCGATAGCTCGCCGCCGACGCGGTGATATGCGTGGCCGATGCGCCACCTGACAGGCTTTGCGCATCGGCAATGGCCTGGAACAGGCGCAGGTCGGTCAGTTCGTAACGCAAGGCAACTCCGTTTGGGGCGGGACGGTCGAAAGGATTGGCGCTTGGTGGTGTCGCGGCCATTCTAGTGCAGCACCGTGGGCTTCCCGCCCGCCATCCGGTCCGCACACACTCCGCCCATTTAATGTGGACGTCGTCCATTTTCTTTGCTAAGGTATTGTGGACGGCGTACACAAAAGCATGCGCCAGTTGCCAGCGCGCCGCCTGATTCGCGCGCCATGCCGATATCCACGGCCGCCCGAGCGGCGGCCTACCTACAGGAGTTGTCATGCAAGTCCAGCCCTATCTGTTTTTCGAAGGCCGTTGCGATGAAGCCGTCGAGTTCTACAAGAAGATTCTCGGCGCCAAGGTCAACATGCGGATGACGTTCAAGGACAACCCGGAGGCCGACAAGGGCGGCGAGGGTTGCCAGCCCGGCGCCGGCACCGAAGACAAGGTCATGCACATGGAGTTCCAGATCGGCGAGAGCGTGATCATGGCCTCCGACGGCCGCTGCTCGAACCAGCCCAACTTCCATGGCTTCGCCCTGTCGATCAACTACCCTGACAAGGCCGCGGTCGAAAAGGCCTTCAACAGCCTGAAGGAAGGCGGCCAGGTAGTGATGCCGCTGGACAAGACTTTCTTTGCAGACCAGTTCGGCATGGTCACCGACCGCTTCGGCATCATGTGGATGCTGCTGTCGGCACCGAAGTAAGCCGCGCATCGCGCAGGTTTTCCGGCAGCGACGCGCCCCTTGAGCGTAAGGGCTTACAATGCGCCGCCTGCCGGAGAAACCACGCCATGGACGATCGCATCAACGAACTCGAAATCAAGCTCGCCTTCCAGGAAGACCTGCTTGATACCCTGAACTGCACCGTGGCGCGCCAGCAGCAACAGATCGACCTGCTGCAGGAGCAGTTCCGCGCGCTGTACCAGCAGGTGCGCAGTGCCGCCACCACCGCGGCCGAAGCCGACCCCCAGCAGGAAATCCCACCGCACTACTGATGGACGCGGCCCGCGCCATGCAGGCCGATCGCCGATGTGACGGAACGCCACCCCGCCCGCGCGGTCTGACAGGCTGACTCCATCCACCGCCGCCCTCGACAGGCGCGCCCCATCCGCCACATGCGTGTGAAACCTTCCCTGCTGATTGCCGCCGCCTGCGTCGCTGGTGCCTCCTCGGCGCTGGCCGGCTACAACATCTGGACCGGCGAGTACTCCCTCTCCCGGCAGGAACTGCAGACCGCGCTGGACCAGCGCTTCCCCGCCACGCTGCGCTACGCCGAAGTCGTAAGCGTGCAGCTCAGCCATCCCCGGCTGGTGCTGGACGAGGCCAACAACCGCGTCACCACCCATGTCGACGCACGCCTGACCAACGCCTTGCTGCCCTCCCCGCCGGTAGACGGCAAGCTTGCGCTGAACAGCGGCGTGCGCTACGACCCGGCCAAACGCGCGGTGCTGCTCGACAACCCGACCGTACAGCAGGTGGAAGTCGCCGGCATGGGGCAATACCGCGAACAGCTCAACGCCATCGGCGCTGTGGTCGCGCAGCAGTTGCTGAAGGACTATCCGGTCTATACGTTCAAGCCCGAGGAACTGCGCGTCGGCGGCAAGGACGTGGAGCCGGGGGCGATTACCGTGGGCAAGGATGAGGTGCGGGTTGAGGTGAAGCAGCGGTAGGCATAGCCTGCGGACCAGGCTCGCTCCCTCTTCCTCTGCCTCAACCCCGCCCACCTCTGAACACCACCCCCAACCCCGCCAGCACCGCACCCATCCCGGCCATCGCCAGCGGCGCCATCCGGTTGCCCAGCAGCAGGTAGTCGAGCACCGCCGTGCCCGCCGGCACCAGGTAGAACAGGCTGGTGACGTTGACCAGGTTGCCAGCGCGGATCAGACGGTAGAACAGCAGCGTCGCGCCGATTGAAATGACCAGCGCCAGCCACAGCAGCGGCGCAGCAAAAGCCAGCGAAGCATCGAAGGCGAAGGGCTGGAACGGCAGGCACAACAGGCAGGCCGCGAGGCTCGCGCCGTACTGCAGCGGCAGCACTTCCGCGGGTGCACGCGTGATGCGCTTCTGCAGGATGGCGCCGACGGTCATGCTGGCGAGCGAGGCCAGTGCGCACAGCACGCCTGGCAGCGACAGCCTGGCCGGCAGCAGGCTGTCTGCCACCACCATGGCCAGCCCGGCGAGCGCGAGGGCAAGGCCCGCCATGCGAGCGGCGCTGAAGCGCCGCTCGGTCAGCAGCAGCGTCAGCATCGGCTGGGCGCCGAGCACGGTGGCGAGCACACCGGGCGTCATGCCGTGGTCGAGCGCAAGGAAGTAAAAGACGGAGTAGCCGCCGATCAGCAGCAGGCCGGTCACGGCGGTGTACAGCCGCTCGCCGCGCGGCGGCAGCAGGCGGTGCCTGGCCAGGCCGATCGCGCCAAGCACGGCGCAGACCAGCGCGAAGCGCAGCGTCAGCAAGGCGAAGGGCGTGGCGTGGTCGAGGGCCAGCCGGGCGGCGATGGCGCCGCTGCTCCACAGCAGCACGAAGAGGGGCGTGGCCCAGGCGGAGGTGTTGGTGGCGCGTGTGCCGGCGGCGGCGTCGAATTGCGCCGCGCAGTCTTTGTCGGTTGTCATGGATGTCATCTGTCGTCAGCTTGGCAGGCTCCGGCGACGCGCATGCGGCCATGGCACGGTGGCAGCACGCGCAGGCGTGCGGCTGCCGTGCGCGCAGGCACACGGATGCGGGACTACCGGAGACGAATGAGGCTGGGGGGCGTGCCCGTCAGCCGCGCGGCGGCGGCGCGACAGATGTGAACGCAGGCTGGCGACGCACGCATGGCCACGCGCGGCCCGGGGGCGCGGCGTTGACGGGGCGTTGGCGGTCTGCGGTCATGGTGGGAATTGAAGACTTCGAAGAAGTAGTCCGGCGATGCTATGCCTGTGCGGCCATCGCGTCAACGCGATTCTGTTGTGCGCTGCTCCAGCCGGGACACCAGCGCCTGCAGCGTCGGCGCGCATCCGGCCTCCACCTTCAGCGCCAGCATCGCGTCCGCCCGCGTGGTGCCCAGGTTGAGCGCGGCCACGGGCTTGCCCATCTGTCCGGCCCAGACGCAGAAGCGGTAGCCGGAATAGACCATCAGCGACGAACCGACCACCAGCATGGCATCCGCTGCTTCCAGCGCCGCGCGGGCGGCATCGACCCGCGGGCGCGGCACGGATTCGCCGAAGAACACCACGTCCGGCTTGAGGATGCCGCCGCAGCGCCCGCACTCGGGCACGCGGAACTGCGCGAACAGCGGCGATTCGAAATGCACGTCGCCATCGGCGGCGGGCTCGGCGATCACGTCGCGCAGCGCGGCGTTCTGTGCCAGCAGCCAGTCCTGCAGGCCGGCCCGGTCATGGCGCGTGCCACAGTCCAGGCAGATGGCACTGGCCAGGCTGCCATGCAGTTCGATCACGCCCTCGCTGCCGGCGCGCTGGTGCAGGCCGTCGACATTCTGCGTGACCAGCGCCGTGAGCCGGCCCGCGCCAAGGCGCGACAGCGCATGGTGCGCGGCATTGGGCCGCGCCTGCCACGCCACCGGCCAGCCCAGCATGCTGCGCGCCCAGTAGCGCTGGCGCCCCGCGTGCGAGCCCAGGAAGGCCTGCAGCGTGATCGGCTGCGAGCGCTGCCACTGGCCGCGCGCGTCACGGTAGCCGGGAATGCCGGAATCGGTGCTGATGCCCGCGCCGGTCAGCACGAACAGGCGCGGGTGGCGCTGCACGAAATCGAACAGCGCGGACGTCGGGTGCGGGGGTTGCAGCGGCTCGCTCAATTTGCCGGATCCTCGGCATGGCGCGCCGCCTGGCGCGCTTCCCAGGCGCGCAGCTCCTCGCGGTAGCGGTCCATCTCCTGGTAGTAGTAGTCGAAGATGCAGGGATCGCAGCCGGAGCCGCAGCACTCGTCATCGCCGGGCCGCTCTGGCGGCACCGGGCGGGGGTCGTCGGGGGGCACGGCGGGGGACGCTTGGGACACTGACAGTTTGCGAACAGGCGCATTGGCGGATCAACCGCCAGTATATTCCCGCCGGCCCCGGCCTGCCGCCGGACCCCTCAGTGGCTGAGCAGCCCCTCGCCGACCGGGATCACCAGCGCCGTGCCCGCCAGGCAGGCGATGTCGTCCTCGGCAAGCCGGCGCGACACCACGCTGGCCAGCCTGGCGCCGATGCGGGCAAGTTCGGCGGCGTCGGCCAGGTAGACGGCGTCGATCACGCTCTGGTCGAACTGCAGGGCCGCGCTCAGGCGGCAGCGTCCGGGCGAGCCGGCCGGCTCGGCCTGCCAGCTGACCTGCACCTGATTGCCGTCGCTGCGGTGGTATTCGGCCGACATCGGAAACAGCCGGCAGGTATGCTCGCGGGCCCACTCGACCAGGGCAGTCATGGCGATTCCCCTTTGGCGGGACAGCGCGTCCGCCGGTACGCCGCGTCAGCGGCTCAGTACATGGTAGAGCCAGTCGTGCGCGCGTGCCGGCACGCCCAGCGCGCTGGCATCGATGCGCCGCCCCTGCACCCGCAGTGTGCCTTCGTGCAGGGCATCCACCGCTGCCTGGGCATCCGGGAACCTCCCCATCACGCCATTGCCCAGCATCAGCATCCAGTCCTTCTCGCGGGGAATGAGCGTGAGCTGTCCCGCGGCGGTCTGGCAAAAGAAATAACCGTACATGCACCCCCCAAGCACCTTGCCTGTATCCATCCTAGTGCAGGGCACCGCGGGGTCGCGTGCCGATCTGCACGCTTCCGAACGGCGTGATGAATTGTTTTTGCACGGCCGCGAGTGGGCGGCCTGCATGCAGCATTTTGCCCGAAGATAGCCAGACCTCCCCGCCCGGCGGCCGCCGGGCGGGGCCACTGCCGCCCGCTGCGGCCGACAGCGAACCGATTGCGAACCCACGGTGCCATGAAGGCAGCCCCATTCCATTGCTTGCGCAAACTGCTCGTACCGGCGGCCCCGGCACTGGCTGCGGGCGCGGTCCTGGCCGCTGAGCCGGCCTCCATGCCGGCGGCGCCGGCGATCGAGCCGCCCGCAAACCAGGTCGCGGCGGCCACGCCGCAGCGGGCCGCAGGCGCGCGCCCCCGCATTTGCCTGGTGCTCTCGGGCGGCGGCGCGCGCGGCGCGGCGCATATCGGCGTGCTCAAGGTGCTGGAGGCGATGCGCATCCCGGTCGACTGCATCGCAGGCACCAGCATGGGTTCGCTGGTGGGGGGCGCCTATGCCACCGGCATGGCGCCCGCCGAAATGGAGCGGCTGGTCGGCGGCCTGAGCACCGACAAGATCTTCAAGGAGCGCCCGCCGCGCCAGGACCTGACCATCCGGCGCAAGCAGGACGATTTCACCAACCTGTTCACGCCCGAGATCGGAGTGCAGGCCAGCGGCCTCTTGCTGCCCAAGGGCGCGGTCTCGGGCGTGCAGCTGGAGACCGTGCTGCGCCAGCTGGCCAAGGTGCCCGGCTACCGGGACTTCGACCAGTTTCCGATTCCCTACCGCGCTGTCGCCACGGACCTGGTGGCAGGCACGCCGGTGGTGTTCAGCCAGGGCGAGCTGGCCAACGTGATGCGCGCCAGCATGTCGGTGCCGGGCGCGGTGGCGCCGGCCGAGTACGAGGGCCGGCTGCTGGTCGACGGCGGCCTGACCGACAACCTGCCGGTCGACGTGGCGCGCAGGATGGGCGCCGATATCGTGATCGCGGTGAACCTGGGCACGCCGCTGATGAAGCGTGAGGAACTGACCTCGATCATCGGCGTGACCGGCCAGATGCTCAATATCCTGACCGAGCAGAACGTGCGTGCATCGCTGGCCTCGCTGCGGCCCACCGACGTGCTGATCGAGCCGGCGCTGGGCGATTTTTCCGCGACCGACTTCGACCACCTGCCGGCAACCATCCCCATCGGCGAGGCTGCCGCGCGCAAGGTCGCCGACCGCCTCGCGCCGCTGGCGCTGCCGCCGGCGCAATATGCACAACTGCGCGCCAGACAACAGGCGGTGCAGCCGCCTGACACCCGCCCGGTCGATGAGATCAGGCTGGCGCCGCTGCAGCGCGTCAACCCGGACTACGCCACCGCAGTGATGGAAACCAAGCCCGGGCAGCCGGTCGACCAGGCCACGCTGGACCAGGACATGCGCCGCCTGTTCGGCACCGGCGACTTCGAGCACGTCAACTACGGCATCCTGGAGGAGCCCGGCAAGCGCGTGCTGGCGGTCAATGCGGTGGAGAAATCCTACGGTCCCGACTACCTGCGCTTCGGGCTCGGGCTGAGTTCGGATTTCCGCGGCGATGCCTACTTCAACCTGGTGGGCAGCTACCGGCGCACCTGGCTCAATGCGCTTGGCGCCGAATGGCGCACCGATGCGCAGGTGGGCCAGACCTCGTCGCTGATCAGTGAGTTCTACCAGCCGCTGGATACGCGCCAGTACTTCTTTATCGCGCCGCGCATCGAGCTGGAGCGGCGCCCGGTCAATGTTTTCCAGGGCAGCACGCGCATCGCCACCTACGACCTGCGCCGCTTCGACATCGCGCTGGACGCCGGCAGCCAGTTCACCAAGTACGGCGAGCTGCGCGTGGGCGTGCAGACCGGCACGGAGCACGCCACCCTGAGCACCGGCCCCGAGTCGCTGTCGCCAGGCCCGGGCAATATCCGGCGCGGCGCCATCACCGGGCGGCTCTTGTTCGACCAGCTCGACAGCGTCGACTTCCCGCGCTTCGGCTATGCGGCCCGGCTGCACATCTACGGCTCGCAGCCGGGGCTGGGTGCCGACCAGGCTTATGTCAAGGCGCAGGCGGATGGCATCTATGCCCACTCGTTCGGCGACAACACGGTCTCGCTGGCCTTCAAGGTCGGCAGCAATATCGGCGGCAAGCCGCTGCCGCGCTATGACCTGTTCCAGTGGGGCGGCTTCCTGCAGCAATCCGGTTATGCCACCGGGCAGCTGCTGGGCGGCAACCTGCAGTTTGCGCGGCTGGTCTACTACAACAAGCTGGCGCGACAGACCCTGCTGCAAGGCGTGTACGCAGGCTTTTCGCTGGAGGCGGGCCGCATGGGCGACCCGCTGGTGCCGGGGAGCCCGACCGGGCTGCTCAAATCGGGCTCGGTCTTCCTGGCGCTGGACAGTCCGCTGGGCCCGCTTTACCTGGCCTATGGGCGCGCCGCCGCAGGCACATACAGCTTTTACCTGTTCCTGGGCAAACCCTTCTGAGCCGGCCAGCATAAGCACCCACCAAATGTGAGCCTGCCGCACCCTACCAAAGTTGTATGTAATGTCTTAATTCAAATGTCTATACTTTTTACGTCACCAAGACCCCTCTTGAATGACGACCTTCCCCGGTCGCCGCTCCCCAGCGGCGACTTTTTTTTTGGGCGCCCGCCTGGCATGCGGCGCCTATAATCCGGGCCTCGGGCTGCACTTGCGGCCGCACTGCGTCCCTTTCGCGCGCCTCCTCCCATGCAGATTGATTTCACCCATTTCACGCCGTGGCTGTCGCTGGCCGGCGGGCTGGTCATCGGCCTCGCGGCGGCGCTGATGATCCTGGGTCTGGGCCGCATTGCCGGCATCAGCGGCATTGTCGGCGGCCTGCTGAAGCTGCCGCACGGCGACAGCGCGTGGCGCGCCGCCTTTGTGATCGGGCTGTTGCTGGCGCCATGGCTGGCGGGCGCGTTCGATGCCATGCCCGCGGCGCAAATCGATGCCGGCTGGGGTGAGGTGCTGGCGGCGGGGCTGCTGGTAGGCATCGGCACGCGCTACGCCGGCGGCTGCACCAGCGGGCACGGCGTGTGCGGCCTGTCGCGGGGCTCGGTGCGCTCGCTGGCCGCCACGCTGACCTTCATGGCGGCGGGCTTCCTGACGGTGCTGGTGCAGCGCCATTGGCTGGGAGGCTGACCGATGGGCATGCTCTTCTCATTGCTGGCCGGGCTGGTGTTCGGCATCGGCCTGATCCTGTCCGGCATGGCCAACCCGGCCAAGGTGCTGGGTTTTCTCGACCTGGCCGGCGCCTGGGACCCGTCGCTCGCCTTTGTCATGGCCGGCGCGATCCTGGTGGGGGTGGTGGCCTTCGCACTGGCGCGCCGGCGCCAGCGCTCCTGGCTGGGGCTGCCGATGCAGTGGCCGGCGCTGGCCGCGGTCACGCCGCGGCTGGTGCTGGGCAGCGCGGCGTTCGGCGTGGGCTGGGGCCTCGCGGGCTTCTGCCCGGGCCCGGCGCTGGTGGCGCTGGGTGCCGGCTATGCCAAGGCCTGGGGCTTTGTCGGCGCCATGCTGGCTGGCATGGCGCTCTACGAGATCGCGGAGCGACGCGGGCGTTGATGCCGTGCAGCATCCGGCCCGCGTGCCATGCGGGCGATGCGCGAATGCAGCAAAGGCTGGCCCCTGGCGGCCAGCCGGTTTAAGATTGCGCGATTATCGGACAACAAGCCCAGACAACACACCTCCCAATGGATGTCCTCCGCCCCCTCGGTCTTGGCCATGCACAGGCCGACACCGTCCGCGTTGCCCGGCCCCAGGCCGACCTGCTCGCCAGTTTTGCCGGCGATCCCAACTTCATGCTGTCGCTGGCGCGCGGGCTGACCGTGCTGGAGGCGTTCTCGGAACGCAAGCGCCCGCTGACGATCTCGCAGGTGGCGCAGCGCACGCAGTTGTCGCGCGCCTCGGTGCGGCGCTGCCTCTATACGCTGGAACAGCTCGGCTACGTCAGCCAGCAGGACGGGCAGTTCGCGCTGCGGCCGCGCGTGCTGCACCTGGGCCACGCGTATTTCTCGTCGACCTCGCTGGTGTCTCTGGCGCAGCCGATCCTGGACAACCTGAGCGCGCGCATCCACGAGACCTGCACGCTGGCGATCCTGGACGGCACCGACATCCTGTACCTGGTGCGCTCCGAAGTGCAGCGGGTGCTGAACTATTCGCTAGGCATGGGCAGCCGCCTGCCAGCCTACTGCACCTCCAACGGCCGGCTGCTGCTGGCGCACCAGCCCGCCACAGTGCTGGACGGCTTCTTCGAGCATGCCGAGCTGCGCCCGCGCACGCTGCAGACCAAGGTCTCGCGCCAGGAGCTGGAAGCGTGCTTCGAGCGCGCCCGCGAAGTGGACTACGTGATCGTCGATGAAGAGCTGGAACCGGGCCTGCGCGCGATGGCGGTGCCGGTGCGCTCGGCCTCGGGCATCGTGCTGGCGGGGCTGAGCGTGAGCGTGCGCGCCGCGCGTGTCTCTGAAGCAGAGATGATCTCGCGGCTGCTGCCGCCGATACGCGAAGCCGCGGCGGCAATCGGCCGACTGATCGGCTCCTGATTGCCGCTGACTACCCGGGCAGCCGCACGGGATTGAGGTAATCCGGGCCCGGGTTGCGCGGCCTCGGCACCGGTGCTTCAGCCCCGGTGCGCCAGTTCCAGCGCAAATACCAGCCGCTGCAGGAAGTTCTCCATGCGCCCGTCCGGATGGATGAAGGCGCAGCCGAAATGGTGGATGGCGCTGTCGTCATGGCCCACCAGCCAGTGGCCAACCACCTGCAGGTCCAGCTCAAGCTTGCCCAGCTCGCGGAAGTCCAGCCGGCACTTGCCGACCGTGGTGCCGACCGGCAGGTGCTCTGCCGAGACCGTCTTCGAGCGCAGACCCACGCCCGACAGCGACAGGTCGGCGATATCGAGCCCCAGCACGGTCTTGTCCGACATGTGGATCTCGCAGCGGTAGCCTCTCGTCACCAGCGTGCGCGCGCGGAAATGGCGGCGGCGCTGGAAGTGGTAGAGCTTCTCGGGGAATTCGACGACGAAGGCGGGGCCTTCCTCATAGCGCGTGGCGCCCGGCCGGCCCACTACGAAGTTGACCGGCACGCCGCGCAACAGCCCCGAGAACGCATTTTCATCCGAGGTCATCAGCGACATCCGTTCGGGTTCCGCATTGCACCAGTCGAACACGAAGGTGCGGTCGACCGGGTCGACGTGCAGGACCGACGTGACGAACTGGTGCCCGGTGCGGGTGCGCACGCTCAGCATGCACTTCTGCCAGGACAGGTCGCGCAGCACGGTGCCGATCTGCGAGTTGTGCGTCAGGCGATAACGGTCATCCGCCGGCTCAATGTCGGATTCGGCGCCGTTATCGGCTGGCCCGGAGGCATCGTGCTGATTCATGGATTCACGCAACATCTGGAGTGGCTGGGATCGCCGGTTACGGGGGCTTCGGCCTGCCGGCCGCGCGCATGTTAAGCGCGTGTCCCGATGCCCGGCAAGACGCATGCTCTCACTTCGGCAGATCTGTGGCAGAACTTGAGCACAGACTTCCGGGGGGTAGCGCGCACGCCGCTTTCAGGCGTCCGGTGGCGGCGCCGCAAGCGTTGCCTGCGCCTCTTCGCGCAACCACGCCAGCAGCACCAGCCGGCGCGTGTCGTGTTCAAACGGCGCGGGCGACAACAAATGATAGGCCGATCCGTCGGCAACAAAGCCGAACGGCGCGGCCAGCCGGCCATCGGCGATCTCGTCCGCGGCCATCAGCTGCGAGGCCATGGCCCAGCCCAGCCCTGCGGCGGCGGCCTGCAGACTGAGGTAGAAATGTTCGTACCAGGCGTCGCCGTCGCACTGCACGACGGGGGCGGCATCGTCGCGCACCGCCTGCCAGCGCTGCCATGCCTCGGGCCGCGTGCGCGTATGCAGCCGCGCCGGGACCGTGGCTGCCCCCTGCGCAAGCTGCGGCCGGCACACCGGCCCCACCCGTTCCTGCGCCACCTCGCGCGCATGCCAGCGCGCATCGAAGGCAAAGTCATTGCGCCGCAGTGCCAGGTCGGCGCCGCTGCGGGTGAAGTCGATCGGCCCGCCTGCTGCCATCAGGTGCAGCGGGATATCGGGATGGCGCGCGGCAAAGCGCGGCAGCCGCGGGATCAGCCAGCGCATGGCGATGGTCGGCTCGCATGACAGCACCAGCGCTCGCCCCGGCGGTTGCGTGCGGATGCGCGCGGCGGCGCCGGCCAGCACCTCCATCGATTGCGTCGACGCCGCGAACAGCGTGCGCCCCGCCTCGGTCAGGAAGACCCCGCGGTTGCGCCGCTCGAACAGCGCCACGCCCAGCGTGTCCTCCAGCTGGCGGATCTGCCGGCTGACCGCGCCATGGGTCAGGTGCAGTTCCTCCGCCGCCCGGACAAAGCTTTCGTGGCGCGCCGCGGCCTCGAAGAATCGGATCCAGCCCAGCCAGTGCATCAGTCAGTTTTTCTCACGTAATTGCGCGAGTATATATCGGTTGTTGCGGCGCTTTCCGGCACGCAGAATTGGGTACGCCCGGATCTCCCGATGTGGCGATTTCCGGATAACTGTAACGTAACCTCACAGAAAATGCCCCCAATCGCCGAATCCCTGGCGGTCGCCGCCGTGACCGTGCTGGCCGTTGTCAGTCCGGGCCCGGACTTCGCCATGGTCACCCGCAACAGCTACCTGTACGGCCGCCGCGCCGGCCTGCTCAGCGCCCTCGGGATCGCGCTGGGGGTGCAGGTGCATGTGCTCTATACGATATTCGGGGTGGGGCTGCTGATGGCCCATGCGCACAACGTGCTGACGGTGGTGAAGATGCTGGGCGCGGCCTATCTGGTTTGGATCGGTATCCAGACGCTGCGCAACCGCGAGGCCCTGGCAGTAGACCTGCAAGGTGCGCGCACGCTGCCGCCGTGGGCGGCGCTGCGCATGGGCTTCCTGACCAATGCGCTGAACCCGAAGACCACGCTGTTCGTGGTCAGCACCTACACCCAGGTGGTCGATGTGCACACGCCGGTGCCGGTGCAATGGGCTTATGGCGGATTCATGTCGGTGGCGCACCTGGCGTGGTTCAGCCTGGTGGCGTGCGTGTTCACCGCGCCGGCACTGCGCGCGGCGATGCTGCGGCGCCAGCGGCTGCTGGACCGCACCATCGGCTCGGCCTTGTGCGGGCTGGGCGTAACGCTGGGGCTCAGCAACCTGGCGTAGGGCCGGCCTGCGTCAGTGGCCAGGCCTGGCGCACGAGATGCTGGGGGCCTTGCGGGCCGAGCCGGCTTTCGAACAGCACCAGCCGCTGCACCTGCCAGGCCTCGCTGGCCAGGCTACGGTGCGTATCGAGCCACGCGCGCAGCACGCTTTCGGGCACGGACGGCTTGCAGCGCGCCAGCGTCAGGTGCGGATGGAAGCGCCGCCGCTCCGGGGTAATGCCCGCGGCCCCGGCCAGCGCCTGCCCGACGTCGGCATGCAGGGCGCGCAGCGCGTCCAGGCCGGGACCTGGCGCCAGGCCTGCCCACAGCACCGAACCCTGGCCGCTGCGAAAGCGCCCGGTACCGGCTGCCTGAAGCAGGAAGGCAGGTGCGCGGATGCTGTCGAGCGCGGCCTCCAGCGCTGCGCCAGGCACGTTGCACTCACCCAGGAAGTGCAGGGTCAGGTGGACTTGCTCTGGCGCTGCCGGCCGCACACCGTGCGCGGGCGGCAGGATCGACAGCAGCCATGCCGCCAGCGCGGGCGGGACTTCCACGGCAATGAACAGGCGCGGCATGGCAGCGCAGCCGGCGCCATCAGCCGGGCGAGGTGCCGATGCCTTCGCGCTGCAGCAAGGCGCGCTTGCGCTCGATGCCGCCGGCGTAGCCGGTCAGCGCGCCGGCACTGCCCAGCACGCGATGGCAGGGCACGATCACCGACAGCGGGTTGCGTCCCACCGCGCCGCCGACTGCGCGCGCATGCGTGGGCGGCAGGCCCAGGGTGCGGGCCAGTTCGCCGTACGACGCGGTCTCGCCGCAGGGGATGGCCAGCAGCGCCTCCCACACGCGCTGCTGGAACGGGCTGCCGGCAAAGCGCACCGGCACGGTGAAGGTATCGCGGCGGCCGGCGAAATATTCGGCCAGTTCCGACGCGGCGCGGTCGAGCACCGCGGCGTCGGCCGGCGGCACGTCGCGGCTGTCGGCAATGCCTGCGGGATGGTATTTCTGCCCGGCGAAGAAAAGGCCAGTCAGGTGTGCGCCTTGCGCGCGCAGCAGGATGGTCCCGAGCGGGCTGTCGATATGGCGATAGCTGGTCATGTGATCGTCTCCGGTTCGGCCGCGGCACTGGCCGCATCCTTCATCGCTTCATAGCGATGCCACAGGTGGATGGCGGCGTAGGCACGCCACGGCGCCCATTGCGCGGTGCGCTCGTGCATCGCGCGCAAGGTGCTGACGCCCAGCACCTTGCGCAGCGCATAGTCGGTGCCGGGGAACGCATCGGGCCAGCCCAGCGCGCGCATGGCGACATACTGCGCGGTCCAGTCGCCGATGCCGCCGACCTCGCGCAGCGCCGCCACGGTCTGCTCCGGCGGCGCGTGCGCATCGAGCGCCAGCGTGCCGTCGGCCACGCGCTGCGCCAGCGCCAGCAGCGTGCGCGCCTTGCCCGCCGACACCCCGGCATCGCGCAAGCCTTGCTCTGGCAGTGTGGCAATGGCGGCGGCAGTCGGGAACGTGTAGCGCAGGCCGTCGGGGGGCGTGCCGTCCAGCGACTGCCCCGCGTGCCGCGCCAGCGCGCCCAGGATGCGCCGCGCCTGCACCACCGAGATCACCTGCCCCACCACCGCGCGCACCGCGATCTCGAAGCCATCGACGCTGCCCGGCAGGCGCACGCCCGGCATTGCCTCGGCAAGCTCGCCCAGGTGCCGGTCCACCACGTCCGGGCGGCAGCCCAGGTCGCACAGGCGGCGCACCTTGCCCAGCGCCTGCGGAATCACGCGCGCCAGCGAGGCCGACAACGTGACGCGTAGCACCAGCCGGCGCGGCACATGTTCGATCCGTACCCAGCCGGTATGCGTGCTGCCGCCGGCATCCACCAGCAGCGTGCGCATATAGGTACCGTCCCGGATGGCCTCGATGCCATCCACCGCCCGGGTAGCCAGGAAGCGCAGCCATGCGTCCCAGGCAAACGGCGGGCGGTAGCCCAGGTCGAACACCAGCCGGTCGGCCACGCCGTCGGCGGCGCGGCGGCGCAGCGCCCGCGGCGTCAGGCCGTAGCGGGTCTTCAGCACATCGTTGAAGCGGCGCACGCTGCCGAAGCCCGCCGCCAGCGCCACTTCGGTCACAGGCAGCGCGGTGTCGGCCAGCAAGCGCTTGGCCAGCAGCAGCCGCTGCGTCTGCGCGTACTCCAGCACCGACACGCCGAACTGCGCATCGAACAGGCGCCGCAGGTGCCGCTCGGTCACGCCGATGCGCGCCGCCAGCGTGGCCACGCTGCCTTCGGCCATGAAGCCCTCGTCGATCAGCGTGGCCGCGGCCTGCGCCAGCCGGCCTGAAATATCGGCCAGCCCGTGCCCGGGCGCCAGTTCCGGACGGCAGCGCAGGCAGGGGCGGAAGCCATGCTTCTCCGCCGCCGCAGCGCTCTCGTAGAAGGTGCAGTTTTCGCGCTTGGGCGTGCGCACTGCGCACACCGGCCGGCAGTACACGCCGGTCGACGACACGCCCACGAAGAAGCGTCCGTCGAAGCGGCGGTCGTGCGAGGCCACGGCCTTGTAGCAGGTATCGGGATCGAGGTGCATGACGGCATGCTACCGCTACCTGCAAGTGCTTACCCGCTGGATTCGGACATTTCCCTCTGGCGCGCGGGCGTGGGCTGCGGCACAGTTCCTGGCAGGGGCGGCGGCTAGAATGCGCTTCGTGCCTCACCCGCCAACCCACTGCCACCGCCCGCCCGGAGACGCCATGCGCCGCACTGCCCTGCACCTGTCCTTGCTCGCTTCGCTTGCCTGCGCGCCGGCGTTGGCGCAGCCGGTGCAGACGGCGCCCACGGCGACGCCTGCCACAGCCACGCAGGTGGCATCGGTCGAAGGCATCACCGAATACCGCCTGCCCAACGGCCTGCGCATCATACTGGCACCGGACGCGGCCAAGGCCACCACCACCGTCAACATCACCTACCTGGTCGGCAGCCGCCATGAGAACTATGGTGAGACCGGCATGGCCCACCTGCTCGAGCACCTGCTGTTCAAGGGCACGCCATCGCTGCCCGGCAAGGCCATCCCGACCGAGTTCGCCCGGCGCGGCATGAGCGTGAACGGCACCACCGCGCAGGACCGCACCAACTACTTCGGCACCTTCAGCGCCAACGATGAAAACCTTGACTGGGCGCTGCGCATGGAAGCCGACCGCATGGTCAACAGCGTGATCTCGCGTGCCGACCTGGACAGCGAGATGACGGTGGTGCGCAACGAGATGGAAATGGGCGAGAACAGCCCCGGGCGCATGCTGATGCAGCAGACCATGGCCGCCG
Source organism: Cupriavidus sp. FW306-1B-F12B (assembly GCF_058781795.1). Classification (NCBI taxonomy): domain Bacteria; kingdom Pseudomonadati; phylum Pseudomonadota; class Betaproteobacteria; order Burkholderiales; family Burkholderiaceae; genus Cupriavidus; species Cupriavidus sp. FW306-1B-F12B. The sequence continues at coordinate 236,094 of NZ_JBYSXC010000003.1, forward strand.
CCTACCGCTGGCACAACTACGGCAAGGCCCCGATCGGCGCGCGCAGCGATGTCGAGCACGTCAGCATCGACGGCCTGCGCGCCTTCTATCGCCGCTACTACCAGCCCGACAACGCGGTGCTGGTGGTGGCCGGCAAGTTCGATCCCGCCGCCACGCTGGCACGCATCGAGCGCTACTTCGGGCCGATCCCGCGCCCGACGCGCGTGCTGCCGCCCGAGCATACCGTCGAGCCCGCACAGGAAGGCGCGCGCGAGCTGGTCGTGATGCGCCCCGGCGACAACAGCCTGGTCGCCGCCCAATACCACGTCAGCCCGGGTGCGCATCCGGACAGCACGGCACTCTCGCTGCTGACCCTCATCCTCGGCGATACGCCGGGCGGGCGGCTGTACAAGGCGCTGGTCGAGCGTGGCCAGGCCGTGTCGGTCGGCACCGCGCTCTATGCGATGAAGGACCCGGGCGCGCTGCTGCTCATGGTCGAGACGTCCAAAGACCAGCCGCTCGCGGCTGCGCGCGCCGGGCTGATCACGCAGGTCGAGGGCTTTGCCGAGGCGCCCGTGACCGAGGCCGAGCTGGAACGTGCGCGCGTGCGCATGCGCAACGCCTACGAGCACTACATGAACGATCCCGGCGCGCTCGGCGTGGCGCTGTCCGAGGCCATCGCCAAGGGCGACTGGCGCCTGTTCTTCCTGGCGCGCGACCGCATCGAGACCACCACGCTGGCAGACGTGCAGCGCGTAGCGCTGAACTACCTGCAAGCCTCGAACCGCACCGTGGGCGTGTTCCTTCCCGCCGAGCAGCCGTCGCGCGCGCAGGTGCCGCCGGCGCCCGATGTCACGGCCATGGTCAGCGGCTACCAGGGCAGGCAGGCAATGGCCGCGGTGGCGGCATTCGATCCCAGCCCCGCCAATATCGAGGCCCACACCACGCGCCAGACGCTGGCCAACGGCATGCAGCTGGCGCTGCTGCCCAAGCCCGCGCGCGGTGAAGTGGTGCACGGCGCGCTGGTGCTGCGCATGGGCGACGCGCAGAGCCTGCAGGGGCTGACCACGGTGGGCGCGCTGACCGCCTCCATGCTCCGGCGCGGCGCGGCTGGCATGGACCGCCAGCAGATCGCCGACCGCATCGAGGCGCTGCGCGCACGCGTCGGCATCTCTGGCAGCTCTGAGCGCGTGGCCGTCAGCTTCGAGACGCGCCGCGCGCACTTGCCGGAACTGCTGGCCCTGCTGCGCGACCTGCTGCGCGCACCGACCTTCCCCGAGGCGGAGTTTGAGACGCTGCGCAAGACCAGCATCGCGGAGATCGAGAGCATCCGGCGCGAGCCGGGCGTGATGGCGTCCAACGCGCTGGGCCGCCATGGCGACCCCTACCCCGCGGGCGACCCGCGCCATGCGCGCACCTTTGCCGAGAACATCGCCGACCTGCAGGCCGCCACCCTGGCGCAGGTGCGCGACTTCCACGCGCGCTTCTATGGCGCGGGCCATGCGCAATTGAGCCTGGTGGGCGACTTCGATGCCGCGGCCGCGGCCGCGCAGGCAGCGCAGCTGTTCGGCGACTGGAGCGCGCAACGGCCCTACGCGCGCGTCGAGCGCCCCTTTGTGCCGATCCCGCCGGCGGAGTTCACGCTGCCCGCGCCGGGCAAGGCCAATGCCATCTACCTGGCCTCCACGCCGATCGACCTGACCAATGACGCGCCGGACTATGCGCTGATGATGATTGCCAACCGCGTGCTCGGCGGCGCCAGCCTGCGCGGCCGCCTGGCTGACCGGCTGCGGCAGCGGGAAGGCCTGAGCTATGGCGCGAGCAGCTGGGTGCAGGTGGGCGCGCTCGACCGCGCGGGACGCTTCGGCCTGCAGGCGCAATACGCACCGCAGAACCTGCCGCGCTTGCAACGCGCCGTGACCGAGGAGCTGGAGCGTTTCGTGCGCGACGGCATCACCGCGCAGGAACTGGCCGAGGCCGTCAGCGGCCTGCTGCAGCAGGGCATGGTCGGCCGCAGCAACGACGCCGCGCTGGCCGGCGCGCTGGTCAACCAGCTCTACCTGGGCCGCACCATGGCCTTCACCGCCGAACTCGAAGAGCGCCTGCGCAACGCCACGCCGGAAACCGTCAACGCGGCCATTCGGCGCTACATGCAGCCAGGCACGCTGTCGCGCGTCTATGCTGGCGACTTCAGCGGCGCACCGGCGCAACTGGGCCCAACCGGCAGCGGAAGTGGCTCCGGCGCGGCCGGCAGCACAGGCAACGAAGCGGCCGGCGCGGCACCGCAGGCGCAGCCCTGACATACGCGGGAAACAATATTCGGCTGCACTGGCAAGAGGCCGCAGGCGCGGCCAGCGCAACATCGCAGCGGCAAGGCAGGGAGCGGTCGGCAGGCGTCCGGTGCAAGCCCCTTGCCGCGACCCCGGGTTGACTGTATATTCGTACAGTATAAGTCGATATAAGAGGTGTGGATGTCAATCGTGCGAGCTGGCAGCAAGGCAGAAGCGCTCAGGCTTCTGGCCTCGGAAGGCGTGCTGGCGCTTGAGCTGGACTACGAGACAGGATGGCAGGATGCCGTCGAACTCGGCAGGCTCGGAGAAAAGCGCGGTATCAAGGTGCAGTATCGCGGACAAGAAAGCATCGCCGTCCGTTCCCGCGAAGCCCTGATCGAAGGGCTGGCCAAACCCAAGGCCACGTTCCGTCAACGCAATCTCTATTGCCAGTTCGATCTCGGCACGCTGGCGGACCATGAACTGCTCGACCTCGAGGCCAAGGCCACGCGGCTCGGGGACTATATCCTCGCCGGCCATCTGCTGCGCGATGTCGATGGCGTGTGGCCGCAATAAGCGGCTTGCGCGCACGCCGGGCCACTAGAAGAGAAAAAGCCGCCATGCAGGCGGCTTCCGTCATATTGCGCTGAGCATGTTCTTCGTGCCCGGTACCCCGGTCAATGCCACACCCGCGTGGCGTTGGCCCAGCGCGCCGCGCACGACGACTGCGCTACGGCCGCGTCGATCGTTTCGTTGGCGGCCTCCGCCGCCGGCACCGCCGCGGCGGTATCCAGCGCCGCGCGCCACAGCACCGCCGACACCAGCGTCTTGCACTGCCGCCGTTCGCCATGCGCAAGCGCCAGCAGCCGCTCATAGCCGTCCAGCACGATCAGCCGGTCACCACGGCGCGGATGCAGCGACAGCGTGTAGAGGTGGTCAGACTCGCATTGCAGGCTGCCGCCGCTGACCGCGACCACGATTGCACCCGGCAACGCAATGCCGCTGGCCTGGACCTCGCCACGCAAGCGCGCCAGGTGCGCGTGCGCGCGTGGATCGCTGGTGCCGCCCACACCGCCCGCCATCTCAGCCGGCAGCGCGCTGAGCGCCATCAGCTCGGCCGGCGACACCGCCAGCGTATAGGCCTGCAGCGTGGGACGATAGGTCGCCACCACGGCGCGCAGCCGGTGCGGCGCATCGCCATCATGCCCTGCCTGCAGCGGGCTGTCCGGCCCGCGTAACTGCATCGTGTTCATGTCGACTCCTGCCGCGCCGGGCGGTTGCATGGTCAGTCGCGCAGCAGTTGCTTGGCGATGATCAACTGCTGGATCTGCGTGGTGCCTTCATACAGGCGCAGCAGGCGCACGTCGCGGTAGAAGCGCTCGGCCTTGTACTCGGCGATATAGCCGGCGCCGCCATGGATCTGCACCGCGCGGTCGGCCACGCGGCCCACCATCTCGGTACAGAACATCTTGGTGCACGAGGCCAGCATGCTGACCTCCGGATCGCTCTTGCCGGCGGGCTTGGCGTCGTAGCGCTGGGCGCAGTCGCGCACCATCGACAGGCCGGCGTAGAGCTCGGCCTGGCTGTCGGCCAGCATCGCCTGGATCAGCTGGAAGTCGCCGATGGGCTTGCCGAACTGCTTGCGCTCCCTGGCATAGGCCACAGCGTCGGTGATCAGGCGATGCGCCATGCCGCAGGCCAGCGCCGAGATATGCAGGCGGCCGCGGTCGAGCACCTTCATCGCGGTCTTGAAGCCCACCCCCGGCACGCCGCCGATGATATTGGCGGCCGGCACGCGCACGTTCTCAAGCACCACGTCGCAGGTCTTGGTGCCGCGCTGGCCCATCTTCTTGTCCGGCTTGCCCAGCGAGATGCCCGGGGTGTCGGCCGGCACGATGAAGGACGAGATGCCCGAAGCGCCCGCGCCGCCGGTGCGCGCCATCAGCGTGAAGGCGCCGGCGCGCGGCGCGTTGGTGATGAAGCGCTTGGTGCCGTTGATGACGTAGTGGTCGCCGTCGAGCTCGGCCTTGGTCTGCAGCGAAGCCGCATCGGAGCCGGCGTTCGGCTCGGTCAGCGCGAACGAGATGATCAGCTCGCCGCTGGCGATGCGCGGCAGGTATTGCTGCTTCTGTTCCTCGGTGCCATCCATCAGGATGCCCTGCGAGCCGATGCCGACGTTGGTGCCGAACACCGAGCGGAAGGCAAAGGCGGTATGGCCCAGGTCGTAGACCACATCGCATTCCTGCGACATCGACAGGCCGATGCCGCCGTAGTTCTCGGGGATGGAGATGCCGAACAGGCCCATCTCCTTCATGTCCGCGACGATCTCGGCGGGCACGTCGTCGGTTTCCTCCAGCGTGTCTTCGGCGGGCTTCAGGCGTTCGTCGATGAAGCGCTGCACCGAGGCGCGCAGCAGGGCAAAGGATTCTTGGTCAAGGGCCATGATGATTCTCCGGGTCAAGCCAGTGCGTCAGTCTGGCCGCCTATGGTACGCTGGTCGCGGGATTTGACAATCCACTGAAACTTGGACAGAAGCGTCAGTATAATTTGACAATCGCGGCCGGCCTCAACCCAATGTGGGGGATAACAGGCCCGCCACGCCGATGGCCAGCGCCGCCAGCGCATCGCCCGCGATCAGGCCGCCACCGACCAGCGATGCCGTGCTCATATCCTGCGGCAAACCCCGGGCCGTCCTTGCGGGCCTGGCCACGGCGGCGGCCACGCTCGCCGCCACGCCGCCGGCCGCCATCCACCCGGCCGCCGCCAGGTTGACGAAGCCACCGAAAGACGACGCATAGGGCGAGGGCAGGATCGCCGCATCGAGCAGGAAATCCGCCACCCGCCCGCGCCGGCTGGCTTGCGCGAAGCGCTGCCACGCCTGCCGGCCGAGGATGGCCTTGCGCAATACCGCGGTGGCCAGGCCGAGCGCCAGACCCGTTGCCACCGCAACATGCTGGCCGGTGCGGCTTTGCGCCAGCCCGTGCAGCACGCCCACGATCTTGTATGTCATGGCCGAGGTCCAGCGCGCGGGCTGCTGGTCGGCCGGCAGGCTGGTCTGGTCCAGCGCCAGCACCGGATAGGCATGCATGAACAGCCGTGCCATCGCCACCGCCACCAGCGCACCCACGACGATGCCCGCCACCTGGTAGCCGAACTGCACCATGCGGTCGCTGCCCAGGCGCCAGCCGGTGGAGCGGTCCTGCTGCATGTCGCTCGCCTCGGCCGTGGCCACCAGCAAGACCGTGGCGGCGATCAGCCCGACATGGGGCGCGCGCAGCCCGGCGGCGGCCATCAGGATCACGGACAGCACGAAGGCGGACGAGATCGGGTTCTGGTCGACCATGCCGACCGAGATGCCGTTGACCAGCGCAAACACCAGCACCAGCAGCACCGCCATCAGCTGGAAGCCCAACGGCTGGCCGAACCAGGCCACGCCCGCCGCCACCGTGGCCGCGCCCCACAGCAGCGCCCAGGCCGCCACCCAGCCCATGCCCGGCCCGCGCCGCGGCGCAGGGTGGCGGCGCGCGCGCCACTGGCGGCACGCCTGTGCCAGCAGCAAGGCCACATCGACCGCAGCCGCCCCCATGATCATGCCCAGGGCCACCAGGAAGGTGGCCTTGCGATAGGGCTCGCCGGGCGCCATCCAGCCCGCGGCGACAAACCACGGGGTCATGGCCCAGCCGGCCAGCCCGCCCACCAGCGCGGCAATGCCCACGCGCGCGCCGACGATCATCCCGGCGCCGAAGGTCGCGGCCGACAGGTCCAGCGCCGCCAGCCACGGCATGCGCGCGGCGCCCAGGCCGCAACCCAGGCCCAGCGCCAGGCCGCCCCCGAGCCGCGCCACCGAACGCCGCAGCAGCGCCGGATCGGTCAGCGCGCGCAGGATATTGGCCACGGCCAGCCCCGACGGAAAGGTCAGCTGCATCCGGTCCACCAGCAATGGCGTGTACAGCATGCCCACACCCACCCCGAACATGCCGATGCACAGCATGTACAGCACCAGCTGCCACAACGGCGGCTGCGCCATGCCCAGCCACGCCATCGCCTGCAGCACCACGGCCATGCCGCCCATGCCCGCCACCGACGCCGCCGCGGTCTGGATGTAGTTGGCGCCGTGGCGCCCGGGCGCGCCATAGCCTGCAGTCACCACCGAGCCGAGGATGCCCGCCAGCACCTGCCCGCCGACAAAGAAGCCCAGCGAGAAATTCATATACGCGGCAGCGATGCCGCCCAGCGGACCCAGCACCAGCATGCCTGCCGCGCCCAGCAGCACGTGGTACTGCCAGCTGCCCGGCGCAGGCAGCCTGGTGGCGCGGGGTGCGGCATCGGTCGGGAGCGTGGGCATGGCGCAGCGGGTGGGCTGAAGTAGTGTGCCTCTTGCGAAGCATAGGCCAAGGACGGCCTGCGGCGATGTGCGACTTGTTCCCGACTTTCGCCGGATCGCCGTTTCCCGGCCGGGTTAACACTAGTTTCGTGCGCAACCATCTGGTCGATATAGTTGCGCACACAACTACATCGCAGAGACACTACGACCCCGCCATGCCAGACTCCACCGCACCCCACGCGGCCGTGCCGCCGGCACCGCCGCCCTCGTCATCGCGCCCATGGCCGCAGCACGTGCCGGTACTGATTGCCGGCGGCGGCCCGGTCGGCCTGACGCTGGCTGCGCTGCTGGCGCGCCAGGGCATAGCCGCGCTGGTGGTGGAAGCCGACGACGGCTACTGCGCCGGCAGCCGGGCCATCTGCATGGCGCGGCGTTCGCTGGAAATCCTCGGCTGGGTGGGCGCAGACCGCGCCACCGTCGAAACCGGCCTGCCGTGGGTGGGCGGGCGTAGCTACTACCGCGATGCCGAGGCGCTGCATTTCCGCATGCCCAGCGAACCCGGCGAGCGCTTCGCGCCGATGGTCAATATCCAGCAGTACTACCTGGAAGCCCTCGCCCACGACGCCGCGCTGCGCGGCGCTGCGCCAGCGGATGTGCGCTTCGGCGCGCGCGTGCAGGCGGTGCGCCAGCACGGCAGCGGCGTCGTGGCCGAGATCCAGACTGGCGCAGGCGTGGTGCAGGTCGACGCGCAATGGCTGGTGGCCTGCGACGGCGGGCGCAGCACCGTGCGCGAGCAACTGGGGCTGCGCATGGAAGGCACCCAGTACGAAGGCCGCTACGTGATCGTCGATATCGTGCAGAAGACGCGGCGCGAGGTGGAGCGGCTGGCCTGGTTCGACCCGCCTTCCAACCCCGGATCGACCATCCTGATGCACCGCCAGCCTGACGACGTCTGGCGCATCGACTACCAGATCCGCGATGACGAAGACCCTGACGAAGCCGTCAAGCCCGAGAACGTGCTGCCGCGCGTGCAGAGCCACCTCGACATGATCGGCGAGACCGAGCCGTGGCGGCCGCTGTGGATCTCCATCTACAACGCCAAGTGCCTGACCTTGCAGGACTACCGCCACGGCCGCGTGCTGTTTGCCGGCGACGCCGCGCACCTGGTGCCGATCTTTGGCGTGCGCGGGCTCAACTCCGGGCTGGACGATGCCGGCAACCTGGCCTGGAAGCTGGCGTGGGTGCTGCGCGGCCAGGCGCCCGACAGCCTGCTCGATTCCTATTCGGCCGAACGCGTGCATGCCACGCGGCAGAACATCGCCTACGGCGCCAAGAGCACCGAGTTCATGGCACCGCCCGACTTTGCCTTCCGGCTGATGCGCGAAGCCACGCTGCGGCTGGCGCAGCATGAGCCCGCGGTGCGGTCACTGATCAATCCGCGGCAGTCGGCACCGATTGCCTATACGGATTCGGCGCTGAACGGTCCCAGCGACTTTGGCGACGACTGTCCTGGCGCCGCGCCCGGCCTGCCCGCGCCGGAAATGCGCGTGGCAGGCCCCGACGAGGTCGTGCACCTCACGCAATGCTTCGGGCAACGGTTCACGTTGCTGTACTTCAGCGATGCGCCCTCGCTTCCCGAGCCACTGGCCGCATTCGAGAATGCGCATCCGGAGGCCGTGCAGACACACGTGGTGGTCACCGGCGGCAACGTGGCCGGCGCCACGGCGCTGGCCGACGTCGCCGGCCAGGCCCACGCCCGCTACGGCGCACGATCCGGCACGCTCTACCTCATCCGCCCCGATGGCTATGTCCTGGCACGCTGGCGCGAACCGTCATGGGACGCCGTGCGCGCCACCCTCGCCCCCCTGATGCAAACCGGAGCCCGCCATGCAAGCTGAAGACCTCGACCTCGCCTACACCCGCCTGTGCGAGGCTATGGGCCGTGCCGGCGAAGCACGCTCCCCGCTGCTATTGGCAATGGTGTGCCTGGGCCTGATGAGCCGGCAGGAAGCGCTGGCGCCGGTGCTGGCGCTGATCGACGAAGCCGAGGCTCGCAGCCAGCAATAGGGAGTACAGGACGCTAGAATGCCGACGCCTGACAAGGACACGCCATGAAGCCACTGCCACGCCTCGACCAGTTCCTGACCTACCGCCTGCACCAGGTCAACAAGCTCAGCGACAAGGACAGCGCCGCCGCCTACCTGGAGCAATGCGGCCTGCCGCTCAGCGAGGGCCGCTGCCTGGCCGCGATCGGCGCCTTCGCGCCGCTGTCGGTCAACCAGCTGGCGCAGGGCGCCAACCTGACCAAGGGCCAGGCCAGCCGCTCGGCGCAGGCGCTGGTGGCGCGCGGGCTGGTCAGCAAGGAGGCGAGCGAGGCCGACGGGCGCGGCGTGGTGCTGTCACTGACCGCACAGGGCAAGCCGCTATACCGGCAGGCGATCGCGATGATCGCCAGGCGCAATGCGGAGATCTTCGGCTGCCTGAGCGACGCCGAACAGGCGCTGCTGGGCAGCTTGCTCGACCGGCTGGTCGCGCACGCCGGCCAGCAGGACGAAGGCGGCGCCGAAGACGCCAACGCCTGATCCGTCAGCGGCGCAGGTTGTCCACCTGCAGGCGTGCGCCATCGCGGCGCGCGGCGTCGGCCACTTCATTGGTGACCACGGTCTGCCCGATCGGCGCCAGCGCAATGCCGGCCAGCTTCAGGTGCTGGATCGCAAACGGAATGCCGATGATGGTCACGAAGTTGGCGACCGCCGCCATCACGTGGCCGATGGCCAGCCACACGCCGGCAAAGATAAACCACAGCACATTGCCGACCAGCCCCAGCGCGCCGGTGCCGACATCGTCGCGCCCGGTCAGCTCGCGCCGGCTGATGGCCTGCTTGCCGAACGGGAAGAAGGTGAAAGTCCCGATCACGAAGCAGGCCTTGCCCCAGGGGATCCCGATGATCGAGATAAAGGCCAGCAGCCCGGCCAGCCACCAGGCCAGGCCCATCACCACGCCGCCAAGGATGAACCAGAGGAAGTTGCCGATTGCGCGCATGCCGTTCTTTTGCGAGTGAGGAAGAGAACACGCATGATACGCAATGGTGTGATGCGGTCATGGCGCCGAGGGGGGCGTACCCCGCAAAGCGTACCCGTTTCTGCGTGCCTTGCCGGAACCGGCGGAACGGTACTGCCGGCCCTTCGGGAATCGCGTTCGACCCTTGTTTATAGGCATATTCCATTCTGCAAGACCGGTCGCAAACCTCGCTGCCGCAGGCAAAGCGTACCCGTTTCTGCGTGCCTCCGCGCGTGCTGTCGCCTTCGGCAAGCCCGGCGCCGCAGCGCTAGAATGTGACGTCTGCCCGCTATCCGCGTGACGGACTCCGGGTGCATCCCACCCGCTGCCACCCCTCTCCGACTCCACCCCGCCATGAAGCCCACGCTGCTGATCCTGACCCAGGTCGCCACCCACCACCGCGACGCCATTGCCGAACGATTCGAGATCCTCTACGCGCCCGACGCCGAAGGCCGCGCAGCGCAGATCGCCACGCAGGGCGAACGCATCCGCGCGGTACTGACCATCGGCTCCACCGGCCTGACCGCGGCGGAGATCGACGCGATGCCAGCACTGGAACTGGTGTGCGCGCTGGGCGCGGGCTTCGAGAACATCGCCGTGGCCCACGCCCGCGCGCGCGGCATCGCCGTGGCCAACGGCGCCGGCACCAACGACAGCTGCGTGGCCGACCACGCCTTCGCACTGCTGCTGGCGACCGTGCGCGCCGTGCCGCAGCTGGACGCGGCCACGCGCGCCGGTACCTGGCGCACCGCGCTGCCGCTGCGGCCCAATGTCTCGGGCAAGCGGCTGGGGATCGTAGGGCTGGGCACCATCGGCCGGCGTATTGCCCGGCGCGGCGAAGGCTTCGACCTCGAGATCGGCTATCACAACCGCAAGCCGCGCGAAGATGCGGGGTACCGGTACTTCGACAGTATCGGTGCGCTGGCCGCGTGGGCGGACTACCTGGTGATCGCCACACCGGGCGGGGCGGGTACGCGGCACCTGGTCGATGCAAGCGTGCTGGCGGCGCTGGGGCCGGCCGGGTTCCTCGTCAATATCGCGCGCGGCAGCGTGGTGGATACCGAGGCGCTGGCTTCCGCACTGCGCGCTGGCAAGCTTGGCGGGGCCGGGCTGGATGTCTATGAGAGCGAGCCGGCGCCGCCGGTCGCGTTGTTCGACTGTCCTAACGTCGTGCTGACCCCGCATGTGGCCGGCTGGTCGCCGGAGGCCATCACGGCGTCCGTGACGCAGTTCCTGGAGAATGCGCGGCGGCATTTTGCGGGGGAGGAGGTATTGACGCCGGTGGGGTGAGGAGGAAAGTTTTGCATTGGCCAACGGTACGCCGTCGCTCGACAACAGCCCAACCTGCAGCTAAGACCTACCCGGCGCCAAACACCACCCTAACCCGCAACCCCGGCCCCGCATCCTCCAGCACCACCCGCGCCCCATGCGACTGCGCAATCTCCGCCACGATGGCCAGCCCCAGCCCGCTGCCGCCGGTCGGCGCATCGGCCACCCGATAGAACCGGTCAAACACGCGCGTGCGCTCTTCAGCGGGGATCCCCGGCCCGTTGTCGCTGACCACCAGTTCAACGGCGCGCCCATCGGCGCTGCGACCCACCAGCACATCGATACGGCTTCCGGCAGGGATATAAGCCAGCGCGTTATCCAGCAGGTTGGTCAGCAGGATGCGCAACGCATCCACATCACCCCGCACCACCGCCGGCGATGAGTCCTTGGTGCCGTCCAGCCCAAGATCGATATTGCGATCCAGCGCGGCCTGCGCCATGTCCGCGACCACGCTTGCGGCCAGTTGGTGCAGCTCCACCGGTTCGTGCCGGGGCATGGCTGCGCCCGGCTCCTGCCGTGCCAGCGTCAACAGCTGGGTGACCAGGTGGGTCAGCCGCTCCAGCCCCTGGCGCAGCTTGCCGATGGCTTCGTCACGCGCTGCGCCGTTCTCAGCCCGCTCCACCAGCTGTGCCTGCAGCTGCAGCGCTGCCAGCGGCGTGCGCAGGGCGTGCGCGGCGTCGGCGACGAAGGCGCGCTGGGTGTCGATGGCGTGCGAGAGCCGTGCCAGCAGCTGGTTCAGCGCCGCGCTCAGCGGAGCGATCTCGTCCGGCATCTGGCGCACGGCCAGTGGCGCCAGCGTGTTGGCGTCGCGCGCGCGCACCTCGGTGGCGATTTCGCGCAGCGGGCGCAGGCCGCGCCCCACCGCCATCCACACCAGCCAGCCCAGCAGCGGCAACAACAGCAACAGCGGCGCCACGGTGCGCAGCGCCATGCGCGCGGCCAGCGTGCGCCGTGCGCTCATCGGCTGCGCGATCTGCACCACGGTGGGCCCGAGCTGCATGCTGTACAGGCGCCATTCGCCCTGCTGCGTAGTCACGTTGGAAAAGCCCAGCTCCGCGCGCGCGGGCAGCGCCGGGTGCGAATGCGACAGGTACAGGCTGCGGCCGGAGCCGTCCCAGATGTGGATGACCACATCCTCGTCGGCGTGCGTCAGGTCGCCGGGCGAGCCCAGAAAAGGCGGCGCCACCGGGTCGGCAAACTGGCTGGGCAATGCCGCGGCCATCTGCTTCATCTGGTAGTCGAACAGCGCATTGGCTTCCTGCCGTGCCTGCCCGTAGATCAGCGCCGTGGCGACGGCGATGCCGGCAAGCAGGCCCGCGGCCAGCCACCACAGCAGGGTTCGCTGGATGGAGCGCATCAGGGGGTGTCTCCTTCGCCCGCGGATGCTGCATCCCCATCGAGGCGCGGCACCACATAGCCCACGCCGCGGATATTGCGGATCAGCGCCGCGCCGAACTTCTTGCGCAGCGCGTGGATATAGACCTCGACGGTATTGCTGCCGACTTCGTCGTCCCAGCCGTACAGCCGCTCCTGCAGCTGCGGCACCGACCAGACCTTGCCGGGCCGCGCCATCAGCGCGGACAGCAGCGCGAACTCGCGCGCCGACAGCCGCACCGGCTCGCCGTGGTGGGTGGCCTCGCGGGTAGTGGGGTTGAGCACGATGTCACCGTAGCTGACCAGCGGTTCCGCCCGGCCGGCAGCGCGGCGCGCCAGCGCGTGCATGCGCGCCGCCAGTTCCTGCAGGTCAAAGGGCTTGACCAGGTAATCATCGGCGCCGGCATTGAGCCCCGCGACACGGTCCGCGACGGCATCGCGCGCGGTCAGGATCAGCACCGGCGTCGGCACGCCGCGCGCGCGCAAGCTGCGCAGCACGTCGAGGCCCGGGCGCCGCGGCAGGCCGAGGTCGAGCAGGATCAGGTCATAGCATGCCTGGCCGTGCTGCGCGGTGCTGGCCGCCGCCAGGCCCGCGTCGCCGTCGCGCACCCAGTCGACGGTAAAGCCATCCTGGCGCAGCGCCAGCTTGACGCTGTCGCCGATCATGGCGTCGTCTTCCACCAGCAACACGCGCATGGCTATGCGTTCCGGCCGCGGCCGTCGAGCTGCTCGGCCAGTGCGCGCGCCAGTCCCGGCAGCGCGGGGTGGCTGGCGGTGATGACGTGGACCGGCACGGCCTCCAGCCAGCCGCGCATGCGGCCCTTGGCGACAAAGCGCTCGGCAAAGGCCGAGGCCTGCAGCGCCGGCACGAAGCGCGGCAGGATGCCGCCGCCCAGGTAGACCCCGCCACGCGCGCCCAGCACCAGGGCGATGTCGGCCGCAACCGAGCCGAGCAGGCCGAAGAACACCGCCATGGCGCGCTGGCACAGCGGGTCGTGGCGCTCGAAGGCGCCGGTGGTGACCTGCTCCGGCAGCAGCGGCGCGAGCAAAAGCGTACCCGTTTCTGCGGCCAGCGCGGCATGGATATGCGACAGGCCGCTGCCGCACAGGAGCCGCTCCGCCGACACCCGGCCGACGTTGCGATGGGCGGCGCGCCAGGCGATCCATTCGTCGTCAGTGTCGGGCATCAGCTCGATATGGCCGCCTTCGCCGGCCAGCGCCACGGCTGCTCCGCCCGGCGCCGGCACCAGGCCGGAAACGCCCAGCCCGGTGCCCGGCCCGACCAGCGCGAGCGGCGCGGTGCGCACCGCGGTGCCGGCACGCACGGGCACCAGCCCGTCGGCAGGCAGGTGCGGCAGGGCCAGCGCCAGCGCGGTGAAGTCGTTGATGGCCACCAGCGTCTGCAGCCCGAGCGCGCGCCGCATGCCGTCGATCGAGAACGACCAGTTGTGGTTGGTGAGCCGGACCTGGTCGCCGGTCACCGGGTTGGCCAGGCCGATCGCCGCGTGGCGCGGCACCGGCTTGCCCGACGCGGCAAGTCCGTCGAGGTATTGGCGCAGGGCCGCCTCGAGCGACGGGAAATCGGCCACCTTCAGCGCGGTCACCGGGCCGATCCGCATTGGCGCGGTTTCCAGTGCAAAGCGCACGTTGGTGCCGCCCACATCGCCGAGCAGGCGGGGGAAGTCAGCGCAGGAGGATGCAGTGGTGGCCATGGCGTCGGGTATCGCTCCGCTTGGGAATCAGTCTGTCAGGTCTTGAACACGTCAAGCCCGTGCCGGTGCCGTGACAGCACCAGGCTGACCGGCAACGACGGCGCAGGTCCCTGCAACGCGCGTTCGAGCACCTCGGCCTTGGCCGCGCCCGACACTGACAGGAACACGCGCTCGGCGGCCAGCAGCGCCGCCAGGTTGAGCGTGATGCGGGCATGCGGCGCGGCTGACGGGTGCGTGATCACGTAACCGGGCTGCGGCTCGCTCAGCGCGCCCTGCAGTTCGGGCGCATCCGGGAACAGCGAGGCGGTATGGCCGTCCTCGCCCATGCCCAGCACCACCACGTCGGGCTGGCGGAATGCGCTGTTGGCCCGCGCCACCGCCTGTGCCGGCGCGGCAACGTCCTGCGCATCGGCAATCAGCGGTACGAAGGCGGCGCTGGCAGCGGCCTCGCGCAGCAGGTGCGCGCGCACCAGGGCGGCGTTGCTGTCCGCGTGCTCGGGCGGCACCACGCGCTCGTCGACCAGCGTGATGGTCACCGCTTTCCAGCGCACGTGCCGGTGGCGCAGCCGCTCGAACATCGCCACGGGCGAGCGTCCGCCCGAGACCGCCAGCACCGCCCAGCCCTTGACGCGGATGGCCAGCTCCAGCGCATTGCCGATGGAGATGGCCAGCGCCTCGGCCTGGTCCATCGGGGTGGGATGTTCAAACACGCGCATGATGGTTTCCTTTGCGATTCTGCGGGCGCATGGCTCAGGCTTCCTCGTGCCACAGCCCGCCGTCGCGCGACATCAGCGCCGACGACGCGGCCGGTCCCCAGGTGCCGGCGGTATAGGGCTTGGGCGGCACGGTGCTGGCCTCCCAGGTGTCGATGATGGGTTCGACCCAGCGCCAGGCCTGCACTTGTTCATCGCGGCGCACGAACAGGCCCAGCCGGCCGCGGATCACGTCGAGCAGCAGCCGTTCGTAGGCGCCGGCGCGGCGCACCTTGAACGAGTTGGCAAAGTCCAGGTCGAGCGAGGTCGGCGTCAGCTCCAGCGTGTCGCCAGGCTGCTTGACCAGGCAGTACAGGCGGATGCTCTCTTCCGGCTGCAGCTGGATCACCAGCCGGTTCTGCGGCGACAGCGTCAGCGGCCGCGGGAAGATCGCGTGCGGCACGTCGCGGAAATGGATCACGATCTCGGCCACGCGGGACTGCATGCGCTTGCCGGTGCGCAGGTAGAACGGCACCCCTTCCCAGCGCCAGTTGGCGATCTCGGCCTTGATCGCGACAAAGGTCTCGGTGCGGCTGTCGGGCGCGATGCCCGCTTCCTCCAGGTAGCCCGGCACCGGCTTGCCGCCGATGGCACCGGAGCGGTACTGGCCGCGCACGGTCTTCTCGGCCACGTCCTGCGGCGTGATCGGCTTGAGCGCCTTCAGGATCTTGATCTTCTCGTCGCGGATGGCATCTTCGCTGAGGCTGGCCGGCGGCTCCATCGCCACCATGCACAAGAGCTGCAGCAAATGGTTCTGCACCATGTCGCGCAGCGCGCCGGTGCGGTCGTAGAAGTCGCCGCGCGTTTCCACGCCGAGTTCTTCGGCGATGGTGATCTGCACGTCCTGCACCCACTCGCGCCGCCACAGCGGCTCGAACAGAGCGTTGCCGAAGCGGATCGCCATCAGATTCTGCACCGACTCCTTGCCGAGGTAATGGTCGATGCGGTAGATCTGCTCTTCGGCGAAGAACTTCGCCACTGCCGAGTTGATCGCCTCGTTGGATTCGAGGTCATGCCCCAGTGGTTTTTCCAGCACGATGCGCACGTTGGGCGCCTGGCGCGTGTTCAGGCCGGTGCGTGCCAGCTGCTCGCAGATCGACACGAACAGGTGCGGCGCGGTGGCGAGATAGCACACCACCACGTCAGGCTTGCGCGCCAGCACCTGCTCCGCGAGCGTATCGAAATGCGCAGGCACGCGTGCGTCGGCCTGCACGTAGACAATGCGCGCACAGAACTTGTCCCATGACTCGGGCGGCGCATGGGCCAGCCCGGGGCGCACGGTCTGCTCCAGCGAGGCGAGGTAGTCCGCGGTCGAGAGCGGCTGGCTGCCGGTGGCAAGGATGCGTGCGGCCGGGTGCAACAGGCCGGCGTGGTGGGCATCGAACAGGGACGGCAGCAGCTTGCGCCGCGCCAGGTCGCCGGTGCCGCCGAACAGCACCATGTCGAAATCAGGCATGCTCACCCTGGACTCCTTTAGCGATTTGAAGACCCGCCATGGAAGGCGCGCGTTGTGGCCAGTTTACGTGACTCGCCAGCGCTTGGCGAGGCGCAGGCCGCGGCACTTGCGTGGCAAAGGCATGACCGGAGCGCGAAGCGTACCCGTTTCTGCGTGCGCTGCGCAGTGGATCGTGCGGTACGCGGCAAAGTGCGCTAGGCTGAAAGCTCCCCCGCAGGAGAACCCCATGCCACGTCATCCAGTGCTCGAGCGGGTCACCGCCCGCATCGTCTCCCGCAGCGCCGCCTCGCGCCAGGCGTACCTTGACCGCACCCGCGCCATGGCCGGGCAGAAGGTCGAACGCGCGCAGCTTTCCTGTACCAACCTGGCCCATGCGGTGGCTGCCATGCCGGACGCCGCGAAGATCCGGCTGAAGGCCGACGAGCGGCCAAACCTGGCGATCGTCTCGGCCTACAACGACATGCTGTCGGCGCACCAGCCGCTGGCGGCTTTCCCCCAGTGGCTCAAGGAAGCGGCGCTCGAGGCCGGCGGCACCGCGCAGTTTGCCGGCGGCACGCCCGCGATGTGCGACGGCGTCACGCAGGGCCAGGACGGCATGGACCTGTCGCTGTTCTCGCGCGATGTGATTGCGCTGGCCACGGCGGTGGCGCTGTCGCACCAGATGTTCGATGCCGCGCTGTACCTGGGCGTGTGCGACAAGATCGTGCCCGGGCTGGTGATGGGCGCGCTGTCGTTCGGCCACCTGCCGGCCGTGTTCGTGCCGGGCGGTCCGATGACCACCGGCATCAGCAACGACGAAAAGGCGCACACGCGCCAGCTCTACGCCGAAGGCAAGATCGGCCGCAAGGAGCTGCTCGAGGCCGAGACCCGCTCCTACCACGGCCCCGGCACCTGCACCTTCTACGGCACCGCCAATTCCAACCAGATGCTGATGGAAATGATGGGCCTGCACCTGCCGGGCACGGCCTTCGTCAACCCCAACACACCGCTGCGCGAGGCGCTCACGCGCGAGGCCGCGCGCCAGGCGCTGAAGCTGGTGCACGGCGGCGAGCGCTATACGCCGGTGGCCGAGGTGCTGGACGAGCGCGCCTTCGTCAACGGCATCGTCGGGCTGCTGGCCACCGGCGGCTCTACCAACCACACGCTGCACCTGATCGCGATGGCGCGCGTGGCCGGCATCGTGCTGGGCTGGGACGACTTTGACGAGCTCTCGGCCGTGGTGCCGCTGCTGGCGTGCGTGTACCCGAACGGCAAGGCCGACGTGAACCAGTTCCAGGCCGCAGGCGGGCTGCCCGTGGTGATCCGCGGGCTGCTGTCGCTGGGCCTGGTGCATGACGACGTGACCACCATCGTCGGCCGCGGGCTGCAGGACTACACGCGCGAACCCGTGCTGCGCGACGGCAAGCTGACCTGGATCGACGGCCCGGCCGCGCCGCTCGACGACAGCATCGTGCGCGCCGCCGACGCGCCCTTTGCGCCGGACGGCGGCATCAAGGTGCTGGACGGCAGGCTGGGCCGCGCGGTGATCAAGACCTCGGCGGTCAAGGCCGAGCACCAGGTGGTGGAGGCACCGGCGATCGTGTTCGAGCATCAGGACGATGTGCTGCACGCATTCAAGCGCGGCGAGCTGGAGCGCGACTTCGTTGCGGTGCTGCCGTGGCAGGGCCCGGCCTCGTGCGGCATGCCCGAGCTGCACAAGCTCACGCCCACGCTGACGGTGCTGCAGGACCGCGGCTTCCATGTGGCGCTGGTGACCGACGGGCGCATGTCGGGCGCTTCGGGCAAGGTGCCGGCAGCTATTCACGTCTGCCCCGAGGCGCTGCACGGGGGCGCGATCGGGCGCGTGCGCAGCGGCGACATGATGCGCGTGGATGCGCCCGCGGGCGTGCTCGAGGTGCTGGTGCCGGACGACGAATGGCAGGCGCGCGCGCCTGCCCGTCCGGACCTCAGCGCCAATCGCCACGGCGTGGGCCGCGACCTGTTCGCCACCTTCCGCCGCCATGTCAGCACCGCGGAAAGCGGCGCCTGCACGCTGTTTTCCGACGAGGGCGACGACAACAATAACGCACCTGTGCTCGGCTAGCCCAGGTGCTGCACCGGCTGGCGCGGAGCCGCGCCGGCCGGGTGCGGCGCGCTCGCCGATGGCGCGCTGTCGGCCACCTTCACCGCACCCGGCACCGAGGCGGCGCCCGGCACGTGCAATTCCTGGATCGGCACCGCCAGCTTGCTGCCGGCTTGTTCCAGCACATGCTTGATGCGCTCGTAGAACGCGAAACGCACGTTCCAGTAGTCGTCGTTCGAGGTCCAGTAGCGCACGTTCAGCGTGATGCCCTGCTGCGTGTAGTTGACCACCATGGTCTCGGGCCTGGGTTCGGCCAGCAGGCGCGGCTCGCGCGCGAGCATCGCGCGCAGCGCTTCCAGGCTGCGCTGCACATCGCTGTCGAAGGTCACCGTGGCCTCGATGTCAGCGCGCCGCGTGGCGTTCTCGCTGTAGTTGGTGATGGCGCTGCCCCACAGCTTGCCGTTAGGCACGCGCAGGCAGACGCCATCGAAGGTGGTCAGCTCAGTCATGAAGAGGCCGGTCTCGCGCACGGTGCCGGCCACCCCCTGCGCATCGATGTACTGGCCGACGCGGAACGGCCGCAGCAGCACCAGCATGATGCCGGCGGCAATGTTCTGCAGCGTGCCCTGCAGCGCCAGCCCGATGGCCAGGCCCGCGGCGCCCAGCATGGCGATGATGCTGGCGGTCTGCACCCCGAACTGCGACAGCACCAGCACGATGGTCAGCACGCGCACCATCCATTGCAGAGCGTTGGCCAGCAGCGGGCGCATGGTCTCGTCCACGTGCGTGCCGCTGAGCGCGCGCCGGGCGCCCCGGGCCACGCGGGCCGACAGCCACCAGCCGGCCATCAGGATCAGGATGGCTGCCAGGCAGTTCATTCCCTGGTTGATGGCGAACTGGACCAGGTAGGTCCAGCCCGCCTCCAGCTTGTTGGCATCGATGAAGTTCAGGTCCATGGGAGCGGCTCCGTTTGCGCTTGTTATGGAGGAGACAGGCGGTGCTGCGTACCCGTTTCTGCGTGCGGCAGCGGGCTGCCAGATCGCCCCCAGGCGCTTGGCGGGAAACTTCCCGCTTGACAGATTTCCGTACGTTGCCAGCGCGATGTCAGAGGATCACCGACAATGCCGGCACGGCAATACAGTGAAGGGGACAAGCAAGGCGGGATTTGGTTTCCGGCGATTGCGTCACGCGGTTGCGTGCAGGCGCGCCAGCCCTTGTGCAATCAGGGCTGGCGGCGGATCAGAAAAATCCGAGCGAGGGAGGAACCAGGGGCAGCCAGGCCAGGCACGGCGCGGCGGGCCAGCTGTGCGGCACAACTTTCAGCGACGAAAGTTGGCGAATAGGGGTCGGCGATAGCGCCATCCGGGCATCGACAGGGACGCAGAAACGGGTACGCTCCCTGCCCTGCCCCGGCAATTGGTCAGGCCGGATGATCGTGCAGCCGGTCGCGCGCGGCCAGCGCAGGGAAGAACCGCATCCACAGCGCCACCACCAGCAGCGTGCCGACGCCGCCCAGGATCACCGCGCCCACCGGGCCCAGCAATGCCGCGGTGACGCCGGACTCGAACTCGCCCAGCTGGTTCGAGGCGCCGATAAACACCGAATTGACGGCGCCCACGCGCCCGCGCATGTCGTCCGGGGTGTCGAGCTGGACCAGCGTGGAGCGCACCACCACGCTGATCATGTCCGAGGCGCCCAGCACCACCAGCGCCACCATCGACAACGGCAGCCAGGTCGACACGCCGAACACCACGGTAGCCACCCCGAACAGCGCCACCGCGCCGAACATGATGCGCCCGGCGCGCCGGTTCAGCGGATGGCGCGCCAGCCACAGCGCCATCACCAGTGCGCCGACTGCAGGCGACGAACGCAGCAGCCCCAGGCCCCACGGCCCGGTGTGCAGGATGTCGCGCGCGTAGATCGGAAGCAGCGCCACGGCGCCGCCCAGCAGCACCGCGAACAGGTCCAGCGAAATCGCGCCCAGCAGCACCGGGCGGCTGCGGATATAGGCAAACCCCGCAAACACCGTGCGCACGCTGACCGGCGCGGTCAGGCGCTGCGCGGCCTGGCGCAGCGTGATGCCGCTGACCAGCACGGCGGCAATGGCAAAGAGCGTGGCACTCAGCCCATAGACCACGCCCGGCCCGGCCACGTAGGCAAAGCCACCAATGGCCGGGCCGATGATGATGGCGGCCTGCCCGGCGGAACTGGCCAGCGCCACCGCGCGCGGCAACTGGCGCGGTGTCACCACGCTGGGCAGCAGCGCCTGCAGCGTGGGGGTCTCGAACGCGCGCGTGGCGCCGATCAGCGCGACAAAGACAAAGATGTGATGGCTGTCGATCCAGCCGCTCAGGCTGGCCACAGCCATGCCGGCGGCCAGCAGCGCCTCGATCGCCTGGCAGGTGCGCACGATGCGGCGCCGGTCGAAGCGGTCGGCCACGTGCCCTGACATCAGGATCAGCACCACCGACGGCAGGAACTGCACCAGCCCGACCATGCCGAGCATCAGCGGGTCGCGGGTCAGGTCATACATCTGCCAGCCTACCGCCACCGTAAAGATCTGGTAGCCAATCGTGGTGTACAGGCGTGCGAACCAGTAACGGCGGAAAACGGCGTCGCCGAAGACGCTGTCCGGCGCGGCGGCCGGGACGGTGGCAGGGGAGGACATGAATGCAGGAGGGAGGCGAAGATTGCTGTGCACCGCCCAGCGCCGCCGTGCCGTTGAGGACGCCACGCCAGGCTTTGCAGTGCACAAAGGCAAGATTCTAAAGCGCCTGCTGAATACCTGCATACAGATGCCCACACGCGCACACGGGTTCAGGGAAATGTCGGCAATTCACCTCTTTATGGTGTCCGAATGTCTGCACATTGATGCACAGAAACCACAATGCACCGGCGCCGGGTGCTGGCCGTCTCGCTTCTGAGAATCACTCGCATTTATAATCGCGGCCCATTGGCGCGGCCGCCCACGACGTCCCTCTCTGGCTTGCGGAACGCGCTGCTTTTCAGGAATCTCATCTTGCAGCCCGCTTTCCGCCTTTCCGGGGGTGCCATCGGCGCCGCCCTGCTGTTCGCCCAGCTTGCCGCCCTGCCCGCCCACGCCGCTGATCCTGCCCCAGCTGCAACACCCGCCGCCAACCCCGAAGCCACGCTGAACACCGTCACCGTGGTCGGCAACTGGCTGGAAAACGCCAACGAGGCCAAGGTGCTGGAGCATCCCGGCGCGCGTACCATCGTCGACCGCGAGACCTTCCAGGAAGCCGGCGCCAACAATGTGCGCGAGGTGCTGCGCCGCATCCCCGGCGTGCAGGTGCAGGAGAACAACGGCACCGGCGGCAGCGATGTCTCGCTCAACGTGGGCGTGCGCGGGCTGACCTCGCGCCTGTCGCCGCGCTCGACCATCCTGATGGACGGCGTGCCGCTGGCAGTGGCGCCCTACGGCCAGCCGCAGCTGTCGATGGCGCCGCTGTCGCTGGGCAACCTGGAAACCATCGATGTGGTGCGCGGCGCCGGCTCGGTGCGCTACGGCCCGCAGAACGTGGGCGGCATCATCAACTTCGTGACGCGCCCGATACCGAAGACCTTCGCGGCGGATGCGTCGGTGTCGACCGACATCTACAGCCACGGCGGCAGCGTCAAGACCAACCCGACCGCATTCATCGGCGGCACCAACGACAACGGCCTGGGCGGCGCGCTGCTGTACTCGGGCATCCATGGCAACGGCTATCGCGAGAGCAACGACCACGTCAATATCGACGACCTGATGCTCAAGGGCGCGTACCGGATCTCGAAGACCGATGAACTGAGCGCGGCCTTCCACTACTACGAGGGCAGGGCCGGCATGCCCGGCGGCCTGACTTCGGCCCAGTATGCGGCCGACCCGTTCCAGTCGGTGCGACCCTACGACAATTTCGACGGCCGCCGCAGCGACTTCAGCCTGAAGTACAGCCACAACGACAATAACCGCAAGTTCGAGGTGCTGACGTACTACACCGACAGCTTCCGCGGCAGCAACATCGAGCAGCAAGGCACCGGCACGCAGGCCAACCTGCGCCGCCTGACCGCGGCCCCGCGCAACTACCACACGTTCGCGATCGAGCCGCGCTACTCGCAGCTGTTCCGCGGCGAGAGCATGAGCCACGAGGTCAGCGTCGGCTACCGCTTCCTGCGCGAAGCCAGCGACGAGAAGGCATCGCGCACGGTGTTCTACACCCCGGGCACCATCGACCCGACCACGCTGCGTTCGCCGGTGTACCAGTCGCGCACGGGCGGCACCACCGCCAATGCGGTCTACATTGACGACACCATCAACGTCGGCAGCTGGACCATCACGCCGGGCCTGCGCTATGAGTTCATCCGATCGTACGTGACCGACAACTTCACCGGCGCTCGCAACGACGTCTCGTCCAACGAGCCGCTGCCATCGCTGGCGGTGATGTACCACGTCAGCGACCAGTGGAAGCTGTTCGCCAATGCCGGCGTCTCGTTCGGCCCGCTGCAGTACTTCCAGATCGCGCAGACCACCAACGGCCTGACGCCCGAGAAGGCCAAGACGTATGAGGTCGGCACGCACTTCAACGCCAACGGCTGGGGCGGCGAGCTGACGCTGTTCAATATCGACTTCGACGACGAGCTGCAGCTGCGCGGCGGCACCGGCGGCGCGCCGGATGCGTGGACCAACCTCGGCGCTACCACCCACCGTGGCGTGGAATCGTCGCTGCGCTATGACTTCGGCGCGCTCGACAAGTCGCTGGCCGGCCTGTCGGCATACGCGACCTACACCTTCACCGAAGCCACCTACAACCAGGGCAACTTCGCCGGGCGCGACCTGCCGTTCTATTCGCGCCACGTGGCCACCGTAGGCATGCGTTATGCGCGCAACCGCTGGGCGCTCAATGTCGATGGCTTCGCGCAGTCAAAGCAGCGTTCGCCGGGCGATCCGAGCACGTCGACCAACTACCAGACGGCGGAAAGCGCAAACGGTGCGCTGGGCGATATCCCGGGTTATGCGCTGCTGAACATGCGGCTGGGCTATGACTTCGGCAAGTCGGCGCAGAATCTGAAGGTGGCGGTTGGGGTGAAGAACGTGTTCGATAAGCGCTATTTCACGCGCTCGACCGACAACAATGCGGGCAAGTATGTGGGGATGCCGCGGACGTTCTATATCCAGGCGTCGTTGGCGTATTGAGGCGAAATCAGGGGGGTGCTCCCCTCAGGTAGCAAAACGGTCGCAACTGAACTGCACCCCATCCAATCTTTGGGGTGTTTTTCATGACGAAGTACGACGAGGCATTCAAGCGCAAGGTAGTTCAGGAGTATTTGTCTGGGGGGATTGGGATCCGGGCACTGAGTCAGAAGCATGGGATACAACGGGGAGATCATCGCTTGGCAAACCAGCGAACGACCTGACTTCGCACTGATCCAAGAGATGCTCGACAAGGCATTGCGAAGACTGCGGCCAGAGGAATCCCCTTTGCTGCACTCGGATCAGGGCTGGGCCTACCAAATGGCAGCGTACCGCCACAAACTGGCCGCACGAGGCCTGCATCAGAGCATGTCTCGCAAGGGCAATTGCCTGGACAACGCGGCCATGGAGAGCTTCTTCGGCACGCTCAAGTCAGAGTGCTTCCGGCTTGAGCGTTTCGCCGATCTCGACCAACTGCGCAAAGGCATAGCCGAATACATCCGGTACTACAATCACGACCGCATCAAGCTCAAACTAAAAGGGCTGAGCCCCGTGCAATACAGGACTCAGCCCTTGGCGGCCTAACTTACCCGTCCAACTTTACGGGGTCAGTTCAAACTGCGAGCCGTTTTGTTTTTGCAGCTTTAGTACGCGATCAAACGATCTCGCGCGTCTCCATGAACTGCAGCTCCGGGAACCGCTCCTGGGTCAGCCGCAGGTTCACCATGCTCGGCGCCAGATAGACATGGTCGCCCGCGCCATCGAGC
Source organism: Cupriavidus sp. FW306-1B-F12B (assembly GCF_058781795.1). Lineage (NCBI taxonomy): Bacteria > Pseudomonadati > Pseudomonadota > Betaproteobacteria > Burkholderiales > Burkholderiaceae > Cupriavidus > Cupriavidus sp. FW306-1B-F12B. The sequence continues at coordinate 260,364 of NZ_JBYSXC010000003.1, forward strand.
GCCACGTTATGCCCTGCCTTGGCGATCAGCTTCTCGATCTCCGCGGGCGCGCCCTTGAGCCAGCGCGCGGTCGCGCATTCATGCGATTCGAAAATGGCATCGACGCCGTACTCATGCTCGAGCCGGTGCGCGACCACGTCGAACTGCAGGATACCGACCGCGCCCAACACCAGGTCGTTGGAGGCGAGCGGGCGGAACATCTGCGTGGCGCCCTCCTCGGCCAGCTGCTGCAAACCCTTCTGCAACTGCTTGACCTTGAGCGGGTTGTTCAGGCGCGCGCGGCGGAAGAATTCCGGCGCGAACGACGGGATGCCGGTGAACTTGAGCGGCTCGCCCTCGGTGAAGACATCGCCCAGGCGGATGGTGCCGTGGTTGGGCACACCGATGATGTCGCCGGCATAGGCTTCTTCGGTGGTGTTGCGGTCCTGCGCCATGAAGGTGATGGCGTTGTTGATCGCCACGGTCTTGCCGGCGGACACGTGCAGCAGCTTCATGCCGCGCTCGAAGCGGCCTGAGCACACGCGCACGAAGGCGATGCGGTCGCGGTGGCGCGGGTCCATATTGGCCTGGATCTTGAAGACGAAGCCGGTGAACTTGGGCTCCTGCGGCTCAACCACGCGCGAATCCGTGTTGCGCGCCAGCGGCGGCGGCGACAGCTCGCACAGCGCATCCAGCAGCGACTGCACGCCGAAGTTGTTGATGGCCGAACCAAAGTAGACCGGGGTCTGCTTGCCGTTGAGGAACGCATCCTTGTCGAAGGTGTGCGAGGCACCGCGCACCAGCTCGATCTCGATGCGCAGCTCTTCAGCCTGGCTGCCCAGGATGCGGTCCAGCTCCGGGTTATCCAGCCCGTCGAGGATCGCGGCCGTGCCCTTCTCGCCGTGCGGATCGAACAGCTGCACCTTGTCGTCGATCAGGTGGTACACGCCGCGGAAGGCCTTGCCCATGCCGATCGGCCAGGTCATCGGCGCGCACTGGATCTGCAGCACCTCCTCGATCTCGTCGAGCAGCTCGATCGGCGAACGGCCTTCGCGGTCGAGCTTGTTGATGAAGGTGAGGATGGGCGTGTCGCGCAGGCGGCAGACGTTGAGCAGCTTGATGGTCTGCGCTTCCACGCCGTTGACCGAGTCGATCACCATCACCGCGGAGTCCACCGCGGTCAGCGTGCGGTAGGTGTCTTCAGAGAAGTCCTCGTGGCCCGGGGTGTCGAGCAGGTTGACGATGTTCTCCTGCGCCTTGCCATCGGCGGTCTCCCGGCGGTAGGGGAACTGCATCACCGACGAGGTCACCGAGATACCGCGCTGCTTTTCCAGCTCCATCCAGTCCGAGGTGGCGTGGCGGTCGGCCTTGCGCGCGCGCACTTCGCCCGCGACCTGGATGGCGCCGCCGAACCACAGCAGCTTTTCGGTCAGGGTGGTCTTGCCCGCATCGGGGTGGGAGATGATGGCAAAGGTGCGTCGACGCGCAATTTCAGAAACGAGCGAGCTCACGGCAGCGGAGTTTGACTGGGAAATATTGGATGGCCCGGCGGGCGGCCGGGCCAGGGCCGGCAGCGCCCGCGGGCGATGGCGGGGCCGGGCTCTGCGGGCACGCGAAGGGAATGGGGCGCTATTTTACCGGTTTTGGGCACCGCTCCGGGTTTGTGGCGCCCAGGTTCGGCAAGTTATTCCGCCAGCTTCTCTGCCGGCTTGCCACGCAGGCTGCCGAACTGCAGCGCGTACTGACGCGTCAGTTCCGCGCCGAAAAAGAAGATCTGTGCCGAGTAATACACCCATAGCATCAGCGCCACCACCGAGCCCGCGGCACCATATGACGAGGCCACGGCGCTGTTGCCCAGGTACAGGCCGATCAGCCGCTTGCCAATCGAGAACAGCAAGGCGGTGATGACCGCGCCCATGGTGACGTCGCGCCAGGCAATGCGCGCGTTGGGCAGCATCTTGAAGATCACCGCGAACAGCGCCGTCACTACGGCAAAGGAAAAGGCTGTGGAAATCACATCGGCCACCGGCGCGAACCACGATTGCGTCCACAACTGGCCCCACAGGCGCTCAACCACGGCCAGCGCCGCATTGACGATCAGAGACACCAGCAGCATGAAGGCCAGCACCAGCACCAGGCTGAACGACAGCAGGCGCGTGCGCAGCAATTGCTGCCAGCCCGCGGTCTCGGGCACCGGCACATGCCAGATATCGTCCAGGCTGCTCTTGAGCTCGGCAAAGGCACTCGTGGCGCCCACGAACAGGATGCCCGTCGCCACCAGCGCCGCCATGCCGCTGCCGCCGGCGCGGTGCGTGGCCGCCAGGATTTCCTGGATGGCCGTGGCGCCCTGCTCGCCCACCAGGCCTTCAAGCTGCGAGAAAATCTCGCCGCGTGCGGCCTCGGCGCCGAAGAACAGGCCGGCGATCGAAATCACCAGCACCAGGATGGGCGCCAGCGAGAACAGCATGTAGAAGGAGAGCGCCGCCCCTTTGCTGGCCGCCCGATGCGCGAACCAGGAGTTGATGGCGGCGGCGACCACGCGCAGGGTGCGTGCGCCGGTATGGCGGTCCGGCAGCCAGTGCGGGCGATGCCTGCGGTGCTGTGACGCCGCGCTGCCGGCGGAAGAGGACTGGTGTTCGGTATTGTCGGTCACGGCCAGGTGCTGGCGCGATGCGCCAGGCGGATCGCGTGTGCGTTGCGCATGCCTTCGCGGCGCGGTCTGTGCGGCGAAGGCCCGTGCGTTCATCATACTGCGCATTGCGCGCTGCCCCAAGCCGGCGCACGGAGGCAACCTGCTACAGTAGGACCAGGCACACCTGCCGGCGCAACCCGTGCCTGCGCGCCGGCGCAAGGAGGCACCGTGACCTGCAACCTCCGCACGCGCCCTGCGGCCGTGCTACTGATCATCGGCATGCTGGGCTGCGTCGGCTGCGAACGCAGCCAGCCGGGCCCCAAGCCCATTTCCGGCACGGCGGCCAGCGCCACCCCGGGCGCACCCGCCACGCTCAATCCCGCCGACACACCAGCCAAGCCGGCATCGGGGCAACCACGCTGACGGCACTGCAGGCAGGCACTGACCGGGGCGTACCCGTTTCTGCGTGACGTATCGGCGGCCGGTGCAGATGTTGCCGGGCCGCTTCCGCTGCAATGCCGGTTTCAGGCGTGCAACGCGTTGCAAGTGCGCGCCTGCGGGCGTAGCGCAGCGCGTTATCCCGCACCCCGCGTACGCAACGTGCACCCGGCACCGCACCAGCGCGGCCACCACGCGCGCCGCCGCGCGCATGGCGCGTTGCAGCGGCGAAACCGATTGGTCTGCCACCGCGCTCCGGGGCCTGCCCGCACTCGCCCCGCATACCGCAAACCCGCGTGGCATAAGCCTTTGCGGCCCTTGGCACACTTGTCGCTCAGGCTGGGCAGGGGCACATGGGCCCGTGCCCATGGAATCAGCCATTGCATGCAGGAGAAAACCCAGACATGCGTCATCCGCCATCACGCATGACGGCGCGCCGGCGCTCCTACCGGCTCGCGGGTCCGCCGCCGTCGGTGGTGGACCTGCTGTCGTCGCCACTGCTGCCCCATCCGCGGGCGCGCACGCCGCCCGCCACGCCGGCCGCGCAAGGCGCTGGCTGCGCAGCGACGGCCAGGCACGGAGTTGCCAGGGCTGCCTTCCGGCGCCACGCGGGCAAGCGGCGCGCGTGACCGCAGGCGGCATCGGCAACGCAGGATGTCGCGGCAGGCTGGCGCCGCGAACGGAATGATGGCGGGTACGCGAGCCAGCGTGCCCGCGCGGATTTGGTGCTCCGTCCCCCGGCGGGCACCGTTTTTTCCACAGGGAGGCACCCGCCATGACAGCCGGAATGCTTGCCGCCACGGTGCTGGCGGTGTTCTCAACCAGCGCCGCGGCGGCAAGCTACGCCTGGTTCGACCGCCCCGAAGCGGCCAGCGCCGACAGCCACGCGGCGGTCAGCAATGATGTTTATGTGCGCGGCTTTGGCTGGGCCTGGGGGGAACTGCAGCTATCGCCGGACACGCCGTCCGGTGCCGCCGCGCCAACGCCAGGGCGGCAAGCGCGCGACAAGCCGGAGCGCGGCGCGATCGTGCCGTGGCGCCAGCATGACGAGAACGGGCCGCCGCGCCAGCCGCGCGGCAAGCTCAGCATGAACCTTGCCGCCGAGCCGATGGATGCGGCCAGCGGCGAGTCCGGGGCCAGGCAGCCCCTTGCGGTGGTGCGCTGACGTGCCGACGGGCACGAGGAAAGGCGGAGCCGGCGAGCGGACGTCGCCTGTTCCCCTTTCCTGCGGCGCCTGGGATTGCGTCCGGCCTCCGGCAACCTGCGCCGGCTTGCCGCTTACTCGCCCGCCGTCGCCTGGCTCTCCACGCGGATGTTGTGCTTGTGCATGAGCCGGTACAGCGTCACGCGCGAGACATTGAGTTCGCGCGCGGCCGGCACCACGTGAAAGCCGTGGCTGGCCATTACGGTGCGGATGGCCTCGCGCTCGGCTTCTTCGCGGATCGCGTCGAGGGTCTTGCGCGGCAGCTCCGCCCCGCCGTGCAGCTGCAGGTCTTCGGCAGTGATCTTGCGGTTGTCGGTCATCACGATGGCGCGGCGCACGCGGTTGATCAGTTCGCGCACGTTGCCCGGCCACGCGTACTGCATCATTGCCTGCGTTGCGCAGGCCGAGAACCCGCGAATGCGCCGGTGCGCCTCGTGCCCGTGCTCGGCCAGCACCGCGTTGGCCAGCTGCAGGATGTCCTCGCCGCGCTCGCGCAGCGCCGGGATGGTCAGCGTCAGCACGCACAGCCGGTGGAACAGGTCGGAACGGAAGCGCCCGTCGGCCTGTGCCGCCACCAGATCCACGTGCGTGGCCGAGATGATGCGCAGGTTCAGCGGGATCGACTGGTGCCCGCCCAGGCGGGTGATCATGCCCTGCTGCAGGAAACGCAGCAGCGCCACCTGGCTTTCCAGCGGCAGATCGCCGATCTCGTCCAGGAACAGCGTGCCGCCCTGCGCCTGCTCGATCCAGCCGATCTTGCGCTGGTTGGCGCCGGTGAACGCGCCCTTCTCATACCCGAACAGCTCGGACTGCACCAGGTGCGAGGGAATCGCACCGCAGTTGATGGCGATAAACGGTCCCTTGCGCCGGCTCGAGGCATCGTGGATCGCCTGCGCGGCGAGTTCCTTGCCGGTGCCGGACTCTCCGGAAATGAACACCGGTGCTTCGTTGTGCGCCACCTTGGCCAGCGAGCGGAACATCGCCCGCATCGCCGCGCACTCGCCGATCATGGTGCCGCGCGAGGCGGTCTCCTGCGGGCGCGCGCCGTGCAGCGACGCCATGCCCTGCGCATGCTTGAGCGTGTAGAGCAATTCAGGCATCGAGAACGGCATGCGCACGTAGTCGACGCAGTAGTCGCGGATCAGCCGGCGCGCGCGCTCCTGCGCCAGCATTTCATCGGAGGTGATGGCCACCCATGTAATGTGCAGGTACTGCAGTGCCTGTTCGAGTTGCGCGAACTCGGCATCGCTGTAGTCGGACTGCAGGTCGATCACGCCTGCCATGGGTGGGCAGGCCCGCACCACGCGTTCAAGGTCGCGAATCTGCTGGACCCGGCGGATTTCCCATCCCGCGGCTGTGCCAGACGGGTCAAAACCAAAATCTTCATGACGCGACACGACCACGATCTGTGCAGTGCGTGACGCCTTGCACAGTCGGTCCATCACGATCTCCCGGACGTTAGGCTTGTTCTTGGTTCGGGCACCCGTGTCCGCCGTCGCGGCCTGCGGCCGCGGCGGACGGTGGGGCTGAACTGGCTGCGGGCACGCACCCGCGCGCGACGTCGGTATCACGAGCTGGACAGACTGCGGAGTTGCTCATCGGGCGCGGCAAGATCGTCCGCACCCGCCTGGAGCTGAGCGCGGATACGCCGCCGCACAGCCTCCTTTTCACGCATCAACTCCAGGCGCGGCGCCTGCTGCGACTGGCCGGAGTATTGGTAGTAGAGCGTCTTGTAGGTCTGTTGGCTCAGGATCCATTCCTGCAACAGCGTGCGCTGGCGTGTCAGTTCGCCTTCGAGCAGGCGATGGCGGCGCAGCAGGTTGGCCACGGCCGCGCGTGCGCTGTCGCTGAGTTCGCTGTCGTCGGCAAGCAGGGCGGCCACCTCGGCCGTCGCGCCGTCATGGACGGTCCGCTTGCTGGGTGCTTCGCCTGCGGCTTCCCCCACGGCAGCCCAGGCATGATGGATGGCTCGGATGGAGCGGTTATTAGTCTCCCTGACAGGCCCGATAGCGGGTCGCCGGATTTCTCCTGCGGTCATGATAATCCCCGTTGAACAACATCCCCCGGCACTACACGTCTGCGGTTACCACTTGTCAGTCTTTGAACTAGTTTTTGTCTGCGTGGCGCGCGTGTTTCCCGCACGCTCCCGGATGGTGGCTATGCCGCCTTGTTGACGGTCTGGACCGAAATGTCCACCGACCGGCGAACGGCGCTCAGGCGCTCTCGGTTGGCTCCGGCATCCTGCCGCATGCACCGGAGTCAAGAAGGGGCGCCTTGCCGCGCCCCTCTTTGCCACGTCTATAGTTCAGTGCATTTAGGCCACTTTGTCCAGCCCCGCGTGGGTGACTTACAGCCAATCTCATACTTTGGTATGAGGCCGCGCGCACACTGGCCGCCGGCCTGCCACCGCCACCTTTTCGGACACATTCCGAGCAGTCGATGTCTGCATCCATGCTACGCAGAAACGGGTACGCTTTGACACCCCCGAACGGGTGATGGCAGCACCGTCACCGCGGGTGGCGCAAGCCGTGCCGCATGCCCGAGGGGTGTAGCGGACGGTCACGCAGAAACAGGTACGCCCGGCCGGTGGACCCGCTTGCGCGGCACGCAGAAACGGGTACGGCCGGCGAGTGTTGGACGGCGCCACGGCTCCCGCCCGGCATCACGATGGCAATATCATGACAGCAGCGCACCATGGAATAGGGCGGCCCAGGCCGCCCTTCCTTCATCCCATGCCGGCTGGCGCGCTCAATGCCCCGGCAGGTAGTAGAACTTGAAGATGAACACCGCCGCGATGATCCACACCATCACGGGCACGCTGCGTGCGCGGCCGGTCAGCAGCTTGAGCGCCGCGTAGCTGATAAAGCCGAACGCAACGCCGTTGGCGACCGAGTAGGTGAACGGCATGCCAAGCGCGGTCATCACCGCGGGCACGACTTCGGTGACGTCATTCCAGTCGATCTCCAGCAGCTCGCGCAACATCAGGCAGGACACATACAGCAACGCCGGCGCGGTGGCATAGGCCGGCACCGTGCCGGCCAGCGGCGCGATGAACAACGCCGCGAGGAACAGCACGGCCACCGTCACCGCCGTCAGTCCGGTGCGCCCGCCCGCCTGCACGCCGGATGCGCTTTCGATATACGCCGTGGTGGAAGACGTACCGAGGAACGAGCCCGCCATGATCGCGGTGCTGTCGGACATCAACGCCTTGTTCAGCCGGTCCATTTTCCCGGCCTTGAGCAGGCCCGCGCGGTTGGCGACGCCCATCAGCGTGCCGGTGGCGTCGAACAACTCCACCAGGAAGAACACCAGCACCACGTTGATGATGCCGATCGACAGCGCGGCGGAAATATCGAGCTTGAACAGCGTCGGGCTGAGCGACGGCGGCGCGGAGAACACGCCGTGGAAGGTATTGCCGGCAAACGCAAAGCTCAGCAGCGTGGTGAGCAGGATGCCGATCAGGATCGCACCCTTCACCCGCAAGTGGTCCAGCGCCACGATCACGAAGAAGCCGATGATCGCCAGCACCGCCGAAGGCTGGTGCAGGTCGCCGATGGTCACCAGCGTGGCCGGGCTGGCGGTGACGATGCCGGCGTTCTTCAGCGCGACAATCGCCAGGAACAGGCCGATGCCCGCGGTGATCGCCACCCGGATCGAGTGCGGAATGCCGTTGACGATCATCTCGCGCACGCGGAACAGCGTCACCAGCAGGAACAGGCAGCCGGAAATAAAGACCGCGCCGAGCGCCGCCTCCCACGCAAAGCCCATGCCCTTCACCACCGTATAGGCAAAGTACGCGTTCAGGCCCATGCCCGGCGCCATCGCGATCGGGTAGTTCGCGTAGAAGCCCATGATCAGCGTGCCGATCGCCGCGGCCAGGCAGGTGGCGACGAACACCGCGTCTTTCGGCATGCCCGCATCGCCCAGGATCGACGGGTTGACGAAGATGATGTACGCCATCGTCAGGAACGTGGTGACGCCGGCGAGGATCTCGGTGCGCACATCGGTCTGGTGTTCGCGCAGCCTGAACAGGCGCTCGATCAGCGAAGGCGCGGCCTGTGGCTTGCCGTGCGGCGGATTGGTGGTTGACGTGCCCGGCTTGGAAGCGGGTTCCGGCATCGACATGACTGGTCTCCTGATATCGTTATCTGTGCGCGGCGACAACAACGGCGCGGCCGCAGGTGGCTGGCTTCGGCCTGAAGCATCCCGCGACGCCCCGCTGGGCGGCAAGCGTACTCTGGTGCAGGTCGGCCCCGCTTCGCCACGCACAGGCGAATAAGCGATATGCAAAAGGCGTGATGATCCCACAGCGCGAACCGCTGAAGCCAGCGGCGCCACGGGGATGCTTCGGGGCGTCCCCGGCTTGACGCTTGCGGCAATCCCCCGTATAAAGCCGCCTAGATTCAAGCGACGAGGCAACAGTTCATTCGTTAGCCACCGTCTGGTACTTCGGTTGTCCATGGTGTCCTTTCCTTGAGTTTCCCGTGTCGGATGACGTTTTCGTCATGCGATGTTTTTTGTCCTTTTTCTGGAAAGCAAATCATGCAAACCGGTATCGTCAAGTGGTTCAACGACGCCAAGGGCTTCGGCTTCATCAAGCCGGACGCGGGTGGTGACGACCTCTTCGCCCATTTCTCGGAGATCCGCGCCGACGGCTTCAAGTCGCTGCAGGAAAACCAGCGCGTGCAGTTCGAAGTCAAGAATGGCCCGAAGGGCCTGCAGGCCGCGAACATCACCCCGCTGTAAGCATTGACTGCCGGCGCGCCCCGTGCGCGCCGAACAGCGCAGAACCCCGCCCGATGGCGGGGTTTTTTGTTTTCAGGCACGGATAGCGCGATTGGCGGTGCTGGCTGCGCCACCTTCATCACATCCCGGCCCCCGCTCTGTTCCCCGCCTCCCCGGTCATGCAGACCGCCAGGCGCTCCGGCTCCAGCCCCCACCTGCCATGCCGCCGCCAGCCAGCACCTCTGGCCTTGCGCACGGCACGCTTTCCTGCACACCACCCAGCCTTGCGCTCCACGCAGAATCAGGTACGCCCTGCTGCGCCGCACTAGGTCAGCCGCGGCCCGTGAGCCTCGCAGAAATGGGTACGGTCTGTCTGGCAGGCCAGCTCGCGCTGGGCAGCGCGCACGCAGAAACAGGTACGCCCTGCAGCTGCTGTGGTCTTTCCAGGCGCCTTATGGCACGAAGAAATGGGTACGCCCCATATTTTTTTCGAATTCGATTCGGCCGATGCCAGCGATTTTCCGGCCCACATTCCTCCTACATATCCACAAGACCGGGCCGGACCGACGACGCAGAAACGGGTACGGCGGATGTTGCAATGCAATAACCATCTGAAGCCCTGAGGCTGCCGGCACCTCACGCAGAAACAGGTACGCCCACGGGCGCAGGCGCACCACTCAACGCCACGCAGAAACGGGTACGCCACCGACATGCAAGGCCGCTGGCTACCCGGCCGCGCTGCGGTATCCATGATCTGTCTGCGCAGAAACAGGTACGGCGTGCAGCGCCGCGAATTTGTCACGTATACGTTGAGTGTAAGCGCTAGCTTTTTATATAAGTCTCATGTAGAATGGAAAATTGGTAACAGTTGCGTCTGAACAGCGCCATGGATTTGCGCAGAAACGGGTACGCATGACTCGGAAGAGCCCGGAAGGAGGTACGCAGAAACGGGTACGCTCCGTGGCACACCAGGGTGCGAGAGTCGGCACGCAGAAATGGGTACGCCGCAGAAACAGGTACGCTGCGGCAGCACGGCAGCGGCTTTTCAGGCCAGCGCAGAAACGGGTACGGTTTCAGGCCTCGGAACGCAGAAACGGGTACGCCTGGCGTGCAAAGCGCCGTTCAGCAGCCCGGCAAATGAACCAGTTTCTGCGGGGATAACCGGTTTCTGGCGGTGCTTCTGCGGGAAAGACGCCCTGGAACGCCCGCAAAACGCGTATATCCGGCGCTCGCTCGCAGAAACGGGTACGGTTTGCGGAGTGGCCGCTGTGGAAAAGGCTGTGGAGCCCGCAAGTTATCCCCGCAGAAACCAGTTCGCCCCGCCCGCAGATACAGGTTCGGCTTGCCGCAGATACGGGTTCGGCCCTTCGCAGAATCGAGTACGTTTGCCCGCAGAATTGGGTTCGGCGGGGTTGGTTTTTCCCTTACGAATCAAGGCGCTGAACTTCACGTATACGGTTTACAAGTAGTTAACCCGTATCGGTATCGTTTACTGGTAGTGGATGGGTGGCGAACCGTGGACAACCCTCGCGGGTTGCCCACCGTCCGCCACCATGCGACCAGTCGTGAGATCCCCGGCTCGCAAAAAACAGGGCGAGCAAGGCAAAGGCTTTGCGTACCTGTTTCTGCGTGACAACCTTTGCGGCTTCGAGTACAAAGGCGGGTAATCCGAAGCACGCCAATATGCCCATCAAACGCTCCCCGGCCACCACGGGGGATCGAAGCGTCCTCGATCTGGACGCCGAACCCTCCCGCATCATTGTTCCCGGCAACGAGAACAACCTGGTTCCGTCCGAGAAATTCCAGCGTCTGTTCGACGAAGCGCAGGCCATGGAGCGTGAAGACGCCTGGCAAAGCGGTGAAGTCGGCTTCCTGAGCCGCGCCAGCGTCCAGGTAACGCTGCCCTACCGCGCGCCCAAGGGCGCGCCGCCGGTATGGACCCGCACCAGCGGCAATATCTCGCTGATGATCCAGCCTGGCTACTTCACGCAGCAACGCTCCGAGCGTGCCGCCAACGGCCGCCAGAAGCTGGTGTCCGAGACCGTCTCGCTGGGCTACCCCTATGGCTCCTATCCGCGACTGATGCTGGCCTGGATCGGCAAGGAGATCATGGCGAAGAAAAAGCGCGGCGAATTCACCGGCACGGTAGAGGACCGGCGCATTTCGCTGGGCAATTCGCTGTCCGAGTTCATGTACAACCTCGGCATTCCGATGGCCACCGGCGGCAAGCGCGGCACCATGACGCTGGTACGCCAGCAGATGATTCGCCTGTTCTCGGCGACCATCGCCATCGTGCAGAACAAGTCGACGCCGAGCCAGAACCAGAATCCCAACCACGAGCCACTGTCGATCGATCGGGTGGGCTACCTGCTGGCCGACCAGCTGTCGACCTGGTGGGACCCCATGCAGCCTGGTCAAGGGTCCATGTTCGAGAGCTTCGTGGTGCTGTCCGAGCCCTTCTTCAACGAACTGGTCAACCGCCCCGTACCGGTCGACATGCGCGCGCTCAAGGCGCTGAAACAGTCGCCGTTCGCGCTGGACGTGTATTCGTGGCTGACCTACCGCTTCTTCACGATCCAGCGCCGCACGGAAATCCCGTGGGAGGCGCTGCAGATGCAGTTCGGCACCGAGACCGAAAGCGAGCGCAAGTTCCGTGCGCTGTTCCGCAAGGCCCTGAAGGATGTGCTGGTGGTGTATCCCGGTGCCAAGGTCGATGCGGATTCGTCCAAGGCGCTGATCCTGCAGCCTTCCCGGACCAGCGTGCGCAAGCTGGGCTGATCTGCTAGCTTCCCGCCCGGGGAGATCCGCGCACGCCGTTGCACGTGCTCTCGGGACGGTATCAGCAGGGCCGGGCGCCCCGGAGCTGAGGCCGGGCACCATGTCCGGCCCCTGAATGCAAAAAAGGCAAGCGTTGAACGCTTGCCTTTTTTGTTTGCCTGCTGCGGACGGAGCCGCAACGGGCGGGATCAGCCGAGGCTGGTCAGGCCGGCTTGATTGCCGAAGCCTGCAGGCCCTTCGGGCCTTGCTTGACTTCAAACGTCACGCGCTGCCCATCCTTCAGGGTCTTGAAGCCCGAGCCCTGGATTTCCGAGAAGTGCGCGAACAGGTCTGCACCACCGTCGTCCGGGGTAATGAAGCCAAAGCCCTTGGTCTCGTTGAACCACTTGACCGTACCGGTTGCCATAGGAATTTCCTTTTCGAAGCAAGTTCTTGTACACAACGCAAACAACCGTTCAAGCACGTTGAGTTCTCGTAGATACCGAACGGAAGCCGACGAGGTTGACACGACTTGACTCGACTGTAGCGCGCATCATAACCACTTTGGATTGCGGTGTCATGTGCGGCGTAATGCGCACTACAGATACTTTAGGCACATTCCGTCCTGCTTTTCAAGCAATTTTACGGTCCGGCCGGTTTCCGGCTGCCAAATGGCGGCCAGTGGGCCCCGTGGCGGCAACATATATTTTGTAAATTTGGAAAACGGTTGAAGCATCACGTGCTTTTGGCTACAGTTGCGCCTTAAGAATCAACCGCGCTTTCAGCGCTGAAAGAGAGGTCGCAGTGCCAGCCAAAATCATCACAGTCTTTAACCAGAAAGGCGGTTGCGGCAAGACTACGGTCAGCATGCACCTTGCTGGCACGCTCGGCCTGCGGGGCGCGCGCTCGATGCTGGTCGACATGGACGAGCAAGGCACCGCCACCCGCTGGGCGGCGCAGGCCAGCGACGAGCGGCCGTTCCCGGCTTCCGTGATCGGCCTGGCGCCCTCGGGCGGCGCCATGCACCGCGAGGTCCGAAAGTTCGTCCAGGATTATGACTACATCGTCGTGGATTGCCCGCCGGCGGTGCATTCGGCAGCGCCCTCGAGCGCGCTGCTGATTTCCGACCTTGCCATTATTCCGGTGGTGCCTTCACCGCCGGATCTGTGGGCGGCGGTTGCGGCCAAGACGCTGGCGCAACACGCCCAGGTCCAGAATGAGTCCTTGCTGATCCGCGTGATGGCCAATATGGTCCAGCGCCGCGTCTCGATCGCGCGCCAGGCCATTGAAATCCTTGGCGACGACGGCGACGTACCGCTTTTGAATTCGATGATCGGGTCGCGCTCCGCATTCCGGGAATGCCAGGCGATCGGCTGCACCGTGCACGGCGTCGCCGGCGCACGCGAGGCGGTGCAGGAGGTCGACATGATGGTCGATGAAATACTGTCTTTGATTGAGCACTAGGCATGGCTACCAAACTGAAGAGCCTCAAGGCTGGCATGCTGGCCGGCATGGCGGCCGAAAAGACCCGCAACGATACGCTGGACCGTTTCGCACGCGCGGAAGCGGCCATTTCCCAGCATCCGAATGGCTTGCTGCAGGGCAGGGGAGCCGATGGAGCGCCTGTTTTCAGCGCTGAAAGTCCTGGCGAAGCCGCCGCGGGTCGGCAGCTGATCAGGATTCCGCTGGCGCAACTGCACGACAATCCTCTCAACGCGCGGCGCCTCTACGATCCCGCCGTGGTGCAGGAGCGGGCGGCATCCATTGCCACGCACGGCCAGAAGACCCCCGGCCTGGCCGCGCCCGATCCGGCGCGCCCCGGCCATTACATCCTGATCGACGGTCATTACCGCAAGCGAGCCCTGGCGTCTGCCGGCAAGCTCGAGATGGAATGTTTTGTCGAAAACGACCTGAGCGACCTGGACTTCTACCGGCTGTCGTTCATGCTCAACGAGCAGCGCTCGGACCAGTCAGCGCTGGACAATGCGATCGCCTGGCGCCAGTTGCTGGACGAAGGCAAGGTCCAGAAGGAAGAGGAAATCTGCGAGCTGACCGGCATGTCGGCCGGCACCGTGAACAAGACGCTGGCGCTGCTGCGCCTGCCCGAGTCCGTGCTGGGCGTGATGCGCGAGCGCCCGAGCGCGATCGGCATCGCCGCGGGCTATGAGCTGACGCTGTACTGCAAGCTGGCGGGCGAGGAGCGCACGCGAGAACTGGTGGCGCGCATCATCAATGACGGCCTGTCGAGCCGCGAGGTTGAAGCCATCCGCAAGCACGCGCAGGAAGGCAAGGCGCGCAAGGTCAAGGAAATCAGCCGGCAATACAAGATCCGGACCGACAGCGGCCAGTTGCTGGGCACCATCAAGGAATGGGACTCGGGACGCGTGATGCTGGACGTGCAGCTGAGCGACCGCAGTGCCCGCGAGGCGCTGGTCGAGGCCCTGAAGGCCCGCTTCGGGCTGGATAACACGCTGCTCTGAGCCGGGAAGGCACGCCATGGCGGCGCTGCGGCAGCATTGCCGCCGCAGCGCTCAGGCCAGCAGGTCGCGCGGCGAGCGCGCGCCAAACTCCGGATCACAGGTCTTGCGGTAGCGCTCAAGCATGCTGGACAGCAGGGCATGCAGGCCACGCACCGAGTAGCCGGCCTGCGGCAATGCCGCCAGCTTGCGCTGCGCGCGCCGGGTCGGCGGCGCGGCCGGTGGACCGATCAGCGAGGCGTCTTCGGTGCCCGCGCCATCCCACTGGAGATTGCGGTCACGCCAATGCCGGGCCAGCGCGTGCTGCGTGGCCAGGCCAAAGCCAGGCGTTCCGTCTGGCACAATACTTTCCACACCGTCTTCCGGAACCCGCGCAGGCTGCTGCATCGGCGCCAGCGAACGCCGCGTGACCGAGGTCAGCCGGTCCAGGCTGAGCCGGTGTTCCCGCAACAGCAGGATTGCCGCATGGGCCGTTCGGTAGCGCTGGCCATCGCCGTCGCCGCCCCGGCGTTCCAGCCATGACAGGAAGGGGGCCAGGCTGGTCTCGGCAACCTGCAAGGTGTCCGGCCGCGCCGCCTTTGTTGCCGTCGAGGCATCGGTGCCATCCGGGATCCGGGCTGGCCAGAGCGCTGCGCCCGGGTAGCCGTTGCCATGCATCCAGCGGAACAGGGCGGCCAGCACCCGCATGCTGTGCCGCACGCTTGCCGGACTGAGCGGGCCGGTGAACGGACGCCATCCGGCCAGGTAGCGCGGCGCCCGTGGTCCGCACCAGCGGCTGGCCGGTTCGGGCTGCGCCAGGAAGCCCAGGTAGGCCCGGCGGTCGTCCAGATCGAGCTGCGACAGGCCCTTGCGCCGCTCCAGCGCTGCCCACAGCAGCAGGCGCTCCGCCTCCTTGCGGTAGGCCGAGAACGTGCTGCCGCTGTCACCAGCGGCATCGCGCAGCCAGGCCTGGACCACGTCGAGGCCCTGGCTGTACGGGCAGCTGGCGTCTGAGGCCAACGCGGGCGACGCGGTCATCCATTCCAGCGGCAACGGCTGGCGCAGCCCTGGTCCCAGCCTGCCTCGCTCGAGCAGAGTGCGGTTGCCGACGTGTTCGCCCAGCAATGGCTTGCCGTCCGGATCCCGGAAGGCAGCGCGGTTCTCGCCGAGCCAGCGGTTGACGGCCGCGCCGGCAAGCGCGCCAATGCGCGGGACGGTCCGCCACCAGGCGCTGCCGCGTCGGTTTGCAAGCTCAAAAAGAGTATTAAGAGTCACAATTTCAGCCTTGTGCAAGCGCCGCGCCAAGGCTGGTGCAAACCACAACTCCACGCCGTGCTGGGGGCGCGGCGCCGCCGTACCCAAGCGTTCGAGCTCGGCCAGCGCGTCGACGCGGCGATCCATGCCGCGGTTGGAGCGGCCAGGGCCGGCCAGCAGCAGTTCGGCCAGGTCCGCCCGTCCGTGCAGGTGCGCGAGCTGGACCATCCGGTCGCGCAGGGCAAGCAGGATTCGCAGCGCAGACTCGGCCCCGGCTTCGTCGTCATCGGCTTCGTCGGCCAGGTAGCGGGGCACCACCATGGCCGCCGGCATGCCCTGGACATAGGCGCGCACCGCTGCAAATTCGCTGCGGGTGAGGCTGACCGTCATCATTCCGGGAATCATGGGCAGGTATGCGCTGAATGGCTAACTTCTTGATTTATAAGGCACTTGAAGCGAGCGAGAATTCATCCGGCCCGAAATGCATAGGTAAATGCAATGCCGATAATTTTATGCGCGTTTTCACTGGAAAGTCATCCCCGCTGCCCTTGTGGGATCCGTATGCTGGTGTCAGGCAGTGCTCGGGGAAAACCCGCCGCAGCGCACCATCACCTTGCATTCGACCTACGCGTTTCATATGCTGCAGGTCAGGAGTTATAAATACTTAGATCAGACTTCAGTCGCATCTAAGACTCTTTCTACATAAGCGTCTTAACACGCAAAACGGGGCGATCCGGTATCTCCACGGGAAGGACGGACCTGCAGCCTGACGGGAAGGCTGCCGGGCGGTCTGGAGCGATGGCGGATCGTATGGAAGTGCAACCGCAAGATAGCGGAGCATTTCCGACAAGCAAGCGCGGATTGTCGCAGGGTCCGTACTTGCCGCAATAATAAGAGAGCGGCCATGGCCACCATCCTCTTGATCGAGCCTCACCCCCTCCTGCGCCTGGGTCTGCGCCATCTGCTGGCCCAAGCACATATTCCTGGTGACCTGATCGATATCGATCCCCTCGCCCCAGTCGATTCAGATTTGTGGCTGTACGATGCCGACCTGCTGATCTATGGCCTGCCAGCCGATCACGCCGGCGGCTGGGCCATGCTGGAGGAACTGTGCCAGCGGCTACGCCCGCAGCGCGTGCTGGTCCTCAGCGATCAGGCGGCGCCATCGCTGCCGGATGCAGGCTTGCCTGACCCGGTGCGCGGTTGCGTGGCCAAGAGCTGCAGTGCGGATGCGCTCGATGCCGCGGTGCGCCTGGTGCTGGCCGGCGGCGAGTGCTTCCCGGCGCGTGCCCAGGGCAGCCACCACGCCTGGCAACCGGAACTCGATGCCGGCCATGCCCCGGTGGCAAGCAGCGCAGGGCAGGGCGAGGCCCGGGTCGTGGCGCTGCGCGCAGGCATCGGCGAGGCCGTGCTCGAGCATGCGGTGCCCGCGCCCCAGCGCCATTTCCAGGCGCACGCGACGTACCACGAAACCCCGTCGGCCGGCGCGCACCTGCTGAACATCACCGAGCGCCAGTATGAAGTGCTGGCGCTGCTGGCGCGGGGCTATCCCATCAAGACGGTCAGCCGCATGCTGAATATCTCGGTAGCCACCGCGAAGACGCATGCCTGCACGCTGTACCAGCGCCTGCACGTACGCAACAAGGGCGAAGCCGTCTACGTTGCCCTGCAGAAGGGTGCAACGCTCAACTGGGCCGGGCCCGCCACGCCCGTTAATCCGGTGACCCGGGTGCCGGCACCCGACCCCACCTGCCAGGCTGCGTGACGGGTGGCGGCGCGGCTTTCACGGGCCGCGCCTCATCCTTCTGGCGTGCGGCTCTCGGCCAAAAGCATGAGGCAATGGCGGCGGCGGCTTGCTACCTTGTGATGAAAGGCATCTGCAGACACTTTTTCCGGCGGCCGGCGCTGCCCTGATGCCCTGCAAGGCGGGCCGCCCACGCGGCCCGGCTCCCGACCGGGTGGCAAGCGCATCTGCGGCCCGGGCCCGCTGCCAGACCGAGTCAATGCCGACCTATCTCATCGCCAGCAATGAAATGATGTGCCGTGTCCTGGCGCGTCGCCTGAACGCACTGGACGTGCCGCAGCCGATCACGTGGCGCACGCCGCAGTGGCTGCATGAATCGGCGCGCGCATCGACGCAGGCTTCGTCTTCGGAGACGAAGCCGGACCCGGCCGATATTGCGCTGATCGATTGCAGCGCGCTGGAGGGCGACCCGCGTGCGTTGCTGGACCAGCTGCAGGCACGCCTGGCGCCACGGCGCTGGCTGGTGCTGTCCGATCGCCTCGATGCCTCGCTGATGCTGCATGCCGCGCTGCTCGGTGCCAGCGGGTGTCTCGCGCTGCCGGCACCGCTTGAACTGGTCTGCGCTGCCACCGCGCTGGTGTGGGCCGGCGGCCAGTGCTTCCCGCGCATGGCGCTGTCGCTGACGGGCGCCAGCGGGACCACCGCCTCCCTCCTTTGAGCGAGCAGGCCTACATCCACCGGATGAGTGCGCATCGCACCTGATTGCCTATGCTTGATTCGCCCGGAGGCAGAAGCCAGCCCAGTTTGCAGGCAGGCCGCCCCGGGGAAGTAAGGGGGTCATATGGAGGCCGGACTGGAATTCCTCGTCGTTCGCGGCTTTGCTGTGCGCGAAGGCAGAGGCAAGTGGGCGTGCTGCTTCGAGATCAGGCTGGCTGCCAGCCTGGACCATGGTTGCCACGCGGGTGCCAACGAGGGCAGCGATGAGCCGCTGCTCTATCGCGGTGAACTGCACGGGCGTCAGTTTGACTGCGAGCTGGCCGCCGCCGACGCGGCCCGCGCGGCCGGTGAGCGCGAAGCGCGGCTGCGTGTGGAAAGCCTGAGGGCGCTGATCATTGCTCAGCATCGGCATCGCGTGCCGCCGCCACTCGTAGCCTGAACCTGCAGGCATCCAGCGAGAATCAGGCACAGTGGCACCCGGCGGCCTCGCCGGGTGCCACTGTGCCTTTGTCATTCCCCTCGTGATTGCGCAGCTAGTGTCCTGTTCCGTAGATGGCTTGCCAAAATTTCATGGCAAGGTATTTGCGGAACAGGACACTAGCCGGCGAGCCAAAAAAGAAGCCCGCCGACCGGGGGACCATGCGGGCTTTGAAGGCGTGCGGGCCATACTGCCCGCCCACACGTCTCCTTGACGATAACCAATCAGCTCGCGCTCCTCCATCAACCAGAAGCACCATGCGCGCAACTTTGCGGCTGAGTGCCCCTGAACCGCCTGAACCCTTTGCCGGTTTGTGCGCCGTCCAACAGACTGGCCAGAACCGCGCGCGCCAAGATCGCCATCACGGCCAATGGCAGCAAGTATCTGGCTCGGGTTCAGGGGGAGACGGAAAAATGACTGGTGTCAGCGCTCGGCCTGCCGTATCGCTCGTCAGGCACGCGCGCGGGCCCGGCATGGGCCGTCCGTACCCGCTCATGAAACGGCATGGCAGGGGCGGAGGTCACTAGTGCACGGCGACACCAGGATGCGTGGACGGGGCGGACCGGGATTGCGCGGCGGCAATCCGGTGTGGTCGCACGTCAACTGCCATATCGACCTTTGGATCGAGCTGCTGCACGGGCTGGACCTGCCGCCGGTCGCGGCACTGGCCTGCGCGGTGCGGCAGGACTTCGAGGCCGACCACTTCACGCAGTGCCGCTTTCCGGATGCCGACCTGGAGCGGCTGTATGGCCTCACCGTGCACGCCCTGACGTTCTACGACTCGCTCGAGTCGCACGTGGCGGCACAGACCTCGCGCGGCCATATCGTCGTGATGGAGCTGGACAGCAGCCAGCTGCCGCCACCCCGCGGCGCCGGCTACCTGCGCCATTGCATGCCCACCTGCATTGCCATCGATGTGTTGATCCCCGAGGCCGGCGCGGTCGGCTACTACCACTCCGACGGCTACCACACCGCGACCGGCGAGGACTACGCCGCCATCATTCGCCTGGCACCGGGCGTGCGCAGTGCCGAGGCGCTGCCCTTCATGCACGCCGACGTGGTCCGCCGCAACGGGCACCCGCACGCTGCCGAGACGCTGCTCGAGGCCTCGCTGGCATTGCTGCGCTTTCACCTGGGAAACCGTCCGCGCGAGAACCCCGTCACCCTGTTTCGGGCGGTGTTTCCCCAGCATCTCGAGCGGCTGATGGCGCGCGGCGAACCGGGCTTTCACCACTACGCGTCGGGCGTGCTGCGCCAGCTCGGCGCCAATTTCGAGCTGCTGGCGCGCTACCTGCGCTGGCTGGTGATGCATGGGCAGGAGGTGCCTGAGAAGGCGGCGCAAGCCTGCTACACCATGGCCTCGGAGGCGATGGTGATGCAGTTCCGCCTGATGCGCGCGGTCATCAGCCGCAAGCCGGACCGTTGCGAAGACTGCCTGGACCAGCTCGAAGCCTCATACCTGGCCAGCGTGCCGTTGCTGGCCGCGCATTTCGGCGAGTTCACGCCATGAGCCGGCAGACCGTGCCTGCAGCGGGCAACCCGTGGCTTGTGCGCCGCCTCTGGCGCGTGGCACAGAACCGGTTTGATCCGGCGCTGGGGGCAAGCCGGTGCATCCGCCATTTGCACGATAGCCCGGGTCTCATGCCGACAGCGGAGGGCATGCCATGCATCCAGGCTTGCGTGCCTGCCGCGGCTGATTAGCCCGGAACCACTTCCAGCCGCCATGCTGCCTCGCCTCGTGTGGCGGCGGCAGACATCGCGCCCGCCGCGGCGCATGGCGCCTTTGTCAGCGCCCGCTTCTCTCTCGGCTTTCCGTCCAACCTCCCGATGGATGACCGTTCCCCAGCCGTTCGCCTACTGTCGGAGCGCGCTGCCATGACGCTAAATAGAGGCACTGGCTTGCAAAGAGCGCCGCACCTGGGTCGGCGGCGTGGCCAGCCGGTTCTCGGAAAGCAGTCGTGCCGAGCCAGGCCGGCAGAGCGTTGTTCCCGGACACGGGATTGGACAGGGGGTACGAAAATGATTACGCATCGATCGGATCTGCATGTCAATCACCTGCTCAGCGCGCTGCCGCGCGGCGAGTGGGAGACGCTGGCGCAGCACTTCGAGCTGGTCCGTCTGCGCGCCGGCGAACTCCTGACTGATTCCGGCCAGCGCATCGTCCACGTCTATTTCCCGACCACCGCGGTGGTGTCGCTGCTGTCGCTGCTGGAGGACGGCGCGACGGTCGAGATCGCCGCGGTCGGCAACGAAGGGCTGGTCGGCATCCCCGTGGTCACCGGCGGCGACACCATGCCCAGCCGGGTGGAAGTGCGCAGCCCCGGAATGGCCTATCGCATTCCCGCGCGCCTGCTGCGCGGCGAGCTGCCGCGCCTGCCCACGCTGCAGCGCGTGACGCTGCTGTACGTGCAGGCCATGCTCACGCAGATTGCACAGACCGCGGCCTGCAACCGCCACCACTCCCTGAACAAGCAACTGTGCCGCTGGCTGCTGCTGGCCATCGACCGGCTCAGCTCCAACGAGCTGGTGATCACCCAGCAGGTCATCGCCAACATGCTCGGCGTGCGCCGCGAAGGCGTGACCGAAGCGGCCGGCAAGCTGGAAGACCTGGGCCTGATCCACCACAGCCGCGGCCATATTACCGTGATCGACCGCTGCGGGCTGGAGAAGCATTCGTGCGAGTGCTACAAGCTGGTCAAGCGCGAGTATGACCGCCTGCTGCCCGCGCTGGCCAGCGCCTGAGCGGCACGCTTCGGCGCGTGGCCTGCGAGGCGCGGCGTGCATACGCCGCGCCGATCCCATTTGAGGAGCCGTACTCGTGAGCAGACTGTCATATGCCGGTGGACCGGCTGAGAGCGCCACCCCGCGCCGTGATGCCCAGCCGGGCACCACGCAGGCGCGTGCGCTGATGGACCACCTCGGCTGGATCGCCGCGGCTGGCGTGGCCGGTGCGGCCGCCGGCTTGCTGGTGGCGCTGTCGGCGCCGCCGCAGTATCGCGCGCAGGCGCTGGTGCAGGTAGAGGGGCGCGATGGCGGCATGCGCAGCGTCGCCCAGATGCAGGGCCCGGCGGCCTTCGACGCGGGCCTGCTCAAGAGCCGCGCCGTGGTCGCTCCGGTGGTGGAGCGGCTGCGGCTCGATATCACCGCGCAGCCACTGCGTGCGCCGCTGCTGGGCGCGCTGGTCCAGCGCTTTTCCACACCCGGCCAGCCGCGCGGCACCTGGCCTGCCAGCCTGGGCTATGCCTGGGGCGGCGAGCGCCTGGTAATCGCCAGCATGACCGTGCCCGAGGCGCTGGTAGACCAGCCACTCACCTTCGAGGTGCGCAGCGACGGCCGCTACCGCCTGATGCAGCAGGACACCTTGCTGCTTGAAGGGCGGGCCGGCGAGACCGCGATGGCCAACGGCATTGTGCTGCGCGTGGACAAGATCGAGGCCGCGCCCGGTACGCGCTTCCAGCTCACGCGGCACGACCTGGCCCGCACCGCCGAGTCCGTGCGCCGCGGACTCACGGTGGAAAGCGAACGCAGCGAAACCCCGGCGAGCCTGGGCGGCGCGGCCGACCCGCTGTCCGCGCCGGGCGGCACCGTGCGCGTGAGCTGGCAATACCCGGACCGCCAGCTTGCCGCCCAACTCGTCAACGGGGTCACGCGCGCCTATATCGACGGCCAGACCGACAAGCGGCGCCAGGACGCGGCCGGCACGCTCGCGTTCCTGTCAGGCGAGCTGCCGCGCGTGCAGAGCGAACTCACGCGCGCCGAAGAGGCGCTCACGCGCTACCGTGCGCGCACGGGTTCGCTGCAGCCCAGCCGCGACGCGCAGTCGTTCCTGAGCAACAGCATGGAGTACCAACGCCAGATCGCAGCGCTCAGGCTTGAGCGCACGCGGCTGCTCCAGCGCTTCACGCCCGAGGCCAACGAGGTCCGCACCGTCGACAGCCAGATCCAGCAGATGACTCGCGAGCGCGCGGAGATCGACGCGCGCATGCAGACCCTGTCGGCCTCCGAGCGCGAATCGGTGGCGCTCACGCGTGACGTCAAGGTGGCCGAGGACATGTACATGTCCTTGCGCAGCAAGGTCGAGCAGCTGTCGCTGATGCTGTCCGACAGCTCTACCCAGATGCGCGTGGTCGATGCCGCGATCGCGCCGGTCACACCGGTCGGTCTCGGCACGTGGCCGTTCGCCTCCGCCGGCGCCTTGCTCGGCCTGTGCCTGGGCGTGGCCGCGGTCAACCTGCGCCAGCGCATGCGCCCGTCGGTAGCCAGCGCCGCCGATGCGGAACAGCGCCTGGGCATGGCCATGCTGGGCGATATCGCCTTCAGCAACGAGCAGACCGCGCTGGAACGACTGGTCGATGCCAAGCGCCGCCTGGGCATCGCCTCTGGCTTTGTGCTGCCGCCCAATGTGCGCCTGGGCTGGCCCGAGTCTGTCACCAGCGTGATCGACGCCGCCACGGCCGCCGCCCCGGAGGACGAGCGCGCGCGCGCCGAACGGCTGATGCGCCAGGGCCTGCACGACCAGTTCCTGCTGGCGCGGCGCGCCCCGCATTCGCTCGCCGTGGAAGGCCTGCGCACGCTGCGGGCGGCGCTGCATTTCGCGTTGCGCGATGCGCCCAACTGCGTGGTCGCGGTGACCAGCCCCGCCGCCGCCGCCGGCAAGACCTTCGCCGCGGTCAACCTGGCGGTGCTGTTCGCCGAAGCCGGCCAGCGCGTGCTGCTTGTCGACGCAGACCTGCGCCGCGGCCGCGTGGCGGACTGGTTCGACCTGCCTGCCGAGCCCGGGCTGGCAGAAGTGCTTGCTGGCCGCAGCGCAATCGCAGACGCGGTCAAGCCGAGCGTGGTCAACGGCCTGTTCCTGCTTAGTCGCGGCGCGGTGCCGGCCAATCCGTCCGAGCTGCTGATGCTGCCCGCGCTGGCGGAATCCCTGCGGCTGTGCGCGGGCCGCTTCGACCTGGTGCTGGTGGACA
Organism: Cupriavidus sp. FW306-1B-F12B; assembly: GCF_058781795.1. Classification (NCBI taxonomy): domain Bacteria; kingdom Pseudomonadati; phylum Pseudomonadota; class Betaproteobacteria; order Burkholderiales; family Burkholderiaceae; genus Cupriavidus; species Cupriavidus sp. FW306-1B-F12B. The sequence goes on from NZ_JBYSXC010000003.1 coordinate 283,712, forward strand.
CGCCGCCAGTGCTGGCGGTGGCCGATGCCACGCTGGTGGCCAACCTGGCCGGTTCCACGCTGGTGGTGGTGCGCGCCGATGTCACGGCGACGGCGCAGGTTGATGAAGCCCTCAAGCGCCTGGCGCACGCCAATGCCAGGCTGGCCGGTGGCATCCTCAACGGTGTCATGCCCCGGCGCAGCAACCGGGCGGACTTCAATACCATCAATCCTTATCTGGGGATGCCGTTGCCCCGAGCGGTAGCGAAGCCTCCCGCATTGGCCGGTCAAGCCGATCGGGTAGGGAAAGACTGACGCACGCCAAAGCACGCCAGAAACCGCACCGCCATTTGTGTGGGCGTACCCGTTTCTGCGAGCGTTTGGCGGACGTTCTGAGCACGCGCATTGGTGTGAAAACGCACTGATGCGCGTGCGACGTTCAGGCCCAATAGGTCACCAAGGCGTTGTACCTCAACCTGGAGCCCGGCATGCGAGCAGCGATACGCACCATACTTTTAGAAGTGGCCCGACTTGACGTACCAGTTGAATCGCTGGACGACCAGGCCGATCTATACGAAGCGGGACTGTCATCACTGGCAACGGTGCAAGTCATGCTCGCGATCGAGAATACCTTCGGCATCGAGATACCTGACCGCATGCTGACCCGCCAGCTGTTCCGCAGCATCAGCACACTGGCTGCGGCGACCGAGCAGATCAAACAAGAGCAGGAGGCGGCATGAGCCCGGTCCTCGCCAGCGTCGAGCAGGCCTTTCCGCGCGCAGAGACTGCTGACGCCGCACACTTGCTGGCCGGAGCGCGCCTGGCTGCGGCAGAAGCAGCCAGGCATGCAGACCAGGTCGACGCCGATGCGTGTTTTCCGCACCAGGCGTTTGCAGTCTTGCGTGAGCAGCGGTTGCTGGGCGCCATGGTGCCGCCAGCCTGTGGCGGTGATGGCGCGTCGCTGGAAACGATCGCAGCGGTCTGCCGCGTGCTGGGCGGTGCCTGTGCCTCGACGGGAATGATCTACGCCATGCACCAGATACAGGTGGCATGCCTGGTCAATCATGTGAGCACCAGCTCGTGGCACGCACAGCTATTGCAGCGCCTGGCCAGCGACCAATTGCTGCTGGCTTCGGCCACGTCCGAAGAGGCGATTGGCGGTGCCCTGCGCAGCAGCGGCTGCGCGGTTAACGCCGATGGCGGCAACCTGCACTTGCTCAAGATGGCTCCGACCATTTCCTATGGCGCCCACGCCGACGGGATCCTCGTCACGGCACGCCGCCATCCCGATGCCTCGCCATCGGACCAGGTCATGGTAAGCGTGCTCAAGCCAGACTACGTACTGGAAAGTCTCTCCACCTGGGATACCCTGGGCATGCGCGGCACCTGCAGCAATGGATTCCGGCTGGAAGCCCGCGGGCATACCGATCAGATCCTGCCCGTGTCGTTCGGCGAGATTGCCGACGTCACCATGACCCCCGTGTCGCACATCTTGTGGTCTGCCCTGTGGACCGGCATCGCCGCGGATGCGGTTCAGCGCGCCAAGGTGCTGTTCCAGGGCCAGGCGCGCGCCCGGCCTGGCACGCTTCCGCCCTCGGCTACGCGCGTGGCCGAAGCGGTTGCCATTATCCAGATGCTGGAGGGGAGGCTGGAACTGGCGTTGGCTCACCAACGCCAGCGTCATGCAAGCCAGAGTGTGTCGGCAATTTTCAACCTGGCGGCGGAAATGAACGGGCTCAAGACCAGCGTGTCGTCGCTGGCGCTCGAAGCGGTGCAAATCGCGATGCTGGTCTGCGGCATGGCGGGCTACAAGCATGGCACGCCGTTCAGCCTGGGACGCCACCTGCGGGATCTGTGGTCCGCCCCCTTGATGATCAACAACGATCGCATTCTGACCAATACCGCCAATCTGCTACTGGCGGACCGGTCTGCCTGAGGAGCCGTCCATGGACGATACCAGCAACGCTTACGTGCCAAGCGACGACTCATCCGTTGCCCCGGGTGACCATCATGCCGTGGCCACGCCGGCGCAGGATCCTGACACGGGCCGCCGGGCTTACCGGCAGGCGCTGATTGACGCCCGGGTGCTCTTCCCCACCACGGTCGACGGCATTTATGGTCGTAGCGGACTGTTCGAGAGTATTGCCGACGGCTTGAACTACGCGATCAGCAAACTGGGCGCCGACCAGGACGCGGAGGTGATGCGATTTCCTCCTGCCATGCCGCGCAAGGACTTTGAAGCGAGTGAATATCTCAAGAGCTTTCCCCAGCTGGCTGGGACGGTGCATTGCTTCTGTGGTGGCGATCGCGAGCATCACCGTCTGCTGGCGCGCCTGGAGCACGGTGAGGAATGGGCCGATCAGCAGCAGCCCACCGATGTGGTGCTGGCCCCTGCGGCGTGCTATCCCGTCTACCCGGTGCTGGCCAGCCGCGGTCTGATGCCTCGGGAGGGGCTGGTGGTTGACGTGTTGACGTATTGCTTCCGCCATGAGCCTTCGATCGACCCTGCACGCATGCAGATGTTCCGCCAGCGCGAATATGTCCGGCTCGGCACGGCCGGGCAGATCGTGGAATTCCGTCAACGATGGATGGAACGTGGTACGCAACTGGCCAGCCTGCTTGGCTTGCCGCACGAGGTTGACGTGGCGAACGATCCGTTCTTTGGCCGTGGCGGCAAGATCGTGGCCGACAGCCAGCGCGAGCTCAAGCTGAAGTTCGAGTTGCTGGTGCCGATCAATGATGGCGCGCCACCCACGGCTTGCATGAGTTTCAACTACCACATGGACCATTTCGCGCACGCGTGGCCGTTGCGTACCGCGGACGGCGCGCCGGCGCACACCGGCTGCGTGGGCTTTGGCATCGAGCGCCTGACGCTGGCACTGCTGCGTCATCACGGCTTCAAGCTGGCGAACTGGCCCCAGCGGGTGCGTGATGTGCTCGGAGGCATCTAGTACGTGCCAGCACGGCGCGACTGGACGACTTTACGTGCCGCATCCGTTCGGCCAATGAGGTGCCGTGACGGCGGATGCGGCCGGGGCCTCGCCCGGCGCGGCCGTCCCGTGCTGTCACGCGTGCTCCGCCATGCTGGCGTTCCGGTCCTGTCAGGTTTTCTCAGGGAAGGCAGTCCATGAAGGCGCAAACTAACGCGGACACGGGCACTTCGGCGTCCGCTCGGCAGGCATCGCCCGGCAGCCGTCCCGGCGTCGCCATCGGCAGTGCCGCGTTCGGCGGCGAGTGGGCCTGGGTGCAAACGCCCGCCGGCGCCGCCGATAGCCCCGCCGCACTGGATCCCGCCGCAGCCTGGTTGCCAGCACCCGTGCCCGGCACGGTGGCCAGCGCCCTGCGCGCTGCCGGGCGCTGGGACGACTCGGCGCCACCGCCACTGCACCTGCATGATTATTGGTATCGCGTCAGCTTTGCCGGCCGTGGCCGCCGCGTGCTGCGCTTTAACGGGCTCGCCACGGTGGCCGAAGCCTGGCTTAACGGAAAGCTCGTGCTGAGCGCGCAGCATATGTTCGTCGCGCATGAGGTCGAGGCCGACCTGGATGGCGACAACCTGCTGTACCTTTGCTTTCGCGCGCTCTATCCATGGTTGCGCAAGCAGCGCGGCCCCGTGCGCTGGAAGCCGCGAATGATCGTGCCGCCGACGCTGCGCACCGTCCGCACGACGCTGCTTGGCCACATGCCGGGGTGGTGCCCGCCGGTGCATGCGGTGGGTCCCTGGCGCTCGGTGGAATTGCTCGACCCGGCCAGCGACGACATCCTGCATGGGGTGCGCTCTGACCTGTGGGGACAGGTGCAGGGCGATCTCGGTGTCATCACGCTGCGCCTGCATTTTCCGGCCTCCGCGCCGGCTTCGGGATCGATCGAAGCCAGGGACGCGGAGGGTTGCGGCTATCCCGGCTCGCTGTCGCGCGTTGACGATCACACCCTGGTGGGCACGGTGCGCGTGGAACGCCCCAGGCTGTGGTGGCCGCATACGCATGGCGAACCTTGCCTCTACGGCGTCGATGCGAACATCGAGGGGCGCGCCATCGACTGCGGCCGGGTGGGCTTTCGCACGGTATCGTCGGATCGTGCTGGCGAGTCCGGGCACTTCGCACTGTGCATCAACGGCGAGCGGGTGTTTTGCCGCGGGGCCTGCATCTCAAGCCATGACCTGCCCGGCCTGGCAGACACCGATGAAGCATCCAGGCGTTGGTTGACGCTGGCGCGCCAGGGCGGCATGAACATGGTGCGAATCAGCGGCGTCACCTGCTATCCGGGCGAAGCGTTTTACCGGATCTGTGACGAACTTGGCTTGCTGGTCTGGCACGATTTCATGTTCGCCAATTTTGACTATGGCGGCATCGGGCCTGGCATTGGCCTTACCGATGACATCACGCGCGAAGTCAGCGAGTGGCTGACATCAACCCGGGCGCATCCGAGTCTCGCGGTGCTGTGTGGCGGTAGCGAGGCAGAGCAGCAGGCCGCGATGCTGGGCGCGTCGCGCAGCAACTGGAAGCAACCGCTGTTCGATGAACTGATTCCGGGCCTGGTTGCCGCCCATCGGCCGGACGTGGTGTATGTCAGCAATTCGCCGACCGGCGGCAGCTGGCCGTTCCAGCCTGACACGGGCATCAGCCACTACTACGGCGTCGGGGCCTACCAGCGACCGTTGGCCGACGCACGCCTGGCGCAAGTGCGCTTCGCTTCCGAATGCCTGGCTTTTGCCAATGTTCCCGGTGACCGCACGTTGACGGAGCACGGCTTGTCTGCGCCGCTGCACGCGCCGCGCTGGAAGGCCACGGTGCCGCGCGATGCCGGCGCTCCGTGGGACTTCGAGGATGTGCGCGAGCACTACTTGCGCGTGCTGTATGACGTGGATCCGCCGCGCCTGCGGTACGAACAGCCCCGGCGCTACCTGATGCTGTCGCGCGCCGTGGTCGCGGACGTCATGACCGAAGTCTTCAGCGAATGGCGGCGTGTCGGGTCGAGTTGCGCGGGTGGTCTGGTCTGGCAATTGCAGGATCTGATGCCTGGCGCCGGCTGGGGTATCGTCGACGCGTGTGGCCGTCCCAAATCGGCCTGGCATGCCTTGAGGCAAGTCTGGCAGCCGCTGCAGGTACTGATTACCGATGAAGGCCTCAACGGACTGCACTTGCACGTGCTCAACGAAACGCCGCAGCCACGTGCATTGCGGCTGGAGCTGGATTGCCTGCGCGATGGCGAGGCGGTCGTGGCGCAGGCTCGGCACAGCCTGTGCCTGCCGGCCCGCAGTGCGCAGCGCGTGGAGGCTGCTGCGTTGCTTGACCGCTTCGTCGACCTGACTTATGCCTACCGCTTCGGCCCGCTGACGCATGATGTCGTGGTGGCGACATTGCTTGCTGCCGACAGTGGCGAGCCACTGAGTCAGGCCGTCTATTTGCCCGACCGCCGTGCCGCGGCGCTCAAGGCGCCAGGCTTGCGGGCACAGCTTGAGCAAGCGGCAGGTGAGTGGTGGCTGACCGTGTCAACCCAGCGCTTCGCTCGCTGGGTGCACATCGAGGATCATGCCTACCATGCCGCCGAGAACTGGTTCCACCTTGCGCCGGGCAGCAGCCGGCGTGTCCGCCTCGTGCATGAGGGCAAGGTGGGGGCGCATGCTGTTCCGCCGCCTTCCGGCGAGATTTACGCTGTCAACGTGGAACATTCGCTTGGCTATGATGGTTGACTTTGGCCGATCGGATCATTGTCGACGCCACCGAAGGCAGCGATCAGTCCTTCCATGGTCCTGTCATGGCAGGTTTCCAGTGTGTCGAGGCAGTCCGTGCAGGGATCGGCGCGGCGGCGTGCCACCGCACGCGCCAGGCGGAACTGCAATACCTTGCTTTCTGTCGCGATGGTCCGTGCGGCGTTGATAGCGGCCATTGGCACCTCGCGTCCCTGCTCGCGCAGCCAGCACAGCCAGTGGTGCAGCATCTCGAAATTGGCGCCGAGCTGACGCGGGAAATTGAAGGTGTACAAGTGGAAGTAAGCCTCATCACGTGCCAGCAGCGCGTCCATATGCTTGCCGAAAACTTGTCGCCAGCGTCCCACCGGGTTGGCCGCAGGGCGCCGGGCCAGGTGGTAGTCCATCAACGCGACCGAGGCGTCGACCAGCGCGGACGACTCGAGCGATGGCCGCACGCGCTTCGCGCATTCGGCATAAGGGAACAGGATATTGCCATTGCCGCTGAGTTCAGGCAAAAGCCGCAGCAGGCCGCGATAGTCTTCATCCTGCGCGCTGTGATAGCCGAGACTGTGGTAGTACCAGAGGCGCTGGGCCTGGCTGTCGATACGGTCGATGGCCACGGTGGTCTTGACGTGCTCGCGCCGGTACGCGGTGGCGTGCGTGTCGGGCAGGTAATAGCTGTCGACCTCAAGCAGTACGGTGTGACCGCGTTCGACCTGGGCCAGGACGTGCGCCTGGAGCGTGTCGTAGACCGCCATTTCCTGCACGACGGTTCCGTACAGCGTCTCCAGATCCATCTGCGGGTACTTGAAGAAGGTGAAGTGATCCCCTTCAAAGTCCTGGGCAACCGTGAACGGAAGTCCCGCGCGCGGATCGAGCCCCCAGCCATGCAGCAGTTCCACCCAGAGGTCGATATAGCAATTGGTTTCCTGCCAGATGGCATCGGCGCCATGCAGCAGGTGGCGATGCGCGATCGCCGCGGGGCTAGCGTCGACTCCGCCGCCACCCTCGCCGCATGCTGTGGTTGCTTTCATTTCGGTTCTCCGGACTTGTCTCGCCCCAAGGCATTGCCTGCTTGCCTGCGCGTCGACGTTCACTCTAGCGGGAGGGCTCCCATCTCTCGGTGCGCTCTCCAACAGAATCGGAGGCTTGCCCCGTACGCCAGTGTATGGTGGCGAGGCGCCAGTGCAACGTGACCGGGGCCTGTAGCACAGGCCACTTGCACCGGCAATTTGCGTTCCGTGCCCGCCATCACATAGCCGCGCAACGCATGCTTGTCACCTTGACTATATTGAGCCAGTGGAGGCGTGCAGTCAGCGCTCGCGTGCGTGGCCGAAAACCAGGCCAAGGCGCAGGCGCAGGCGCAGGCGCGGGATGCGGCCTCTGCCTGCAATGTTCACACCTTCCCCGGGCATTCCTCCATGCGGCGACGCGGTGCCCACCTCCATCGCCTGAGGCCGGATTTCAACGGCAGGATGAACCATCATGAAGCGCATCTTTGACGTCTGCCTGGCCTCGCTGGGTCTCCTGGTGCTTGCCGTTCCGCTGCTGCTCCTGGCTTGCGCGATCCGGCTGAAGCTGGGCAAGCCGGTCTTCTTCCGGCAAGTGCGGCCAGGGCTTCACGGCGAGCCATTCGAGCTCCTCAAGTTCCGCACCATGACTGACGCCCGCGGCGAGGATGGCGAGCTGCTGTCTGATCCCGAACGGCTGACGAAATTCGGCGCATTCCTGCGCGCCACGAGCCTTGACGAGCTGCCGGAGCTCTGGAACGTCCTCAAGGGCGACATGAGCCTGGTGGGCCCGCGTCCGCTGTTGGTGGAATACCTGCCGCTCTACTCGGCCGAGCAGGCGCGCCGGCATGACGTTCGTCCTGGCATCACGGGGCTGGCGCAGATCAGCGGACGCAACGCCATCAGCTGGGAGGAGAAATTCAGGCTGGACGTATGGTACGTCGACCACGTATCGGTGTGGCTGGACGTGGTGATCCTGTGGAAGACGGTCATCAAAGTGCTGGCACGCGACGGTATCAGCGCCGCGGGAGAATTCTCCGCCCCCCGGTTCCGGGGCAGCAAGCGCAGCATGCCGGATGTCGATGTCGCCTGACATCGCGGTAACGGGGGCGACATGCCTGGAGGCGCAAGAGAGATCGGCGATTCCATGAGCAGGGCCGACGGTGCATAAGCCCTGGTGCAAATGCTGCTTGCCTGCTGGCCTACCGCAGCTTACCGGAGCTTACCGGGACTCTTCCGAGCGTCCCTGCGTCAAGTCCCGGTAATCTTATATCACTGGTCGCGAATGCGGCGTGAGGTAATCTGGTGAGTCCCGGTAGTGATGAACTGCCGGTCTTTGGCGTTGGCCGAAACGCCGGTGTGTGAGTCCACCACGCATTCCGCACCGATTCTTATGCCGGGGTAGAGCGTCGCACGTGTGCCGAGGAAGCACCCCGGTCCGACCGCGGTGTTGCCATTGAGCACGGCGTGCGGCGAAAGCACCGAGCACGCGCCCACGCAAGCACCGTGGCCAATCCCCGAGAAGACATTGGCAACCACGCCGTCTTCCACCACCGCGCCCCGGCTGACGACGGTGAAAGGAAAGATCAGGGCCCCGATGCCCAAACGGGAGGAAGGCGAGATCAGGGCTTTGTCATGCACGTACAGCGGGACCGTGATCCCGTTCTGCAAGAGCCACGACAGTACCTCCTGACGCGCTTGCGGGGAGCCGATCGCGACCAGCACTGCCTGTCCCGGTGCGGGGCGGAACTGGCGAACTGACCCCAGATTGGGCGCATCGACCCCATCGGGAACCTTGCCTGGCGTGTCGTCAAGGAAGCCAGCCACGGTTGGCCCGCCGCGCAATGCCTCTTCGTACAGATAATCGTAGAGCTCTATCCCAAGGCCGCCGGCGCCGGCGATCACTACGGAAGAGACGGCAGGCGCATTAAGAAGTGGCATGGCTGGTTGAACGCCGAAGAAACGAAACTGAGGCCGACGGTGGCTGAAAGGCAACGGTGGCGCCCGTACCGGCCGCCACCGTTTATCTAAGCCTGCTTGGTCGGTGCATTGCCGTACTCGGCGAGATAGCGATACTTGCCGAAGTAATTGTGGGCCCGATACCAGCGTCCCTCGATCACGAGCCCGTTGAACAGCACGCCCTTGACCTCTGCGCCAGCCTGGCGGATGGTTCGCTGCGCCGCGACCAGCTCGCCGGCGGTGGTCTTCTCGGCGCGCGCCACGAGGAATACGGCGCCTGCCTTGCCGGCCAGGATGCCGGCGTCAGCGGCCGCGAGCACTGGCGGCGTATCGATCAGCACGAGGTCATAGCGCGATTTGAGTTGCGCCAGCAGAGAATCCATGCCCGGGCTCAGCAGCAGATCCGCCGTGTGCGGAGGCTTGGTGCCGGTCGAGATGAAATCCAGGCCGGGCGCCACCTGCCGCTGTATGACGTGCTCCAGCGGCGCACCCATCAGCAGCTCAGTCAGGCCGGGACCCCGCTTGGCCTCGAAGAGGCCATGCAAGCCGCCGCGGCGCAGGTCGGCATCGATGAGCACCACACGGTGCCCGGCTGCGGCAATCGCGGCGAAGTTGGCGCAGATGAAGGACTTGCCGACGCCTGGCGCGGGGCCGCTGATCACCACCGTCCGGCTGTTGTTGCCTGCAAGGGCGAACCGCAACGCGGTGCGGAAGCTGCGCAGACTCTCCATGGCGGGGTCGTCCGGCTTTTGGAGCGCCAGTAGCCCGCCTCCGGATGGTAGCAGCGACTGCTGCCTGCTGAAGGGGATGGTCGAGTAGACGGTCATGCCTGTCTGCCGCTCGATTTCATCCGCATCGGCGATGCCGCCATCGAGAGCGTGGCGCACAAAGATCACCAGAAGGCCGGCAAACAAGCCCATGGCCAATGACATTCCGGCAATCATCACCCGGTTAGGGCGCACTGGCTTGAGCGGTACATCTGCCGGGTCGACCATCCGCGCGGTGCCCACCTTGCTCGCCTTGATTAGCCTGAGCTGTTGGGCATCGTTTAGCAGCGACTGGAGCGACTCGGTGCTGACCTTGACGTCGCGCATCAGGCGCAGCACGTTCTGCTCTACATCCGGCAGCTTCTGGATGCGCCCGGATACGCCATTCAACTGAGCGTTCAGGCCGGCAATCTGATTATCGATCAGTGCAATGGCCGGGTGGTTTGCAGTAAAGCGCGCAGCCAGTTCCTGCCGCCTCTGCTGCAATTCCTGCAGCCTGGTCTGGATTTGCACCGATTGTCCCAGGATCAGCTTGGACTCTTCGCTGAGATCGATCGTGCCGCGCTGATTGCGCATCGCGTTGTAACGGGTCTCGGCCGCGTCGACCTGCTGCCTGAGCACCGGTAGCTGTTGCTCGAGAAAGGCCAGCGACTTTTCCGCTTCCGCAGCTTTGCGGCGGATGTTCTGGTCGACATAGGCGTTGCCGATCTCGTTGAGGACCGCTGCCGTCATGCTCGCCGAGATGCCTTCCAGCGACACGCCAAGCACGCCGCTTTGCTTGCCACGCTCGCCGATCATCAGCCGCTCCTGCAGCCGCGTGATGGCCGCGCTGCGAGGCAGTCGACGGAGCACGAACTGGCTGCCGGGGCGCCCATCGAGCTGGCTGACCAGCATGGTGACCGTGCCGGTGGCGGTGGTGATTGCCAACGGCGTTCCAACTGTGCCCGTAGCCTCGGCATTGTCGCTGGCGAACCGCACCCGATACTGGTTGTCACCCAGCGCTGTCAGCATGATCTTGCGCTCCTCCATCGGCGCAGGCACGTCGAGCTGGGGCACGGTGATCGACTCATGTCCCCAGGCAAAGCCGCCCCATCCAAACAGCCCCGGGCGCGACAGCTCCGGGTTGAAATTGGAGATGGCCGGACCAATCAGGGGGAAATAGCGCGGCGCGGCCTCGATATACAGGCGCAGGTTGTCGACCGCCTTGCCGACCACCATTCGTGAACGCAGGAGTTCGATCTCGGCAGAAGCGGCGGGCTTGACGTCAAACACCGGCGAGACGCCGGCCGCGAGCCTGTTGGAGGCATTGCCGCTCAATTCCTCCACCTGCACCGTCATGTCGGCGCGGTAGATCGGCTTGGCAACAAGGGCATAGACAAGGCCTACGCCGATGACCAGCCCGGCTACGGACAGGAAGGTCCGGCGATAGCGAACCAGCAAATCGAGATAGGCGGTCAGATCCACTGCTGTGCCGCAATCGTCCGCACCAGCGGGGACATTGTCCCGCGTACTGACCGTTTTCATGATGCCTCTCCTTGACCATCGGCCGGTACGACTTCCTCCAGCCGCATAGACCATGATGCGATGCCCTGCTTGATCAGTTCCAGCACGATAACGAACATGCCCGGCGAACATCCGTATGGATATGGCCTGCCACCGCCACGAGCGCTTCATCGGCAGCGCAGGCGCGATGACCGGCGAGATCGTATCCCTCGCTCGCACGCAACCTGACAGCGCTCGGGTCGGCGGGTGCACCAACTGGCGGGGCGAGCCCGGCAGAAACCACATCGCATGCGGGCAGGACACGGCTCAGCAGGCAAGCCGCCATCGGGCTGCGGCAGACGTTGCCGACGCAAATGACCAGGATTGAGCGAACCATCTCTCGCGTCCCGCTATCGCAGTGCGCTTGTGGCACTGAACACCGGCTGCGTACTCGGTATCAGCTGGTTGATCACGCGACTCCAGCGGACGACCTGGCGTGCGTCCACATACACCACGTCCTTCGGTTCCAACTCGAAACCCTCGGCGATGGCCAGCGCTGCTGGCGAATTGCCGTCCAGGTGGAATATATTGGGTTCGCCATCGGCCGCCTTGCGGATCACGTAGATCTGCTCCGCATTGGCCGAACTCGGATTGACCCCACCGGCATCGCCAAGCGCCTCGTTCAGTGTCATCCGCCCATTGCGCATCAGCAGGGAGGCCGGGCGCACCACTTCGCCGGTGACGAAGATCTTGTTGTCCTCGCGCTGTTCCACGCGGACAATATCGCCGGAGCGCAGCATGATGCGGGCCGGATCGACACCCTTGGCCAACAGCGCGGGGATGTTGACATACCAACTGCGCTCGCCGCGGGTAACACGAATGCGGCTGTTGTCACCGGTCAGGTTCAGCACACCGCCGGCGCGGTTGAGCGCTTCCACCAGCGTCATCGGCGCATCGTCGATGGCCTGCATGCCAGGCGTCTTGACCTCGCCGTCGACATAGACGCGCTGGCTGCGGAAGCCGAGCACGCGAACCGTCATCTGCGGATCCCTGACCACTCGCGACAGCACGCGCGCCATCTGGTTGCGAACATCGTTTGCCGTTCTGCCGGCCACCTTCATGACGCCGGCGTAGGGGAACTGAATATCGCCCTGCGCGCTGACCACATAGCCAGGCACGTTGGAGCCACCGGTCGACGTGGGGGGCTCAAAGGCGGCTCCGATGCTGTAGGTCTGGGTGGGAAAGACCAGTTCCGGATGGTCCCACACCACGACCGAGATGATGTCGCCAGGGCCGATCCGATAAGGCTGCGGAGTCGCGAACAGTTCCTCGACCCGCTCGTTGTCCGTACGAGCCTTACTGCGTTGAGCTTTCACCAGATCGAGGGTGATCGGTGTCACCTTGGGTACGACATCGGGCCCGATTGCACTCACTACCGCCTTGTTGTCGAAGTACATGCCCGGCGACGCGGCGCAAGCCGCGAGCAGACCTGTAGCAATAACTATCGCCAGACTGGAAAGGACATTATGGCGATCGGTAGCGAAGGTCCGGGAATGAATGCGCCAATTGACTGGTCTCACGGCGATCTCCTTGCTGATAGCAGTGGACATCGCACCGTATATGCCATGCCCCCCGACGATTGCATCGTAGGAGGGGCTGCTCCCCGATTCGGTGCGTTGTCGCACACTGAATGCGACGTCTGCGAAGCCCGCTGCTAGATGGTCGCAAGCACATCATGCCTGCGCGCGCTGCGGCTTTTTTGGCTATTACGCAGGCCGAAGTCTCCGGTGACCTTCCAGATGCCGGGGCACGGGGGATGCAAAGCTGCCGCAGCATCAAGATAGGCGGTCAGGCCAATCGGCTTGGCATAGGCACCCTGACCGTTGGACACGGCTTCGCGTGTACCGACTGTCTTCATGATGCGTCTCCATCGGTGTGTGCGGATGTTGCAGCCTCAATCTGTGCCGACCACGTCTCGATGCCTTGCTTGATCAGCCCCAGTACGATGTTGAACATACTGAGGGAGCCGCCGTACGGATCCGGCACATCCGCAGGCACAAATTCGCAAAGGCGGTATGTCTTTCCCCGGGCTTGCGGAAAGAGCAACTCCAGTTCCGTGCGCTGTTCGTTGTCCATCACCAGGACCAGCTCGGCAGCTGCCACCATGATCGCGTCGACGGCGCGCGCGCGATGGCTGGCGAGATCACAGCCCTCATCTGCCAGCAGCCTGATCGCACGCGGATCGGCATTCGCGCCAATCGGAGGCGCGAGTCCTGCCGAGGCGATCTCGCAGCCCGGCAAGGCGCGCCGGAGCAGGCACGCTGCCATCGGGCTGCGGCAAACGTTGCCGACGCAGATGACAAGGATGGACCTGATCATGCTGTCGCGCCTGTCAGACAACACTGATGGTACTGAACATGGGCTGGGTGACGGGGAGCGGCAGGTTGATCATGTGGCCCCACCGTACCATGTCAGTCACGTCTGGCACAGCGTCGGGTCCGATTGCCGCAACTTTTGTCTTCAACCCGGAATACGTGCCTGGCGACGCGGCGCGTGCGGCCAGCACCAATACAGAGCCAAGCAAGACGAAGCATGATGTGATGGCATGGCAGAGCCATCCTAGTCCCACCCCACCTGAGTCCTTCCCGGCCGGGATCGGTCTCATAGCAGTCTCCTTTATGGATACGAGCGGACATGGTGCCCCATGCATGTCTCAGCTATTGCATCGTAGGGAGGCACAAGCAATTACTCGGTGCGCTCTCGCACACTGGTCGGGTTCGCCGCCATGGGTGGAAAGCGGGCAGGCTGCATTTGGGCGTCTGATCGGAGGACTCATCCCTGAGGATGAGAGCGCAGTGGGCGAGGCACCGTCCATGCGCTTTTCCTCGGGCGCGCAGCATCGCATTCAGCCTTTAGAACGACAGCCATAGCGCGGCGTCGTTGCCAGACCCCAGCGGTCGGCTGCGGCCGAGTTTGGCAGCTTCGTCTCAAGTTGTGCTGCCAGCCAATTGTCCTTGCTGCCCGGCCCGGGAATGTGCGGGCGGCAACGGTGCTGAAGAAGAACCCTGGGCCAGTATTTCCCCAATCCACTGAAACAGCCCGAGCTGCGCAATGTATCCACAGATTTCCGATTCGCCCGGTCCGATTGAAGGCGCGGCGCGCCCGCTATCCATCCGGTCTTCTGTACGCCAAGGCACGAAGCCCCGCGCACAGAGCGCTGCCCGCCCCGGATAATCCTTCAAAAGTCCGCTCTTCCATGCCGGCCCCGTCAGGCTCACTCACCCAGGAGATCACGGCCATGGACCTCAGTAATGCACAAATCGCCATCATAGGCCTGGGTTACGTCGGCCTGCCGCTCGCGGTGGAGTTCGGCAAGCAGCGGCCCGTCGTGGGCTTCGACATCAATGCCGCGCGCATCGATGAGCTGCGCAGCGGCCGGGATGCCACGCTGGAGGTCAGCCCGGATGACCTGCGCAGCGCACGCCACCTGAGTTACAGCAGCGACCCCGCGGCCCTGAGGGACTGCAAGGTCTTTGTCGTTACCGTACCCACGCCGGTGGACAAGGCCAAGCGTCCGGACCTGACACCGCTGATCCTGGCGAGCGAGACAGTGGGCCGCGCAATGGCGCCAGGCGCCGTAGTGATCTACGAATCGACCGTCTACCCAGGCGCCACCGAGGAGATCTGCGTGCCGGTGCTGGAACGGCATAGCGGCCTGAAATTCAACGCGGACTTCTTCTGCGGATACAGCCCGGAACGCATCAACCCGGGCGACAGGGAGCACCGGCTGCCGGATATCCGTAAGGTTACCAGCGGCAGTACGTCCGAGGTCAGCGAGGCCATCGACGAGCTCTACCGGAAGATCATTGTGGCCGGCACGCACCGCGCGAGCAGCATTCGTGTGGCCGAGGCCGCGAAGGTCATCGAGAACACCCAGCGGGACGTGAACATTGCGCTGATGAACGAACTCAGCCTGCTCTTCCATAAATTGGGAATCGACACGCTCGAAGTGCTGAGGGCTGCCGGCACGAAGTGGAACTTCCTGCCATTCCGCCCGGGCCTGGTTGGCGGGCACTGCATCGGCGTCGATCCCTACTATCTCACGCATAAGGCGCAGGAGGTCGGCTATCACCCGCAGGTGATCCTGGCCGGAAGGCGCATCAACGACAAGATGGCCTTCCACGTTGCCGACGAGGTGGTGAAGCTCATGTTGCGTCGGGGTATTCCCGTGCTCGGCAGCCGCATCCTCGTGCTTGGCCTGACCTTCAAGGAGAACTGTCCGGACGTGCGCAATACCAAGGCCGTGGACATCGTGACGACGCTGCGGGGCTACAACGCCGAGATCGACGTCTATGACCCCTGGATCAACGTCGAGGAAGCCGAGGAGGAATATGGCCTGGCGTGCCTGCGCGAGCCTCCGCGGTGCGATCAGTACGACGCGATCGTGCTGGCCGTGCCCCATCACCAGTTCGTCACCATGGGCGTGAGAGCAATCAAGGCCTTCGGCAAGCCCCATGCGGTGCTGTTCGACGTGAAAGGAATCTTGCCGAGGAGCGAAGTTGACGCACGCCTGTAGGAATGCCCGGAAAGCAGCCGGAACCGGCACGGCACAAGAGCAAGCCATGGAAGCCAACAGCTACGCGCCTCTCAAGGTCCGCCTGGCCGCTACGCCATGCACGTGGCTTGTCACCGGCGTCGCCGGATTCATCGGCAGCAATCTGCTGGAAACATTGTTGCGGCTAGACCAGCGCGTTGTAGGCCTGGACAACTTCTCCACTGGCCATCGCCGCAATCTCTGCGAGGTCGAGGCGCTGGTGTCGCCCAGGCAGTGGGCCAATTTCCAGTTCATCGAAGGGGATATCCGCAACTTCGAGCATTGCCGCAGCGCCATGGTATTTCGCGAGCCCCAGGCCAAGGGAGCAGCCGCCGACGTGTATCCGGTGGATTTCGTGCTGCATCAGGCGGCTCTCGGCTCCGTGCCCCGCAGCCTGGAAGACCCCATCTCGACTCACAGTGTCAACATCAGCGGCTTCCTGAACATGCTGGTCGCCGCCCGCGACGCCCAGGTCAAAACCTTCGTCTATGCGGCAAGCAGCAGCACCTACGGCGACCACCCGGGCCTGCCGAAGGTGGAAGAAAACATTGGCAAGCCCTTGAGCCCATATGCGGTCACCAAGTACGCGAACGAGCTGTACGCAGACGTCTTCGCCCGCTGCTACGGCGTGCATGCCGTCGGACTGCGCTACTTCAATGTGTTCGGACCGCGCCAGGACCCCAACGGCGCCTATGCGGCCGTGATCCCGAGATGGATCGCGGCGCTGTTGCGACGTGAAACTGTCTACATCAATGGCGACGGGGAAACGAGCCGCGACTTCTGCTACGTCGCGAACGCCGTGCAGGCCAACCTGCTGGCCGCCGCCAGCGAAAGCCAGGAGGGCGACAGCCAGGTCTACAACATCGCCGTCGGCGACCGCACCACGCTGAGCACGCTGTTCCAGCTTCTTCGCGATGGGCTCGGCCCCTACGGCATCGCCGCCGACACCGAACCGGTCCATCGCGCCTTCCGGGCGGGCGATGTGCGCCACAGCCAGGCGGACATCGGCAAGGCGAAACGGCTGCTGGGATACCGGCCCACTCACCGCATTCGCGACGGCTTGGCCGAGGCGATGCATTGGTATGTGCAGATGCATCAGGCGCTGGACGTCTGATCGTAACCGGAAGATAGGGGAAGACAACGATGTGCGGATTCGCAGGATTTCTTGGCGGCTTGCCTGCCGCTCCGCCCGACCGTGCGGCCATGCTGTCCGAGATGGCACGCCGGATCCGCCACCGTGGGCCGGACCACGGCGATCTCTGGTGCGATCCGCACGCGCCGTTCGGCTTCGCGCACCGGCGCCTGGCGATTGTCGATCTCACCCCCGCCGGCCAGCAGCCGATGATGGCGGCCAGTGGCCGATACGTCATTGTGTTCAACGGCGAGATCTACAACCATCTCGAAATCCGCGCCGAGCTCGAAGGCGTCGGCGCCGCGCCTCAGTGGCGAGGGCATTCGGACACGGAGACGCTGCTCGCCAGTATCGATGCCTGGGGCGCCGATGCCACCGTCCGGCGCGCCATAGGGATGTTCGCCTTTGCATTGTGGGACCGGCAGACGCGCACGCTGACGCTGGCGCGCGACCGGATCGGAGAAAAGCCGCTCTACTACGGCTGGCAAGGGGCAGGCAGAGGCCGTACCTTTCTCTTCGGGTCGGAACTCAAGGCACTGCGCCCGCATCCGGCATTCGAGGGCCGCATCGACCGCGACGCGTTGAGCCTGTACATGCGCTACAACAACGTGAGCGGTGCCCATTCTATCTACCACGGCATTGCCAAACTGCCACCGGCGCACCTGTTGACCGTCTCCATGCAGGCGCCCGATCCTGTGCCGCGCGCCTACTGGTCTGGCGCCGCGGCGGCGCTGAATGGCAAGCAAGACCCCTTCTCAGGTGACCCCGAACAAGCGGTGGACAGGCTGGAGGCGCTGTTGCGCGAGGCGGTGCGCCGCCAGATGATGTCGGACGTGCCACTGGGCGCCTTTCTTTCCGGCGGCGTCGACTCCTCGACCGTAGTGGCGCTGATGCAGTCCCAGTCGTCCCAGCCGATCCGCACATTCTCCATCGGCTTCCATGACTCGGACTACAACGAAGCCGCGCACGCGAAGGCCGTCGCCCGGCATCTGGGCACGAGCCATACCGAGCTGTACGTCACGCCGGAGCATGCGATGGCGGTCATCCCGGAGCTGCCCGAAATCTACGACGAGCCGTTCTCCGACTCCTCGCAGATCCCGACGCTGCTTGTCAGCGAACTGGCCAGGCAGCACGTTAAGGTGTCGCTCTCGGGCGACGCGGGCGATGAGTTGTTCGGCGGGTATAACCGCTACCAGATCACGGCCGAACTGTGGCATCGACTTGCTCACATTCCCCGCCCAGTGCGCGCCGCAGCGGCATGGGGGCTGACCCGCCTCTCTCCGCGCCGGATCAATCAGATCGCAGCATCGCTTCCCATGGCTTCGCGCTGGGCCAACGTGGGCGAAAAGGTCCACAAAGGTGCCGGCGTCATGGCCGCGCGCTCTGCAAACGAGCTCTACCTTGGCATGGTTTCCCAGTGGCAATTCCCGAAGGCAATCGTCGTGGGTGGGGCGGAGCTGGCCTCTGTGCTGGACAGCGCCATGGGTTCGCTCGAGACGCTGAGCGACGTAGAACGCATGATGGCGTCCGATATGCTGACCTATCTGCCCGACGACATCCTCACCAAAGTCGACCGCGCGGCTATGGCGCGAAGCCTGGAGACGCGCGTGCCGTTCCTCGATCACCACGTGGTCGAGTTTGCCTGGCGCCTGCCCCTGGCTTACAAGATCCGCCGGGAAGGCGTCGGCTACACCACCAAGTGGGCGCTCAGACGCGTGCTTGACCGCTACGTGCCCAGTGAACTCATCGAGCGGCCGAAGATGGGTTTTGGCGTCCCGATCGACGCCTGGTTGCGAGGGCCGCTGCGTGACTGGGCTGAGGATCTTCTTGACGCGCAGCGCTTGCGACGCGAGGGCTATCTGAATCCGGAACCGGTTCGCAGGCGGTGGGCAGAACATCTTTCCGGGCAGCGCAATTGGCAGCATCCGCTGTGGTGTGTGCTCATGTTCCAGGCTTGGTTAGCACACGAAACCGCACAGCAGACTTCCCCCGAACAGGCCTGCCGGGTTGAATTCAATTGGAGGCCGGCATGCGCTTTCTGATGATCGCGAGCTTTGCCGAGTCGCTGATCGCGTTTCGCGGCCCGCTCATGGAGGCATTGCAGGAAAAGGGACTGGAGATGCATGTCGCCGCGCCGGACATGCCGGTGGGACACTCCATCCGCACCGCGCTGGAGTCGCGCGGCGTGGTCGTGCATCACGTTCCCCTCGAACGTAACGGCAAGAACCCGCTGGCCGACGCGCGCACGCTGCTCGCTTTGCATCGCCTGATGCGGCGGGTCAGGCCTGACTGCGTAATGTGCTATACGATCAAGCCCGTCATCTACGGCATGCTGGCGGCCTGGCTGGCCCGTGTGCCACGCCGCTTCGCGTTGATCACGGGGCTGGGCTACGCCTTTGGCGAGGACAGGGGCAGGAACGGCCTGCGTGCCGTGGTGCAGCGGCTGTATGCGCTGGCACTCAGCCGGACAGATACCACCTTTTTCCAGAATCCGGATGACGAGGCGCTGTTCCGCCGGTCCGAGATCCTGCCACCCGACAGGCGTTCGTGTATCGTCAACGGCTCCGGCGTCGACGTCGCCAGCTTCCAAGTCGCGCCCTTGCCGGACGACAGCCCCCGCTTCCTGCTGATCGCCCGCCTGCTGGGCGACAAAGGCGTGCGCGAGTATGCCGAGGCGGCTCGGCGCATCCGGGCGCGGGGCGCCAGAGCGCGCTTCAGCCTGGTCGGCTGGATCGACAACGGCCCCGACGCCATCGCGCAGCAGGAACTTGACGCATGGGTGGCCGATGGAACCATCGACTACCTCGGTCGCCTGTCCGACGTCCGCCCGGCTATTGCTGGCTGCAACATCTACGTGCTGCCTTCCTACGGAGAGGGCACACCGCGTTCCGTGCTCGAAGCCATGGCGATGGGGCGCCCCATCATCACCACCGATGCACCGGGCTGCCGCGAGACGGTGGTTGATGGAGACAACGGCCTGCTGGTGCCGGTCAGGTCAGTCGGCGCGCTGGAGCAGGCCATGATGCAGCTGATAGAGGACTGGGAAAAGGTCGTAAACATGGGCCAGCGCTCGCGCCAGATCGCCGAAAGCAAGTACGACGTGCGCAAGGTCAACGCGGCGATGCTGCGCGAGATGGGGTTCGAGTAGGCGCCGGCAGACGCAGGGCGCGTGGAGCATCGCTTGCCCGGATCGCACATCCATGGATTGGGCCTTGAGTCGTCCGGCCTGACGTGCAGAGGATCATGAGGTCCGCTGCCCGTGACGTCGTTGCCGGAAATCTGGATACCCACAGGGTGGAGCCCGTCTAACCATGAGCGAACCGAGGCGCAGTTTCCTGGCGGGGCTAGCCGTCTTCCCTTTCGTATCCGGCCGGAGTGTCAGGTTTGAGTTTGGATGTCATCGTGTTGATGTTGCGGCCTGCGAGAACATGGTCGCCATTTTCGGGGCTATCTTTTGCACGCAGTAGAGGTTTTCGACGAGCCCGCGTCCAGCTCTCCCCATGGTGTCTCGAAGCTCGGCGCTAGTGAGCAATAGCGACAGTCTCGAGATCCAGTCCGCCTCGCCCCGCGCCAGAAAGCCATTAAAGGTATCCCGCACAATCTCCTGGTTGACCCCTATTGGCGAGGCGATCACTGGCAGGCCGCATGCCATGTACTGGATCAGCTTGTACCCGCATTTGCCTCGTTCCCATGGAGAATCGACGAGCGGCATGATACCGACGTCGCAATCCGCAATGGAGGCAGCCTCCGTGTCTTCGGTCCAGGGGATGTATTCCACGTCCACGCCCGGGGCGCTGAACTGGCTGCCTATCACGCGCAGGGTGAATTCATGGTGGTCGGCCAGGGAAGCTAGGGCTGATTTCAGAACACCCAGGTACTTGACAGTGGAGGGCGAGCCGATCCAGACAATACGCAAAGGCGTGGCAGGATTCTCGCTCAGTCGACGCTGGACGGTGTAGCGGCCCAGTTCGACGACTGTCGGGACAATCTCGACCCAACTCGCGCCTGCGCGCCTTGCGCGCTCCGCCAGGTACTCGTTCCCGGCGATGACCAGGCGGGCGCCCGACATCAGGGTGTCCAAACGACGACCGTACAAGGATCGCACCAGTGCGGAACGATGGAGATCATAGACATGGAACTGCGCGTCATCGTAGTCCAAAATATATGGCACCCCCTTCAACAGGCCACTTTCCAGCCAGACCGGGAACCAAGGGAGCGCCTCTTTCTCGATCCAGATGAGGTCAAAGTCTCGCCGCCTGACCAGCGCGAGCAAACGTCGCGCATAGGACTGAAGCAGCGACGTGATGACGTAACCGGCACGGCTGTAGCGCTGTCTGAGAACCGCATCAGATAGCAGCGGCTGCACCGTCACCGACAGGCCGGCGCGTTCCAGCCATGGCAGAAATTGCAGGCCGCGCAGACGAGACGATGCGCCAAGCCGTCCGTACCTTGTAAGCACCAGGATGCGAGGTCCTTTCATTGCCGATTCCCCTTGGCAGGGAACTGCCGGTTCACGAGATGGGCCACGGGAAGGATGTAAATCCATTGGAAGGTGACAGCTTCGATATAGCGTCCGGCGTTATCCGTCTTCAACGCCGGTTCGTGGGTCAGGGCACATCGCCACGACTCACGGCACTTGCCGGTTTGAGCTCATCCGGACTGTCGCCAAGCAGGCCACGTGCCGTGATTTTCCGGATCGTCGCGTGTAACGGCTCGCGGGCCTCTTCCGCTGATTTCGGCCTTCGTTCGCCAGAGCGGGTTGCATCCAGCGAGCTGTAGGGAGCGTATTCCGGCACGATCAACTGCACCGCCGTCTGGATCGCGATTTCGTCGCGCATTTCGCAGGCGGCGAATAGCCGGTCCAGCCTGCTGTGCAGATCGGCCTCTTCCAAGCATGGCTCATGCGAGCACATGATGCGTTCGTGCACACTGGGCGTGACGTCACCGCCGATCAGCAGTTCCTCGTAAAGCTTTTCGCCCGGTCGCAGCCCGACGAACTTGATCTCAATGTCGCCACTTGGATTCTTGCGTGTACGCTCGACCAGCCCGGACATCTCGATCATCGTGCGCGCCAGATCAACAATGCGTACCGGCTTGCCCATGTCCAGCACGAAAACCTCACCGCCCTTGGCGATGGCGCCGGCCTGGATGACGAGCTGGGCCGCCTCCGGGATCAGCATGAAGAAGCGGATCACATCCGGATGCGTGATCGTGATGGGCCCGCCCTCGCGGATCTGCTTGCGGAACAGCGGTACCACGGAGCCGGATGAGCCCAGCACATTGCCGAAGCGAACCATCGAGAAGGTAGTGCGCGTGCTCGGGCGCGCGGCCGCGGCCTGGAACACGAGCTCGGCAATGCGCTTGCTGGCCCCCATCACGTTGGTGGGCCGTACAGCCTTGTCGGTGGACACCAGCACGCAGGTTTGCACGCCGAAATGGTCCGAAAGATTGGCGACTGTGCACGACCCTAGCACGTTGTTGCGTATGCCTTCCGGCATGTTCGCTTCCACCAGCGGCACATGCTTGTAGGCCGCGGCGTGGTAGATCGTGTCCACACGCTGGCCGCGCAGCGCGGCGGAGACTGCCGTGGCATCGCAGACGGAGCCGATCCGTGCGGTGATCTCCAACTCGGGGTAACGCAGCCTGAGTTCTTGCTCGATCGCGTAGAGCGCGTACTCCGAGTGTTCGAACAGGATCAGGCGCTGGGGATCCTGGGTCGCGATCTGGCGGCACAGCTCCTTGCCGATGGACCCGCCTGCGCCGGTGACCATGACCGTCTTGCGATGGATGCATTTGGCGAACAGTTCTTCGCGAGGTCGGACACTGTCGCGGCCCAGCAGGTCCTCGATGCTGACGTCGCGGATGGACTGCACGCTGATTTTTCGATCTACCAGTTCCAACAGGCTGGGCAGCGTGCGCACGCTGACTGAATAGCGGTGCAGTCTGTCGATAATCTGCCGGCGGCGCTCGACAGACAGTGACGGCACCGCCAGTACGACCTCATGGATGCCGTGCTGCTGAATCTGCTCGCGCATTTGGTTGCTGTGATAGACCGGCAGGTCGGCGAAGATATTGCGGTTGAGCGTAATATCGTCGTCGAAGAAGCATACCGCCTTGTGGCCAACGCTTGATCGCATGGCAATGGCTAACTGGAATCCTGCTTCGCCAGCACCGAAGATGCCAACACGCAACGCCGAGCGATCGCGCTGAGCCTGGCGATTTTTTTCTTGGGAGAACGTCAGCAACGAGCGTGCGACGAAGCGTGACGTCACAAGATAGGCAAATGCAATGAACCAGTAGATGAGCAGACCGCTACGAGGCAGCCGGTCGAGATGCACAAGGAACGAGAGTGCATAGGTGAGTCCGACCAGGCAGGCCAGGCTAATGCCGGTGGTCCAGAGAACCTTCAGATCAAAATATCTGATCACAGTCCGATACAGCCCGCTCAGCGAGAAGACGGGGATCGTACATGCGGCAATGATGAGCGGCGGCGCCATGCCGTACTGCACCAGCAGTTCGGGATTGCCCGCGCGCAGGAACAACGCCAGCGCGAAGCACAGGGGCAACGCCAGCAGGTCCGCCGACAACATGAGTGCCACCTTATGGCGTCTTGGTAGCGCTATAAGCCACTGCGACAGGAGATTTTTCATTTGCCAAGGCCTCACGTCATCACAGCTGAGGTCCGGCTGCGACCAGACCATGACCCAGGTGCGCCCAATGGCGGGACACACAACAGCGGTTTCGCGGCGTTCTCCATTGTTTTGAGTTTTCTTAGGGAAAGGCTGTGGCGGCAACCGGCATCTTGCTGCCGGCATTGACGCCCGACTTGCCTTTAATGCCGTCCGGGCGACGGAATGCCTTCGACACTGGTGCAGATGGAAGCCATTATGGGTTTTGCCCGGCGACGCGTAATGTCGCAAGGTGCGTTCGCGTACGAAAGTGCATAAGTCCGGGAGAGCGCACATGAGTCTCAACTGTGCGAACTAGTCCATCTGGCCGGCTTCACGCCCGAGGTCAGGTCTGATTAGATAAACGCAGCTTCCATGAGCAAAGCGGGCGGCATCGTGCAACGAGTCCCCCATATGTTTGTTCGGCTTTGTGGCGGATGCCATGGAGACTGCGACGCCCGTGCCGACTTCGATTGCTGAGGTGGATGACCATGTTAGACAGCGGTTTCTCTCCCTGGCCGAGCTTTACTACCGAGGAGGCAGCCGCCGTGCAGCGGGTACTGCTTTCGAACCGGGTGAACTATTGGACCGGCGCCGAATGCAGGGCGTTCGAGAAGGAGTTTGCCGAGTGGACCGGCTCGTCCTACGCGGTCGCGCTGGCAAACGGTACGCTCGCGCTGGACCTTGCCCTCAAGGCGCTGGACGTCGGCCCCGGGGATGAGGTGGTGGTCACGCCGCGGACATTCATCGCCAGTATTTCGTGCGTGGTCAATGCCGGTGCGATTCCGGTGTTTGCCGATGTCGATGCCGATAGCGGCAATCTGACGGCGAATACCATTGCGCGCGTGCTGACGCCAAGAACGCGTGCGATCATCTGCGTGCATCTCGCGGGCTATCCGTGCGACATGGACCCGATCATGGAACTGGCGCGATCGAGAGGGTTGAAGGTCATCGAAGATTGTGCGCAGGCGCATGGGGCTCGTTATCGCGGGCGTGCTGTTGGCACAGTCGGACATGTCGGTGCCTGGTCTTTCTGTCAGGACAAGATCATGACCACCGGCGGCGAAGGTGGCATGGTGACCACCAACGACGAGGCGCTTTGGTCGCGCATGTGGTCTTACAAGGATCACGGAAAGAGCTGGGAGGCCGTGTACCAGCGCCCCCATCCGCCTGGATTCCGTTGGCTGCACGAGTCTTTCGGCACCAACTGGCGCATGCTGGAGCTGCAGGCCACGATCGGCCGCCTGCAGCTCAGGCGCATGGAGAATTGGACTCGCCAGCGCACTGCCAACGCGATGGCGCTGATCCAGGCGCTCGCTTGCTGTCCTGCGTTGCACGTGCCGCTGCCACCTGCCGACTGCCAGCACGCCTGGTACAAGCTTTACGCCTACGTCCGGCCGCATGCGCTGAACGCTGGCTGGGACCGCGACCGCATCATGGCCGAAATCAACGCCGGCGGCGTGCCCTGCTACGCGGGAACGTGCTCAGAGGTCTACTTGGAGAAGGCCTTCGAGGATACCGGCTGGCGCCCGGCTGAGCGGCTGTCTGTGGCGCGCATGTTGGGTGCGACCAGCCTGATGTTTCTGGTGCACCCGACCCTGACCGCGGCCGAGATCGAGAAGACTGGCGCGATGGCGTGTGCTGTGATGCGGTCTGCCACGCGAGCGGTTGCATGATCGGATGGATATGTCATAGCCGCGCCGGCCGGCGGCGGGGGCAACGATGAGTCCCTGGATGCCACTAATCCTGCTTGGGGACAGCAGGTTGGTTTTGCCGCTGGCGGCCGCTATTGCGCTATGGCTGACCGGCGCTGGGCAATGGCGCCACGCCTTGCGTTGGCTGGTCTGGTTCGGATCGGGGGCGGCCCTGGTTGCCGCGGACAAGCTCGCGTTCGCGTCCAGTGGCTGGTCCTGGCCCGCGATTGACTTGTACGTTGTCAGCGGCCATGCCATGCTGACAACAGCGACCTACCCGGTATTGCTGATGTTGATGGGCGCGCGAATCAGCGTACGTGGGGCGCGCTGTGGGTGGTTGGCGGGGCTTGGGATGTCGGCCCTGATGTGCGTCGTGCTGGTGGCGGGACACTACCATACCATTGCGGAGACCCTGACAGGTGCCGTCATCGGGCTGGCAATTTGCACGTTCAATGCCGGTATGCCGACGCGCCTGCAAAGCAGGTGCACTCCGATAATGTTGGCATTGCTATTATTTTTGGCCTGTGCGGCCGCGATTCCGGCCGGGCGCAAGACAGCCAGGCACGCTGTCCAGTTGCTCGGTACGGAGCGGCAGGGCATATCACTGCAGTACTTGCGGCACATTCATGTGAACCCTGATACGGGAAAGACCGTAGTGACCGTCTTGCGGTGCTGGGGGTAATGCGACGTGACGGTCGACCAAAATAATGACTCTTTGGGAAGACCTGGTGCATGCCAATCTGTTTAGATCGGATGATGCCGAATGGCGCGATCTTCTGAAGCGTTGCTGGCACGACTGCCACCAAAAGCCGGGCTGGCTGCGAGCCGCTGAGCATGCTGATGGCGGGATTGCACTGGCGGTGCATGTGAGTGATGGCAAACACGAGTTGCTGGTGCCGATCTTGCGTCGTGAGCTCGGTGCAGGCATCTGGGATGCAACGTCGCCCTATGGCTATGCCGGCCCTGTTGTTACCGGGGCGGCGCGGGATGGCTTTGCCGACGAGGCCATGCAGGCTGCAGTTTCATTCCTGCGCGAGCAAGGCTGCGTGTCATGGTTTATCCGGCTGCATCCGATCCTCAACGCGGACTGGCGGAGCAGACTTGGCCTGGTGGTAGTGCACGGTCCAACGGTTTCGATCGATCTCTGCAAAACGCCGGAGGAACACTGGCGCGAAACCCAGTCTCGTCATAGGCGCGGCATCGACCGTGCTCGGCGCGCCGGTGTCACCGTACGGCTGGACACGAAATTCGAGAGCATTCCGTGTTTTGTCGATGTCTACAACCGCGCCATGGACAGGCTTGGTGCATCGAGTTACTACTATTTCGGGCAGTCCTACTATGAGGCCCTGATCGAGCAACTCGGCGACGAGTTGCTACTGTTCGTCGCCGAGGAAGAAGGGCGCATCATCGGTGGCGCGACGTTCACAGTGGCACCACAGGCCGGCATTATGCAATATCACCTGTCCGCGGCCGAAGACAAATTCCGCCACCGTCAGCCGGCCAAGCTGATTATCCACACGGCCCGAGAATGGGGGCGCCAGAATGGTTACAAGCGCCTTCATTTGGGTGGAGGCCTGGGCTCGCAGCAGGATTCGCTGTTCGAGTTCAAGGCCGGCTTTTCAGCTGATACCCATGTGTTTCGCACCCAACGGGTGGTGGTCGATCCGCAACGGTATGTGGCGCTGGCGGGCAATACGGCATCGGTACTGGACGACCTGAGTGGCTTCTTCCCCGCCTACCGGAGCGATGCGCAGAGGCCCACCCGCCCGCCTGCTGACCAGCCTGACACGAAGGCTCGTCTCTAGGGGCAGCTTCGGTTCGGCGTTGCCAATGCCTTCGCCGCATGGAGTGAAAAGCCACCATGATGCGGACATACGTTGTTCACCACGGTTCGCAGAAACGGGTACGCGATAGCGCTATTCGCGCGGCACAGGCGTGCGCAGGCCAGCAGCGGGCCCAGTTCCCAAGCGCTCATCGGCATAACGGTTGCGCAGCAGCCACCACAGGTGGCTCGCTGTAGCGTAGAAGAGGCGGATTCCGTGCGGACCTGCTGCGCGCAGATTGCGCCCAAGGTCATGAGGAAGCGCCATCAGCAGGAACAGGGCTTTGGACGGACGTTGCCTGCCGTGGCCATTGCGACGGCACGCCACAAACAGGCGAGAGGCTTCACTGGCGGGGCAAGACCGGCCTCCAGACAGCGACGGCAAGCGTTGGTTGACAGCAGTCGCGACCATCTCGATGCGGTAGCCGTGTTCCTGTACTGCGCAGCCAGACAGTTCGAGCTCGTCATATCCTCCGGCCAATTGCTCGTCAAACACCACACTCGCGAACAGTTCCCGCGGGAACACGGCGCTGCGCAGCAGCACTGTGCACAACCGCTCGCCATGGCGATAGTTCTGCGTCGGATACCCGAGGAAGGCCGGCTTGCGTGGATCGCAGCGCTGCCCCTGGCAGAGTTCGGCCCCGGTCAGGATGAGCGGCGTCGCACAGCCGGCGGTGGCCCGGCGGATATGGTCGTCGGCAATACACTCGGCCATCTGCTGCAGAAAGGTCGCACCCAGCAGCGTCTGATCATCCAGGAACAGCACATGCGAGCCGGTGGCCGCGCACAGAGCGCGGTTGCGGTTGGCCGCCGGGGTACGGCGCGGGCCTTCCAGGTAGGTGATGTCCGGATAGTCCCGGCGCATCATCTCGCGCGTGTCGTAGCCGCTGCTGTCGTCGGTGACGATGAGCTGGTGCGGCGGCATGGTGGAATCAGCGACCGATTGCAGCGTGTGCCGCAGCTGCTCGGGATGGTCGCACGTGTAGATGCACACCGAAACGGTGGGCAGGAACGAGCTTGCCGGCATGGTGACCCCTCCAATGTTCGGCAGATGGCAGACACCTGCGCCGGCCCGTCTGGTGCGGGCGCGGCGCAAGGTCCTGAACTACAGCACCGGGCTGGCGGCCTGGAACGCGGCTTCGCCGGTGCGGGACGCAACCACAGGGCGCGCGGTGCTGCCGCGCGTGAAGCGTTCATCGCCGCTGACCCACTCGAGCGTCGCGCCACGTTGCAGGGCGGCATAGACGGCCTCGCCCTTGTTGCGTACCTTCAGGCGCTGGTACAGCGTGCAGGCGTGACTCTTGACCGTTGCCACCGAGATATTGAGCATGCGGCTGACGGTCTTGATCGGGTAGCCGCGTGCCAGCAGCACCAGCACCTCGTACTGGCGCGGCGTGATCTTCAGCATTTCGGCTTCGTCGTAGCTGGGCTCTTCCTCGACCAGCGGCGCTGCATTGGTGGCAGCCGGGGCCGACAGCGGCTGCCCCGGCCGCAGGCCGGTGAGGTCGCGCACCGCCACGGTGGTGCGTGCGGCACCGGGCGTGCCGGCGCATGCCACCAGCGACAGTTGCTCGCCTGTGAGCGCGTGCGCAGGGTTCAGCGGAAGCGGCGCGGCCGAGGCCAGCGACTGCACGGCCGGCATGGCCGAACGCGACGCCGACGGCATCGAGCCGGTTTCGGCCGAGAACAGCAGCCCCTGCACGCCTGACACCGCCAGCCGGATGGCCGCCTCGATCACCGCCAGCGAAGCGGATTTCGGCAGGCAGCCGCAGACGCCGCGGGCGCTGTCCGCGTTGGGCACATGCAATGGCAAGATGTCTGCCAGGATCAGGATGCGTTGCGGCGACAGTGCTTCGCGGGCCTGTTCGAGCTGCGGCCAGCCAGACCCCACATCGGCGGGCATGCCGAATACCAGCAGGTCTGCGTTGTGGTGCCGGGTGTCCAGCCTGGCGATGTCCGCGGGCGCAATGGCGGCAACCTGGGCAGACTCCTGGATGTTCTCGAGCATCTGCAACAGCCCGAGCCGGAGCAGTGGATGCTCCTCGATCAGCAACGCGTTCATTGACTTCACTCCCCGTTACTCGAGGGCGGAATGCGGGGCGCTTTGCGTATGGAGGGCATTGCAGGACAGCAGTCACCTGCGGCGACTGGCTGCTTGTCTGACCCCCATGCTTCCATGCTCCGGCAGTCCCGTTCTTCTGGATGGAACTTGTCGGTGGCTGGAAGGTTGACCCGAACCCGAACCCGAAAGATTCTCGCTCCTAAATCGGCTTAAATTCATCTTATGGGCTGGTTGAATGGAATGCAAGCGGGCCGGTCTGGGACGAGTGGGGGTGGGAATGAAAGGACATACATAATCCTTTCAAAAATCATCCGAACGCACCGGTCCAGGTTCCGCAAACGCCGCGCTGACGCGGGGTCCAGGAGGTTTCACGGATGTGACATCCGGATTTAATTTGGTTGCAGCATTGAAACAGATAGCATTATCTACACCCCCTGTAAGTAGTGTTCTTAACCCCATGGTGGGGTATCGGTAATATATCTGCGGCGGATTGCTCCAATCATGAAACGCCGCTTTCATATGTGTTTTCGAAATAGGCCTGCCTGATTTTCAGGCAGGTCGGGCGCATGGCCTAGTGCTTCTGGATGAGAGACGTCTCCCACCTCGGGATGAGCGCTGCGGCGCCGGCTGCGCCGGCCTGCACCGGACTTGCCACCGCCTGCCGGGAGGACAGCGTGGCGGGCCCGGGGCCGGCCGGCAGGTCCGCCCGCGGCGGCGTCAGCGGGCCCAGTGGCCGGGGCGCATGACCCAGCCGTGCGGGCCGCGCACCCAGCGCTCGGGCACATAACGGTAGCCTGGACGCTGCGCCTTCCAGTAGCCGGCGCGCCAGTCGTAGCGCCCGCCGCTGGCGGTCCAGTGGCCCGGCACCCAGACCTGGCCGCGGCGCGCGGCGGGGTGCGGTTCATAGCGCGGCGGCGGGGGCGGATGGCCATAGCCGTGGGCGATCGCCACCGCATGGGCCTCGGCGGGGGCGGTCAGTCCGAAGGCGCCGCCCGTGGCGAGGACGGCTGCGGCAAGCAGGAGCTGGCGTTTCATGTGGATTCTCCTTGGGGCGGTTGGAAGCGGTTGGAAGCGGTTGGAAGCGGCTGGATCGGTCAATAGCGGTCGTAGTGGTGGTGGCGCGGCGGCGGGCCGCCGCGCGGTGGCACTACGATGCAGGCGGACAGCAGTGCGGCCGTGGTGGACAGCAGCACCAGCAGCGAGAGGGCGCGTTTCATATGGGCTCCTGGCGGGTTCGCGTTGGACATGGCTTCAATGTAGCGAGCCGACCCCGCAGCGCGTGCTTGCACTTGTAAGGCTGTCTCACAAGGGCTTGTGCTGCTGGCGCAGGCCCGCCCCGGGCGCGCGGCATCCCGGAAGCCCTTGCGTATCAAGGCGTTGCGCGCATGGCGGCAGGCCCATGGCGTGGCCTGCGCGTGCCGGGGCGGAGGTAATGTGACGTTACACGGGAAATAATTCTCGCAACGCAACGGGCCCCGGAGCGGGCGCCGCACCCTTTGTGGGCGGCCTGGCCGGGCACGCAGAAACGGGTACGCCGCGATGGTGCGCGATGCCTCGGCATGGCCCGGCAGGGGGGCACTGGCAGCGTCACGGCGCCATCACGGTGCGTTCAGTCGCGCAAATCGGTGGGGCGGAAATGGCATGAAGCTTGCGCCATGGGCTATACCAGTCGGAAGTGGCCTCGTGTGCTTGAAGGAGGCGTCATGCCGGTCATGCTCATCGTGCTTGCCCTGCAATGGCTGCAGGGGCTGTCGCCGCCCGCCGCGGCGTTGTTCGCGCTGCCGCAGGAGATGGCGCCTGCGGATGCCGCGGCCATCGTCGAACCCGCGCTGACACGCTGACATGGGCTGACGCCGGGGTGGTATGACTACCCTGCCGCCGCGGCAGTCCGAGTGGTTCCATCCAACCTACCACTGTCATGGAGTCAGCATGAACCGCAGCGACGTCACCGACCTCATCATCGAAGCCAAGGTCACCCGCGGCATTGCCTGGGCGCAGGTGGCCGAACGCGTCGGCCGCAGCAAGGAATGGACAACCGCGGCGTGCCTGGGCCAGATGGCATTCGACGCCGCCGGCGCGCGCGCGGTGATGGAGCTGTTCGGGCTGCCGCCCGAGGCCGAACCCTGGCTGCGCGAGGTGCCGTACAAGGGCTCGCTGCCGACGCAGGTGCCGGCCGATCCGCTGATCTACCGCTTCTACGAACTCATCAGCGTGTACGGCACCACGTTCAAGGCGCTGATCCATGAAGAGTTTGGCGACGGCATCATGAGCGCGATCGACTTCCGCATGGACCTGCAGCGCGAGCCCGATCCCAACGGGGACCGGGTGCGCATCGAGATGTCGGGCAAGTTCCTGCCCTACAAGACCTACTGAGCAGCGACTGCGCGCATCGGCGGCAGCGCAAGCGACACGCCATAGCGCGTCGGGTCCAGGCGCATGGTCAGCACGCCCACCAGCGCGGCGCAGGCCAGGTGGTACCACCAGCCCGCGGCGAAGCCGCCGGTGCGTTCGTGCAGTATGGCGGTGATCCAGGGCGCCAGCGACGCCAGCAGGAAGCCGCCGCCTTGCATCAGGGCGCTCAGCGCGCCGGCGCTGTCGGGGTCCGGCAGGTGGTCCAGTGCCACCACCAGGTACAAGGCAAAGCAGCCACCGAGGCCGGCGCCGCCGATCACGGCCCACGCGTGCGGCGCGGCATCGGGCCACAGCGCCAGTCCGCCGAAGCCCGCCACCTGCATGGCCAGCGCCAGCGCCATCCAGGCGCGGCGGTCCAGGCTGCGCGCGGCCAGCAGCGGCAGCAGCAGCGCCGCGGCGGCCTGCGCCACCGCCATCAGCGCCACCAGCGACCCGCTCGCCGAAGCGCTCCAGCCGTGGTCCTGGTAGAACGGCGCGAGCCACGCCACCAGCGACGCATAGCCGCCGTTCATCACGCCAAAGCAGGCCATCAGCAGCCAGGTGCGCGGACGCCGCAACAGCGCGCGCGTTGCCCTCGCCGGGCGGCTTGCCGGCACCCCGGGGCCGCGCGCCGCGGCGCGCGGCAGTGCCACCCAGGCCAGCGCCAACGCTGCCAGCGCAGGCACGGCCCACAGCGCCAGCGCATCGCGCCAGCTGCCGGCCAGTGCCGTCACGTCGGGCGACAGCTGCGCGCCGAGCGCGCCGCCGCCCATCAGCGCGGCGGAGTACAGCCCCATCACCGGCGCCACGCGCCCCGGGAATTCCTGCTTGACCAGGCCCGGGCAGGCGGCCTGCACCACGGCCACGCCCAGCCCGCACAGCGCGGCCGAGGCGATCAGCCAGGTGCCGTCCGCCACGCCCAGCCGCAGCGCGCAGCCGGCACCGAGCAAGGCCAGCGCGCCAAGCACCGCGGTGCGCGCACCCAGCCGCTCGCGGATGGCCGGCCCGAAGAACGCGCCCACGCCCATCAGCAGCATCGGCAGCAAGGTCAGCCAGGCCATGCCCTGGTAGCTGAGGCCGGTGCCGCTGCGGATGGCCGGGGCCAGCGGCCCCACCGCGGTCAGGAACGGCCGCAGGTTCAGGCCGATGCCGGCGACCGCGGCCAGCACCAGCCAGCGCGGGGTGGCGCCGCGCGCGCCCTCAGCCACGGGGCGCGCGCGGGCCGTAGAGCTGCGCCGCAGAGAGATCGACCGCCACCCGCGTGAGCGGCAGCGGCGGCGGGTTCAGCGACAGGCGCAGCGCCTGGTAGGCGGCCTCGCTCGACATGCCGTAGGGCGCGGCATCGTGGTTGTCGAAGGCGTAGTAGACCGCCTGCACGCCGGCCATGGTCATCGCCGCCAGGCACATCGGGC
This sequence comes from Cupriavidus sp. FW306-1B-F12B, assembly GCF_058781795.1. Lineage (NCBI taxonomy): Bacteria > Pseudomonadati > Pseudomonadota > Betaproteobacteria > Burkholderiales > Burkholderiaceae > Cupriavidus > Cupriavidus sp. FW306-1B-F12B. Next base: position 316,375 of record NZ_JBYSXC010000003.1, read on the forward strand.
AGGGGTGGCCGCTGGCGTAGACCACGCTGCCGCGCAGATCGGGGCGGCCCAGCTTGCGCGCGGCGGCGCGCACCGCCTCCATCTCGGCATGGGTGGTGGGGTCGTGGCTGTGGACGATGTCGTTGACGCCGGTGGCGACGGCCTCGCCGTCGAGCACCAGCACGGCGCCGAAGGGGCGCGCGCCACGGTCACGGTTGGCCGCGGCAAGGCGAACCGCCTCGCGCATGAATTCCTGGTGAGTGGTCATGGTTGGCAAAAAAGTGAGTGCATGCTCGCGAGCAGGGCGGCATGGGTCTTTTGAGGGGCGTTCCCGGTGGCCGCAGGGCGCGGGCCGGGGCAGCGTGCCAACTGTACGCCGGGGCTTGGTAATTGGGAAATTAAATGATGAAATCGCCGGCAGTGGAAAAACCAATGGATAACCGGCCATGCAGGACCCTCGCCTCGATCCCGTGCTGCTGCAGAGCTTTGTCGCCGTGGCGGAAAGCGGCAGCTTTACCCGCGCCGCGCAGCGCGTGCACCTGACCCAGTCAACGGTCAGCCAGCAGGTGCGCCGGCTGGAAGACCAGCTCGGCTGCGTGCTGCTGGACCGCGGCGGCCGCTACGTCACCACCACGCCCGAGGGCGAGCGCCTGCTGGGCTACGCGCGCCGCCTGCAGCAGCTGATGGCCGAGGCGGTGGGGCAGCTGCGCCAGAGCGCCGGCCAGGGCGAGATCCGCATCGGCGTGCCCGAGGACTTTGCCGCGCGGCCGCTGACGCCGGTGCTGGCCGGGTTTGCCGATGACTGGCCTGGCATGCGGCTGGAGGTGACCAGTGGCATGAGCCATGAGCTGTGGCAGCGCTTCCAGGACCGGGAACTGGACCTGGTGCTGGTCAAGCAGCGGGTCGGGCAGGCGCCGGGGCTGGCCAGCTGGCCCGAGCCGCTGTGCTGGATCGACAGCCGCAGCCGTCCGGCGGTGGCGCGCGACCCGGTGCCGCTGGTGGCGTTTCCGGTGGGCGGGCTGTACCGCGGCGAGATGACGCACGCGCTCGACGCCGGCGGACGGCGCTGGCGTGTGGCCTTTGTCAGTGCCAGCCTGGCCAGCATCCTGGCCGCGGTGGCCGACGGCCTGGGCGTTACCCTGCTGCCGCGGCGCCTGGCCACGGCTCAGCACCAGGTGCTGGAGGACGGCGGCTGGCCCGCCGCGGTGCCCGACGTCGAGCTCAGCCTGCACGCGCAGCCGGACCTGCCGGCCGCGGCGCGCGACATGGCCGCGCGGCTGGCCGCGCTATGCGAGACCGTGATGGGGTCGGGCGCGCCGCCCGCGGATCAGCCGAAGAACTCGTTGTAGTAGCGGGTGCAGGTGCCGGCCGGGCGGAAGGTGTAGGGCAGCTCGGCCATCGCCGCGGCTTCCAGTGAGCCGAACGGGATGTCGGGCGCGGCCAGGGGGCCGGCTTCGGGGGCGGACTGGTGGTCGGAGCGCGCAAGCTCGGCGCGGGTGTTGGATGGCGAAGTCATGTCAGGCTCATTCTCAAGGGCCGGGCACTGCACCCGGCAACTGCGGATCGGCGTTGTCAACGCGTGCAGCCATCCTAATGCTGCAGCGCGGCGCAGTCAGCCGCCCCAGCCTGAACACACTGTTGCGCAATCGCGCCCAATCGGGGCGACTTGCCCGGCGTTGCGCGCGCCCGGCTGCCGCCGGCGACTTGCGCCAACGCCGTCCGCGGCAGGGTCTATATTGGCTGAGGGTTGCCTGCGCCGCTTGCTTTGCGGGCAGTGCGGGCCTGAGTGCCGCTGACCTTCCGGAGCGTGCCATGTCGTTGCCTCCATGCTTTACCGATCGCCGCGAGGCTGGCCAGTACCTGGGCCGCCGCCTGGCCGAACTGGGTTTTGGCGCCGCACAACTGGGCCAGCCCGCGCTGGTGCTGGCGCTGCCGCGCGGCGGGGTGCCGGTGGCGTTCGAGGTGGCGCGCGCGCTCGACGCGCAGCTGGACGTGCTGCTGGTGCGCAAGATCGGCGCTGCCGGCTATCCCGAGCTGGCGCTGGGCGCGGTGGTGGAGGGCGATGCCGGCGGCGGCGGCCCGCACACCGTGGTCAATGACGATCCCTGGGCGCGCCGCGCCGTGGAAAGCGGCAGCTTCGATGCCGAGCGCGGCCGCCAGCTCGACGAGATCGCGCGGCGCCAGCGGCGCTATCGCGGCGGTGCGCCGGTGCCGGAGCGCGCCGGGCGCACGGTGATCGTGGTCGATGACGGCGTGGCCACCGGCGCCACCATGCGCGCCGCGCTTGAAGGCGTGCGCATGGCCGGGGCGGCGCGGGTGGTGGCGGCCACGCCGGTGGGGTCGGAGCAGGGGCTGGCCAGCCTGTCGGCCGCGGCCGACGAGGTGATCTGCCTGAACACGCCCCCCAGCTTCGGCGCGGTTGGCGCCTTCTACCTGGATTTCTCCCAGACCAGCGATGAAGAGGCGCTGGCCCTGCTGCGCGCGGCGGCGCCGCCGCCTGCGCGCTGAGGTTCGCTCAGCCCTTGCCCAGGCGCGCCTTCAGGTGCGGCACCAGCCCGCCGGCGGCCAGGATCGCCCGCAGGAAGTCGGGGATGGGCTCGCACGCGACCAGGCTGCCGTCGTCCAGGCGCAGCTGTGCCGTCGCCAGGTCCAGCACCGCGTGCGCGCCGTCGGCCAGGCGGCTGGTGTCGGCGCAGACCAGCACCGGCAGGCCCAGGTTGATGGCATTGCGATAGAACAGCCCGCCGAAGGACTGCGCCACCACGGCGCCCACGCCCAGCGCGCGCAGCGCCTGCGGCGCCTGCTCGCGCGAGGAGCCGATGCCGAAGTTGGCACCCGCCACCAGCACGTCGCCGGCTTGCACGCTGCCGGGGAACTCCGGGCGCAGCGAGGCCAGGCAATGCCGGGCCAGCACGGGCAGCGGCGATTTCATCAGCACGGCGGGGGCCATGGCATCGGTGTCGATGTTGTCGCCGAAGCGCCAGAGGCGGCCAGTGGGATCGGGGGCGATAGCAGAGGTCATGCAAGAAGTCTGTCCCGCCAGGCGGGTACGAAGTCAGGCCCGCAGCGTTACTCCAGCAGGGTGCGCGGATCGGTAATGCGGCCGGTGACGGCGCTGGCGGCCACGGTCATCGGCGAGCCCAGCCACACCGCGCTGCCGGCGTCGCCCATGCGCCCGGAGAAGTTGCGCGCCGTCGACGCAATCGCGCGGCTGCCGTCCGGGAAGCGCGCCGCGCCATAGCCGGCGCAGGCGCCGCAGGCGTTGGGCAGCAGCGTGGCGCCGGCGTCGGTCAGGATGCCAAGCGTGCCCTCCTGCTCGGCCAGCAGCTGGTCGCGGCGCGAGGCCGGCGCCACCTGCAGTGTCACGCCCGCCGCCACGCGGCGCCCGCGCAGCACGCGCGCGGCCATGCGCAGGTCTTCCAGCTTGGCGCCGGTGCAGGCACCCAGGTAGGCGATCTGCACGGGCTCGCCGGCGGCCTGGTCTACCGGCGCGCTGTTGGCCGGAGAGTGCGGCGCCGCCACCTGCGGCACCAGTGCCGCGGCGTCGAAGCGGTGGGTGGCCAGCACCGGCGCATCGGGGTCCGTGCGCCAGTGGGCCAGGTCGATCGCGGCCAGCGTCTGCGCCGGCACGCCGGCCTCGGCCAGCCAGCCGAGCGTGACCGCGTCGGGCGCCACCAGGCCGGTCTGCGCGCCCAGCTCGGCGCTCATGTTGGCCAGCGTCATGCGCTCCTGCATCGGCAGCGCGGCGACGGCGCTGCCGGTGTACTCCAGCGCCTCATAGCGGCCGCCGCCCATGCCGAGCGTGGCGCACAGGAACAGCATCATGTCCTTGGCGCAGACGCCCGCTGCAAGCTGGCCGTCCCATTGCAGCCGGATGGTATGGGGCACGCGCAGCCAGATCTCGCCGGTGGCCAGCACGCCGGCCATCTCGGTCGCGCCCACGCCGAACATATAGGCGCCGAAGGCGCCGCCGGTGGGGCTGTGGCTGTCGCCGCCGACAATCAGGCGGCCCGGCAGCACATGGCCGCGCTCCGGCAGCACCACATGGCAGATGCCTTCGGCGTCGATGAAATGGGCGCCGGACTGGCGCGTCCAGTCGCGCGTGAAGCGCAGGATCGACTCGGCCTGGGCATCGCCGCCCGGCACGAAATGGTCGGTCACCACCACGTAGCGCGACGGGTCCCAGACCCCGGTGCCAAGCTCTTCCAATAGCGGGGCCACGCGGCGCGGGCCGCTGGAGTCGTGCGACATCGCCAGGTCGACCCGGCAGATCACGATCGTGCCGATCTCCGCATGCGCCAGCCCGGCGGCGCGCGCCACCAGCTTCTGCGCCAGCGTGGCGGGGGTGTGGCTCATTCCGGCGAGGCTCCCGAATACTTGACCACGGCGGCCCAGCGCCTGACGTCCTGCTTCACGAACGCGGCGAAGGCGTCGGGCGGCGTGCCCATCGGCTGCGCGCCGTCGTTCTCCAGGCGCTTGCGCACCGCGGGCGTTTCCAGCCCCTTGCGCGCGGCGTGATACAGCGCCTGCGTGACTTCGTGCGGCATGCCGGCCGGACCGAACAGGCCGAACCATGCGCTCGACTCGAAGCCCTTCACGGTGGCGCCGATCGGCGCCGCGCCCGGGAACTGCGGCAGCGGCGCGGGGCTGGTCACGCCCAGCACCTTGAGCTTGCCCGCGCGCACATGCGGCAGCACGTTGATGGTGCTGGCGAACATCAGGTCGCACTGGCCCGCCAGCACGTCGGTGAGCGCGGGCGAGGTGCCCTTGTACGGAATGTTGACGATGTAGGTGCCGGTCATCATCTTGAACATGTCGCCGGCCATGTGCAGCGACGAGCCCACCGAGCCGATGGCAAAGTTCAGCTTGCCCGGTTCGGAACGCGCCAGGCGGATCAGCTCGGGCACATTGCTGGCCGACAGCTTTGGCGTGGCCACCAGCACGCTCGGCACGGTGGCCACCAGCGTGATCGGGGTGAAGTCCTGCACCGGGTCGAACGGCAGCTTCTTGTACAGGGTGGCGTTGATGGTGTGGCTGGTGAAGCTCATCAGCAGCGTGCTGCCGTCCGGCGAACTCTTGGCGACCAGGTCGGCGGCGATATTGCCGCCGGCGCCAGGGCGGTTCTCGACCACCACCGGCTGGCCGAGCTCCTGGGACATTTCCTGGGCGATGGTGCGCGCCAGCGTGTCGGTGGTGCCGCCGGCGGGCGCGCCCACCAGGATCCGGATCGGCTTGCCGCCGGCCACCTGGGGTTGCCCCTGGGCCGCGGCGGACAGCGGCAGGGCCAGCGCGCACGCGGCCAGGCTGGCCATGGCCAGGCGCTGCACCGCGGCGCGGCGGGGGATCGAAGGCAGACGGGTCGGGCTGGACGGGACCAGGCGGAACACTGGCATGGCGACGGCTCCTCGCTTGATGTGATCAGAGATGCGCAGTATCGCTCGGAACGTTACCTGGCGCATCCCTTGTAGCGCCGCCTGCGGGAAGTCGGCGGCGGTCCGCGGGGTCAGTCGCGCAGGCCCGGGCGGGTTTCGCTTTCCACCCAGACGTTGGCGCTGTCGACGCCGGCCGGCGACAACTCCATGCGGTACTCATAGCGGTCCGGTCGGTACTGGCCGAGCAGCAACTGGACCGGGCGCCCGGCCGCGTCCTTGACCACGCGGCGCACCGCCAGCAGCGCGCCGCCTACCGGCACGTCCAGCAGCGGCGCCACCACCACGTCGGCCAGGCGCGCGGACAGCACCTGGCTGGCACGGCCCAGCTTCACGCCGCCGGCCTCCAGCAGCCGCAGCACCGGCTGCTCTTCCAGGGACTGGCGCGTGATCGGCCGGCCCAGGTCGGCGGGCAGGTAGACCGTGATATGCGACAGCGGGCGGTTGCGGTAGTGGCGCACGCGCACGATCTTCACCACCGGATCGCCCGGCTCGATCTGCAGCGATTCGGCCACATCGGGCGTGGCATGGACTTCGTCGATCGAGATCACCTTCACCGACGTCTTCTGGCCCATGTCGATGATGTTGTCGAGCAGGCTGGTGCCGCGTTCCTCGCCGGCCGCCGTCGCCGGGCGCACCGGATGCGGATTGACGAAGGTGCCAAGCCCGCGGTGGCGGCGCACCAGGCCTTCTTGCACCAGGCGGTCGAATACGCGCCGCATGGTCACGCGCGAGGCATGGAACTGCTTGGCCAGGTCGATCTCGCCCGGCAAAGGGCCCTGGCCGAAGCGGCCTTCCACGATCTGCTGGCGCAATACCACGTAAATCTGGTGATACAGGGGAACGACGGCTTCACTCATGGTTTCCCTTGCGGAGAGATGACAAGTCTGTAATGCCTCTAATGTACTTTAAATCAGACATAGAGCCTAGCATGGATAGCCGCAGTGGCGCTTGCGGGACAACTGCGCCGGCGCAGTGTTGCAGCGATGCATCTCGTCTGCGCCGAGACCCCTTGGCGGGTTGCGCCAGCACGGGTGAAGTCGGTCCGGCGCCGCTGCATGCCTTGCCGGGAAGGACAACGCCGGTGCGGTGGAGCGGGTTGTGCCGTGCGGCGAGAACAGGACATCGGGGCGCCGCCGCGGCAATGGGGAGATACCTCACACGGGCGGCGACGACGGCACCCTCGATGCCGTGTTTCAGTCCCGATACGTAAGGCCGCGCCTCGGGCAAATCCTGGCTGCCTGCATAAGACCCTGAAAAGTAAAGCGTTTTCCGACCACCCCGGAGCCCCCTCAGGTAGGCCGGGAGTGGCCGTGTCACAGCGGTGTGACATGTCGTCTGCCGTGCACAGGGGCGAGGCCGGCAGGCGTCGCGCAAAGCCGCGGAAAGTTCCCGCCAGAGTGCCGGGCAGGCCTTGTAATACAAGGAGTTGGCACCGCAGGTGGCGCAGCTGGCACCGATTATGCGCAGGGGGAGTCTGGTTTGGCTGGGTGCCGGACCTGAACCTCCAGCCGTCGTTCCTCGCAAGAGCGCCGGCCGGAGGCTGAGCCGCTGTGACACTGTGCAATTCTCCTGGGAGCTTCGTATGAAAAAGACCTTACTGGCGTCGGCTATCGCCATGGCATTTGCGGGACAGGCCTGGGCAAATCCGACCAATAACAACGACGTGGTAAGAGGTGGCGGCGACAACACGCAAACCGCCACAGCGACCTCGACGCAGGGTGGCAGCGGCGCGGCGGCAAACGAATATTCGACCGCAGTCCAGGCCAATGACAGCAGCACCAACACCAGGACCACCACGGTTGGCGTCAACAAGACCAAGACCACGACCAACTCGAACAACAGGAGCAGGATCGACTTTGACCATGGCGTAGGCAACGCGGGCTCCAACGGTGGCAGCGCAACCTCCAGCGTCAGCAACGCCTTCAACACCAGCAAGGCACTGGCGATCAGCAAGCTGAATGGGACGGTTTCCAACAACAGCATTGGCCCGATCGGCAATTACGCCACCAACTGGGGTAACGCGAATGGTGCAGCCGGTGGCCGGGGCGGCAATGGCTTTGGCGGTACCGGCGAAGGCGGGCGCGGCGGCAATGGCGGCAACGGCGGTAACGGCGGCAGCGGCGGCTCCGGTGGCAGCGCTACCAACGGTAGCGCCACCAATGGCGACGCCACCAACGGCAGCGCCACGGCTGGTAATGGCGGTGCCGGCGGCAAGGCGATTGGCTGGGCCGGCAGTGGCGGTGACGGCAAGGCATATGGCGGCAGCGCGCTCTCCGCAGCGGGCAGCAAGGGCGGCAGCGGCGGCGATGCTTATGGCAAGGGCGGCGGCGCTCTGAGCGCATCGCTCGGCGCCGGCGGCCGCGGCGGCAGTGCCGGCGCGATCGGCGGTGGTGGCCTGGGTGCCAGCGGCGCCCTGGGCGGCTTGGCAGGTTCGGCCGGCGGCTCGGGTGGCAGCAGCGGCAATGCCAATGGTGCGGGTGGCGACACTACCACTGGCGGCGCGGGCGGCGCAGGCGGCGCAGCGGCCGGTACCAACACGGCTGGCGCAGGCACCGGTTCGGGCGGCGCAGGTACCGCGAGTGGCGGTGCGGGCGGTGCCGGAACGGCAGCTGCAGGCGCGAACGGCGGTGCCGGCAGCGGCACCGGCGGTGCCGGTGGCGCCGGCGGCGCGGCGACCTCGACGGCAACGGCGGGCGCGGCAAGCGGCACCGGCGGCGCGGGCGGCACGCAAGCCAGCGTTGGCGGCGCGGGCGGTGCTGGCGGTTCGGCTACGAACGGCAGCGCAACGAGCTCGGCCTCCAATGGCAGCTCCACGGCTGGCAACGGTGCGGTGGGTGCTACCGGCGGCGCCGGCGGCGCGGGCGGCACTGGCAATGGCGGCACTGGCGGCACCGGCAACGGCGCAGTCGGCGGCGCTGGCGGTAATGGCGGCTACAACATTGTTGACGCGGGCACCTTCAATATGTCCAACACCATGACCAGCGTTGGTCAGACGGCGGCGGGCATCATGATGGCCAACCAGAACAGCGGCGCTGCCTCGCTCGTGCAGCAAAGCGTGAACGTTCAGGCCAACCTGCAGGTCGGCGGCAACCGGTAAGGCGTGCAGCCACGGTCCGGCCCGGGACTTGTGCCCGGGCCAGACCGGCAGCTCGCACTCATGCCGGCAGGACCGGCGCCCGCATCCTGTGTGCGGGCGCGCGGGCCCTGTCATGCCCCAAGCAAGCCTGATTGCCTTGCAGCCGCCCGGATGGGGGCGGCCGGCAGGCAAGGGGAGACGACATCATGCAATCGGTCCGCTTCGCCGTCGGCGCATTCGCGACGGTCTTACTCGCCTGGCCAGTGCTGCAGGCGCACGCTGAGCCGCCAGGGCTGGACGCCGCCATGGCAGCGGCGCGCGCTGCCTCTGGCACAGCCCCGGACACGGCTGCAACCACCGCGCAGCCGGCGGCCGCAACTTCCTTGTTCGGAGGGGTGGCGAAAGCCGTACCCGTGTCTAAACTGGATGACATTCGTGGCGGCGCCGAAGTCACGGTCAACGATATGCGCCTGCACGGTACCGTGGCCGACAACGCCGCGGTCAATATTCTGTCCGGCACCAACAACATCGCGGACGGGGCCTTCTCGAATGCGGCAGGGATTCCCACCGCGATCCAGAACTCGGGCTCCAACGTACTGATCCAGAACGCCACTATCGTCAACGTCCAGTTCAAGCAATGAAGCCGCTGCGAAACCTGTTGGCGTCTGTACCGTTCTTGCTGGCCGCGGGGGGCGTTCCATGTGCCCAGGCTGCCGACACCCTGATATACGGGCCGGTCGGCGAGCCCTACAGCGTCCGGGTCACGAGCGTGCGCGAGGCGCGCTTCAAGTCCACGATCCGGCAGCAGTTCGACTTCAGCTGCGGCTCGGCCGCGGTGGCCACGCTGCTGAGCTACCAGTACGGCCATCCGATGAACGAGGCCACGGTCTTCCAGAACATGTACCTCAACGGCGACCAGCAGAAGATCCGCGCCGAGGGGTTCTCGCTGCTCGACATGAAGCGCTTCCTGGCCGCGCTCGGCTATGAGGCCGACGGCTACGAGCTGCCACTGTCCAAGCTGGAAGAGACGCAGGTGCCGGCCATCGTGCTGATTGTGGAGAACGGCTACCACCATTTCGTGGTGGTCAAGGGCGTGAAGGGCGACCGCGTGCTGATCGGCGATCCCGCACGCGGCACGCGCGCGATGTCACGCGAGCATTTCGAGCAGATCTGGGACAGCCAGCTGCTGTTCGTGATCCATAACCGCACCGAACGGGCGCGGTTCAACCTTGCAGCCGACTGGCGCGTTGCGCCGAGCGGTCCTTACTGGATGGGAGTCAACCGGGATAGCCTGTTCTTCACCGTCATGCCCAAGCATGGCGCGGGCGATTTTTGAGGAACGCATCATGTTGCAGACTTCCTTCCCGACCCCAGCAGCCCCTCGCAGCGCCGGTCATGCGGCCGCGGCGATGCTGCTCGGCGCCGGTTTGGCCTGTGCCGGCACGGCACAGGCCACCATGCTGCCACAGCCCGACGCGGTCGACGCGTCGGCGCTTCCATCGCAGGGGGCCATGCCCTCGAGCGACGGGCAGGACCAAAACCCTCTGGCTGCCGCACGCGGCAGCATGGCCGGCTGGAAACCGGTTGCACACGAAAAGCTCGACGACATGCGGGGCGGCTTCGAGATGCCGGGCCTGCAGGTTTCGTTCGGTATCGAACGCGCGGTGTACATCAACGGCGCCCTGGTGGTTGCCACCAGCATTAACATCCCCGATGTCAGCCGCATCACTGCCGACCAGGCCGCGCGGCTTGCCTCGACGCTGGGCCCGGCCATCGTTGCCAGCACCAATACGGCGGTCGCCAACGCGCTGGCGGCGGCGGGCGCGGCCGGTTCGGATGGGAGCGCCACCTCGGCGGCCAATGGCGCCTCGGCCAGCAGCACCGGCACGCCCGGGGCCGGTTCGGGCGCCAGCGGTGCGGCCGGCTTGCCGGCGGCGGTGGTGAATACGGCCACCGGTCAGGTCGTGAGCAATGGGCTGCTGAACGTGATCCAGAACGGCCCGGGCAATGCGGCATCGGTGGGATCGCTGGCGGGGACGCCAACGACCGTGATCCAGAACACCTTGAACAACCAGAGCATCCGGAGCCTGATGACAATCGACGCAAGCGTAAATACGCTGCAGGCATTCCGGTCGCAGTTGGCCAACACCACGCTGAACAACGCGCTGATGCGGGCCGCAAGCATGAGGTAGTCGTAGCGAGGCATCGGGCAGTACAGGTCGCAGGCTCCTGCAAGAACAGTCTGCCGTCCCGGGGGAGGAAGACGTCATGAAGAAGCGGTCGATGCAGGGCATTCGCAATGCGGGATGCTCGACGTTACTGTTGCTCGGCGGCCTGGCGCAGGCCCAGACGCCGCCGGATGCGGGACCACCCGCAGCCGGACTGGAAGCACTGCAGAAGGAGCTTGCCGAACAGGCCAGCCAGCTCGACGCCATGAAGCGGGCTCTGGCCGAACAGGAGGCGGTGATCCGCGAACTGCGCAACGTGATCGGCACCGAGGTGCTGGCCAACAAGCGCGGCGGCCAGCGCGCGGGGCCCGGCGTGTCGCCGTCCGACAACGCCACCAACGCCGCCACCGCGGCGGCCGCTGCCAGCGCCACCCAGCCAGCGCCCAACGCGGTCAACAACCCGCAGCAGATCATTCTCCAGCCACCGCAGGACATGGCCCAGGGTCCGCAGGCGGGCGAGTCCGCCGACCGGCAGACCGTGGCCCTGGAAGAACCCGTGGGCCGCCCGCCGGAGGAAGACCGCCGTCCGCCCGAGATCGCGCCGATCATCGACCAGCCCGGTGTGCTGACCGCCCAGGGCAAGCTGGTGATCGAGCCCGGCTTCCAGTACGGCTATTCGTCCAATAACCGCGTCGCGCTGGTCGGCTACACGGTCATCCCGGCCATCCTGATCGGCCTGGTCGATGTGCGCGAGGTCAAGACCTCGACCTACATTCCGTCGGTCGCGTTTCGCTACGGCCTGACCAAGCGGCTGGAAATCGAAGCCAAGGTGCCTTACGTGCACTCATCGGGCCAGACCGTCAGCCGCGAGGTCTTCACCGGCACGGCCGTCGACCGCGTGTTCAATGCGAGCGGCAGCGGCATCGGCGACGTCGAGGCGACGGTGCGCTACCAGCTCAACTACGGCAACGAGAAGATTCCGTACTTCGTCGGCTGGCTGCGCTACAAGTCCAATACCGGCAAGGACCCGTTCGAAGTCGTGACCGATTGCGTGACGCGCTGCGTGGGCAATGCCACCGGCACCGGCCTGCCGCTCGGGCTGCCCACCGGCACCGGCTTCCAGGCGCTCCAGCCCGGCATCACCTGGCTGCTGCCGACCGACCCGGCGGTGTTCTTCGGCACCTTCAGCTACCTGCACAACTTTGCGCGCGACAATGTGAGCCGTACCGTGCTGAACGGCGAGAAGGAGAATCTCGGCAAGATCGCCCCGGGCGACATCTTCGAGTTCAGCTTCGGCATGGGCCTGTCGCTCAATGAGAAGGCGTCGTTCAGCATCGGCTATGACCAGGCCATCATCTGGCCGACCAAGCAAAACGGCCAGACCGTTCCGGGCTCGGTGCGCGTGACCCAGGGCACCTTGCTGGTGGGCTATTCGTACCGCTTCAACAACCGCTACACGGTGAACCTTTCAGTGGGTGCGGGGCTGACGCGCGACACCCCCGACCTGCAGGTGAACCTGCGCCTGCCGATCACTTTCTGACGCGCTTTTCTGCGCATTTCCGCCTGACGTGACGCGTGCCCCGCATGTGCGGGGGCACGTGCGCATCACATCCGCGGCGAGGGTGCGCAGGCACGGAAACGCGCCTTGCGCTGGCCCCTTGAACGGCGTACAAAGAAATAACCCCGCGCCGCCAGCGGTACTTTCTGACCAGGTTCAAACTCACCGGCGGTGCGGCCTGAAAAAGGAGAGAGACATGCGCAAACGCATCTTCTGGTTGTTGCCCGACCTGGCGAGTGCCCGTCGCACCATGGACGACCTGCTGCTTGCCCGGCTCGAGAACCGCCACATCCACTTCGTGGCGCGCGACGGCTCCGACATGACCGGCCTGCATGAAGCCAACCTGTTCCAGACCTCCGACATCGTGCATGCCGCCGAGATGGGCTTGATGGTCGGCGGCGGCGTGGGCGTGGTGGCCGGCGTGGTGGTGGCGATGTTCCCGATCGTCAGCGACACCCCGCAGTGGGGCCTCGTCGGCGTGCTGGCGGTGCTGGGCGCGGTGTTTGGCGCGTGGGCTTCGAGCATGATCGGCAGCTCGGCACCCAACAGCCGGCTGCGTGCGTTCGAAAAGGACATCGAGGCCGGCAAGATCCTGCTGATGGTCGACGTGCCGCGCGGCCGTGTCGAGGAAATCGAAACCCTGCTCGCGAACGCGCATCCGGAAGCCAGCTTTGCGGGGTTGGACCCGGCTGTACCGGCTTTCCCCTAAGCCACCGGCTTATCGCCGCTGGTTGTCGTCCAGCGCTGTCGCATCTCTTTGCGCGCGCCCTTGCGGCGCGCCTTGACGCGCATCCTTTGGCGCGCCCCGGCTCGCACCGGAACTGCCTGCGCGGTTCCGGTGTGAGGCTGCTGCAACACCCCGAACTTTCCCGGTTTGCCCCCATGAGACGCATGCGGTAACTTGCGTGACGGCGCACGGCCGTCCATGCCGTGCCGCAATAAAACGATGAAGCCAGCCGGACAGGCGCAAGGGGTCGAGACAATGAAAGCGAAATGGATCGCGTGCGGCATGCTGGCCGCCACGCTGGGATGGGCCGCGCAGACGGCCCTGGCGGAACCGGGCGTGACCCGCAACACCATCCGCATCGGCCAGTCGGCCGGCGTCACCGGTCCGGTGGCCGGTTCGGTCAAGGAGCAGATCGCCGGCGCGCAGGTGTACCTGCGCACCATCAACGCCAGCGGCGGCGTGGCCGGGCGGCGCATCGAGCTGGTGACCCACGATGACGGCTTCGATGCCAAGCGCACCCCCGACAATGTGCGCAAGCTGATCGACGAGGACAAGGTGTTCGCGCTCTTCATGGTGCGCGGCACGCCGCAGAACGAAAGCATCCTGCCCATCATCGCCGCGCAGAAGGTGCCGCTGGTGGCGCCGCTGACAGGCGCCATCACGCTGCACCGGCCGGTCAACCGCTACGTGTTCAACGTGCGCGCCAAGTACCAGGACGAGGTGGCGCGCGCGATCAACCACCTGGCCACCTCGGGCATGAGCCGCATCGGCATCTTCTACGCCAACGACGGCTTTGGCCGGGACGTGCTCGAAGGCTACAGCGCCGCGCTGCAGGCGCGTGGGGTGCAGCCGGCGGCGACGGCGAGCTTCGCACGGCCCATGGGCGATATCACCCAGAGCGTGGCCGCCATGAACAAGGCCAACCCTCAGGCGGTACTGGTGATCGGCTCGGGCTCCGAGGCGGCGCGCATCATCCGCGAACTGCGCCGCGCGGGCAGCGAGGCACAGTTCGTCACGCTGTCCAACAACGCGGCCGATTCCTTTATCCGTGAACTGGGCGACGATGCGCGCGGGCTGATCATCACGCAGGTGGTGCCGGGCACCAACTCCAGCCAGATGACGCTGGCCAGCGAATACCGCAGCCTGGCCAAGCAGCAGGGTGTGGAGCCGTCCAACGCCGGCATGGAGGGCTTCATGTCGGCCAAGGTGCTGGTCGAAGGGCTGCGCCGCGCCGGCCCCGACCTGACGCGCGAGCGCCTGGTCACGGCGCTGGAAGGCATGCGCGACTACGACCTTGGCGGCATCCTGATCAGCTACAGCGCCGAGCGCCATACCGGCTCGTCGTTCGTGGAAATGTCGATCGTCTCGTCCACCGGCAAGCTGATCCGCTGAAAGCCGCGGGCAGGGGGGCTGCGGTATAGTCCCCCGCATGGCTACTCCTACCCCCTCCCCCGATTCCCGTACCCCGTTCTCGCTGCACGGCCGCGTGGCGCTGGTGACCGGCGGCGCGCAGGGCCTGGGCCTGGCGATTGCCGCCGGGCTGGCCGACGCCGGCGCCCATGTGCTGGTGGTGGCGCGCAATGCGCAGCGCGTGCAAGCGGCCGTCGCCGCGCTGGCCGCGCGCGGCGGCAGCGCCGAGGCGCTGGTGCTCGATATCACCGATGAAGCCGCCGTGGCGGCCGCGTTCGACCGCATCGACGCCGCCCATGGCCGGCTCGACATCCTCGTCAACAACGCCGGCGCGCGCAACCGCAGCACCATGGCGCAGCTCGATGCCGGCGACCTGCGCGCCATGCTCGAGACCAACCTGGTGGCGCCCTACGCGCTGTGCCGGCTCGCCGCGCAGCGCATGCGCGGCGGCGATTACGGGCGCATCGTCAATGTGAGCTCGATCGCGGGCCAGGTCGCGCGTGCCGGCGACGTGCTCTACCCCGCCACCAAGGGCGGCCTGGATGCGCTCACGCGCGCCATGGCGGCCGACCTGGGGCGGCACGGCGTCACCGTCAATGCGATCGCCCCGGGCTACTTCGCTACCGAGCCCAACCAGCCCATGGTCGAGGACGAGAGCGTGGCCGAGTGGCTGCGCCAGCGCACCTCGCTGGGCCGCTGGGGCCAGCCGGAGGAAGTGGCGGGGGCGGTGGTGTTCCTGGCGTCGCCGGCCGCATCCTATGTCACCGGGCAGGTGCTGGCCGTGGACGGCGGCTATCTCGGGCACTTCTGAGGCGCCATCGGCAGCAAAGCGTACCCAATTCTGCGTGCCGCTCCTGCCGGGTTTTCAGCGCCGCGCGGGCGGCTTGCCGCCGCGGTAGAACGCCTGCAGGCAGTCGATCATCGCGGCTGCCGCGGCCGAGTCGCCGCGGTCCTTGAGCCGCACCAGGCAGATATCGCGCACCAGCGACGGCAGCTGCAGCGGCCGGATCGCCAGCCCCTCGCGCCGGAACTGAAACAGCGCCAGCGACGGCACCGCGCTCACGCCCAGCCCCGCCTGCACCAGCGCCGCCACCGTTGCCAGGTGCTCCACCTCCATCACGCTGGTCAGGCGCAACGGATGCAGCGCGGCGTCCAGGTGCTGGCGCACGCTGGTCGTGCGCGACAGCTGGATAAACGGCAGGCCCGCCAGCATCTGCGGCGTGATGCGGCGCTTGCGCGCCAGCGCATGGTCCGCCGGGCACACCAGGTGGAAGGTGTCGCGCACCAGCGGCTCCACGCGCAGGTCTTCGTCCTCGGCCGGTGCCGGGGCCAGTGCAAAGTCGGCGCGGCCCTGGCGGACCAGTTCGATGCAGCCGTCGGCGAGCTGGTCGAACAGCTCCAGCGCGATGCCCGGATAAAGCGCGCGGAACTGCGCCAGCAGCGGCGGCAAGTCGCCGCCGGCCAGCGACGGCAGCGCCGCGATCGACACCCGCCCCTTGCGCCGCTCGGCGTGCGCGCGCAGGTCCTCGAACGCGGTTTCGAAATCAGCCAGCAGCCGGCGCGCGGTCTGCTCGAAGCGCACGCCGTCGCTGCTCAGCTCCACATGCCGCGTGGTGCGTTCGAACAGCCGGCTGCCGGCCTGTTCCTCCAGCGTCTGCACCAGCGCGCTGAAGGCCGATTGCGACAGGTGGCAGGCGCGCGCCGCGCGCGTGAAGTTGCGGTAGGTGGCCAGCGCCACGAAGGCGCGCAGGTGCTTGACCGAGAGGTTCATGGGCCGGGCGGATTTATCCACTAAATCGATAGATTAATCCAAATAATCCGTTTTTTGGCTGAACGTACCCGCCCTAGAATGGGGGCGACCCCACCAACAACCTGCCCCCGACCATGACTGCTCCCTTGCTGATCGGCTCCGGCGCCGGCTTCTCCGGCGACCGCACCGATGCCGCGCTGCCGGTGGTGCGCACGCTGATTGCCTCCGGCCAGCCGGCCGCGCTGATCTTCGAGACCCTGGCCGAGCGCACGCTGGCGCTGGCGCAGCTGGCGCGGCGCAACGATCCCGCACAGGGCTACGAGCCGCTGCTCGATGCGCTGCTGGAGCCGGTGCTGGGCCTGTGCCTGCAACACCGCATTCCCATCGTCGGCAATTTCGGCGCCGCCAATCCGCGCGCCGCGGCGCGGCGCGTGCTGCAGCTGGCGCAGGAACTGGGCCTGCCCGCGCCGCGCGTTGCAGTCGTGGAGGGCGATGACTTGTCCGACGATACGGGGCGCGCGCGCTTGCAGGGCATTCTTGGCGATGCATTTGACGCCGATCGCTTCGTCTGCGCCAACGCCTATATCGGAGCACAGGGCATCGCCGAGGCGATCACTGCCGGCGCCCAGGTGGTGGTGTGCGGACGCGTGGCCGATCCGGCGCTGGCAGTGGGGCCGGCGATGGCGCACTTTGGCTGGTCGTGGGACGACTGGGACCGGCTGGCCGCCGCGACCATGGCCGGCCACCTGCTCGAATGCGGGGCGCAGGTCTGCGGCGGCTACTTTGCCGATCCCGGCATGAAGGACGTACCCGATGTGCATGCGGTGGGCTTCCCGATCGCGCAGCTGGCCGAGGACGGCGGCATCGAGATCTTCAAGGCCGCCGGCACCGGCGGCTGCGTCGACCTGCGCACGGTCAAGGAGCAGCTGCTGTACGAGGTCCACGATCCGGCCGCTTACCTGACGCCCGACGTGGTCGCAGATATTGGTACGGTCACGGTCACGCAACTGGCCCCCGACCGCGTGGCGGTGCGCAATGTGCGCGGCCATCCCCGCCCGGCGCAGCTCAAGGCCAATGTGTTCAGCCACGGCGGCTGGCTGGCCGAGGGCGAGATCTCGTACGCCGGCCCCAATGCCGCCGCCCGCGCGCGGCTGGCCGCCGACATCCTGCGCCGGCGCATGCAGTTGCTGGGCCATGAGGCACCCATCCGCTTCGACCTGATCGGCGTGCTCAGCGTGCTGGCCGACGATGGCGGCGCCATGTTCGCCCAGCGCCAGCCGCATGAGCAAGCGGCGCAGGACGTGCGCCTGCGCGCCGCGTTGGCGCATCACGACCTGGCGGTGGCGCAGGCCCTGCAGCGCGAGGTCAATGCGCTCTATACCTGCGGCCCGGCCGGCGGCGGCGGCGTGCGCACCGCGCAGCGCGCGCGCCTGAATGCGGTGTCGTGCCTGGTGCCGCGCGAGGCCGTGACGGCCACGCATTCCTTCATTGCCTGAAGAGGTCCGACCATGACTGACACTGCCGCGCTCTACCAGTTCGCCCACGGCCGCACCGGCGACAAGGGCAACCGTTCCAACATCAGCGTGATCGCCTACGACGCGCGCGACTACGACCACCTGGTCGAGCACGTGACCGAGGACGCCGTGCGCGCGCTGTTCCGCGAGCGCCGGCCCACGGCTGTCACGCGCTACCTGGTGCCGTCGCTGCAGGCGATGAACTTCGTCCTCGACGGCGTGCTCGATGGCGGCGTCAACGACGCGCTCAACCTCGACACGCACGGCAAGGCGCTGTCGTTCCGCCTGCTGCAGCTTGAGATCCCGGTGCCGCCTCGGCTCGCGTCCGGCACCGCGGATAGCCACTGATCCATCGCTTCACACCAACAACGATTTCACCAGGAGACCATGATGTACCCATTTCTCAAGCCACTGGCCGTTGCCGCGGTTGCGCTGGTCCTGCCCGCGGGGCAGGCCTGGGCCGAGTTCCCGGACAAGCCGATCCGCTTCGTGGTGCCGTTCGCCGCCGGCAGCGCCACCGACCAGCTGGCGCGTGCCATCGGCCAGGCCATTACCGTGGACAGCAAGGTCACCGTGGTGGTCGACAACAAGCCGGGCGCCAATGGCTTCATCGCCGCGTCGGACGTGGCCAAGGCCGCGCCGGACGGCTACACCGTGCTGATCAGCACCAACACCACGCATGCGGCCAACGAGCACCTGTTCAAGAAGCTGCCCTACGACCCGGTCAAGGACTACGCGCCGATCACCGCGCTGGGCCGCGGCGGCCAGATCATGGTGGTCAACCCGCAGGTGCCGGCCAAGACCGTGGGCGAGTTCATCGCGCTGGCAAAACAGCAGCCGGGCAAGCTCAGCTTCGGCAGCGGCAGCTCGTCGTCGCGCATTGCCGGCGAGCTCTTCCAGCAGATGGCGCATGTGGAGTTGCTGCACGTGCCGTACAAGAGCAACCCGCTGGCCATCACCGACCTGCTCGGCAACCAGATCCAGATGATGATCACGGACACGGCCACCGGCCTGCCGCAGGTCAAGAGCGGCAAGCTGCGCGCGCTGGGGGTGTCGGGCAAGGCGCGCTCGCCGCTGGCGCCGGACGTGCCCACCATCGACGAGGCCGGCGTCAAGGGCTACGAGATGAGCTACTGGTTCGCGGCCTATGCGCCCGCCGGCACGCCGCAGCCGGTGGTGGCGAAGCTCAATGCGATGATGGTCAAGGCCGCGCGCGGCGATACCGCGGCCGGCTTCTACAAGTCGACCGGCACCGAGGTGTTCACCAGCACGCCCGCGGAGCTGGCGAAGTTCCAGTTGCAAGAGTCCGGCAAGTGGGGGCGCATCATCAAGGCGGCGAATATCCAGCCGGAGTGAACGCAGGGCAGCGCAAGCTCCCATGCATGGAAGACGGGGCCAAACGGCCCCGTTTTTTACGCAGAAGTAGGTACGCTTTGGTGCTTGCGGCCTTGATGGGCAAGGGCCGGCTAAGATATGCCTGGCCGCGCGGCCTTGCCGCTCCGGCCTACTCCTCGACAATACCAACCAGAACAGGAACAGGATATGAAGCAGCAGTCCGTGGTGTGCCATGCAACCTTACAGCCGGGCCGTCGCCCGGGGCTGCGCCAGGCCGTATTGCGTGCCGCCATCGCCGTCACCATGGGGGCCACCGTGCTTCCCGCCATCGCCACTGCGCAGACCGCCACGCCGCCGGCGCAGCAGAAGACCCAGGTGCCGGGCTACTACCGCATGATGGTCGGCCAGCTCGAGGTCACGGCGCTCTATGACGGCTACATCGACCTGGACCCGAAGATCCTCAAGTACACCAGCGCGCGCGAGGTGCAGAGCCTGCTGGCGCGGATGTTCGTCGAATCGACGCCGGGCATGCAGACCGCGGTCAACGCCTACCTGATCCATACCGGCAGCCACCTGGTGCTGGTCGATACGGGCGCGGCTGCCTGCTTCGGGCCCACGCTCGGGCGCATCGGCGAAAACCTGCGCGCGGCGGGCTACGCGCCGGAACAGATCGACACCGTGCTGCTGACCCACCTGCACGGCGACCACGCCTGCGGCCTGGCCGCCAACGGCAAGGCGGCGTTCCCGAACGCAACCGTCTATGTCGACAAGGCCGATGCCGACTACTGGCTCAGCGAAGCCAATGCCGCCGCCGCGCCGAAGGAGGCGCAGGGCCTGTTCGCCATGGCGCGCGCCGCGGTCGCGCCGTATCAGGCGGCGCAGCGCTTCCGGCCCTTCAACGGCGGCGCCGGTGTCGAGCCCGTTCCCGGTGTGCGCGCGGTGCCGGCCAATGGCCATACTCCGGGCCACAGTGGCTACCTGTTCACCTCGGGCAAGGACAGCCTGCTGCTGTGGGGCGACATCGTGCACAGCCATGCGGTGCAGTTCCGCCGCCCGCAAGTGGCGATCGAGTTTGACGTGGACAGCAAACAGGCCGTGATCACGCGCCAGCGCATCCTGGCCGATGCCGCCAAGGGCCGGCTGTGGGTGGGGGGCGCGCATATGCCCTTCCCGGGCCTTGGCCATGTGCGCCGCGATGCGGCCGGGTATGCATGGGTGCCGGCCGAATTCGGTCCGATCCGCAACGACCGCTAGCCGTCCACGCACGGCCATCGCTTTTCGCCTAGAGTCATCCCAGCGGCCCGTATGACGTACGGGACGGATGGTCGTGTCCACTGCGGAGGATTTGCGATGAACGCCAAGGCATCCCGCTTCGATCCTGCCCGCCGCCGCTGGCTTGGCGCCGGCGCCGCGGCCCTGGTGCTGGCCGTGCCCCTGCCGCGCGCCGCGCGCGCCCAGCCTGGCCCGGCGGCCAGCCGCGAGGCCGCCGCGCAGCGTATCGGCGTGATCGGCTCGGGCCGCATCGGCGGCACCGTGGGCGGGCTGTGGGTCAAGGCCGGACACCCGGTCCTGTTCTCGTCGCGGCACCCGGAGGCACTCAAGCCGCTGGTCGAAGAATTGGGTACGCTGGCGCGCGCCGGCACCGTGGCCGAGGCCATTGCGTTCTCTGACGTACTGTTCCTGGCCACGCCCTACGGCGCGTTGCCGCAGCTCAGCCGCGACCATGCCGATGCCTGGCGCGGCAAGATCGTGCTCGATGCCACCAACGCCTATGAGCACCGCGATGGCCCGATCACCGAAGAGGTCAGGCGTGACGGCATCGGCATCACCACCGCGCGCTACCTGCGGGGCGCGCGCGTGGTGCGGGCCTTTAACTTCATGGGGGCGGCACAGTTTGCCAGCGAGCACCACCGGGCGGGCGGCCTGGTGGCGGTGCCCATCGCCGGCGACGACAAGGCCGCGCTCGATGTGGCCGCGCAGCTGGTGCGCGATGCGGGATTCGAACCGGTGGTGGTGGGGCCGCTGGCCAGCGCGGATCGCTTCGCTCCGGGCGGGCCGCTGTTCCGGCAGGTGGGTACGGCCGAGGAGTTCCGGCGCAAGATGGGCGCCCGCTGACGCTGCGCCGGGCGCGCTGGCGGATCAGGGCCTGCGCCGCTCCATTGCCACCATCGACGGCGTAAAGCCGAGCTGGCCGAAGAATGCGGCTTCGGAGGAACGCGCCGCGCGCAGCATCCAGGTGATGTCGGGGTCGTTGCCCACGATGTGCCGCACCAGGGCGCGGCCGATGCCGCGCCGGCGGTGGCTGGGCGCGACCGCAACCATCGACAGGAAGCCGTCGCAGACGTCGTCGCACAGCGCGCGGGCAAAGCCGACGATCTCGCCGTGCTCCACCGCGACGACCACGCGTTGGGAGTTGGCCACCAGCCGTGCGAATTTCTCCGGGCCGCCAACCCGGTGGGCCCAGCCGTTGGCGATCAGTAGTTGTCTGGCTGCCTCGATGTCGTCGGGCAACAGGTTACGGATTTCCATCGGCGGCTCTCCCAGTAAAGCGTGTACGGCCCCTCGCCGCCCCTTGCCACCAGGGGCGCCGCGAGTCGAGAACGGCACGGGAACCCGTGCCGCGCAATTGGCGGAGTGTAGCGAGCGGGCGCGGGCGCGTCAATTTGGCTTCCGGCGGGGTCGGGTGCTGCTCACGCCGGCGCGCCGGCGCGGTATCATGGCCTCCATGAACGCCCCCGTCTTTTCCTCCGCACATCCGGCCGACCAGCTTGCCGAGTTCACCGACGCGGATGCGGCGATCGCGCGCATCCGCGACATCTACGAAGCTTCTGTCGGCGCCGTGCGCGCGCGCTTCGATGCCTTCGCCAGCGGCAAGCCGCTGCCCTCGGCCGCGCATGCGTGCTATCCGTACCTGGGCATCTCGGTCAACATCGAGACCATGGTCACCGACAGCCGGCCGTCCTGGGGCACGGTGGCCTACCCGGGCGTTTATGGCACCACCGTGACTCGCCCCGACCTGCTGGCGGACTACTACCGCGACCAGATCGAGCGGCTGATGCGCTATCACCGCGTGCCGGTGGTGGTGGGGCTGAGCCGGCGCCCGATCCCGCTGCCGTTCGTGATCGAGGCTTCGACCACCGACATCAGCTACACCCAGGCGCGCGAGCTGGAGGCATCGTTCGTGCTGCCCGAGCTGAGCCGCATCGACGACGGCATCGCCAACGGCACCTATGAGCCGATCCCGGGCGAGGCCTGGCCGCTGTCGCTGTTCCCGGCCGAGCGCGTGGACCTGGCCCTGCAGCGGCTGTACCACTACACCGGCACGGCACCGCAGCATTTCCAGCGCTTCGTGCTGTTCACCAACTACCAGCGCTATGTCGACGAGTTTGTCGAGCTGGGCCGGGGCCTGATGGCCAGCAGCGACGGCGGCGGCTACACCCGCTTTGTCGAACCCGGCGACGTGATGCAGGAACTGGGCGGCGCGGAACCCGACGACGCCTCGCGCCCGCGCGCGCTGCCGCAGATGCCGGCCTATCACCTGGTGCGCGAAGACAAGCTGGGGGTGACGCTGGTCAATATCGGCGTGGGACCGTCCAACGCCAAGACCATGACCGACCACCTGGCCGTGCTGCGCCCGCATTGCTGGCTGATGGTGGGCCACTGCGGCGGCCTGCGCCGCTCGCAGCAGCTCGGCGACTACGTGCTGGCGCACGCCTATGTGCGCGACGACCACGTGCTCGACCACGACTTGCCGCCGTGGGTGCCGGTGCCGCCAATCGCCGAGATCCAGGTGGCCCTGCAGGAGGCCGTTGCGCGCGTGACCGGGCTGTCCGGCAACGAGATGAAGACCCGCATGCGCACCGGCACGGTGGTCTCGACCGATGACCGCAACTGGGAGCTGAAGTCCAAGTCGCTGTATGCGCGCTTCAACCAGTCGCGCGCGATTGCCATCGATATGGAAAGCGCGGCGGTGGCGGCCAACGGCTTCCGGCTGCGCGTGCCCTATGGCACCTTGCTATGCGTGTCGGACAAGCCGCTGCATGGCGAGCTCAAGCTGCGCGGCATGGCCAACGCCTTCTATCGCCAGCGTGTCAGCCAGCATATGACCATCGGGCTGGAGGCGATCCGCATCCTGCGTGAGAACGGAGTCGAGCAGCTGCATTCGCGCAAGCTGCGCAGCTTTGATGAGCCGGCGTTCCGGTAGGTCGGCACCCGCGCTCATCCGGAAAAGCAGAAGGCCGGCGCCTGATTGGCGCCGGCCTTTTGCATGGCACTGCAGGATCAGAAGCGATACCCCACCCCCATGCTGAACAGCCACGGATCCAGGTTCACCTTGGACACCTTGACATCGCCGGCCTTCACATCGCTCGACAGCCAGATCTTCTTGATGTCGGCGTTGAGGAACCAGTTCTTGGTCAGCTTGTAGTCCATGCCGATCTGCAGGGCCGGGCCCACGCTCCAGCTATCGAGCTGCAGCGCGTTGTTGGCAATGTTCTCGCCCCAGATGCGGGTGAAGTTCAGGCCCGCGCCGACATACGGGCGGAAGGTGCCGTTGGGGATGAAGTGGTACTGCACCAGCAGCGTCGGCGGCAGATGCTTGAAGGTGCCGACCTTGTTGCCGTCCAGGTAGACGTTCTGCTTCTGCGGCACGGTCAGGACCAGTTCGGCTGCGATGTTCGGCGTGAAGAAGTAGGTGACGTCGAACTCGGGAATCCACTTGTTGTTGACCGTGATGCGGTCCGAGGGGCCGACGCCGCCGACAGGGTCGGAGCTGTTGGCCATGTCGAGATAGGTGCCGCGCAGGCGCACCATCCAGTTGCCCTGCGCATCGTCCGCGGCGGCGGCAGGGGTGGCGAAGGCGCCCAGCATGGCGCAGGCGGCGATGGCGGAACAGGTGACCCGGGTGCGAAGAGAGAGTGTTTTCATGAGGTTCTGCTTGGTCTGGTATCAAATCCGGACCCAGTTTGGCCGAGCAGGTCGGGCTGGGCTTTGACCCAAAACAAGTAGCAGGGAACGGGGCCGGCGCGCGTGGCGCAGGCGCTACAGCGAGGAAGGCGCCGCGGTGCCAGTTGCGCCGGCGCTTCTAAACACATGCGGAATTATTCGTGGCGCGGTGCGATGCTGCCCCTTACGCTGTGCGAAAGATCCGAGCACGCATGCAGCGTGTGCGGATCGGCACCGAGCATGTCGTGGGCGTCCGCAAGGGCGTCTTTCCGGGTGTGCCCCGTGGGGGCGGGGCACACCGGTTTTCTTGCGGCGGCTTGCGGTGTCAGGCCTCGGCGGCCTCGGCGGACTGCGGGGCCCGTGCTGCGCCAGAGCCGGCCTGCAGGTGCCGGTTCACGCCCGAGATCACCGCGCGCAGCGAGGCCGTGACCAGGTTGGCGTCGATGCCGGCGCCGAACCCTGTCGGCGAATCGCCCACGCGCACTTCCACGTAGCAGGCCGCGCGCGCATCCGCGCCGGCGGTCATCGCATGCTCGTGGTAGTCCATCACGCGTACCGGCAAGTCCAGCGCATTGACGAAGGCATCGATGGGCCCGTTGCCGGTGCCGCGCACGCTGCATGGCTTGCCGTCGCGAACCATCCGCACTTCGATCTCCGTGGCACCGCCGCTGTCAGACACCAGCTGGTGCGATACATAGCGCAGCGGCGTTTCCTGCGTCAGGTACTCGCGCCGGAACAGCCCATAAAGATCATCGGCACTCGCCTCGAGCCCGGTGTCGTCGGTCATGGCCTGCACCGCGCGGCTGAATTCGATCTGCAGGCGGCGCGGCATGTAGATGCCATGCACCTGCTCCAGCAGGTAGGCCATGCCGCCCTTGCCGGACTGGCTGTTGACGCGGATCACCGCGTCATAGCTGCGGCCCAGGTCGGCCGGGTCGATCGGCAGGTAGGGCACTTCCCAGATGCCGTCCGGCTGCTGCTGTGCAAAGCCCTTGCGGATCGCATCCTGGTGCGAGCCCGAGAACGCGGTGAACACCAGGTCGCCCACATACGGGTGGCGCGGATGCACCGGCAGCTGGTTGCAGTGCTCTACGCACTGGCGCACCGCGTCGATATCGGAGAAGTCCAACCCGGGTGCCACGCCCTGCGTATAGAGGTTGAGCGCCAGCGTCACCAGGTCGACATTGCCGGTGCGCTCGCCGTTGCCGAACAGGCAGCCTTCGACGCGGTCCGCGCCCGCCATCAGCGCCAGCTCCGCGGCGGCCACCGCGGTGCCGCGGTCGTTGTGCGGGTGCACTGACAGCGCGATGTGTTCGCGCCGTGCCAGGCGGCGGTGCATCCATTCGACCTGGTCGGCGAACACGTTGGGCGTGCTGCATTCGACCGTGGTCGGCAGGTTCAGGATCATCGGCCGGTCCGGGCCGGCCTGCCAGGCGGCAGAGACGGCGTTGCTGACTTCCAGCGAGAAGTCGAGCTCGGCCAGGCTGAAAGTCTCGGGCGAATACTCATAGGTCCATGCCGTGCCAGGCATGGCATCGGTCAGCGACCTGATCAGGCGCGTGCCCGAGACCGCGACCTCCTTGATCTCTTCACGCGAGGCATTGAAGACGATGCGCCGCCAGGCCGGCGCGATCGGGTTGTACAGGTGCACCGTGGCCCGCGCTGCGCCGCGCACGGACTCGACGGTGCGGCGGATCAGGTCTTCGCGCGATTGCGTCAGCACCACGATGTTGACGTCTTCGGGGATGCGCTGCTGCTCGATCAGCATGCGCACGAAGTCGAAATCGGTCTGCGAGGCGGCGGGGAACGCCACTTCAATTTCCTTCAGGCCGATTTTCACCAGCTGCTCGAAGAAGCGCAGCTTGCGCGCCGGGTTCATCGGCTCGATCAGGGCCTGGTTGCCGTCGCGCAGGTCGGTGCTCATCCAGCGCGGTGCGCGCGTGATGGTGCGGGCGGGCCAGGTGCGGTCAGGGATGTCGACGGTGGTGGCGGGCTGGTACTTGGTGGCGGGATTGCCGAGCATACGGGGTCTCCTTCCTCGCTAAGGGAAGTAAAGGAAAAACGGAAAAAACGGTGGCGAAAGGCTGCCGAACTGCCACGGGGCACTAGGCCCGGCAACCGGTCGATAGGCTTAGCAGTAGCGAGGAAGCGCGCAGGGCGCGGCCCGATGCCAGGGCAGCCAGCACGCGCGCGCGGGCAGCGATGCGGGACGCATCGGCAGCCTGGCTGAGTGTGCTGGTGTAACGGTTCATCGTGCCTGGAGGAGGAGGGCCGGGGCCGCTCGTGGTTGGTGCGCATCCGGCAGGAGCCGGATGACTGGCAAAGGTTAGTCGACAAGGCCGGCCCCGGTCAAGCGTGGGGAGCGCCGGGTGCGAACGTGGCCCGATCGGGGGACTGCCATGCGCGGGTTTGCGCCAAACGGCTGGGGCCAGGATGCGGCCGGGACCCTGCCGGTCATGTTTGCCTCGCCTGAATGGCGGTACCGCTGCGCTGAAAGGATGAACCACGCGCATGCTCTGTGCGCTACGCCTCAGTCCTCTGGCCGGTATTGCGCTGGCACCTTTGTGCCTAGGCTGGTAGCGCGGGAAAAAACACATGACTGGGGGGAACATCATGAGACTGAGAACGTGGGCATCCTGGCTGGCGGGCGCTGCCATGGCCATGCTGCTGGCAGCTTGCGGTGGCGGCGGCGGTTCGAGCACGCCCACCACGCCAAACGCAGGCGGTTCCACGCCGCTGACCTATACGGTGAAGATGAGCGTGACCTCGGGCGAGGTCGGCGTCGGCCGCACGATCACCATCAGCGCGCTGGCAGTGGACAGCAACGGCGTCGACGTCTCCGGCAACACCACCTTCAACTGGACCAGTGCCGACAGCGGCATTGCCACCGTGGAGCCGAGTGCCACCACGCCGGCCAGCGCCGTGGTCAAGGGTATTGCAACCGGGACGACCACTGTCCAGGTGGTGGCGAGCGTCAAGGGCGCCGACAACACCACGGTGCAGCTGCCCGCGCAATCCGCCACCATCACCGTGGTGCCGGCCTCGGCGCTGAGCTACAGCCTGTCGATCCCGAACAGCAGCCTGTCGATGAGCGACGGGCAGGAGCTGCCGGTCAAGGTATCGCTGGTCGATAGCAACGGCGCCGATGTATCTGCCAGCGTCAACAGCTGGGCATGGTCCAGCAGCGGCTCCGCGGTCCAGGTCACGGCCAGCCAGAACAGCGCCACGCTGAAGGCGAGCAACAGCTCACCCACCGCCGTGGCCACGGCCAGTGTCTCGGTATCGGTGACCGCACCGGACGGGCATGCCATTGCCGGGTTGATCGTGGTGACAGTGCAGAAGAACGGCGCCGCCGCCTATCGCGTGGTGACGACCAAGGGCGGCCGCGAGGTGAATGCGCTGCAGGTCTTCAGCAACCGTCCGGAAACCTTCAGCTCGCGTGTGCTGCGCCACGACGGCCAGGACGTGACCGCGGAGTTCGACGGCGCCTGGACCTACACGGCGACCTCGGCCACGCTGTCCGCATCGGAAGCGGCGGGTACGCATGACGCCACGGTCAGCACCAGCCTCGCCAACGACAAGGGTCCGGTCCAGAGCAGCCTGACGGTGACAGCTGTCAGCACCAGGCTGGGCGAACGCCGCAGCGCCACGCTGACGGTGACCGAGAACCCGGTCTGGGCGCTGGTTGGCGACAACCAGGATCCGATGACGCTGCTGCTGATGCCGCCGATGAGTATCCCGGTGACCGCGCGCATGAAGCACCTTGGCGACGATGCGCAGTACACCGCGTGCATCAACTGGGCGTGGACCAGCACCGGCCCGGTGGAGTTGTCGCCTGGCGTCGCGGATCATCAGAAGAACGTCACGGGCACAGCGCAGGGCGACTTCACTCTTACCGTGACCTGTAATGCCGTCGCCGACAATACGCCGCTGAAGCTGGTCTTCTACGGTACGGTCAAGTAAGCAGCAGGTTCCCGCGCCTGGCGAAACGCCCTCCATCCGGAGGGCGTTTCGCTTTGGCGGCAAATTGCAGGCTGCCGGTTTGCTCCCCCTCTCCCGCAAGCGGGAGAACAAGCGGCCGTCGGGAGGGATGCCGGCAAAGCGTACCCGTTTCTGCGTGACCGGCGCCAAGCGTTTCAGGTGCTGCCGGGGCAGGCCAGCAAAGGCGTCGGGACAAGGCTGAGCCTGCCTTTGCGGGACGTCCCCTATATGCGCACCAGGCAAGCCCAGTACGCAAAGCGTACCCGTTTCTGCGTGCAAAAATGCCAGCCCTTTCAGGCATGTTTTATCGCCGCAGGACAGCTCGCAGGCGAGCGCAAAGCGCTGCCTCCGCGCCGGGCGGAAGCAGCGGGCGTACCCGTTTCTGCGTGGATTTGTAGAGGAGGAAAGCGCGCCGTTTAGCGCTTGCGCACGAAGCGGATCACCTGTTCGGCAGGCTTGTCCTGCGTGCCGGAGGTGGTGCCGGCGGTGTTGGATCCGCAGGTATTGCAGCCGCCGTCGTCGCAGCCGCTGGCGCAGCCCGCGGCGGCTTGCGGGGCCAGCCAGCGCACCAGCCGGGCACGCCAGCCGGTGGCGGCGCCGCCGCCCAGGCGCGCGGCCAGCGCCGCCTTGACGCGCTCGCGCGTGCGCGGCGCGTAGCGCGCGATCACCGACACCGCGCATGCCAGCACGATCAGCGGGACCAGCAGCGTTTCGATGGCGTGGTAGAGGGTCATGGCGGCGCGGTGCCTCAGCTGAACATCAGCGCGACGCGGTAGGTCACGAAGGCCGCCAGGTAGGCCAGCCCGGTCAGGTAGGCCGCCGACAGCGCCATCACCTTCCACGAGTCGGTCTCGCGCCGGATCACTGCCAGCGTGGAGATGCACTGCGGTGCGAACACGTACCAGGCCAGCAGCGACAGCGCGGTGGCCAGCGACCATTGCGCGGCGATCATCGGCGCCAGCTGCGTGGCCACGGTCTCTTCGCTGCCCGACAGCGCATAGACGGTTGCCAGCGCGCCCACGGCCACCTCGCGCGCAGCCAGGCCCGGCACCAGCGCAATGCAGATCTGCCAGTTGAAGCCCACCGGTGCGAACACCTTCTGCAGCGCATGGCCGATCATGCCGGCAAAGCTGTAGTCGATGGCCGGCGCGGTCGCGCCCACGGGCGCGGACGGGAAGGACGACAGGAACCACAGCAGCACCGTCAGCGCCAGGATCACCTTGCCCACCCGCGACAGGAAGATGCGGGCACGCTCCCACAGGCCGATGGCCACATCGCGCGGATTGGGGATGCGGTACGACGGCAGCTCCATCAGCAGCGGATGGTCGGTGCGGTCGCGGCGGAAGAACTTGAGCGCGTAGGCCACCACCAGCGCGCTGACGATGCCCGCCACGTACAGCGCGAACAGCACCAGCCCCTGCAGGTTGAACAGGCCCATCACGGTGCGCTCGGGGATGAAGGCGCCGATCAGCAGCGCATACACCGGCAGCCGTGCCGAGCAGGTCATCAGCGGCGCCACCAGGATGGTGGTGAGCCGGTCGCGCGGGTCCTGGATGGTGCGCGTGGCCATGATGCCGGGGATGGCGCAGGCAAAGCTGGACAGCAGCGGGATGAACGAGCGCCCCGACAGCCCCGCGCCCATCATCAGGCGGTCCAGCAGGAAGGCCGCGCGCGGCAGGTAGCCGGATTCCTCCAGCGTCAGGATGAACAGAAACAGGATCAGGATCTGCGGCAGGAACACCACCACGCTGCCCAGGCCCGCGACCAGGCCGTCGACCAGCAGGCTCTTGAGCATGCCGTCGGGCAGGTAGGCGCCCAGCATCTCGCCGGCCCAGTGCACGCCGCCCTCGATGCCGTCCATCAACGGCTCGGCCCACGAGAACACCGCCTGGAACATCAGGAACAGCAGCACCGCCAGCAGCAGCAGGCCGATCACCGGATGCAGCACGATGCGGTCGAGGCGGTCATCGAGCGCGGCGGTGCGCGCCGGCATGCTGACCGCGGCCGCCAGCAGGCGGTTGACCTCGGCATGCACGTCAATGTCGTTGGCGGGTTCCGGCGTGACCGGCGGGGCCGGCGGCAGGGTGTCGTCAAGCAGGCTGACCAGTGTCGCGGCGCCGTCGTGCTTCACCGCCACGGTGCTGACCACCGGCACGCCCAGCGCGGCCGACAGCTTGTCGCGATCGATCTGGATGCCGCGCCGCGCTGCGGCGTCGCTCATATTGAGCACGACCACCATGGGCAGGCCCAGGCGGCGCAGTTCCAGCACGAAGCGCAGGTGCAGGCGCAGGTTGGTCGCATCGACCACCGACACCAGCAGGTCCGGGCGCTGCTCGCCGGCGCGCCTGCCCAGGCAGACATCACGCGTGATGGCTTCATCGAGGCTGGCCGCGTGCAGGCTGTAGGCGCCCGGCAGGTCCAGGATGCGCACCTGGCGCCCGGCCGGCGACACGAAGTAGCCTTCCTTGCGCTCGACGGTCACGCCCGCATAGTTGGCCACCTTCTGGCGGCTGCCGGTCAGGCGGTTGAACAGTGCGGTCTTGCCGCAATTGGGATTGCCGACCAGCGCAATGCGCAGGGCAGAAGTGGAAGGAGCTGCAGACATAATCCGGGGGAAGGCTCAGGCAGTCCGTTTTGCGGACGGTTTGGCGGTCTGGTCGCCGCCCTGCGTGGCGGGGCCGATGCTGGTGACCGAGGCGCTGGCGACCTCTACGCCGATGCGTGCCGCTTCCGAGCGGCGCAGCGCAAAGCGGGTGAAGCCTACCTGTGCCACCAGCGGGTCCATGCCGAAGGGGCCGTAGGCGATGATCTGCACGGCTTCACCGGGGACGAAGCCCAGTTCGCGCAGGCGGCGCGCGACCGGGTCTCCCGGGGTGGCGTCGTCCACCGATTGCACAACGGCGGGCGTGCGCCGTGGAAGTTCAGACAACCGCATCATGCTTCCAGTCCGTGGCGCGGTCTGCCGCCAAGCGGTCAGCGCGACCACGCCGGGGTGTGTAAATGAAAATCGTTTTCATTGTATCGTAATTGAGGCATGGCGTTGCCCCCTCAAAGGGCGGGCACGCCGGCCTGCTGCCGCCGTCATTGCGCCGCAGGAGGCAAATGATAACCGTTCGGGGTGTGGGGGCTGAGGGTGCGCGGGGCGGGTCATGCTGCCTCGGCAACGTTTCCCGGGCCTAGCGTCACGCGCGAGCGGTGCCGCAGGGGGCTGGTAGAAGTGTAGAAGGCTGCGCATGAATTCAGCCCGATGCAGCGCAGTTCGGCTTTGCGAAGCCGAATGCAACCAGCTTCATGCAGTGCCGGTCAATTACTGCATTTGCGTTATTGGATGCCGTAAGCGGCCAGGGTTAAGCTTCAGGCACGCTGAACACCCCGTTCCACGCGTACTTCACAAGCCATCGGTCTATGGACCGGTGGCTTTTTCTTTGGGGCTGCCTTGGGCGGCGGCTGTCATCTCCCGCACCATGCCGACGAAATGGTCGCGCGCCGGATGGTCCGGCGCCGTCTTCCACGCGCAGTAGACCTCCGAGCGCACCGACGCGTCGGCCAGTGGCCGGAACGCGGCCCCGGCCATGCCGGAGCGCGCCAGCGCCGCCGGCACCACCGCCACGCCCATCCCCTGCGACACCAGCGACACCACCGACAGCCAGTGCCGGACTTCATGCCGGATCTGCGGGTAGAAGCCCTGCGCGGCGCACATGTCGAAGATGCGGCTGTAGTAGTCCGGCGACGCCTTGCGCGAGAACAGCACGAATGGCTCGCCGCGCAATGCCGCCAGCGGCAACTCCGGCAGCGCGGCCAGCGCATGGTCGGCCGGCAGGCAGCAGACAAAGGGCTCGCTGTGCACCAGCGTTGCCTGCAGCGTGTCCGGCACGCGGCCGCTGTGGATAAAGGAGGCGTCGAGCTCGTCATGCAGCAGCGCGTCGATCTGCTCCTGTGAGTTGAGCTCGGTCAGCGCCACCTGGATGCCGGGATAGGCCGCCTGGAACGCGCGCAGCGTCTGCGGCAGCCCGCGATACAGCATCGAGCCGACAAAGCCCACCCGCAGCCGCCCGACCGCGCCCGCCTCGATCTCGCGTGCCAGCACCCGCGCCGCCTCGGCCTGCGCCAGCAGCGCCGTGGCCGATTCGCGGAAGGCTCGCCCGGCCGCGGTCAGCCGCACGCCGCGGCTGTCGCGGTCGAACAGCCGCGCCCCGACCGAGGCCTCCAGCTGCTGGATATTGAGCGACAGCGGCGGCTGGGAAATGGCAAGCCGGCGCGCGGCCCGGCCGAAGTGCAGTTCCTCGGCCAGCACGAGGAAGTAACGCAAGTGGCGGAATTCCATGGCGATACAGAATTTATATAGATCAAGCCAATTTTAGAATTAGACGCGAATCCTTGGGGTTTCAATAATGGAGGCCAAAGGGGCCGCAAGCCGGCACCGTCCAATCCCAGGAGACCCGCCATGCCATCCAGCGCCGTGCGCGACACCACACTTCAAGCCCCTTGCGCCGCACCGGCCGCTGCCCACCCGGTACCGGACCGCCAGGGCGGCAGCCTGTTTGCCGCCGACCCGGACCTGCGCGCGCTGCTGCCGCTCTACCTGCCGCCCGACCTGTTCAAGCACCTGCTGCCGCACCTGGAACGCATGGGTGCGCTGGCCGGCGGCGTGCTCGACGAACTGGCCGGCGTGGCCGACCGCCATCCCCCCGAACTCAGCTACCGCACCCGCGCGGGCGTGGACGCGCAGCGCATCGACAAGCATCCGGCCTATGTGGAGATGGAGCGCGTGGCCTTTGCCGAATTCGGCCTGGCGGCGGCGTCGCACCGCGGTGGCGTGCTGGGCTGGGACAAGCCCATGCCGCCTGCGGCTAAGTACGCACTCACATATCTGTTTGTGCAGGCCGAGTTCGGCCTGTGCTGCCCGCTTTCGATGACCGATTCGCTGACGCGCACGCTGCGCAAGTTCGGCGACCCGGCGCTGGTCGGGCGCTACCTGCCCAACCTGACCACCCAGGTGTTCGATGATCTGTACCAGGGCGCGATGTTCATGACCGAGCAGGGCGCCGGCTCCGACGTCGCCGCCACCGCCACCCGCGCGGTGCGCGACGCTTCGGCCGAGGGCGGCTGGCGCCTGCTGGGCGACAAGTGGTTCTGCTCCAACCCCGACGCCGCGCTGGCGATGGTGCTGGCGCGCGTGGAGGATGAGGCCGGCATCGCCGTGCCGGGCCACAAGGGCGTGTCGCTGTTCCTGCTGCCGCGCAAGCTGGCCGACGGCAGCGACAACCACTACCGCATCATCCGCCTGAAGGACAAGCTGGGCACGCGCTCGATGGCCAGCGGCGAAATCCGGCTGGAAGGTGCGCATGCCTGGCTGGTCGGCGAACCCGGCCGCGGCTTCGTGCAGATGGCCGACATGATCAACAACTCGCGCCTGTCCAACGGCGTGCGCGCCGCCGGCCTGATGCGCCGCGCGCTGACCGAGGGCCTGTTCATCGCACGCGAGCGCCAGGCGTTCGGCAAGCGCCTGCAGGACATGCCGCTGATGCGCCGCCAGCTGCTCAAGCTGACCCTGCCCACCGAGCAGGCGCGCACCATGGTGTTCCAGACCGCCGAAGCATTGCGCCGCGCCGATGCCGGCGAGGCCGACGCCTACCCGCTGATGCGCATCCTGACGCCGCTGATCAAGTTCCGCGCCTGCCGCGACGCGCGCAAGGTCACCGGCGACGCCATGGAGATCCGCGGCGGCTGTGGCTATATCGAGGAATGGAGCGATCCGCGCCTGGTGCGCGATGCCCATCTCGGCTCGATCTGGGAAGGCACCAGCAATATCGTCGCGCTCGACGTGCTGCGCGCGGTCCGCCGCGAAGGCGCGCTGCCGGTGCTGCAGGCGCACCTGGCCGGCCTGCTGGCCGATACGCCGATGCATGCGGCGGCGCGTGCCGTGTTCGAAGGCGCCATCGCCGCTGCGGCGAAGCTGGCCGCGCAAGCCGCTGATGCCGGCGCCGACGGCGAACTGCTGGCGCGCCAGGCGGCCTCGGCGCTGTACCACGTCACCAGCGCGGTGGCGATGGCCTGGGAGGCCGGGCGCATCGGCTCGGTGCGCCGCATGCGGCTGGCGCAGCTGGTGTTGCGCCACCGCGTGCTGCCGCAGGACCCGCTGGCCGCACAGGCCGAGCCCGAGTGGCTGGCCGAGACCGTCGCGCCGGCTGACGGCACCGTGCGCGCCGCCGGCGCGGTCGACCAGGTCAACGTGTTCTGACCGGATCCACATCCGGCACCAATCCCCCCGCAACACCATCCCGCCACCAGCGGGAGACGTCCTATACCCAGGAGACAACGCCATGAAACTCTGGCACCGCGTAGCGGCCATCGCCGCCTGCTCGCTCTGTATTGCCCCCGCCTTCGCGCAGAAGGACTTTCCGTCCAAGCCGATCATGATGGTCGTCACCTACCCGCCGGGCGGCCCCACCGATGCCATGGCGCGCACGCTTGCCGCCGCGCTCAAGACCAGCCTGGGCCAGCCGGTGGTGGTGGAAAACCGTGCCGGCGCCGGCGGCAACATCGGCGCCGAGGTGGTGGCGCGTGCCGAGCCCGACGGCTACACGCTGATGTTCGGCACTTCGGCGCCGCTGGCGATCAACGTCAGCCTGTACCGCAAGATCAACTACGACCCGGTCAAGAGCTTCGCGCCGGTGATCCAGATCGGCCAGCTGCCCAATGTGCTGGTGGTCAACCCGTCCGTGCCGGCGAAGAACGTCACGGAGCTGATCGCCTATGGCAAGGCGCACCCGGGCAAGCTGACCTATGCCTCGTCCGGCAACGGCGCCTCATCGCACCTGGCCGGGGTGCTGTTCAACAACGTCACCGGCACCGATTTCCAGCACATCCCGTACAAGGGCACCGGCCCCGCGCTGAACGACCTGCTGGGCGGGCAGGTCAGCATGACCTTCACCGACGTGCTGACCGCGATGCCCTTCATCAAGAGTGGCAAGGTGCGCGCGCTGGGCGTCACCACCAAGGCGCGCTCGCAGGCGCTGCCGGACGTGCCGACCGTGGCCGAGCAGGGCGTGCCAGGTTTCGATGTATCGGTGTTCTTCGGCGTGGTCGCACCCGCCGGCACGCCGCCCGAAGTGATCGGCAAGCTCAACCGCGCCTTTGCCGATGCGCTCAAGCAGCCCGAGGTGCGCAAGACCCTGCAGGCGCAGGGCCTCGAGTTCGCGCCGTCGACCACGCCCGAGCAGCTTGGCGGCTTCGTCAAGGCCGAGGTCGGCAAGTGGCGCGCCGTGGTGCAGAAGTCCGGCGCCCAGCTCGACTGAACCGCACAGGAAAACCAGCCATGACCCAAACCAGTCCCGGCGCGCTCGCCGGCATCCGCGTGGTCGACCTGTCGCGCATCCTGGGCGGCCCATACTGCGGCCAGATCCTGGGCGACCACGGCGCCGACGTGCTCAAGATCGAACCGCCGCAGGGCGACGACACCCGCACCTGGGGGCCGCCGTTCAAGGACGGCGTGGCCTCTTACTACTCCGGCCTGAACCGCAACAAGCGCGTGATGCGGCTGGACCTGACCGCCGAGGCCGATCGTGAGGTCCTGCTTGCGCTGCTGGCCGAGGCCGACGTGCTGGTCGAGAACTTCAAGACCGGCACCATGGAGAAGTGGGGGCTGGGCTACGATACACTGTCCGCGCGCTTCCCGCGGCTGGTCCATTGCCGCGTGTCCGGCTTCGGCGCCGATGGCCCGCTGGGCGGCCTGCCCGGCTACGACGCCGCCATCCAGGCCATGTCCGGCATCATGAGCATCAACGGCGAGGCCGATGGCGATCCGCTGCGAGTGGGTTTGCCGGTGGTGGACATGGTGACCGGCCTGAACGCCGTGATCGGCGTGCTGCTGGCACTGCGGGAGCGCGCGCGCAGCGGGCGCGGCCAGTTCGTCGAGGCCGCGCTCTATGACTCCGGCCTGTCGCTGCTGCATCCGCATGCGGCCAACTGGTTCATGAGCGGCAAGACGCCGCAGCGCACCGGCAATGCGCATCCCAACATCTACCCGTACGACACGGTGGCGACCGCCACCGACCCGATCTTCCTGGCGGTGGGCAACGACCGGCAGTTCCGCATCTTGTGCGAGCACCTGCGGCTGCCTGCGCTGGCCGATGACGAGCGCTATGCCACCGCGGGCGCGCGCTCGGTGAATCGCGTGGCGCTGAAGGCGGAACTGGAAGCCAGGCTGTGCGAGTTCGATGGCAAGGTGCTCGCCGACGAGCTGGTGGCCGCGGGCGTGCCCTGCGCGCCGGTGCTGTCCGTGGCTGATGCCTTGCAGCATCCGCATACGCAGCACCGCGAGATGGTGGTGGAGATGGAGGGTGGCTACCAAGGGCTGGGTGCGCCGGTCAAGCTGAGCCGGACGCCGGCCACGTACAGGTATGCGCCGCTCACCGAAGGGGACGAGTTCCTGGATTAGACGCGACGTTGCCGCGCGGCAAACGAAAAGGCGGCCATATGGCCGCCGTTCTTCATTGATTCCTGCTACCCCATCACCCCGGGATCATCCCCGGCAACAGGTAAGCCTGCACCACCGTCATGATGCCGATGATCACGGCAAACAGCAGGCTGTGCTTGACCGTGAAGCGGAACAGCTCCGACTCCTTGCCCACCAGCCCGGTCGCCGCGCAGGCCACGGCGATCGATTGCGGCGAGATCATCTTGGCCGTGACGCCGCCGGTGGTGTTGGCGGCGACCAGCAGCGTGTCCGACACGCCGATCTGGTGCGCCGTGGTGTTCTGCAGCGCGCAGAACAGTGCATTGGACGAAGTGTCCGAACCGGTCAGGAACACCCCCAGCCAGCCCAGGAACGGCGAGAAGAACGGGAAGGCCGCGCCGGTGCCGGCCAGCAGCAGCGCCAGTGTCGACGACATGCCGGAGTAGTTGGCGACAAAGGCGAACGCCAGCACCAGGCCGATCGACAGCACTGGGCGGGCCAGTTCCACCAGGGTCTCGGCAAAGGTGGCCAGCAGCGTGCGCGGCTTCATGCGCAGCAGCACCGCCGAGATCAGCGCGGTCAGCAGGATGGCGGTGCCGACGGCGGAGAGCAGGTCGAGCTTCAGCACCGCGTCATAGGCCTTGGGCGTGGCCACGATCGGCGCGGCCTTGATCACCATCTGGTCCAGGCCCGGGATCTTGAACTTCAGCACCGTGCCCGCCAGCGCGCCATTGGCGGCAAACAGCGCCTTGAACGGCTGCAGGCTCCACACCGTGACGATCGCGGTCAGGATGCCGAACGGCGCCCACGCGCGCAGCGTCTGCGCCAGGGTGTAGGGCGAAGCCTTGCGGCTGGACATCGCACCGCCGAAACCGCCGCCGAAACCGCCGCCGAAGCCCGCCAGCGCGACGGTGCCGCCGCTGACATTGCCGGCACGCTGCGACGCGTTGCGCGGTTGCCATACCTTCAGGAACGCGGCCAGCGACACCAGGCTGACCAGCGCCGAGGTGATGTCCGGCAGCTCGGGCCCGATATGGTTGGAGGTGAAGTACTGCGTCACGGCAAAGCTGCCGCCGCACACCAGCGCCGCCGGCCAGGTTTCGCGCACGCCCTTGGCGCCGTCCATCATGAACACCAGCCAGAACGGCACCAGCAGCGACAGCAGCGGCAGCTGGCGTCCGGCCATGGCGCCGATATGGAAAGGATCGATGCCCGTCACCTGTCCGGCCACGATGATGGGGATGCCCATCGCGCCGAATGCCACCGGCGCGGTATTGGCGATCAGGCACAGGCCCGCCGCATACAGCGGGTTGAAGCCCAGGCCCACCAGCAGCGCAGCGGTGATCGCCACCGGCGCGCCGAAGCCCGCCGCGCCTTCCAGGAAGGCGCCGAAGGCAAAGCCGATCAGCAGCATCTGCAGGCGCTGGTCGTCGGTGATCGACAGCACCGAGGCGCGGATCACGTCGAACTGGCCGGTCTTGACCACGATCTTGTAGAGGAACACCGCGGTCACGATGATCCACGCGATCGGCCACAGCCCATAGGCAAAGCCGAAGCCGGCCGAGGCCAGCGCCTGCTGCGCGGGCATGCCGTAGGCGAAGATCGCCACGGCCAGCGCCAATAGCAGCGTCACGGCCGCGGCGACATGGCCCTTCATGCGCCAGACGGCCAGCGCAATGAAGAAGAACAGGATGGGAATGGCTGCCGCCAGCGACGACAGCCACAGGCTGCCCAGCGGTGTATAGATTTGGGTCCAGGGTTGCACGGTTAGTCTCCTGCTTTGGTGGTGTTTCGGGAAATCTCTGTCTTGTTGGTGAGGACTGCGGGCATCCCAATATCGCGGGCCTTGAAACTCCCGCTTGTTCGCTCCCTCTCCCGCTTGCGGGAGAGGGAGCACGCCGGCGGTACGGGAAGGTTTGTGGTGCTGGCCGGCGCTCCTACTCCGGCTGCCCCTTCTCTTTCAGCAAATCCGCCAGGCTCTTCGCCGCCGGCTTCAGCGGCGTGCGGTGCTGCGTCCAGCCCATCTGCTTCGACGGCGTCAGCGCGCGCAGCCGCGTGGCGGCCCAGCGGAACAGCCGGTACGTTGCCGGGTGC
Organism: Cupriavidus sp. FW306-1B-F12B; assembly: GCF_058781795.1. Taxonomy (NCBI): domain Bacteria; kingdom Pseudomonadati; phylum Pseudomonadota; class Betaproteobacteria; order Burkholderiales; family Burkholderiaceae; genus Cupriavidus; species Cupriavidus sp. FW306-1B-F12B. The sequence goes on from NZ_JBYSXC010000003.1 coordinate 354,801, forward strand.
GAATACGCGCCGCTCCAGAAGCGCCACACCAGGTGCTCGCCGCGGCTGTACTTGGCGCCCTGGCCGCGCAGCGGGTTGGCGACCTGCTCTTCCGGATCGCGGTTGGCCTCGGTGCGCAGGCGCACCAGCAATTGCGGGATCGGGATGCGCACCGGGCACACTTCGCCGCAGGCGCCGCACAGGCTCGACGCGGTGGCCAGGTCGGCGGTGGCATCCAGCCCCAGCAGGTGCGGCGAGATGATCTTGCCGATGGGGCCGGGATAGGTCGTGCCATAGGCATGGCCGCCGATGCGCGTGTAGACCGGGCAATGGTTCATGCATGCGCCGCAGCGGATGCATTGCAGCGTCGCGCGCAGCTGCGTGTCGGCATAGGCCTGGGTGCGGCCGTTGTCGAGCAGCACCAGGTGGACCTCGCGCGGGCCGTCGCGCTCGCCCGCGCGGCGCGGCCCGGAGATCAGGTTGAAGTAGGTGGTGATGGCCTGCCCGGTGGCCGAGCGCGTCAGCAGCGTGGACAGCGGCACGATGTGTTCCAGCCGGGCCACGACCTTCTCCATGCCCATGATGGCGATATGCACGTCGGGCACGGTGGTGGAAAGCCGGCCGTTGCCTTCGTTCTCCACCAGCCACAGCGTGCCGGTGTCCGCGGCGGCGAAGTTCACGCCGGACAAGCCGATATCCGCGTCGACAAAGGCTTGGCGCAGCGCACGGCGGCCGGCCTGGATCAGCGCATCGACATCCTCGGTATAGGGCGTGTCGGGGATATGCGCCTGGAACAGCTGCGCGATATCGCCCTTGGTCTTGTGGATCGCCGGCATCACGATATGCGAGGGCTTTTCGCCGGCCAGCTGGACGATGTACTCGCCCATGTCCGACTCGATACAGTCCACCCCGCGCTCGGCCAGGTAATGGTTCAGCTCGATCTCCTCGCTGGCCATCGACTTGCCCTTGATCACGCGCTGCGCCTGCTTCGATGCCGCGATGCGGTGGATGATCGCGTTGGCTTCGTCGGCGTTCTCGGCCCAGTGCACCTGCACCCCGGCGGCGGTGAGCTTTGCCTCCAGCTGCACCAGCAGGTCCGGCAGGTTGGCCAGCGCGTGCTGGCGCACCGCCTCGCCCAGGTCGCGCAGGCGCTCCAGCTCATCCGCGTCGGGGAACTGCGCCAGGCGCTTGCCTTGCAGGAAGTCCATCGCGCCGCGAAAGCTCTGGCGCAGCTTGGGATCGTCCAGCGCTTCGCGGGCGCGTGCCTTGAAGTCCTGCGGCGGAACAAAATTCAGTGTGTGCTGGCTCATTGCCCGGCCTCCGCAGTGTCGGTCTCGATCACGACCCACAGCCGGCGCGGACCATGCGCGCCGTAGGCCAGCGTCTGCTGGATGTCGGAGGTCTTGGACGGGCCGGAGATCAGCACCAGGTTGGTCGGCATGCCGTCGGACCAGCGCTCGGTGCGCGCGGCCATATGCAGGTCGGCGTGCAGCGTCGAGGCGCGCACCAGCGCGACATGCAGCGGCGGCACCAGCGACACCGTGCGTGGCGAGCCCGCATCTGGCGCGACCACCAGCGTGCCGGTGGCGGCAATGCCGGAGCGCGACACGGTGAAGCCGGCATCGATGGTGTCGAACAGCTCCGCCTTCCAGGCTTCGATCGGGCGGTCGTAGCCGATGGCTTCGATATGGGCCGGCAAGGCGGCCGCCAGCGCGGCACCGGCCGTGCTGGCGGGATCAAGCAGCAGGCGCTTCACGCCGGCATTGGCCAGCTCAGTGGCCAGCAATGCCGGCCAGGCCGCTTCGCTGGCGCACCAGACCTCGGCATGCAGGCCTTGCAGTGCCGCCTGCATCGCGTCGACCAGTTCGCCAACGGCTGGCGTGCCGTGGCGGCGTGCCTCGAAATGGCCGTCGATGCGGCGGTCGAGTTCCGCTGTGCCTTGGGAAGGCGCAGGCGCGGCGGCGCGCAGCCGGCCGAGCATGCGTTCGCGGGCGCCGGGCGTGCTCATGCGGCACCTCCGCTACGGCGCCACAGGAAGGTGGCCAGGTGCTCCACCTGCAGCGGGGCGCGGTCATGTGCCGCGGTATGGCCGATATTGAGCAGGCAGCCGCAGTCGGCCGAGACCAGCCGGTCGCAGCCGGTGGCGCAGGCCGAGGCCACCTTGTCGCGCACCATGGCGCCGGAGATATCGGGATGCTTGAGCGAGAAGGTGCCGCCGAAGCCGCAGCATTCTGATTCGCGTTCATGCTCCACGCGGGTCACGCCCGGCAGCGCGTCGACCAGGGCCACGCCGTGCTGGCGCGTACCCATTTCTCGACGGGCGCCGCACGAGGTATGCAGCACGATGCGCTCCTGCGGCTGGCCCGCCGCTGCGGCATCGCCAAAGTCCACCTTCAGCACATGCAGCAGGAATTCGCCCAGTTCATAGATGCGTCCGGCCAGTTCCAGTGCCTTGGGGCCGGCCACCGGATCGTCGGCAAAGAGCTGCGGCCAGTGGTGGCGCATCATGCCCGCGCACGAGCCCGATGGCACGATCACCGGCCAGGGCTGGCTGAACAGGTCGAGTTGGGCGCGCGCCACCGCACGGGCCGCGTCGGGGTTGCCGCTGCTGTAGGCGGGCTGGCCGCAGCAACTCTGGCCGCGCGGGAAGTGCACGGTGAGCCCTTCGCGTTCAAGCAGCCGCACGGCGTCGAGGCCGGCCTGCGGCACGAACATGTCGACCAGGCAGGTGGCAAACAGGTAGGCCTGCGTGGGGGCAGGGCCGGTGGGGTACTGACGATCCTTCATGTCTCGCTCCGGACGTGCTGGGGTCGCACGTTTCGGCGCATAATTCCCGCTTCCGCGCGGCGGTACAAATTGGTTGGACCAATCTGCGCAACGACGCGCGCAAGCTCAGGAGCGAGGACACACGGCATGACGGCAGCGGCAGCAAGGCACGGGCGCACCCGTGGGCGCGTGGAGTCGGTCATGCGCCGGATCGAGACCGCGCTGCTCGACGGCACCTGGCCGCCCGGCACGCGGCTGCCGGCCGAGCGGGTGCTGGCCGGGCAATACGAGGTCGCGCGCAACACCGTGCGCGAGGCGATCCAGCGCCTCGCCGCGCGCGGCCTGCTGCAGAGCCGGCGCGGTGCCGGGGTCTACGCCACCGACCAGCTGCGCGCCGGCATTGCCTCGCCCTGGGGCCAGCTGGTGGCCGACCACCCCGCACTGCGCGACGACATCCTGGAGTTCCGCCGCGTGCTGGAGGGCGCGACCGCGTATTTTGCGGCGCTGCGCGCGGATGCCGCTGACGTGAAGCGGATCCGCGCCCTGATGGCCGAGCTGGAACGCGCGCGCGCCGCCGACGACAAGCAGGCAGAGGCCGATGCCGATGCGCAGCTGCACGACGCCATTGCCCAGGCCTCGCACAACACCATGTTCCTGCACCTGCATACCAGCGTGATCGGCATGCTGCGCGAGCACATCACCATCAATGGCACCGGCCTGCGCGAACAGGACGACGGCGCGTCAGACCTGCTGCTGCTGCAGCACCGCACGCTGTGCGATGCGATTTGCGCGCGGCGCCCGGAAGAGGCGCGCACCGCCATGCAGACCCATATCGACTTCGTGCGCAGCCGGGTGGAGCAGGACGGCGCCTGAGCAGGTATTGGTCCTACCAGCGCCGCGGCGAGCCGGCTGCGGCACTCAGATCAGTCCGGCGCCGGCCAGTTCCCGCTTCAGGTAGGCATAGAAGATCGGTCCGGCGATCACGCCCGGGATGCCGAACAGCGTTTCCATCAGCAGCATCACCATCAGCAGTTCCCACGCCGCGGCCTGGATGCGCGCACCGATGATGCGCGCGTTCAGGAAGTACTCCAGCTTGTGGATCACCACCAGGAACACCAGCGACGCCACCGCGATCGGCAGCGACACCGACAGGGAGGCCACCACGATGGCGGTATTGGAAATCAGGTTGCCCAGCACCGGCAGCAGCCCGGCAACGAAGGTGATCACCACCAGCGTCTTGGTCAGCGGCAGGTGCACGCCAAAGAGCGGCAGCACCAGCAGCAGGTAGATCGCCGTCAGCACGGTGTTGATGGTGGAGATCTGGATCTGCGCGAAGATGAACTGCGAGAACGCCTGCTGCAGCGCGCGTGCGCGCGCCACCAGCGCCGCGGCCAGCGGACGGCGATTGGGCCGAACCACCGCGCGATACAGCGCCACCATCGCGCCGATCACCAGCCCGATCAGGATATGCACCAGCGTGCGCAGCACCTCGGCGCCCAGCTTCTGCGCCATCGCGGCATGCTCGCGCAGCGTCTCGATCAGCGTGTTGGCCAGCTCGTCCACGCCCTTGGGCAGCGCATCGCTAAGCCACGGCGGCATCTGCCCGCGCGAGCGGTCGATGATGTCGGCCACATGGTTGAGCAGCCCGTCCAGGGTATTGCCCTCGCCACTGACAAAGCGCACCAGCAGCCAGCCCGCCAGCGTCAGCCCCAGCAGGATCAGCGCCGACAGGATGGCCACGGCCAGGGCGTCGTGGCGCTGGTGCAGGCGCTGCAGGCGCGGCGCCAGCACGTCCACCAGCGAGTACAGCAGCAGCCCGGACAGCAATGCCGCCACCAGGTTGGCGTGGAGCACGGTCCACAGCGCCAGGGCGGTCAGCAGGTAGGCGACGGTGCCGACGCTGTACCACGCGGCCGGCAGCAAGCGCGGGGTGGTGGTCGGGTCGGGGTCTTTCATCGAGGTCTCCGGCATGCAAATTGCTCAAAATTTATTCTGAATTCTCGCCGATCCAGATGTTGTTCCTGAGTCAGGCCGTGTGCGCTGAGGCGATGTTGGCATCACGGCACACGCAAAGGCTGTCTATATTAGGGGGAATCGCGCCCGGCAAGGCGCCCGGCGCACCGCTGTCATCGTTTTCCCCAGAGTCCAGGAACGGAACGCATGGCCTACACCCACACCATCGGCACCCACCGCCACGTCTTTGCCGACCTGCGCACGCTGCTGGCCCGGGCCAGCCCGGCGCGCTCCGGCGACGCGCTGGCGGGCGTTGCCGCGGCCAGCGAGCAGGAGCGGATGGCCGCGCGGCTGGCGCTGGCTGAGGTGCCGCTCAAGCAGTTCCTGACCGAGGCGCTGGTGCCGTACGAGGACGACGAGGTCACGCGCCTGATCCTGGACCGGCATGATGGCGCGGCCTTTGCCGCCATCGGCGCCACTACCGTGGGCGACCTGCGCAACTGGCTGCTGCTGCATGAAACCGACAGCGCCACGCTGGCGCGGGTGGCGCCGGGCATCACCCCGGAGATGGCCGCCGCGGTCAGCAAGCTGATGCGCAACCAGGATCTGGTGGCGGTGGCGCGCAAATGCCAGGTGGTGACGCGCTTTCGCAGCACGGTGGGGCTGCCGGGCCGGCTCTCGGTGCGGCTGCAGCCCAACCACCCGACCGACGATCCCAAGGGCATTGCCGCGTCGATCATCGACGGGCTGCTCTATGGCTGCGGCGATGCCACCATCGGCGTCAACCCGGCTTCGGACAACCTGGGCGCCATCGTCTCGCTGCTGCGCATGATCGACGAGCTGCGCAGCCGCTTCGACATCCCCACGCAATCCTGCGTGCTGACCCACGTCACCAATACCCTGCGCGCGATCGGGCAGGGCGCGCCGGTGGATCTGGTGTTCCAGTCGGTGGCCGGCAGCGAGCGCGCCAACGCGGCCTTCGGCATCAGCCTGGCGCTGCTGGCCGAGGCGCACGACGCCGCGCAGGCGCTGGCGCGCGGCACCGTTGGCGACAACCTGATGTACTTCGAGACCGGGCAGGGCAGCGCACTGTCGGCCAATGCGCACCACGGCGTCGACCAGCAGACCATGGAGGCGCGCGCCTACGCGGTGGCGCGCGCGTTCGCGCCGCTGCTGGTCAATACGGTGGTGGGCTTTATCGGTCCCGAATACCTGTACGACGGCAAGCAGATCATTCGCGCCGGTCTGGAAGACCACTTCTGCGGCAAGCTGATGGGGGTGCCGATGGGCTGCGACGTCTGCTACACCAACCATGCCGAGGCCGACCAGGACGACATGGACACGCTGCTGACGCTGTTCGGCGTGGCCGGCATCAATTTCATCATGGGCGTGCCCGGCGCCGACGACATCATGCTGAACTACCAGAGCACCTCGTTCCACGATGCGCTGTACCTGCGCGAGGTGCTGGGGCTGCGCCCCGCGCCGGAGTTCGAGGCCTGGCTGCAGCGCATGGGCATTGCCGATGCCAGCGGCAGGCTGCTCGAGCCCGCCGCGCGCCAGCCGCTGCTGCAGATGGCCCACAGCCTGTAAGGTGCAGCCGATGACGGACAGACGCCCGCCACCCGCCGATCCCGCCAACGCCGATGCCGACCCGTGGCAACGCCTGCGCCAGTTCACGCGCGCGCGTGTAGCGCTGGGCCGTACCGGCCACAGCCAGACCACCGATGCGGTGCTGGCCTTCGGGCTGGCCCATGCGCAGGCGCGCGATGCGGTGCACCTGCCGCTGGACGTGGGCGCGGTCACCGCGGCGCTGGATGCGGCGGGGGTACAGAACCTCGCCGTGCACAGCGCGGCGCCGGACCGCGCGCACTACCTGCGGCGCCCCGACCTGGGCCGGCGCCTGGACGATGCCAGCCGCGCGCGGCTGGCCGCAGCACGGCCTGGCGAGGCGCCCGATTTGGTGTTCGTGGTTGCCGACGGCCTGTCAGCGCTGGCCACGCAGACGCACGCGCTGCCATTGCTCGATGCCACCCGCCCGCGCCTGCCGCCGACATGGCGCATCGGCCCGGTGGTGGTGGCCGAGCAGTCGCGCGTGGCGCTGGGCGACGAGATCGGCGAGCTGCTGGGCGCGCGCCAGGTGGTGATGCTGATCGGCGAACGGCCGGGCCTGAGTTCGCCCGACAGCCTTGGCATCTACCTGACCCATGCGCCGCGCACGGGCCGCACCGATGCCGAGCGCAACTGCATCTCCAACGTGCGCCCCGAAGGCCTGCCGTATGCGCAGGCCGCCGACCGGCTGGCCTTCCTGCTGCGCGGCGCGGCGGCATTGGGCCGCTCGGGCGTGGACCTGAAGGACGACAGCGTGCCGGCGTTGCCTGAAGGCTGAAACGTCTGCCTCACTCAACCGCCCGCCAGCATGCAAAACGGCCGCCACGCGGGTTCGCAACCCGCGTGGCGGCCGTTCAGTGGCCAATAAAATGCGCCGCTTACATCATGCGGCGCGAAAACTGCCCGTGCCCAGCGTCCGACATCAACTTCGAGAACTGCTCGCCGCTCATGTGCACCAGTTCCTGGTGGTCACCGCCTTCGAAATACACGTCGGGCTGCGCCATCAGGCTGTCGTCCACATAGGTCTGCATGCCGTAGGCCATCGCCACCGGCGGGATCGCGCCGAGGTCGCAATCCTTGAAGATCTCGCGGATCTCGTCCTCATGCGCCAGCACCAGGTTGCGCCCGGTCTGTTCGCAGATGGCGGCCATGTGCAGATGGTGGCTTGAAGGAATCACGGCAGCGACATAGCCGCGGTCATCCTCCAGCAACAGCGTCTTGGCCAGCCGGTCCCCGGGAACATGCGCTGCCTCGGCAGTGGCCATGCTGCTGAGGGTGTAGGGGTGGCGGATGATGTCGTACTGGGTGTTCTTGCTGCTCAGGCAGCTTGCAAGCGTGCTAGCCAGGGCCATGGTAGCTCCTCAGGTGCGGATGCGCCGACGGTTATCCTTGTGCTCCTACTATAGTCCGTGGCGACCACTGCCGAAGGCACCGCTAGCGGTGCAGCCGCGGCCACACTGCCTGCAGCTCGGTTTTCAGGAAGTTCAGCAGGTAGCGCGTGGCCAGCGTCTGGTAGCGGTTGGGCATGGTCAGCATGTAGAGCTTGCTGCCGAACACGCTGATGCGGTAGTCGCACAGCAGCGGCACCAGGGCGCCGCTGTCCAGTTCCGCGCCGATCGCATAGATCGGGAAGATGCCGATGCCGAGGCCCGCCAGCACCGCCTCTTTCAGGAAGGCAAAGTTCTCGGAGGTGAGCGTTGGCTCCAGCACCACCTGCTCACGGATCTCACCGCCGTCGCCGCCGCCACTGTGCCGGATGCCCGTTGCCTTGAGCTTCTGCCCCTCGGGCGACGCGCACACGAACGCATGCCCCTGCAGCTCGGCCAGCGCTTGCGGCGCCAGGTGGCCGGCGAGGTAGGCTGGCGACGCGCACACGATCCAGTCGACTTCGCCGATCTCGGTGGCGACCACTGAATCCGGCGGGGTGGAGATGATGCGCAGGGCCACTTCGACGTCCTCGGACACCAGGTTGTGCACACGGTTGTCGAAGACCACGTCGAGCGTGATGTCGGGATAGCGCTGCTTGAACAGCACCAGCAGCGGCGACAGCAGTGAATGGCCCAGCCCGGTAGGCACCGAGAGCCGCACATGGCCCTTCAGGCTTTTGCCCATATTACTGATCAGTGCATTGGCGGCGGCCACCTCGCCGAGGATGTTGCGGCCGTGCTCGTACAGGCCGGCACCGACCGGAGTCGGCTCGACATGGCGCGTGGTCCGGCGCAGCAGCTGCACACCCAGCTCTTCTTCGAGCGCCTTGAGCCGGTAGCTGACATTGGCGCGCGTCATCTTGAGCTTGCGCGCGGCCGCGCTCAGGTTGCCCGCATCGACGATGTCGACGAACAGGCGCAGGGCGTTCAGGTCCATGGGGTGATCAATGAAAGAGGGGGCGATTACAGCCCCCGTATATTGCCATGCTCTTGGCGGCGTCCCGCGGCATTGCACCGCGGGGTGCGCATCAATGCTCGTGATGCAGGTATCTGGCCTGGCGCGGCAGGCGCAGGCTGACGAAGAAGGCAATCACCATCATCGCCGTCACGTACCAGTAGAACGCGGTCTCGTGGCCTAGCGTCTTCATGCCCAGCGCCACATACTCGGCCGAGCCGCCGAAGATCGCGTTGGCGATGGCATAGGCCAGGCCCACGCCCAGCGCGCGCACCTCGGGCGGGAACATCTCGGCCTTCACGATGCCGCTGATCGAGGTGTAGAAGCTGACGATGGCCAGCGCCACGGCAATCAGCACAAAGGCAAGCTCAGGGCTGCTGACCGTGCCCAGCGCGGTCAGGATCGGCACCGTGCAGAGCGCACCCAGCGCGCCGAACAGCAGCATGTTGGTGCGCCGGCCGATGCGGTCGGAGAGCGCGCCGAACACCGGCTGGATGCACATGTACAGGAACAGGCATCCCGTCATCACATAGCTGGCGGTCTTGATCGACATGCCGGCAGTGTTGACCAGGTACTTCTGCATATACGTGGTGAAGGTGTAGAAGATCAGCGAGCCGCCCGCGGTATAGCCCAGCACGGTGAAGAAGGCGGCCTTGTGGTGGCGGAACAGCGCGGCCACGCTGCCGGCTTCCTTGTTGCCGCGGGTGGCTGCCGACGAGGTCTCGTGCAGCGTGCGGCGCAGGAACAGCGCCACCACCGCGGTGACCGCGCCGACCACGAACGGGATGCGCCAGCCCCAGGCCTTCAGTTCGGACTCGTCCAGCAGCAGCTGCAGGATCACCACCACCAGCACTGCCAGCAACTGGCCGCCGATCAGCGTCACATACTGGAACGACGAGAAGAAGCCGCGCCGGCCGCGCAGCGCCACCTCGCTCATATAGGTGGCGGTGGTGCCGTATTCGCCGCCGACCGACAGGCCCTGCACCAGGCGCGCGAGCAGCAACAGCGCCGGCGCCCAGTTGCCGATGCTGTCATAGGTGGGCAAGCAGGCAATCAGCAGCGAGCCGGCACACATCATGATCACCGAGATCAGCATCGAGTTCTTGCGGCCATGGCGGTCGGCGATGGTGCCGAACAGCCAGCCGCCAATGGGCCGCATCAGGAAGCCGGCGGCAAACACGCCGGCGGTGTTCAGCAGCTGCGCGGTGGGATCGGACTTGGGGAAGAACGACGGCGCGAAGTAGATCGCGCAGAAGGCGTAGACGTAGAAGTCGAACCATTCGACCAGGTTGCCCGACGAGGCGGCGACGATGGCGTAGACGCGCTTGCGCACTTCTTCGCGGCTCGGGGCGGCCGTTTGGGCTGGAGTAGCGGTGAGATCGGTCATGTTGTTGTGTGCAGTCAGGGGCGGCGCAGGGCAGCCGCGGGTCAGGTCGCGCTGCGCAGTGCTGGCGGCAGATGCCGGAAGACATGGCGGCCGCAGGGCACCGGAACGGTGGGGGCGGCAAGGGGAACACGGGGGAAGGCCGGGCGGAAGCCCGTCGGTCTGGGGCGTGAACTGGCGCGCACTGCGGCGCATTTGCCATCGAAGCGTAGCCCGATCCGCCAGACCTGCCCACCCCTTGATATGCTGCAGTGCAGCATGGATCGGCCGGGTCGACGCAGCCATCAGGGTTTGCGGGCGATTGTCCATGTGGCTGGACACTGAATCTGGCTGCGGCCCGTCTGGCGCCCAACCGCAACAGGGTATTGCTTGCGCTGCGGCTTGCAGTGTGCGCGGGGATGGGCAATGATGCGAGCCGGACCTTCAACTGGCCTACTGCGCCCCCCGTTTGCCATGCACCGCTCGTTGCGTCGATGGCTGTGCCTGCCTTTGCTCTTTGCCGGCGCCAGCGCCCCTGCCCAGGACCTGGTCGAATGCAAGCGGATCGAGCACGACCAGCTGATCACCGCCTCGCAGGAAACGCTGCTGTTCCTGCGCTGCCGTGCGCGCCAGGTCGCGTATGAAGCGCCGCGCCTGAAGGGTGTTTCGCAGCGCGTAAAGGACGACCTGGTGTTCGCCTGCCTGGACCAGGCCGACGCCGTGGAGCACCAGCTGCGCGTGCGCCACGGCTACTCGCGCGACACGCTGGCGCGCCAGCGCTGCGAACTGTCCTTGCCGGCGCCCGGGGGCTGACTTCTGGCCCGGCGGGCAACGGCTCAGGCAAAGCCCCCGTTCACCCGCACCACCTGCGCATTGACCCACGCCCCATCCGGCCCGGCCAGGAACGACACTGCCGCGGCAATGTCCTCGGGCGTGCCCAGCCGCTCCAGCGGCGCCACTTTGGACAGCTGCGCCACCTGCTCTTCCGATTTGCCATCGAGGAACAGCTCGGTCGCGACCGGCCCCGGCGCCACCGCGTTGGCGGTGATGCCGCGCCCGCGCAGCTCGTTGGCCAGGACCCGCACCAGCCCTTCCACGCCTGCCTTGGCTGCGATATAGGGACCGTAACCGGGGAAAGAACGCGCGATCACGCTGGTCGACAGCGCGATGATGCGTCCGCCCTGGCCCAGCCGGGCGGCGGCCTCGCCCAGCACCAGGAAAGCGCCGCGCAGGTTGGTGGCGATGGTCTGGTCGAAGGCGTCCAGGCTGGCCGGCGCAACCGGCGCCATCTGCATGATGCCGGCGCTATTGACGACCACGTCGAGCCGGCCGAACGCCCGCTGCGCGGCATCGAACAGCCGTGCCACGTCTGGCGCGTGCGCCACATCGCCCTGGATGGCGATGGCATTGACGCCGGCCTCGCGCACCGCCGCCACTGTCTCTTGGGCCCGGGCGGCGCTGCCGGCGTAGCCAATGGCGACGTCGAAGCCGTCGGCGGCCAGCCGCAGCGCGATGGCGCGGCCGATGCCGCGGGAGGCGCCGGTGACGAGCGCGGCGCGGCGGGAAATAGCTGGGGTGGAGGTCATGGCAGTTTCCTTGGGGAGCAAAGGGAAGATGACCTCATGATGGATGTTGGCTGTCTTTGGATAAATGTGCGGAAATAAACTTTATTAGCTAAAATTTCTCAACAATATCTGGCGTGCCGCATGCGCCGCACCGCATTGCACATCCGGGAAATCCCGCGCTGGCGTTGCAGGCTCCGCCTGCGCCGCCCCCAAGCATGCGTTAAGATTCTTCCTTTCCAGCCGTCTTTGGCGCTGCATCCTGCCGCTGTATCCCGCGTTTCGCCATGAGCAACCTGAACCAGCAATCCATCCTCTCCGTCCATCACTGGACCGACACCCTTTTCAGCTTTACCTGCACGCGCGACCCTGGTTTTCGCTTTGAAAATGGCCAGTTCGCCATGGTCGGGCTGGAGGTGAACGGTCGCCCGCTGCTGCGCGCCTACAGCATTGCCAGCGCCAACTATGAGGAAACGCTGGAATTCTTCAGCATCAAGGTGCCCGACGGCCCGCTGACCTCGCGCCTGCAGCATCTGCGCGAGGGCGACCAGATCTTCGTCGGCAAGAAGCCGACCGGCACGCTGCTGGTGGACAACCTGCTGCCCGGCAAGACGCTGTGGCTGCTGGCCACCGGCACCGGCCTGGCGCCGTTCCTGTCGATCATCCGCGATCCGGAGGTCTATGAGCGCTACGACAAGGTCGTGCTGACCCACACCTGCCGCTTTGTCGAAGAACTGGCCTACCGCGAGCTGATCCAGGAACACCTGCCGCAGCACGAGCACCTGGGCGATCTGGTGCGCGAGAAGCTGGTGTACTTCCCGACCGTGACGCGCGAAGAGTTCGATAACCGCGGCCGCATCACCGACCTGATCGCCTCGGGCGAGCTGTTCGAGCGCCTGGGCGTGGAGCCGTTCTCGCTGGAGAACGACCGCATCATGCTGTGCGGCAGCCCTGACATGCTCAAGGACGTCCGCGCCATCCTGGAAGAGCGCGGCTTTGCCGAAGGCAATATGAGCCATCCTGGCCATTTCGTGCTGGAAAAGGCCTTCGTCGGCTAAGGCCGGCCTGCCCCGGCGCGGATCGGTTCCGTGCCGGGGCGCATCCCTGCTGTACCCCCCGCTGTACTCCCGCTATACCTCCCGCTATACCTCCCGCTATACCTCCCGCTATACCTCCCGCGTCATCCCCTTCAGGTCGATCCACTCGGCAAACTGCGCCTCGGTGACATGCCCGGACGCGATCGCCGCCTCGCGCAGCGACAGGTTGCGCTTGACCGCCAGCTTGGCGATCTCCGCGGCCTTGTCGTAGCCGATATGCGGGTTGAGCGCGGTCACCGGCATCAGCGAACGCTCCAGCAGTTCGGCGATGCGTTCGCGGTCGGCCTCGACGCCTTCGACCATATGCTCGGCAAAGCTCGACGCGGCGCCCGCCAGCAGGCTCACCGACTGCAGCAGGCTGTAGATGATCACCGGCTTGTAGGCGTTCAGCTCCAGCGTGCCCAGCCCGTTGGCCAGCGTCACCGTGGTGTGGTTGCCGATCACGCGGCAGCACACCATTGCCAGCGCCTCGGCCTGGGTCGGGTTGACCTTGCCCGGCATGATCGATGAGCCCGGCTCGTTGGCCGGCAGCACCAGCTCGGCAAAGCCGGCGCGTGGCCCTGAGCCCAGCAGCATGAAGTCGCGCGCGATCTTCAGGAACGACGAGGCCGTGGTGCTGAGCGCGCCGGACAGGTCGGCCAGCGCATCGTGCGAGGCCTGCAGCGCATAGCGGTTGGGCGCGGGCTCGAACGGCAGGCCGGTGTAGTCGGCCAGCGCGCGCGCGAAGGCCGCGGCGAAGCCGTGCGGGGCGTTCAGGCCGGTGCCCACCGCGGTGCCGCCCTGTGCCACCGGCATCGCGCGCAGCATGGCCTGCTGCAGGCGCGACTGCGCATCGGCCACCTGCGTCATGTAGCCCGAGAACTCCTGCCCCAGCGTCAGCGGCACCGCATCCTGCAGGTGGGTGCGGCCGACCTTGACGATATCGGCAAAGGCTTCCACCTTGCGCGCGAAGGTCTGCTGCAGCTGCTCCAGTGCCGGCAGCAGTTGCTGCTGGATCGCGCGCGTGGCGGCGATATGCATCGCGGTGGGGAAGCTGTCGTTGGAGGACTGGCTGGCGTTGACGTGGTCGTTGGGATGCACCGGCGTCTTGCTGCCGACCTTGCCGCCCAGCAATTGAATCGCGCGGTTCGCGATGACCTCGTTCAGGTTCATGTTGGTCTGCGTGCCGGACCCGGTCTGCCAGACCGACAGCGGGAACTCGTCGGGCCAGCGGCCTTCGATGACTTCGGTCGCGGCTTGTTCGATCGCGTGCGCCAGTTCGGGCTTGAGCACGCCAAGCTCAACATTGGCGCGCGCCGCGCACAGCTTCAGGACGGCAAAGGCCTCGATCAGCGCCGGCGGCATTTTCTCGTTGCCGATGCGGAAATTCTGGCGCGAGCGCTCGGTCTGCGCCCCCCACAGGTGATCGGCGGGCACGGGCACGTCGCCCAGGCTGTCTTTCTCGATGCGGGTGGCGGCGGTGGACGGGTCAGACATGGGCAGACTCCTATGCAAGGCAGCGGACGGTTGGACCGGGTGGCTTGGTGCAGTCCATTAGAATACCGCTTCACCGCGGCCGGCGCCCACGCGCCCGCCGCCCTTGCCTTGCCCTTAGCGACATCCCTCGGCCGCATGCTCATCGCCCAGCTCAAGTCCTTCTTCATGGTGGCCCGCATCGGCAGCGTCACGCAGGCCGCCAAGCGCCTGGGCCTGTCGCAGCCCACCATCACCGCGCAGATCCGTGCGCTGGAAGAAGCCTACGGGGTCGAGCTGTTCCACCGCGGCGGGCGCCGCCTGGCGCTGTCAGACGCGGGGCTGGCATTGCTGCCGCGCGTCGAGGCGCTGGTGCAGCAGGAAACCGAGATCGACTTCTTCCTGCGCCATTCGGGCGACCTGCGCACCGGCAGCCTGCGCGTGGGCGCGACCGCGCCCTACTATGTGCTGGAGCTGATCCGCGGCTTCAGCGAGCGCTTTCCCGCCATCGATGTCAGCGTGGTGACGGGCAATTCGCAGGAGGTGCTGGAAGCGCTGCAGGAATACCGCGTCGATATCGCCACCTCGTCGCAGCGGGTGGACGACGCGCGCCTGTCGCGCGTGCTGCTGGGCGTGGACCCGCTGATGCTGGTAGTGCACCGCACCCATGCGCTGGCCGGGCACACCGAAGTGGCCGTCAGTGCGCTGGCGGGTTGCCGCCTGCTGATGCGCGAGCTCGGGTCGACCACGCGCATCGCCACCGAAGACATGCTGGCGCAGGCGCGCGTGAGCCCCGCCGCGCAGATGGAGATCGGCAGCCGGGAGTCGATCCGCGAGGCCGTTATCCGCAATCTGGGCGTATCGGTGATCGCCCGGCACGAGGTGCCGAGCCATCCGGACCTGCGCGTGCTGGGCTTCACCGATGCCTCGCCCTGCCTGCACGAGTATCTCTACTGCCTGCGCGAGCGGCGCGGCGCCAGGCTGATCGATGCCTTCGTCGCGCTGGCCGAGCCGCCGCAGGGGCGGCAGGAATCGGGCGCGGACCGCTAAGCCGTCATCTTCAGGCACTGCTCCATGCAGGCTGCGCAGGCGCGGGCGCATTCCTGGCAGTGCTCGTTGTCATGGTGCTCGCATTCCTCCTTGCACCACTTGCAGACTTCGGCGCAGTCTTCGCACACCAGCGTCGCGAACTCGCTGTTGCGCAGCATGTAGGACGCGGCCAGCTGGGCGATGCCGGCGCAATCCATGTCCAGCGCGATGCAGCGCGCCATCTTGCGCACGTCCTGTTCTTCCAGGCAGGCCGCGGCGCACTTGAGTGCGGCAGCGGATGCGGCATTGCAGGCGGCAATGCAGTCGGCGTAGCGGGCGGCGTTTTCCTGCACGGTGGGTCGGATCATGGAACGTCCTCCTTCGGGGGTAGGTGGATGGGACCAGCATGCCCACGGTGCCGGAAGCGGCGCATCCGCACGTGCACGGGGCATCGTTATCCACAATAGCAGGCGCTGCCGGTTCCTGTCGGCCCGGTATTTGCTGCGCCCCGCTGGTTACAATGCCAACTGAGCGCAGCAGATCGGCGACGGCGCGCACGCAGCGCCGCCGTCACCTGCGACCATGGCCGGGCACCACCGGCCCGCATTGCGCATCTAACAGGCACGGTCCGGCCGCACTGGCGGGGCCGATGCAAACACACACCGGCAGCACGGGGAAGGAAGGCACATCATGGGCGAGGCAAAACGGCGGGGAACCCCCGAGGAGCGTGCGGCACAGGCACGCGCAAAGATCGAGGCCTTGCGCCCCGCCCAGCTGGTCTGCGGGCACTGCAAGACCGCGTTCGCGCAATTCGACGCGCTCGACGTGCCGGGCCTGCCCGGCATCGATGCCGTATTCGGCGGCGAATGCCCCGGCTGCGGCAACGACGTGGTGGTGTTCAAGGGCGCGCCCGATGCGGTGGCCCAGGCCATGATCGCGTGGGAGAAGATGCTGGGCGCCGATGCGCAGCTGGGCTACCAGTCCAGCGATGGCCGCCACGTGCCGTTCGAGCCCGAGGGGGCCGGCGGCGCGGCGTCGGACAAGCCCGGCGGCACCATCCACTGAGCCCCCGGCCGGGGCCGCCTACTGCGGGCTGAGCTCGCCCGCCAGTTCCGGCGGGCCGATCTCATAGCGCCCGCGGCCCGCGCCCTTGGCGCGGTATAGCAGCACGTCCGCCAGCCGCATCAGTTCGCGGTCCTGCGCCGGGCCGCCGTTGTAGAGCGCCACGCCGATGCTGACGTCCACGTCGGCGGATACGTCCTCGAAGTCGAAGGGCTCGTCCATCGCCTGCAGGATGGCCTGCGCCACGCGGCGTGCCGCGGCGGGCTGGGTCATGTCTTCGAGCACCACCGCGAACTCGTCGCCACCCAGCCTGGCGACGGTGTCGCGCTCGCGCACGCAGCGGCGCACGCGCTGGGCAAAGGTCTGCAGCAGCTGGTCGCCGGCGGCGTGGCCGTGGATATCGTTGACGGCCTTGAAGCGGTCCATGTCCAGGTACAGCAGGGCCATCAGCGTGCCATGCTCGCGGCTGCGCACCATCGCCGCGTGCAGCTGGCCCTCGAAGGCGCTGCGGTTCATCAGCTGCGTCAGGTGGTCGGTGCGCGACATGCGCGCCAGGCGTTGCGTCTCCAGCTTGCGCTGCGTGATGTCCTGCACGTGGATATGCACGCCCACCACCTCGCCGCCGTCGGCGCTCCATTCCGGGCGCAGGCTGCTCTCCATGCAGTGGTATTCGGGGTCGCTGTCTTCGGTTTCGAAGGTCACCGCAGTGCCCGCCAGCGCGCGCTGCATGAAGGGCTGCACGCGCGCGTAGCGGGCCTCGCCCAGGATTTCGCGCACGTGCCTGCCGCGCAGTTCCTCCGGCTTCAGGCCGAAGACACGTTCGTAGGCCTGGTTGTTGAACACATAACGCTCATCGGTGTCGATAAAAGCCAGCAGCGACGGCAGCGTGTCGGTCACCGCGCGCAGGCGCCGTTCGCTGCGGTCCAGCGCCTGGCGGCGCTCGCGCACGTCGCGCATCAGCTTGATGAAGGCGCGCGTCAGGTCGCCGATCTCGTCGCGCTGCTGCCGTGTCGGCAGCCGCTCGAACGCGGACAGGTCGTTGGCGCTGGCCTGCACCACCTTGTGCAGGCGCGCCAGCGGCGCCAGCTGGCGCCGCACCGCCAGCCAGATCAGCAGGGCCACCGCCGCCATGGCCACCCCGGCCATGCCCAGGAAGCGCTGCTGCATCTGGTGCAGCGGTGCGTAGGCCTCGCGCGCGGGCAGCAGCGCCACCAGTTCCCAGCCGGTGCTCGACATCAGGTAGCGCGCGATCACCGGCCGAGCCGGCGTGAGGAATTCCAGCGGCGCGGGGCTGTCATCCTCGCCGCAGGTATCGGCCACGGCCAGCGCCGGCTGGCGCGCCTGCGCGGGATCGGGATGGCGGATATAGACCGGCTTGGGGCCGGCCGATACCAGGCAGTAGTAGCCGGTGGTGCCAAGGCGGTTGTGCAGGATCTCGACCAGGAAGTTGGCGCTGGACAGGTCCAGCCAGCCGCCCACCAGGCCGACGAAGGTCCGGTTCGGCGTCAGCACCGGCACCGCCACCATCACCCCCATCTGGCCGTTGGTGCGCGAGCGGATGGGCGGCGACACCACGGGCGCGAGCGAGCGGGCGGCCTCGCGGAAATAGCTGCGGTCGCCAACCTCCGCCCCGCTGCCGCGGTTGCTGACGATGTTGCCCTGCATGTCGGCAACCAGCAGCGCGTTGAACGCGGCCGGCACCGGGATCGCTGCGGACAGCGCATCCAGCGCCCGCTCGCGCACCGCGGCGGCCTGCGCGCCGTGCGCCTGCGCCAGCAGGCCGCTGAGTTGCGCAGCCTGGTGCGACAGCAGCACGATGCGGTCGTTCATGGCGGTGTCGAGCTGGCTGGCGGTCAGCTTGACGACGGAGTCCTGCTGGACCTGCAGCGCATCGTGCAGGTCGCGGTGGGCATCGTACAGGGCGGTCAGTACGATGCCGGTGCCGAACACCGCGGCCAGCACGGTGGTGATGATCGCAATGCGCGCTTTCAGCGTGGGTGTGTAGACGGGCATGTAGGGCGCAGTTGGGGCGCCAGTGGCGCGGACTGTCGCGTACTTGTGGGGCATCTCCGGTGCAACCCTAACATACCCTGCCGTAGTGGGGCATGCGGTCTTTCCCCCGAACGGGTTCATCCCCGGCGGGGGTGTGCGGGCTGCCTGTGCCACGGTATAGTCCCCGGTTAATGCGAAGGCACGTCCACGCAGACGGCATGCCCCTGCTGCATGCCGGAACCGATCGACCATGAGACTGACTTCGCTTTCCCCTGCCCTGTTGTCATTGCTGGTCGCGGCCGGCGGCGCGCTGTTGACGGCAGGGGCATGGCTGCAGGCGGAGCGGCTCGAGCGCCGCGAGGCGCAGCAGCATTTCGACGCGCTGCTGGGACAGGCCGGCAGCGCGCTGCGCGAGCGCATGCTCGAGAACGAACGCCTGCTGCGCGGCGTGGCCGCCGTGCTGAGCGCCAACCCCGACACCTCGCGCACGCAGTGGCGCGACTATCTCTATACCGCCCAGCTCGACGACCTGCCCGCGGGCACCCAGTCAATCGGCTACGCGCCGCTCACGCCGTTGCAGCGCGTGCCGCGGCTGGTGCAGGCCGCCCGTGCCGACGGCCTCGCCGACTATGACATTCATCCCGGCGGCAAGCGCGACCTGTACGCACCGATCTTCTATATCGAACCGCTGGACGGGCGCAACACGCGCGCCGCCGGCTTTGACATGCTGTCCGAGCCGACGCGCCGGGCGACGCTGGAAGCCGCCCGCGACAGCGGCGAACCGCGGCTCACGCCCGGCCTGGCACTGGTCCGCGAAACCGAGGCGGCGCAGCGCCAGCACGGCGCGCTGGTATTCCTGCCGGTCTACGCCGGCGAGGCGCCGGTCAGTACGGTGGCGCAGCGGCGCCAGGCGGTGCTCGGCTATGTCTACGTGTCGCTGCGCCTGGGCGACCTGATGCGCGCAGTCGGCGCCCCGGCGGCGGCGGAACTGGAGCTGTCGCTGTATGAGGGCTCCCCGGCCGCTCCCGGGCCGATGCTGTCCGGCGGGCCGACCGAAGGCGAGCGCCGCGAGGACGGCAGTGCCGCGCTGCTGCAGGGCGAGCGCCAGCTCCAGTATGGCGGGGTCACCTGGACGCTGCGCGGCGCCACGCGCCCCGCCTTCGAAGCCGCGCATGGCCCACGGCAGGCGTACCTGGTGCTGGCCGCGGGCACGCTGGCCACGCTGCTGCTGGCGTGGCTCGCCCATGCACTGGCACGCCAGGGCCGCGCCGCGCGCCAGCGTGAAGCGCAGGCCGTCCATGCCTGGGAAGATGACAACGCCATGCTGCAGGCGTGCATGGCGCAGTCGAACGACGGCTTCCTGCTGGCCGATGCACAGGGCGTGGTGGTGCGAGCGAGCGAGCGGGCAGGGCAACTGTTCGGCGCCGATCCCGCGGCACTGGCCGGGCGCAGCCTGGACACCCTGGTTCCCGGCGCCACCGGCGTAGTCCCCAGCGGCGCTGCCGCAGGGGCCGAGGCCCACCGTGAACTGGCGGGCGTGCGCGCAGACGGCAGCCGCTTCGCGCTGCGCGCCAGCGCCGCGCGCCTGCCTGCGGCCAACGCCTGCACCGCGCACTGGCTGTGGGCGGTCACGGACCTGGAGCCGGAACGGCGCGCCCAGCAGTCTGCCGCGGTGCAGGCCGCACGCTATGCCGGGCTGCTCGACCATGCCGCCTTCTGCGTGATCACCTTCGATGAGGACGGGCTGATCACCGGCATCAACGCGGCTGGCCAGCGCATGCTCTGGTACAACGCCGCGGAACTGGTCGGCCGCATGCACATGACCGGCCTGCATGTTGCCGACGAACTGGCCGACCATGGCCGCGTGCTCAGCGGCGAGCTGGGCGAGCCGGTGCCGCCGGGACTGCCCGCCCTGGTGGCCAAGGCACGGCTTGGCCTGACCGACGAGCGCGAATGGACCTGGGTGCGCAAGGGCGGCTCGCGCATGCCGGTGCAACTGGCGGTGTTCGCCCTGCCGGCGCCCATCGAGGCTCCGGCCGCTGACGCTGCGCCAGCCGGGCCCGCCGATGGTGCCGATGGTGCCGATGGTGCCGATGGTGCCGATATGCCCCGCTCCGCGCCGTCGCCTGGCTACCAGGCCATCGGCTACGACCTGACCGAGCGCCGCCGCGTCGACGAATACATCCGCCACCTGGCGCTGCACGACCCGCTGACCGGCCTGCCCAACCGCGCCGAGCTGAGCGAGCGCGCGCAGGCGCTGCTGCTGCACGCGCGCACCCACGGCGAGCGCGTGGCCCTGCTGCTGCTCGACCTGGACCATTTCAAGCACATCAACGACTCGCTCGGCCACCCGGTCGGCGACGACGTGCTGCGCACCATGGCCGACCGCCTCAAGGGCGCGGTACGACAGGGCGACCTGGTGGCGCGCATGGGCGGCGATGAATTCGGCGTGGTGCTGGGCGGCCTGCGCCACGACAGCGAAGCCGAGCTGATTGCCGCCAAGATCCAGGCGCGCGTCAATGAAGAACTGCAGGCCGGCGGCCAGCGCCTGCGCGTGACGCCATCGATCGGCATGGCAATCTTTCCGGACGATGGCGATAGCCTGACCGAGCTGCTCAAGGCTGCCGATTCGGCTGTCTACGCGGCCAAGCACGACGGGCGCGCACAGTTGCGCCGCTTTGCCAGCGCCATGGCCGAGGCCTCGCTGGCGCGCTTCACCATCGAAGGGCTGCTGCGGCGCGCGCTCGCCGGCGATGAGTTCCGGCTGCGCTACCAGCCGATCGTCGATGCCGCGACCCTGGCTATAACCGGCGTCGAGGCGCTGATTACCTGGAACACCCCGGAACGCGGCGCCATGCAGCCGGCCGAGTTCATCCCCATCGCCGAGCAGAGCGGCCTGGTGGCGCCGCTGGGCGAATGGACCCTGGCCACCGCCTGCCGCGAAATCCAGGCCCTGCGCCAGGCGCTGGGCAGCGAGATCGAGGTCGCGGTCAATATCTCGCCACTGCAGCTGCGCCAGGCCAACTTCCCCGATACCGTGGCGCACTGCCTGCAGCAGGCCGGCCTGCCGCCGCAGGGACTGGTGATCGAGGTCACCGAAGGCATCCTGGTCGACGGCGGCGAGACCACCATCGAGACCTTCCGCCGGCTGCGCGAGCTGGGCGTGGGGCTGTCGATCGACGACTTCGGCACTGGCTACTCCGGGCTCAATTACCTGACCCGGCTGCCGATCAGCCGGCTCAAGATCGACAAGTCCTTTGTCGACGACGTGGCCACGCCCGGCCACGACCAGGCGGTGGCCGCGGCGATCATCGCGCTGGGCCACCAGCTGCACCTCAAGGTGATTGCCGAAGGGGTGGAGACGGCGGCGCAGTTCGAGTTCCTGCGGGCGCAGGGGTGCGACGGGCTGCAGGGGTTCCTGTTCAGCCAGGCGGTGCCGCACGAGGTGCTGCGGGAGATCCTGGAAAAGGGGATTCGCGTGCCGACCCCCACGTCTGCGGGCGCCACGGCGCTGCGCGAGTCCTGATCGTCCAGGGGCATCATTTATAACTTGCCGGCGTGCATGCGCCGCTGCCCCATCCCAAATCCCCCGATACCTCCATCGAAATACTTTGCCGATCTGCCACACGGCTGGCATCTGCGCTGCCTATGCTGGCGACCGATTCAACTGAGATTGCGGAGATTCGGTGATGCAGGCAGGCAAGTCCGGGGAGGGCCGGGCATTCCTGGCGGTGGAGCAGGTCAGCAAGCGCTTTGGCAGCTTCGTCGCGCTGGACGGCGTGTCGCTGTCGGTCGGGCAGGGGGAGCTGCTGTGCCTGCTGGGCCCGTCCGGGTGCGGCAAGACCACGCTGCTGCGCATCATCGCGGGACTTGAGCGCGAGGACGCAGGGCGCATCCATGCCGGCGCGCGTGAACTGACCGGCCTGCCGCCGCAGGCGCGCGACTACGGCATCCTGTTCCAGTCCTACGCGCTGTTTCCCAACCTGACCGTGGCGCAGAACGTGGCCTATGGCCTGCATGGGCGCGGCATGGGACGCACGCACCGCGACGCGCGCGTGGCCGAGATGCTCGACCTGGTCGGCCTGGCCGGCAGCGAGCGCAAGTTCCCGGGCCAGCTCTCCGGCGGTCAGCAGCAGCGCGTGGCGATGGCCCGTGCGCTGGCGCCGGCGCCTTCGCTGCTGCTGCTGGATGAGCCGATGTCGGCACTCGACGCGCGCGTGCGCGAACACCTGCGGCTGGAGCTGCGCCAGCTGCAGCGCAGGCTGAATATCACCACCGTGATGGTCACCCACGACCAGGAAGAGGCCATGACCATGGCCGACCGCATTGCCGTGATGGACGGCGGGCGCATCGTGCAGGCCGGCACTCCCGCCGAAATCTATGAGCAGCCGGCGTCGGCCTTTGTCGCCGGTTTTGTCGGGCAGGCCAACTGGCTGCCGGGGCGCAGCGCGCAGGCCGGGCGCTTCACCGTTGGCGAGGGCAGCCAGGCCGTCGAATTCCTGGTCGACACGCCGCAGCCGGCGGCATCCGCCGGCCGGCTGTGCTGCCGCCCGGAAGCGGTGCGGCTGGACCCGGATCCCGCCGAGCCCAACCGGCTGCTGGCGCGCGTGGTCGACCAGACCTACCTCGGCAACCGCTACCGGCTGGCGCTGGAAGCGGACCGCCTGCCGGGGCTGGCCCTGTTTGCCGACGTGGCGCGCGAAGCTCGGCACCGGCTGCCCGACGCGGGCGGCCACAAGTTCTGGATTGCGCTGCCCGCGCGGGCGTTGCGGGTGTTTGCATGATGCGCGCGGTCACTGTCGTCCTGCCCGCGGCTACCCAGGCAGTATCGCCGCGCGGCACCGGCCTGGCCTCCCGGCTGGCGCACGGTGCCCCCGCCGCGATGAAGTGGCTCTGGCTGGCCGGGCTGGCCGTCGGCCTGCTGCTGCCGTTGCTGGCGCTGTTCCGCCAGGCGTGGTTCGATGCGGCGGGGCAATGGGCGCTGGGCGCGCGCATGGCGGCGCTTGTGACCAGCCCCAACTTCCTGCCGATGCTCGGCCGCAGCGTGGCGGTGTCGCTGGCGGTGGTGGCGCTGGTGGTGCCGCTGGCATTTGGCTTTGCCTATGCGCTGCAGCGTTCCTGCATCGCACTGCGGCCGCTGTGGCGCGGCATTGCGCTGTTGCCGCTGTTTGCGCCGTCGCTGCTGCCGGCGATCGCGCTGGTCTACCTGTTCGGCAACCAGGGCATCTTTCGCGGCGCCTTCGGGCCGGGCGGCATCTATGGCTTCTGGGGCATCGTGCTGGGCGAGGCCTTCTACACCTTCCCGCATGCGCTGATGGTGCTGGTGGCGACATTGTCGCTGGCCGATGCGCGCCTCTATGAGGCGGCGCGCGCGATGGGCGCCAGCCCGTGGCGCACCTTCTGCACGGTCACGCTGCCGGGCGCGCGCCAGGGCCTGTTCGCCGCCGCCTGCCTGGTGCTGACGCTGGTGATCACGGACTTTGGCGTACCCAAGGTGGTGGGCGGCGGTTATCCGGTGCTGGCGCTGGAAGCGTACAAGGCCGTGGTCGGGCAGCAGCAGTTCGACCGCGGCGCGCTGATTGGCATGCTGCTGCTGGCGCCCGCGCTGCTGACCTTTGCCGTGGACATGGCAATGCAGCAGCGCCAGCGCACGCAGATGGGCAGCCGCGCGCAGGTGTATGTGCCGGCGCCCGCGCGCGGCCGCGACAGCGCGTGCCTGCTGCTGGTGGCGCTGGTCAGTGCCGCGCTGCTGGCAGTGATCGCCACTGCGGTGGGCGCGTCGCTGGTCAAGCTGTGGCCATACAACCTGGGCCTGACGCTGGCGCATTACGACTTCGACAACATGGACGGCGGCGGCTGGCTGGCCTACCGCAACAGCCTGAAGCTGTCGGCGCTGACCGCGCTGGCGGGCACGGCGGCGATCTTCCTGGGCGCCTGGCTGACGCTGCGCACGCGCGGCCCGGCCTGGCTGCACGGCGTGCTGCGCGCGGGCTTCCTGTTGCCGATGGCGGTGCCGGGGCTGGTGCTGGGCCTGGGCTATGTGTTCTTCTTCAACGCGCCCGGCAATCCGCTGCACGCGCTGTACGGCACCATGGCGCTGCTGGTGCTGTGCAACGTGGCGCACTGCTACACCACCGGCCACCTGACCGCGGCCGCGGCGCTGCGCCAGCTCGACAACGAGTTCGAGGCCGCGGCGCTGTCGCTCGGGGTGGCGCCGCTGGTGACGTGCTGGCGCGTGACGGTGCCGGTGTGCCTGCCGGCACTGCTCGATATCTTCCGCTACCTCTTCGTGTCGTCGATGACCACGGTCTCGGCGGTGATCTTCCTGTACAGCCCCGACACCGTGCTGGCGGCGATCTCGGTGCTGAACATGGACGATGCCGGCGACACCGCGCCCGCTGCCGCGATGTCGACGCTGATCCTGCTGACCTCGGTGCTGGCGGCCTTGCTGCTGCACGCGGTCTCGGCCGGCTGGCTGCGCCGCGCGCAACGCTGGCGCGCCGGCTGACCCTTGCCCGCTTCGCCGTACCCCTGCATTCCGGAACACTGACCGAACCCAAAGGAGAAACCATGTCCCGCATCACCAACCTTGTCGCGGCGCTTGCCGCCGCGGCCGCCCTGCCGATGCTGGCCGGCAATGCCAGCGCCGCCACCGTGCTGACGGTCTATACCGCGCTCGAAGCCGACCAGATCGCCGCCTACAAGACCGCGTTCGAGAAGGTGCATCCCGATATCGAAATCAAATGGGTGCGCGACTCCACCGGCATCGTCACCGCCAAGCTGCTGGCGGAAAAGGCCGCGCCGCGCGCCGATGCGGTGTGGGGCCTGGCCGGCTCCAGCCTGGCGATCCTGGACAAGGAAGGCATGCTCGACCCGTATGCGCCGAAGAACCTGGCCGCGATCGATGCCAAGTACCGCAGCCCGGCCAACCCGCCGGCATGGGTCGGCATGGACGTGTGGGGCGCGGCGATCTGCTTCAACACCGTGGAGGCGCAGAAGCAGGGCCTGCCCAAGCCGACCTCGTGGGCCGACCTGACCAAGCCGATCTACGCGGGCAAGGTGGTGATGCCGCACCCGGCCTCGTCGGGCACGGGCTTCCTCGATGTCAGCGCCTGGCTGCAGATGATGGGCGAGCAGAAGGGCTGGCAGTACATGGATGCCCTGCACAAGAACATCGGCCTGTACACGCACTCGGGCTCCAAGCCGTGCAAGATGGCCGCGCAGGGCGAGTTCCCGATCGGCATTGCGTTCGAGTACCGTGCCATGAAGTCGAAGAAGGAAGGCGCGCCGATCGATATCGTGCTGCCTGGCGAAGGCCTGGGCTGGGACATCGAGGCCACCGCCATCGTCAAGGGCACCAGGAACCTGGACGCCGCGCGCAAGCTGGCTGACTTCTCGGCCTCGCGCGAAGCGATGGCGCTGTATGAGAAGAACTTTGCCGTGCTGGCCGTGCCCGGCATTGCCAAGCCCGATGCGCTGCTGCCCGCCGACTACGAAAAGCGCCTGATCAAGAACGACTTCCGCTGGGCGAGCGACAACCGCGACCGCATCCTGGCTGAATGGAGCAAGCGCTACGAAGGGAAGGCGGAGAAGAAGTAAGGCACAAGGCGCGCCTCGCGGCGAGGAGATGGCCCGCAGAAACGGGTACGCTCCCCGCGCCGCGGCAGCCGCGCTGGCCGGATCAGGCCTGGCGCGGCACTTCGTCGGTGGCCGGCTGGCCGGCGTGCAGGCGGCGGTAGAGATCGTCGATGCGCTGGCGGCTGGCCTGCAGTTCTTCTCGACCGCGCTCGGTCAGCAGGTAGACCCGGCCGATGCCGTCGCGCAGCACGCTTTCCAGATAGCCTTCCATTTGCAGGGCGCGCAGCAACGGGCGCACTGAACCGATATCGACCTGGAAGCCGTATTCCAGCAACATGTCGGCAAGCATGGCCACTGTAGCCGGGACTTCGAGCGCAAATTGCAGGACGTAGACGCGGGCCAGCAGGCCCAGGAACTGTCGTTTCATGTGGACTGGCAACGCGGCAGGCGCCGCGCCGGTTGACGCAGGCGGCGTCCGGAGCTCGGTGTTTGCAGGCGTTGTGATGCCGGCGGCGCGGCAGCCTGTCATCCTGTTGGACTGGTGCGCATGCGCCTGATAAGGCGCATTTTACCCTTTGGACAAAAAAGAAGCCGCCAGGAGCCCTGGCGGCTTGTCGGGAATGCGTCGGAGGGGTCAATTAACTCTGGCGCAGACCAGAGTTTAATTTAATCGAAGGCGGCTTGTCACGCCTCGGTAACAGCGCCCCCTCCAGCGTGGGGTGATGATGAAAGGCTCTGTAAGAAAAGTGACGAGTTTGCGCGACATTGTGCGGAGAACGGCGCTCAAAAATGTTGTAAATCAGTCAACACCACTTGGATTCCTGCCGGAAAGCGGGTCGCCATCGTGGCGACGGCGGGGCACAGGTCCGAATCCGGCTTGCGGTATGCGCCGCACAGGCGTCAAATCGCGGCAACCTTCAACCCGCGCCTCCCGGTTCCCCTGATGAAACCCGCCGATCTCGCCCGCTTGCTTGCCCTGGCCGCCATCTGGGGGGCCAGTTTCCTGTTTATCCGCATCGGCGTGCCAGTGCTGGGACCGATGCCGACCGCCTTCGCCCGGGTGCTGATCGGGGCGCTCACGCTGGCGGCATGCCTGCCGCTGCTGAAGCTGCGCTGGGATTTGCAGGGCAAATGGCCGGCGGTGCTGGCGCTTGGTGTGGTCAATTCCGGTATCCCGTTTGTCATGTACGCCATCGCCGCGCTGTGGCTGCCGGCCGGTTATTCGGCCGTGTTCAATGCCATGACCCCGCTGATGGGCGTGCTGATCGGCGCGCTGGCGTTTTCCGAACGGCTCACGCGCGCCAAGGCCGCGGGCGTGCTGCTGGGCGTGGCGGGCGTCGCGGTGCTGACCCGCACCGGACCGGTGGCGTTCTCGGCGGACGTGCTGCTGGGCGCGCTGGCCTGCCTGCTGGCCACCGCCTGCTACGGGCTGTCCGGCTTTCTCGCGCGGCGCTGGATCACGCAGCGCGGCGGCCTCGACAGCCGGCTGGTTGCCGCCGGCAGCATGGTCGGCGCCACCGTGTTCCTGCTGCCCTTCTGCCTCGCCGCGCTGTGGCGCCACAACACGCTGCCCGCTGCCGGCGCCGGCGTGTGGGCGGCCATGCTGGGGCTGGGCGTGCTGTGCACGGCGCTGGCCTACATCCTGTATTACCGACTGATTGCCGACCTGGGCCCGGTGCGCTCGCTGAGCGTCACCTTCCTGATCCCGCCGTTCGGCATCGTCTGGGGCGCGCTGTTCCTGGGCGAGGCACTGTCGTGGGCGCACGCGGCGGGTGGCGCGCTGATCGGGGTGGCGGTGTGGCTGGTGTTGCGGCCGGTGGCGGGGGTGGAGCAGGGCGTCAGTCCGGCAGCTGGTGTAGCGGTCAAACGTTGAGCTCCTCCGGGTAAGAATAAACTTATATTCATTGCCATAGTGTCTTTGTTGCCTATAATTTTCTTATATTCGAGTGATGAACTCGATATATTGGGCAACGAAGGCCACGAGGCAAGTCCGAAAGCTCGACAAGCCAATGCGCGTCACGATCCTTGATGCGATTGAGGGATTGGGGCATATGCCGAACTGCCAATATGTCAAAGCGCTAGCCAACCATGCCTATGGCTATCGGCTCAGAGTCGGCAACTACCGGGTGCTGTTCGACTGGGACGGAGCGATACGAATCGTGGAAATACAGGAAGTGAGAAAGCGGGATGAACGCACCTACTAACATCCAGACGATCATCGGGCCGGATGGCAAGCCGGCGTTTGTCGTGATTCCCTATGGGGACTACGTCTCGCAATATGCGCGCGCCAGTGATCTGGTTCCGCATGCGGTCGTGCGTCGCGTGCTAGCCGATGACGTGCCGCCTCTGCGCGCCTGGCGCGAGCATCTTGGCCTGACCCAGGCAGACGTCGCAGTGCGCCTCGGCATTTCACAGCCAGCCTATGCGCAGCAGGAGAACAGCACCCGCCTGCGCAAGACCTCGCGTGAGCGCATTGCCGCCGCACTCGGCATCACTGCAGCGCAGCTCGATATCTGAGCCAGGACGCCAGGCCACTGACTCAGGCCTGTGCCGCCGTGCCCGCCGCCACGTTGTACTGCTCGCGCACCATCATCACCACGCGGCGCGCCTGGCGCAGGTGACGCACTGCGTCGGCTTCGCTGCGTTCGGGGAAGTCGACTTCGGCGCTCCAGTTGCAGCCGGTGTGGTCGGGCCGGTGCACGCAGACCGCGCGCAGCTGGCAGTCGTGGCAGCCGGGCTCCTGCCGCAGGCACAGGTTGATCAGGCGTTTCAGTTCGGACAGGGGCTTGTTCAGGCGCTCCATGGATGGCTCCGTCAGGTGCGCGCTTACGCCCGGGCGGGCAGCTCCGGCGTGGGCTCGGCCTCGGTGGCGCCGGCCCGGCATTGCGGGCAGACGCCATACAGCACCAGCATGTGCTCGCGCAAGACAAAGGCGTTGTCGGCGGCTACCTGGCGCTGGCGCTGCTCGATGCTTTCATCGCGGAATTCCTCCACGCGGCCGCAGGCGACGCAGATCAGGTGGTCATGGTGGCCGCCTTCGTTGAGTTCGAACACGGCGTGGTCGGACTCGAAGCTGTGCCGCAGCAGGATGTCGGCCTGCACCAGCTGGTTGAGCACGCGATACACCGTGGACAGTCCCGCATCCTCGTCCTGGGTCAGCAGGATGCGGTAGACGTCTTCGGCGCTCAGGTGGCGCTGGGCGCTGGTGCGGAACACTTCAAGGATCCGCATGCGCGGCGACGTGGCCTTCAGGCCGGCGCGCTTGAGATGGATCGGGTTTGTGCTCTCGAATGACATGGCGGAAGGCATTGGCATGCGGCTGGCGCCCCGCGCGCAGGGCGGCGCCCGGCCTGGCGCCGCGCACTGGCGGCGTCGATGGCTTGGCGGGATTTCAGGCTGAAGCGCCAGGGCCGGACCAGCGCTGGCGCTCCCGTCCCTGGCGGCGCGCCGTGCCTGCACGACGCGCGGAATAAAAAGGTGGCCTGGCTTGTCACCGGAAGACGCGATCGGGAAAGCGGGGTCTGGTTGCTTTCCCGATCTTCCGAAGACTGGCTACTGCCAAACGCTCCGCGTGACGGAGCGGTCCCCACAAAAGTCGGTGTCGAATGCCGCAGCGGCGGCATCCGGAAAATCCTGTCGTTCCTGCCAGCTTCGGTTGCTGCCGCGTGCCGCGGCGCGCCGGAGCTGGCCGGTCTGCCTGTCGGCTGGTGCATCGTGCGTCAGGCAGTGATCGCATAGTAAATGGGAATCGATCTCATTACAAGGAAAATTTTACGGGTGGCCTCGTTTTTTGAGGGTGACCCGGTGGCGCAATGTACGACCTTGAGGCCAGTAATGAGAATTGTTATCATTCTTAACGATTTCTTGCCCCGGTCCTGCGCCATGTATCGACTTTCCTCCCGCCATCGACGCCCCGTCTCTGGCATGCCGCTGCAGTCGGCCCCAGCCATGACGGCCGGCCTGGCCTGCGGCGCAGTACTGCGCGTGCCGGCATGAGCCAGGCCCACGCGTCCGGCTGGCGCTATCGCGCCGGGGTAGCCTCGCGCGCGGTCGCGGCCATTGCTGGCGGCTACGCGCTGGCGGCGTTGGCCACCGCGGCCCTGTCCGTGTGGCTGCCGATGGCGCGGCCCGATGCCGTGACCACGGCCACGCTGCTGTCCTTTGCGATCTATGCCGCGGCGGTGGTCTGGGTCTTCGCGGTGCGCAGCGCGTGGCGAGCCTGGGCCGGGCTGGCGCTGCCGGCAGCGCTGCTGTTGGCGCTGCTGGCCGTGGGACGGGGCGGCTGATGCGCGCGGGTTTCAGGCAGTCGATGGCATGGCTCCATACCTGGAGTGGCCTGCTGGTGTGCTGGGTGTTGCTGCTGATGTTCTGCGGCGGCACCGCCAGCTATTTCAAGGAAGAGATCTCGCTGTGGATGCGGCCCGAGCTGCATCGCACCGCGCCCGCCGCCGAGGTGCCGGCCGCGCAGGTGGCGCAGAACGCGGTGCGCTACCTCAGCCGGCAGGCACCGGATGCCGCGCGCTGGTTCATCACGCTGCCCGACGATCGGCGCCAGGCCGCCACCGTGCGGTGGGTCTACAAGCCGGGCCAGGCGCCGCGCGACGCCGACGGCAAGCCGCGCCGGTTCGACAGCCGCTTGCTCGACCCGGCCACCGGCGCGCCGCTGCAGGCCGCGCGCGAGACCCGCGGCGGCGAGTTCCTGTACCGGCTGCATTTCGACCTGCACTACATGCCGGCCAAGTGGGCGCGCTGGATCGCCGGCTTCTGCGCCATGTTCATGCTGGTGGCCATCGTCAGCGGCGTCATCACGCACCGGCGCATCTTTGCCGACTTCTTCACGTTCCGGCGCGGCAAGGGCCAGCGATCCTGGCTCGATGCGCACAATGCGCTGGCGGTGCTGGCGCTGCCGTTCCACCTGATGATCACCTACACCGGGCTGGTCACGCTGCTGTTCATGTATATGCCCTGGGGGATCGAGGCCGCCTACCGCGGCGGCGAGCGCGCTTTCCAGGCCGAGGCGATGCTACGTCCGCGGCCAGCCAGCGCAGCGGGCACGCCCGCCGCGCTGGCAAGCATGGCAGACATGGTGGCGCAGGCGGAGCGACGCTGGCAGGGGGCCGCGCCGGGGCGCATCACCGTGAACCTGCCGGGCGATGCCAATGCCACCGTGGCGCTGACCCGTGCCGAGCCGACTACGCTGGCACACGATGCGTCCACGCTTGAATTCTCCGGCACCAGCGGCGCCATGCTGCGCGCGTACGCAGAAGACAAGTCAGCGGCAGAGCTGACGCGCAGCGTCATGACCGGCCTGCACATCGCCGGCTTTGCTTCACCAGGCCTGCGCGCGCTGTTCTTCCTGTGCGGTCTTGCCGGCACCGCCATGGTGGCCACCGGGGCGATCCTGTGGGCGGTACGCACGCGCCAGCAGCAGGCCAAGGCGCTGGCTGCAGGGGCACGCCCCAGCGCTGGCCTGCGCCTGGTCGAGGCGCTGAACATCGGCGCCATCGCCGGCCTGCCGATTGCCTTTGCCAGCTACTTCTGGGCCAACCGCCTGTTGCCGGTGGAACTGGCGCAGCGGCCCGAGGCGGAGATTCGCTGGTTCTTCATCGCCTGGGCCGCCAGCGCGCTGCTGGCGCTGCTGCGCCCCGCGCGCGGCATGTGGCGCGCGCAGTTGTGGGTGGGGGCGGCGCTGTTCGGGGGCGTCCCGGTGCTCAATGCCCTGACCACCGGATCGCACCTGGGCGTGAGCTTGCTGCAGGGACGCGGGCCGGCGGCGGTGGCTGGCTTCGACCTGGTGACGCTGGCGCTCGGCATCGCGCTGGCAGCCGCGGCCTGGATGGCCGGACGCAGGCAGCCGGCACCGCGGCGCACGTTGCGCCAGCCGCAGAAGGTGGCCGAAGTGGCTGCCGTCACGCAGGAGCCCGCATGAATATGCTGGCTGCCTTCGCACTGTCGCTGTCAGGATTCGCCGCACTGGCGCTGTCGCTCGACCGCCACCATGCCGATATCCATGGCCGCGGCAGCATGCCGTCGCGGCGCGCCGTGGCCGGGCTGCGCGCGGCGGGTGCCGGCGCGCTCGCGCTGGCCTGGTCGCTCCATGTTGCTGCCGACGGCGGGCCGCTGGGAACGGTGTCGTGGCTTGGCACGCTGACCGCCAGCGCGCTTGCCGTGGCGCTGGGCCTGTCCTATGCGCCACGCGCGGTGCAGCGCCTGCTGCCGGGCGTGGCGGGTATCGGCCTGGCCGCGCCGGCCGCGCGCTGGCTGCTTGCCACCTGGGCGTAGCCCCTGCGCAGGCCTACAGCGGCGGGGACACCCAGTACGGGTCGCGGCCGTAGTACTCGTGCAGCGACTTGCCCCACTGGGGATCGGCCATGCTCGGCCAACTGTCCTTGTTGAAGCCCGGTGCGGATTTGAGCCGGTCTGCCGTCACCGCAATCCGGAAGCATTTCTCGTCGGTGTCCATGACCAGTGCATTCCATGGGATGGCGTGCAGCGTGTCGCCGATGCCGAGGAAGCCGCCGGTGGTCAGCACCGCGTAGGCGATGCGGCCGTGCGGCACGTCCAGCATGATTTCGGAAATCTTGCCGACGTGTTCGCCATCGGATGAATAGGCCTTGGTGCCGTCAAGGCTCGATGCCGCCATCACTTCAGGGCCCGGGCCTTCGCCCACGCCTGAACCGATGATGGCCGCGCCTGCACTGGTGGGAGGTTGGTTCGGCATGCTGTGCTCCTTGTCGCAAGAGTTGGAATGCATGGCATGCGCAATGACCATGCCTGCGCCGTTTGTGGCGCAGTACGCATGGGGCTGAAGTTGCCGGCTGCCGCCGTGGTAATTCTTTCGTGCGGCATGGAAAAAAAGGCGCGTCAGCATGGCGCTGCGCGCCTTCCTGCAGCGGCACCCGGTGGAGCCGCCGCGATCCTCAGAAGTGATGCCGCATGCCAAGCATGACGCCCACGCGCGTGGTGCTGTCCACGCCCGCGGCGGGCGCGCCGGCCCAGTATTCGGTCTCGCGTCCGACCGCGCCGCCGCGCGCGTGCACGGCATCGGCTTCCAGGTACAGGCTGGTGCGCTTGGACAACGCATAGTCGGCCACCACGGCGATGCTGTCAGCGTTGCCGCTGCCCAGCAGCGCCGGCACGTCCTGGAACTGCGTAGTCACGTTGCCACCCTGCCAGTAGCGGTAGTAGGCGCCCGAGACGTGCAGCGCCGGCGTGAGCTGGTAACCGAGGCCGGCAAAGGCAATATTGAAGCGAGCGTCGCCCGCCGATTCGCGCCGGCCCATATGTCCGAGGTAGGCCGTGGCCTTGCCGAAAGCGTAGGAGCCGCCCACCGAGTAGTTGCGCACGGTGTTGCCGCCGTCGGCGCTCTTGCGCTGGTCATAGGCCGTGCCCAGCGCCAGCGCGCCCTGCTGGAACATCAGCCCGCCCCCCAGCGTGGTGCCGCGCGCCAGGCTGCCGGGCTGCTCGCCGGCGCCGTAGTCCAGCTGCAGCGTGAGCGGGCCTGCGGTCTTCTTGTAGACCACGCTGTTGTTGATGCGGTAGTCCTGGAAGAAGATGTCGCCGCCGATATACAGCGGGTCGGACCAGAAATTGCCCCAGCCCTGGTCCAGCGGATTGAAGGCCCAGCCAATATTGTTCAGCGCGTTGTACTGGCGCCCGAAGGTCAGGCTGCCCCAGTCGCCGGAAAGTCCCGCATAGGCCTGGCGCCCGAACAGCGCGTTGTAGCTGGAGCGGCCGTCGTCACTGCCGATGCCGGCCTCGAGCTGGAAGATGGCGTGGTTGCCGCCGCCCAGGTCTTCATCGCCCTTCAGGCCGAAGCGGCTGCCGACCATGCCGCCGGAGACCAGTGCGGCCTGGCCGTTGTGGTGGCCATCCAGGTTGGAGGTGTAGCGCACGGCGGAGCTGGCGATGCCGTACAGGGTCACGCCTGGCTCGGCGTGGGCGTTGGTGCCGGTGAGGGCGGCAAGGGCGACGAAAGGCAAAAGCCCGGCCGCCAGCAGCCAGTGGCTGGCTGTCTGGTTCATGGATTTCCTCCGGAAGTCCGAGCCGCCCCGGTGCTTGCAGCGCGCCGGCGCGGTTCCGTCAGGCCGATGGCCTGCGGGTTCCAGTCCCGCGCGGGGGCGCGCGGGTCGTCATCGGGCGCAGCGCAACGGATGCGCAGGGCCCGGGCGAAGGTCGAAGTGGGCGGCGATGCCTGGTTGGCGGCGAATGCCGGCAGTGTTGCCGGGCAAGCCTTGGGCAGCGCCGGTTGCCGGCGCCACGGGAGCGGCCCGAAGGCCATTGAGCGGGTTCGCCGGCGCCCGCTTCGGCAGTCATGGCGGCCAGGGCCGATATGACCGGGGAGGCATGTTCCGGGTCGTCCCGGGTGCGGCGCACAGGCGCTAGTTTACCTGCATTGCGCAAACGCCCCCGGAA
This sequence comes from Cupriavidus sp. FW306-1B-F12B, assembly GCF_058781795.1. Lineage (NCBI taxonomy): Bacteria > Pseudomonadati > Pseudomonadota > Betaproteobacteria > Burkholderiales > Burkholderiaceae > Cupriavidus > Cupriavidus sp. FW306-1B-F12B. The sequence continues at coordinate 389,039 of NZ_JBYSXC010000003.1, forward strand.
AGTGCGTCATGGGGCGCAGCGAGGCGGCGCGATCAGTTGCCGGCAGCGGTGGCCGGCGCATCGCGCGACAGGCCCAGGATCCAGTTGCGGAAGGCCGCCAGCGCTTCGGATTCGGGCCGGCCCTCCGGATAAGCAAAGTAGTAGCCCTGCTGTTCGTCCAGCATGCCCGCCAGCGGGATCACCAGCTGGCCGGTCTGCAGCTCGCGCTCGATCAGCAGGCGCGGCGCCAGGCCGATGCCAAGCCCGGCCGTAGCGGCGGCCGTCATCATCGTGAACAGTTCGTAGCGCGGCCCGCGCGAGGCGGCCAGGTCATAGGCCCAGCCCTGTGCCGCGTACCAGTCGCGCCAGGCGTTGGCGCGCGTGCTCAGGTGCAGGTGGCGGCAGCGCGCCAGGCTGGCGGCGTCGGTCACGGGATGCCCGGCCAGGAAGGCGGGACTGCACACCGGCACCATGCCGCCTTCGCGGAAGATCACGCCGCCGCGCGTGCCGGGCCAGAACTGGTCGCCGAAATAAATCGCCGCGTCATAGGCGCATTCCTGGAACGAGAACGGCTGCGAGCGCGCCGCCAGGTTGACCGTCACATTGGGATGGCGCCGCGCAAAGTCCGGCAGGCGCGGGATCAGCCATTGGGTGGCAAAGGTGGGCACCACCGCCAGCTCCAGCGTGTAGCCCATGGCCCGGCCGGTGGTGATTTCCAGCGTGTCGCGCTGCAGGTGGTCCAGGTGCCGGCGAATGCGCGCGGCGTATTCGCGCCCGGTATCGGTCAGCTCCAGGCGCCGGCGCACGCGCGTGAACAGCGCCACGCCCAGGCGCTGCTCCAGCTGCGCCACCTGCCGCCCCACCGCGCTGTGCGTCAGCGCCAGCTCTGCCGCGGCGCGGGTAAAGCTGCCCAGCCGCGCCGAGGCCTCGAAGGCCTGCAGCGCGCCCAGGTTGGGGATGTCGTTTCTCATGGGACTGCGAGGGAAGGAAGGCTGACAGTATAAACAGCGGCGCCAGGCCGCACCGCTACCGCGGTCGTGCGCCGCACGCACAACGTTGTGCGCAATGCGCGCTTGTGCGCGCCATGGGGGTGCCCCTATCCTGCCCCGCGTATCGTCGCCAGCCCGGCTGCCATCCCAGTGTTCACCTGTTTGCGCCCATGACCTCCAATCTCTCCACGCTTCTCACCGCCAACGTCGGCGCCGCCCGCGCCGCGCAACTGCTCGCGCTGGTCACCTTGCCCGCGGATCTGCCGCAGGCCCCGCAGGGCCGCGCCAGCCGCGCGGAAATCGCCCAGGCCCTGAACATGGTGCTGTTCGGCGGCATCCTCGAGCGCGTGCCGAGCGGCCGCGCCTACACCGACGACGTTGCCGCCGCCGGCGGCAAGGTCACCTTCGACCACGGCGCGCTGCGCACGGTCAAGTGGCGCGACAACGGCGCGCTGCCCGAAGGCGAGGCCGCCTTCACCCGCATCCTGCGCCCGCTCGGCTACGTGCTCAACGGCACCTATCCGCTGGACCGCATCGGCATGACCGGCCGCTCATACGCGCATGCCGACGCGCCCGAGGACATCGCCCAGTTCTTCCTCAGCGAATTCCATCCGGAACGCTTCAGCGAAGCCTTCCGCGCCGCCGTCAGCCGCGTCACCGGCACCTCCGCCGACCCGCTCACGCCGCGCGCGCAGACCCTGCTGTGGCAGCTGGAGCGCGACGGCGCGCTGGACCTGGTTGACGGCGCCGAGCTGGTCGGCCTGCTGGTGCCATGCTTCGAGCGCCAGCACGCCACCCCGAGCCTCGCCGACTATGAAACCCTGCTCAGTGAATCGGCGGAGATGGCCTGGGTCGCCACCGAAGGCAACGCCTTCAACCACGCCACCGACCGCGTCGACGATGTGTTCGCGCTCGCCGAGCAGCAGAAGCAGCTGGGCCGGCCGATGAAGGACAAGGTGGAAGTCTCGCGCAGCGGCCGCGTCAAGCAGACCGCGTTCCGCGCGGATACGGTGCGCCGCGCCTTCGTCGGCGCGCACGGCGAGACGATGGAGCGGGACGTGCCGGGATCGTTCTACGAGTTCATCACGCGCGACCGCTTTGCCGATGAAGCGGCAGCGCCGCAGCGTTATGACCTGGGGTTTGATGCCGGGAATGCGCAGGGGATCTTCAAGATGACGGCGGCGGCCTGCTGATCGCGATGAAGGAGGAGGGCGCGGGCGCGTGGATGCGCCGGCCCTCTGCCCCGGCCCCTCTCCCGCACGCGGAGGAGAGGAGCAAATCATTGTTACCCCCGCTTCGTCGATATCACCGCCTCAGCCACATTGGCCGGCGCCTCGGCATAGTGCTTGAACTCCATCGTGTACGTCGCGCGCCCCTGCGTCAGCGAGCGCAGCGTGGTGGAGTAGCCGAACATGGTTGCCAGCGGCACCTCGGCGCGCACGATCTTGCCGCCGCCACCGGCGATGTCTTCCATGCCGTGCACCATGCCGCGTCGTGACGACAGATCGCCCATCACGTTGCCGGTGAATTCCTCAGGCGTTTCCACCTCGACGGCCATCATCGGCTCCAGCAGGACGGGCCTGGCCCGGCGCATGCCTTCCTTGAACGCCATCGAGCCGGCCATGCGGAATGCGTTCTCGTTCGAGTCGACGTCATGGTAGGAGCCGAACACCAGCGTGGCCTTGATGTCGACGATCGGGTAGCCGGCCAGCACGCCTGACTGCAGGGTCTCGCGGATGCCCTTGTCCACCGCGGGGATGAATTCGCGCGGCACCACGCCGCCCTTGATGGCATCGACGAACTCATAGCCGCCGCCGTGCGGCATCGGCTCGAGGTTGAGCACCACGTGGCCGTACTGGCCGCGTCCGCCCGATTGCTTGATGAACTTGCCTTCCACGTCCTTGACCGGCTGGCGGATGGTCTCGCGGTAGGCCACCTGGGGCTTGCCGACCGATGCCTCCACGCCGAACTCGCGCCGCATGCGGTCGACCAGGATTTCCAGGTGCAGCTCGCCCATGCCGGAGATGATGGTCTGGCCGGATTCCTCGTCCGTGGTCACGCGGAAGGACGGGTCTTCCTGCGCAAGGCGGTTCAGCGCAATGCCCATCTTTTCCTGGTCGGCCTTGGTCCTGGGTTCCACTGCCTGCGAGATCACCGGTTCCGGGAAGCTCATGCGCTCCAGGATGATGACCTTGTCGGGGTCGCACAGGGTGTCGCCGGTGGTCGCTTCTTTCAGGCCGACGGCCGCGGCGATGTCGCCGGCGCGCACCTCCTTGATCTCCTGGCGCACGTTGGCGTGCATCTGCAGGATGCGGCCCAGGCGCTCGCGCTTGGCCTTGACCGGGTTGTAGACGGTGTCGCCGGATTTGACCACGCCGGAATAGACGCGGAAGAAGATCAGCTGGCCGACAAAGGGGTCGGTCATGATCTTGAACGCCAGCGCGGCAAAGGGCTCGTCGTCGTTGGGATGGCGTTCGGCTTCGCGGTCGTCTTCGGTGTGGCCCAGGATGGCCGGCACGTCGGCGGGCGAAGGCAGGTAGTCGATGACCGCGTCCAGCATGCTCTGCACGCCCTTGTTCTTGAAGGCGCTGCCGCACAGCATCGGCACGATCTCGTTGGCGATGGTGCGCTTGCGCAGGCCGCGCTTGATCTGCTCCTCGGTCAGCGGCTCGCCCGACAGGTACTGGTTGAGCAGCGTCTCGTCGGCCTCGGCGGCGGCTTCGACCATCTTGTCGCGCCATTCCTGTGCGGTCGCCAGCAGCTCCGCCGGGATGTCCTGGTAGGCAAAGCGCACGCCCTGGCTGGCATCGTCCCAGACGATGGCCTTCATCTTGACCAGGTCGACCACGCCCTGGAAATGGTCCTCGGCGCCCAGCGGGATCTGGATCGGCACGGCGCGGCCCTTGAGGCGGTCGGCGATCTGCGTCTGCACGCGGAAGAAGTCGGCGCCGACGCGGTCCATCTTGTTGACGAAGGCAATGCGCGGCACCGCGTACTTGTTGGCCTGGCGCCAGACCGTCTCGGACTGTGGCTGCACGCCGCCGACGGCGTCGTAGACCATGCAGGCGCCGTCAAGCACGCGCATGGAGCGCTCGACTTCGATGGTGAAGTCGACGTGTCCCGGCGTATCGATGATGTTGATGCGGTGTTCGGGGTAGTTGCCGGCCATGCCTTTCCAGAAGGCAGTGGTGGCGGCCGACGTGATGGTGATGCCGCGCTCCTGCTCCTGCTCCATCCAGTCCATGGTGGCCGCGCCATCGTGCACTTCGCCCAGCTTGTGGTTGACGCCCGTGTAGAACAGGATCCGTTCGGTCGTCGTGGTCTTGCCGGCGTCGATATGCGCGCTGATGCCGATGTTGCGGTAGCGCTCGATGGGGGTCTTGCGAGGCACAGTGTTCTCCATGGATGAAACACGCTGGAATAGAGTAGCACCACTGGCTGTTTGCCGTTGTCCCTGCCGTGCGCAGGGGCACACCGCCGCGGCCCGGTGCTCCGGCATGAGCGCGTGTCTGAGGCGGGCCTAGGATTCGGCCTCATGCGAAACCGATTTCTCCCATCCTGCCAGCGTCCGCGGCTCCCTATACTGGCGCAGCGTCGCGCCCCGCGTGTTGATCGCCCTGCCATCCCATGCCCCGGGCAGAATGCGCGCCGTCGCCGATGCGTTCCCGGACTACGAAGCCACGCATGACAACCATCCTGATCGTTGACGACCATCCGGCGATGCGGCTGGTGCTCAGGCACCATCTGCTGCAGCTGCTTGGCGTAGACGAGGTGATCGAAGCAGACAACGGACAGTGCGCCATCGAGCTGGTGCGCGCGCGCACGCCGGACCTCGTGCTGCTCGACCTGGACATCCCGCGCTCCAGCGGGCTGGATGTGGCGCCGCGCCTGCGCGCGATCCATCCGCAGGTGCGCATTCTGGTGGTGACGGCGCTGGACCCGGCGGTGTTCATCAGCCGCTCATGGCAGGCCGGTGCGCAGGGCTTCGTCAGCAAGACCCAGGACATCAAGGAAATCCTGCGTGCGGTCGAGGCGGTGCTGGCGGGCTATACCGTGTTCCCGATGCTCAGCCGCGGCGGCGCGCCGCGCCAGGCCATGTCGGCGGATGAGGAGATCCTGCGGCGCCTTTCCGACAAGGAACTGGTAGTGCTGCAGATGCTGGCGCGCGGCATGTCCTACAAGGCCATCAGCGCCAGCCTCTTTATCAGCAACAAGACCGTCAGCAGCTACAAGGCACGCATCATGGGCAAGCTGCAGGTCTCGTCCCTGGTGGAGCTGGTGGACTTTGCGCGGCGTTGCCGGCTGACCCCTTAATTCCTGGTCGTTATCATTAGACATCGTATGACTTGGCGGGCGCACCACACCCAGTGCGGGTGCGCCGCTCAGCCCTGGGCACCGGCCGGCGCCGAGGCCTTGCGCAGCCGTTCGCGGCTGTTGGTCAGGTGCATGCGCATGGCGGCCTTGGCCCCGTCGGGGTCGCGGCGCTCGATCGCGTCGTAGATGTTCTCGTGCTCGATGCTGACGCGGTCCAGGTACTGCTCGCGCTCGGGCGTGCTGACCTGCAGGCGGCTGCGCGGGATCACCATGGTGCCCAGGTGGCCCATGATGTCGGTGAAGTAGCGGTTGCCGGTGGCGCGTGCAATCGCCAGGTGGAAGGCAAAATCGCTCTCCACGGCGTCGTTGCCGGCGCCGGCACTGCGCTTGAGCTCGTCCAGCGCCTGGCGCATCGCGGCCAGCTGCGCGTCGGTGCGGCGCGACGCGGCCAGGCCCGCGGCCTCGGCCTCAAGGCTGACGCGGAATTCCAGCATCGCCATCACATCCATGGCCGTGCCCAGCGCGTCCGGCCCGATGCGGAAGGGCGAGGGTACCTCGGCCGCGCGCGCCAGCACGAAGGTGCCGATGCCGTGGCGCGTCTCGACCAGGCCGCTGGCCTGCAGCCGCGACAGCGCCTCGCGCACCACGGTGCGGCTGACCCCCATCGACGCCATGATCTCCGACTCGGTCGGCAGCTTGTTGCCGGGCTTGAGCTGGCCCTGGCGGATTTCTTCGCCAAGGGCTTGCACCACTTCTTCGGCAAGCGTGCGTCCGCGGCGGCGCAGCGGCGCTTGCGGCGCAGAAACGGGCGGAACGGACTGGGCGGAGGTGGAGTTCGGCATGGTGGATACGGGCGGGGTTTCCCGGACTTGACCGGTTCGAGATGGCCTCATTATACTGGGTTATCAGTCATACGATGACAGATAACATACGCGATGTGATGGTCCGGGTGAACGATACTGCGCCTGCCATCGGAAATGCCGGAGACAACCCAGAGATGACCCCAACCGCCGCCCCCATGGCGTCCGCCCACACCCCGGTCGTGACCGAACTGACCGTGGTGCCCGTGGCCGGGCATGACAGCATGCTGATGAACCTGTCCGGCGCCCATGGCCCGTACTTCACCCGCAATATCGTGATCGTGCGCGACAGCGCCGGCCACACCGGCGTGGGCGAGGTCCCGGGCGGCGAGGGCATCCGCCAGACGCTGGAAGACGCGCGGCCGCTGCTGGTGGGCCAGCCCATCGGCCAGTACCAGTCCATCCTGAACCGCGTGCGCGCGGCATTCGCCAGCCGCGACGCCGGCGGCCGCGGCCTGCAGACCTTTGACCTGCGCATCACCATCCATGCCGTGACGGCACTGGAGGCGGCGCTGCTCGACCTGCTCGGCCAGCACCTCGAGGTGCCGGTGGCCGCACTGCTCGGCGAAGGCCAGCAGCGCGACGCCGTGGAGATGCTCGGCTACCTGTTCTATATCGGCGATCGCCAGCGCACCACGCTGGACTACCGCACCGAGCTTGATGCCGACAACGTGTGGTTCCGCCTGCGCAATGAAGTGGCGATGACGCCCGAGGGCGTGGTGCGCCTGGCCGAAGCCGCTTACGAGCGCTATGGCTTCAACGACTTCAAGCTCAAGGGCGGCGTGCTGAGCGGCGACGAAGAGATGGAAGCGATCCTGGCGCTGGCCGAACGCTTCCCCAAGGCGCGCATCACGCTGGATCCCAACGGCGCCTGGTCGCTGGCAGAGGCCGTGCGCCTGTGCCGCGACAAGCGCGGCGTGCTGGCCTATGCCGAGGACCCGTGCGGCGCCGAAGACGGCTATTCCGGGCGCGAGATCATGGCCGAGTTCCGCACCGCCACCGGCCTGCCCACCGCCACCAACATGATCGCCACCGACTGGCGCCAGATGGGGCACGCGGTGCGGCTGCAGTCGGTCGACATCCCGCTGGCGGACCCGCACTTCTGGACCATGCAGGGCTCGGTGCGCGTGGCGCAGATGTGCGCCGAATGGGGCCTGACCTGGGGCTCGCACTCGAACAACCACTTCGATATTTCGCTGGCCATGTTCACCCACGTGGCGGCCGCCGCGCCGGGGCGCGTCACCGCCATCGACACGCACTGGATCTGGCAGGACGGCGAAAACCTGACCCGCAACCCGCTGCGGATCGAAGGCGGCCTGGTGCAGGTGCCCAAGACCCCGGGCCTGGGCGTGGAGCTCGACATGGATGCCCTGGCGCGCGCGCACGAGCTGTACCAGCGCAAGGGCCTGGGCGCACGCGACGATGCCGCGGCGATGCAGTTCCTGATCCCCGGCTGGACGTTCAACAACAAGGCGCCCTGCATGGTGCGCTGACGCAGTACCGGCAACGCCCAACCGGCCGCTGCCGTGATCGGCACGGCCGGCTCATCTGATAAAGACACTGCAGGAGACAACGATGTACACGTTCCAACGCCAGCGCGCCCCGCGCCTGCCTCACTGGCTGCGCGCCTTTGCGCTCGGCTCTGTCGTCACGGTGGCGGCCCTGACCGTCAGCGCCGCCGCATACGCCGCGCCACAGGACTGGCCGCAACGCCCGGTATCGGTGGTGGTGCCGTTCCCGCCGGGCGGCTCCAGCGACGCCATCGCGCGCATGCTGACCGTGCCGCTCAATGAAAAGCTGGGCCAGCCCTTCGTCATCGACAACCGCCCCGGCGCGACCGGCGCTATCGGCGCCACCTTCGTCAAGCGCGCGCCAGCGGACGGCTACACCATGATGGTGGCGTCGATCGGCGTGTACGCGGTGAACCCGTTCCTGCAGAAGAACCTGGCCTATGACCCGGCCAAGGACTTCGACCTGCTGACCGTGGCGGTGCGCGCGCCCAATGTGCTGGTGGCCAATCCGCAGTTCCCGGCCAACACGCTGCAGGAACTGGTGGCCTACATGAAGAAGAATCCGGGCAAGGTCAGCTTTGCCTCGTCCGGCGCAGGCTCGTCCGACCACCTGACCGCGGCGCTGTTCTGGCAGAAGAGCGCCACCGACGGCCTGCACGTGCCCTACAAGGGCGGCGGCCCGGCCATCTCCGACCTGCTTGCCGGCCAGGTCGACGTGTCGTTTCAGAACGTCAACGCCGTGCTGCAGCACATCCGCACCGGCAAGCTCAAGGCCATGGCGGTGACCTCCGACAAGCGCTCGCCGGTGCTGCCCAATGTGCCGACCATGGCCGAGGCCGGCGTGAAGGATGTGGAGGTGTACTCGTGGCAAGGCGTGGCCGCGCCGCGCGGCCTGCCGCCCGAGGTGAAGAGCCGCCTGCACGGCGCGCTGGTGTCATCGCTGAACGACCCGAAGATGCGCCAGAAGCTGTCCGAGAGCGGCTTCGAGGTGGTGGCCAACACGCCCGAGCAGTTCAACCAGTTCGAGGCGCAGGAGCTGCAGCGCTGGAAGACCGTGATCGAGAAGGGCAAGATCGCGCTGGACTGAAGCCATCGCACTGAACCCATACACTGCAGCACAGAACGCGCCGGGCATGCACGCATCGCGTGCCGCGCCGGCGCTCGCGTCATCGACAGGAGACAACAGCATGACCCAGGGACGCCGCACCTTCCTCAAGCAATCCTCCGCACTGGCCGCCGGTCTGGCAGCCGGTCCGCTCGCGGGCCTGTCATCGGCTGCGCACGCCGCGCAGGACTGGCCCACCCGCCCGATCCGCCTGGTGGTGCCGTACACCGCCGGCGGCTCGTCGGACATCATCGCGCGCCTGATCAGCAAGCAGCTGGGCGAGGCGCTGGGCCAGTCGGTGGTGGTGGACAACCGCCCCGGTGCCAACGGCAACGTCGGCGCGGCACTGGTCGCGCAGGCCACCGACAACCACACGCTGATGCTGTGCGATATCGGCGCGCTGGCGATCAGCCCGTCGGTCTATACCAAGCTGACCTTCAATATCGCCAAGGACCTCAAGCCGGTGTCGATGCTGGCCTACTCGCCGCACCTGCTGGTGGTGCATCCGTCGGTGCAGGCGGCCAGCGTGAAGGAACTGGTGGCGCTGTCGCAGCGCAGCCAGCTCAACTTTGCCGTGACCGCCATCGGCAGCGCGCCGCACCTGGCCGGCGTGGCGGTGGAGCAGGCCACCGGCGCCAAGTGGCAATACGTACCCTACAAGGGCGGCTCGCAGGCCATTGCCGATACCGTGGGCGGCAGCGCCCAGGTGCTGATGAACGGCATGCTGGCCACGCTGCCGCACGTGCAGTCGGGCAAGCTCAAGCTGATCGCCCAGTCCAAGCGCACGCGCATGCCGCTGCTGCAGAACGTGCCGACCATCGCCGAGCAGGGCGTGCCGAATTTTGAATCCGGGACGTGGCAGGGCGTGATGGCTCCGGCCAGCATGCCCGATGCAATGGTGGCGCGCCTCAGCGGCGAGTTGATCCGCATCATCCGCGCGCCGGATCTGCGCGCGCAGCTGGTGGCCCAGGGGGCGGAGGTGGTGACGATGACGCCCGGGGAGACCGGGAAGTTCTTTGTTGCCGAGCAGGCGCGATGGGCGGGGGTGGTGAAGCAGGCGGGGATCAAGCTGGAGGCTTGATCTGGGGCTAGCGGGCCGTAGCTGGTTCTTCGCAGATTTGCGGGGTGTTTTTGTTGTTGCCAAGGGCGACAACCGACCGCATGGCAACAAGCCAAAGCAGGGCTTCCCAAATCTAGCGAAGACCCCCCAATAAGAAAAAGGCCCCGCGCACTGCGGGGCCTGCGCGATCAACCCTTCACCGCTTCCGGCAACAACGCCTGCGGCAGGTTCTGATAACAAACCGGCCGCAAGAACCGGTCAATCGCCGTCGCCCCCACCGAAGTCGAACGCGCATCCGAAGTCGCCGGGAACGGCCCGCCATGCACCATCGCATAGGCAACCTCAACCCCAGTCGGATAGCCATTGCACAGCACCCGCCCGGCCTTGCGTTCCAGCACCGGCAGCAGGCGCCGCGCGGCCGCGTGGTCGGCATCGTCGAGCTGCATCGTCGCCGTCAGCTGGCCTTCAAGCTGCCGCGCCACCGCCAGCATCTCTTCAAGATCGCGGCACACCACCAGCACCGTCGACGGCCCGAACACCTCGGCCTGCATCCGGTGATCCGCCATGAACTGCGCCGCGGTGGTCTCGAACATTACCGGCCGCCCCTGGTTGGCCCCGTTGCCGTCGACGCCATCGCCAATGCGTTGCAGGCCGTCGAGCGACGACAGCTGCGCCACGCCTTGCTCAAAGGCGGCATGGATGCCGGGCGTCAGCATGGTCGCCGCCGGCTTGCCTTGCAGCGCGCCGAGCGCCGCGGCGCGGAACTTGTCGAGCGCGGGGCCTTCAATGCCGATCACCAGCCCGGGGTTGGTACAGAACTGGCCGACGCCCATCACCAGCGAATCTACCAGCTGGCGGCCGATGTCCTCGCCGCGCGCATCGAGCGCCGCGGGCAGCAGGAACACCGGATTGATGCTGCTCATCTCCGCATACACCGGGATCGGCTGCGGGCGGCGCTGGGCCGCCTGCATCAGCGCCAAGCCGCCGGCGCGCGAGCCGGTGAAGCCCACCGCCTGGATTGCCGGATGCGTGACCAGTGCCGTGCCGATGGCATTGCCCGCCCCGACCAGCAGCGAGAACACGCCGTCGGGCAGGCCCGCGTCCTGCACGGCCTGCTGGATCACGCGCCCCACCAGTTCCGACGTGCCCAGGTGCGCCGGGTGCGCCTTGACCACGACCGGGCAGCCCGCGGCCAGCGCCGAGGCAGTGTCGCCGCCGGCCACGGAGAACGCCAGCGGGAAGTTGCTGGCGCCGAACACTGCTACCGGACCGATGGCGATGCGCTGCATGCGCAGGTCCGGGCGCGGCGGGTTGCGCTCGGGCAGCGCGGGGTCGAAGGTAGCCTGCTGCCAGCGGCCTTCGCGCAGCACGGTGGCGAACAGGCGCAGCTGGCCGGCGGTGCGGCCGCGCTCGCCCTGCAGGCGCGCGATTGGCAGCGCGCTTTCCAGGTGGGCGCGTTCGATCAGCGTGTCGCCGAGCGCCTCGATGCCGGTGGCGATGGCTTCGAGCAAGGCCGCGCGCTGCTCTGGCGTGGTGTTGCGGTAGGTGTTGAAAGCGGCTTCGGCCAGCGCACAGGCGCGCTCGACCTCAGCCTGGCCGCCGCCATGGAAGTCAGGGCCCAGGGCTTCGCCGGTGGCGGGATTGATGGCCTGCAGCAGGGCTTCGGTGCCGCGCACGGCTTGCGCGCCGATCAGCATGTCGCCGGTGATGTGCATGGAAGGATTCCTTGTCAGCGTTTGGAACGGGAACGCCGGCCGGAGGGCAAGTGCCCCGCGGCCGGCCTGTCGATATGCAATGCGAGGACGGCTTGCTTGCTGCTTACTGCGGGCCGAGCTTGTTGACCAGCGCGCCCAGCATCTCCATCTCCTCGCCGGTCAGGTCGGTCAGCGGCGCGCGCACCGGGCCGCCGTCGTGGCCGACCAGTCGGGCGCCGGCCTTGACGATGCTCACGGCATAGCCGGCCTTGCGGTTGCGGATGGCCAGGTAGGGCAGGAAGAAGTTGTCTAGCAGGCGGCCCACGGTGTCGTGGTCATCCGCGGCGATGGCGCGGTAGAAGTCCATCGCGGTCTTGGGGATGAAGTTGAACACTGCCGACGAATACACCGGCACGCCCAGCGCCTTGTAGGCCGCGGCATAGACCTCGGCCGTGGGCAGGCCGCCGAGGTAGGAGAAGCGGTCGCCCAGCTTGCGGCGGATGCTGACCATGGCCTCGATGTCGCCCACGCCGTCCTTGAAGCCGACCAGGTTGGGGCAGCGCTCGGCCAGGCGCGCGAGTTGCGTCGCATCCAGCTTCGAGTTGGCGCGGTTGTAGACGATCACGCCGATATCCACCGACTTGCAGACCTGCTCCACATGGGCGGCGATGCCGTCCTGGCTGGCTTCGGTCAGGTAGTGCGGCAGCAGCAGCACGCCGGCCGCACCCAGGCGCTGGGCTTCCTGCGCGTAGGCGATGGCGGTGCGGGTCGGGCCGCCGGCGCCGGCCAGGATCGGCACCTTGCCGGCGCAGGTGCGCACGGCGGTGTCGACCACGGCCGAGTAATCCTGCGGCGTCAGCGAGAAGAACTCGCCGGTGCCGCCCGCAGCGAACAGCGCGGTGGCGCCGTACGGGGCCAGCCACTCCAGCCGCGCGGCGTAGGACTGCGGCGCGAAGTCGCCCTGGGCGTCGAAGTCGGTGATGGGGAAGGACAGCAGGCCTTCGGAGACGATTTGCTTGAGTTCGTTGGGTGCGAGCATTGCGGCAATCCTGAGCGGGCCAGTGGCCCCGGTGGCAGTGGCGGCTGACTGCGGCGGTGCAGGTCATCCGAGTTATCAGTCATCGTATGACAAGGTCCTGGCGAAGGCAATAGGGCTGGCGATCATTCGGGGTTAACCGGGATGCGGCCGGCGTTTTCGCTGGGAAGTCCTGCCGGCGAGCAAAAAAGGACAGAAACATGCAGTCAGGGGCACTTCAAGCATGGATGGCGGCCGTCGTACCGTGGGTGAGCTCCGGTGGGGCAGGCGTGTGATGTTGTAGGACAACGTAAGTCGGAGTGGTTTCTGCCAGCGCGCCTGCCACTCAGGAAATTTGAAACACCCATGCAAAGCTGGCGGTGCACGGGCCCCCGGCGACTGGCACACTGGCATCCTGGACTGACGGGGAGAACATGGTGGGAGAGTTACAGGCCTTGCTGGAAAACCACGGGCTGATGCTGGTGTTCCTGAATGTGCTGGTCGAGCAGGCCGGGCTGCCGGTGCCGGCCTACCCGATGCTGTTCGTCGCCGGCGCGCTGGGCGTGCAGGAGACCGGGCCGTCGATCGGCGCGGTGCTGGCTGCTGTGATCTTCGCCTGCCTGATTGCCGATACCGGCTGGTACTTCGCCGGGCGCCGGCTGGGGCAGCCGATGCTGCGCACGATCTGCCGGGTATCGATTTCGCAGGACTCATGCATCCGCCAGACCCAGTCGCTCTACCTGCGCGTGGGGCCGCGCTCGCTGGTGATTGCCAAGCTGCTGCCCGGTGCCGGGGCCTTGTCCACCGCGATGGCGGGCATGACCGGCACGCCGTTGCCGGTGTTCCTGTTCTATGACGCCATCGGCGCGCTGGTCTGGGCCGGCAGCGGCCTGCTGATCGGCGTGGTGTTCAGCGATTTCATCGATGCCATCCTGGAGGCGTTCAGCGCCTACGGGCATATGGCCGTGGTGGGGCTGTTGGTGGCGTTCGCGCTGTTCCTGGCGTGGCGCTGGTGGCGCCGCTTCCGGCTGCTGCGCCGCACGCGGCGCGTGCCGCGCATGACGGTGGATGAGCTGGAAGCGCGCCGGCTCGCCGGCAGCCTGCCGGTGGTGATCGACGTGCGCGCGCACGGCGACACGCCGATGGAGCGCATCCCCGGCTCGGTGGTGCTCGACATGCAGGGCGCGCTGGACAGCCTGGACGCGCTGGGCGTGCCGCACGCCGGGGCCGACATCGTGGTCTATTGCGCCTGCCCCAATGAACTGTCCGCCGCGCTGCTGGCCGAGCGCCTGCGGGTGGCCGGCTACCCGAAGACCTGGGCGCTGGCCGGCGGCTTCGACGAATGGAAGCGGCGCCACGGCGGCACCGCCCCGACCGAGGCGGCCAACCAGCCAGGGCCGGCCGAAGCCGCCTGAACCTGCCAGGCCGCCGGCGCTGCGCTCAGCGCTTGCCCGCGGTCTGGAATACCGACAGGTCCGGGTAGGCCGCGCGGATCTTCTCCCACTCGGCGGCATTGAAGAACTGGCACTTGCCGGCGCCGAAGCGCTTGGACACCTCCACGCAGAAGCGCACGGCTTCGGCGATGTCGATCTCATGGTTGGCCGAGGTCGCGCTGCCCGACACCACCGACTGCGCCGTCACCGCCACGCCGACCACCGGCGCTCCGGTGGCCACGTGCGGCTGCATGATGCTGTTGAAGTGGTACAGGCCGTTGTGGTACGGCGTGATGTCCTGTTGCGAGATCGGGAAGGTCACCGCCGGGCAGCCGGTGGTGGACTCCATGGTCGCCACCAGGTCCGGCGCCACGCGCAGGATGTAGCCCTGCATCGCCGTCGGCGAAATCGCAAAGCCGCGGTGCTTGATGATGCTGTTGCCCTTGGACGCATCGATCGACAGGATCGCGTCCATCTCCGGCGGCACCTGGTAGTTGTTCATGGTGTCGGACGAAACCGGCATGCCCATGAACGGCACCGGGTCGTGCGGCTGCATCGAGACATTGGTCGACAGGTGCGTGGTCACGATCACGTCACCCGCCAGGTGGTCGCCGCGCGCCTTCATCTGCGCCAGCTTGAGCGCCACCGCCAGGCAGCCGATCGGGCCGTCGGCGTCAGACACCAGCCCCACCAGTTCCGGGCGCGCGCCGATCGCGCCATTGCGGCCGATCACGCCCAGCGTCGGCGCACTGCCGCCGCCACGCTTGCCCGTGGTGCCGGGGATCACGATAGTGATGAAGTCGGTGGTGTTGGCCGTGTTCTCGGGCGGGGCGTTGTGGATCGTGGTCACTTCCACGCTCACGCCGGCGCCGGCATAGGGCGCGAACAGTTCGCTGACGACCGCACCGTTGGCGTGCGGGTTGTCCAGGGCTTCATGAATGACCAGCGTCTGCTGCAGGGCCATGGCTTTCTCCAAATGATGTGCCCTGCCCGCGCGGCGCGGGCAGGGCGTCTACAAAAAGTCAGAACTGGTGGCGCAGGCCGACCATCACCGTGGTCTGGCTGTCGCGCCCGTCCAGCGGCTTGCCGCTGCCGCCGGTCCAGCTGGTGGTGTTGTTGCCGAACAGGCCCGACCAGTCGCCGTGGACACGGTCGTAGGCCAGCGCCAGGTAGGCATCGGTGCGCTTGCTGAAGGCGTAGTCGGCGACCGCGTAGGCAGTGGTGCGGTTGCCGCTGAAGCCGTCGGCACGGGTGCGGTTGTGCATCACGCTGCCGATCAGCGTGACGTTGCCGGTGACCGGGTAGCTCGCGCCCAGCGTGAAGAAGTCGTCGTGGCGGCTGCCGCCGAAGACCGAGCTGATGGCGGCGCGGTTGGTCGGCGTGGCCGCGGTGGACATGCTGGTGATGGTGGCCGTGTCGGTGCCGCCCTTGGACGAATCGAAGCCCGCGTCGCGGTCGCTGTGGATGTAGTTGGCGAACAGGCTGGCGCGGCCGACCGCGGCCTTCAGGCCGGCCAGGTAGATGCGTGCTGCGCGGCTCTGGCTGTCGCGGGTCTGCTGGAAGTCGCCCACTGCGGTGATCGGGCCGGCCGCGTACCTCACGCCGAACGACATCGACGAGGTCGCGCGGGTGTTGCCCGCGGTTTCGCCCAGCGCATATTCGGCGATCACCGACACCGGACCGAAATTGCCGGTATAGCTGACGGCGTTGTCGTAGCGCTGGCCGGTCAGGTAGACCATCCACGCATTGGACGGCGCCGCGCCCACGCCGAGCGGGTCGACGTAGTACAGCATGGTGTTGGCCGTGGTGTACTGCCGGCCCAGCGCCAGCTCGCCCCACTGGTTGCCGATCTTCACGTAGGCCTGGCGCCCGAACAGCTGGCCCTGCTGGTCCAGCCTGCCGGTGTCGGCCAGCAGGCCGTTCTCCAGCACGAAGCCGGCCTTCATGCCGCCGCCCAGGTCCTCGATGCCCTTCAGGCCGAAGCGGCTGCCCGACAGGAAGCCTTCGCCGCCCTGCTGCAGCCCGATCTGGGCATCGCCCGCGGGGTTGGAATGGGTCTGGTAGGTCAGCGCGGTGTCGATCACGCCGTACAGCGTCACCCCGGACTGCGCCATCGCGGCGGCCGGCAGGCCCAGCAGCAGCGGCAGTGCCAGGCGGGCGGCGTGGCGGATGGTGTGGCTCATCTTGTTTTCTCCTCCAAAGGGCAAAAGGGGGCCCGCGCGGGCGGCACGGCGCGGCCCGCGGGGCGGTTCTTCTTTGTTGTGCCCGGGGCAGGCCCGGGTCAGTGCGTCAGCGGCTCAGGGCAGTGCCGCCGGCTCAGGCAGCAAAGCCCGGCCAGTCCTGCATCCCGGCCGGACCGGTGATCTGCGACAGCGGGAAGGTCTCGCCTTCGCGAATCGTTTCGACCTTGCTTTCGGCCGGGAACCACAGCGCATGGCGCTCGCCCAGCACGGTGCCGCGGGTGCCGTCCGAGAACAGCGCCGAACCTTCCGGCAGCGCAAACACGTGCTCCGGCGCGTTGATGTGCAGGAACTCGGCCAGGCGCTCTTCGCGGCTTTCGCCGTTGTGGCCGGCGGGCTTGCCGCTGATGAAGTGCGGGTTGATCTGGAACGGCACCAGCCCCAGCGCGCGCAGCGACGGCGGCTGCACGATGGGCATGTCGTTGGTGGTGCGGATGGTCGGGCAGGCGACGTTGCTGCCCGCGCTCCAGCCTACGTATGGCGTGCCCGCGCGCACCCTGGCGCGGATCGCGTCGACGATGCCGGCGTCGTACATGCGCTTGAGCAGCGCAAAGGTGTTGCCGCCGCCGACCGCGATGGCCTCGGCCTGCTCCACGGCGCGCAGCGGGTCGGCGCTGTGGTGGATCGATTCCAGCGCGTAGCCCAGCGCCTCGAACACCGGCTTGACCATGCCTTCATAGGTGTCGAAGCTGAAGGTCACGCCGGCGAACGGCACGAACAGCACCTTGCGCGGCTCGCGCCTGAGCAGCGTGTGGATCTGCTCGCCGGCGTGCTCGAGGTAGCCGAGGTTGTCCTTGCGCGAGCTGCTCATCAGGAGGATGCGTTGGGTCATGTCTTGGTTTCCGTCAGGAGAGTCTGGTGAAGTTCAATGCGGGATCAGGCGATCGCGGCGCGGATCAGCGCGGCCACGCGGTCGATCTCTTCATGCGTGTTGAAGTAGTGCAGCGAGACGCGCGCCATGGTGGACACGCCGTAGCGCGCCAGGATGGCGTCGGCCATGAAGTTGCCGGCCTCGATGATGCATCGCTGCGCTTCCAGCGCGGCCACGATGCGGGCCGGGTCCACGCCGCGCACGTTGAACGGCACGATGCCGATGCGGTCGGCCACGTCGGCCGGACCATACAGCTCGAAGCCGGGGATCGATGCGAACTTCGCCACCGCGTACTCGGTCAGGTCGCGCACGCGCGCCTCGATGGCGTCGATGCCGATGGCGGCGGCGTAGTCGATGGCGGTGCCCATGCCGAGGATCGCCGGCACGATCGGGCAGCCAGCCTCGAAGCGCCTGGCGCCAGCGACCAGCGACAGCGCGCCGGTGGCGCGGTCATAGGCGCCGTTCCACCAGCCCACCAGCGCGGGCTCGACCTGCTCGATCAGCGCGCGGCGCACATACAGGAAGCCCGCACCCTCGGTCGCGCGCAGCGCCTTGCGGCCGCAGCCAGCCAGGAAATCGCAGTCCAGCTCGGCCACGTCCGAGCGCAGCATGCCCACGCTCTGCGCCGCATTGACCAGCGACAGCACGCCGTGGCGGCGCGCCACCGCGCAGATCTGCGCGGCCGGCTGCACCGCACCCGTCGAATTGGGCAGGTGCGAGAAGGTGAGTAGGCGCGTGCGCGGGGTGACGGCGGCCGCGAACGCCTCGGGCGCAAGCAGCCCTTCGGCATTGGCCGCGACCATCTTCACGACGATGCCGCGCGATTGCTCCAGTCGGCGCCAGGGCAGCAGGTTGCTCAGCATTTCGGTGTCGGCCACCAGCACTTCGTCGCCGGCGTTCCAGGCGATGCCGCGCGCGACGATCGAGATGCTCTCGGTGGCGTTCTTGGTGAAGGCGACTTCGTCGGCGGCGCAGTTGAGCAGCCCGGCCAGCTTGCCACGCACCGCTTCCACGCGCGCATAGGTCTCCTTGCGGAAGGCCGGCAGGTAGATGCCGACATGGCCGGTATCGAGCAGGTAGCTGCGCACGGTATCGAGCACCGCGTCGGGCGGCAACGAGGCCGCGGCGGTGTCGAGATAGATGGTGGAGGCCGTCAGCGGGGTGTCGGCGCGGATGGCCTGGATGGCTTGGATATCCATGGAACGTCTCGGGTAATGACAGGCGGGACGCGGCGGCCGCGCCCCGAGGTAAGACTCAGTTGCGCACTTACTTGCGCAGCTTGGTGACGGAGCCGAAGAAGCTGAACAGCGCGTCGCCGGCAATCACGCCGCCGGCAAAGGCGCTCATCTCGGCCACGTGCTTGTCGCCGCGCAGGCGCTGCAGCATGAAGCGGATCGCCAGGCCGGCCAGCACTGCCCAGCCGGCCAGCGGCGAGGCAATCAGCATGCCGGTGGAGAGCAGGATGCCGAGCTGGCGCCTGGAGCCGCCGATCAGCTGCAGCAGCGCGCCGGGGATGGCCCAGATCACCAGGTTGCGGGCAATCTCCGCCGACGAGCCCGCCTTGATCGAGGCCGCGTAGACGCGGTCCACCGGCGGGATCAGGTTTTGCGCGAAGAAGGTGCCGTGGAACACCAGCACCACCACCGCGGCCACCGCGAAGCCGATCATCGCGGCCAGGAACTGCTGCTTGCGCCCGGCCAGCTCGGCCTCCATGTCGCGGCCCTCGCCACGCAGCAGGTAGCCGGTCTTGAGGTCATAGCCCATGTCGGCAAAGGCCGGGCCGGTGGCGGCGGAGAAGCCCACCAGCACCGCCAGCGCCGTCGGCGGGAAGCCGATCAGGATGCCGATGGTCAGCGTGATCAGCGCCACCGCGAAGGCCGGGAACCAGCCCGAATGCATCGCCGCGATGCCGACGATCAGCTCATGCACATAGGCGGCAAAGGCGGCATAGAGCACGAACACCACCAGCATGCCCAGCGACATGTCAGAGACATGGCCGGCCAGCACCGAGATCAGCAGCGCAATCGCCAGGTAGATCAGGAAGCCGCCCGACAGGATGCGGCTGGCGCGCGAGGCCGGGACTTCGATGGTGCCCGTGTCCACGGCCGGGGCATGGCGCGCGCGGCGGATTTCATTGGCGACCTGGAACAGCGCGACGATGCCCGCGCCGATCATCAGGCCGTGCGGGATATAGGCGCGGGCGATGTCGATGCCGGTCAGCGCCACCGAATAGCCACGCACCAGCAGGCCGATGCCGAACATGGTCAGTGCCGCCAGGTTGCCCAGGAAAGCGGCGCCGAACGCGGACATCGGCACGCCCAGCCAGGCGCCGCCCACGCCCACGGCAATGCCGAGGCCCAGGAACGCGGCCTTGCGCCCGCCGCGGTCGCCGGCCCAGATGGCCTCGGCCGTGGCGATGCCGGCCGGCCAGGTGCCGGTGGCGGGGAAGATCTTGCTGCCGAAGAGGAAGTACAGCATGGCGCCGTCGACGAACATGGCGATCACCGCGCCGATCAGCATCGGCGTGGCCAGTTCCGGCATGCCCATCGCGTAAGGCACGCCGATCGGGATCATCAGCGAGTTGGCGGCGCCGAAGGTGGCCGACGAGATTGCCGTCTGCACCAGGTTCTGCCGCTCCAGCACGCGGAAGCGCCGCGTGATCTCGAGCGGGATGCGCGAGAACACGATCGCGATCAGCGCGCCGATGATCGAGGTGTTGGCCGAGATCCCCAGCGACACGATCAGCTGCATGCCGATCATGGCGCCGAATACCGACAGTCCCACGGAGACCAGCAGCAGCAAGGGCTCCATGAAGCGTGTCCGTGTTGCAGGCTGCGCCGCCATCGGCGCGTTCAGTTGTGTTGGCATGGTCATGTTGTCCACCGCTCCCCGTAGTGTTGTCTGGTTTTGTCTGTTGTGTGTGATGCCTGGCGCGCGCTCAGCGCATGAAACCCGCCACCGGGCCGATGGTGTTGCGCGCGGTGCGCAGCGCCTCCAGCAAGCGCGGCACCGCCTCAGGCGTCAGGCGCTGCAGCGGGCCGGCGATGGCCAGCGATCCCACCACCGCCCGGCTGTCGCGGTGGCGCAGCGGCAGCGCCAGCCCGGCCACCGTGGCGGCGGATTCCTCGCAGGTGTAGGCCCAGCCGTCGGCGCGGATCTGCGCCAGCCGTGCTTCCGGCTCGGGCGCGTCGCCCGTTACCTGGCGCCGGAACGCTTCCGGCTGGAATGCCAGGATGGCCTTGGCGTGCGCGCCGGCGTCCAGCGTGAAGCGCTGGCCCACTTCGATCGAAAAGCGCAGCTGGTGCTGGCTCTGGGCGATATCCGTGCACAAGCCCTCGCCACCGTCCAGCCACGACAGGAACACGGTCTCGCCGCATTCGCGCGCCAGTGCTTCCAGCGCCGGTTGCACCACCTCGGCCGGCGAAAACGTCTTGCGCATCACTTGTCCCAGCTCGAACCAGCGCAACCCCAGGCCGTAGCGGCCAAGCGCGTCCTGCACCAGGAAGCCGTTGGCGGCAAAGGTCGCCAGCACGCGGTGCACCACGGCGTGGTGCACGCCGCTGTGGCGCGCCAGTTCGCGCACGCCCCAGCTGGGCTGGCGGGCGGTGAAGTGGGTCAACAGCGCCAGGGCGCCGTCCAGGGTCTTGAGCATGGCGGGGTGGTTGCGTCGACTGCTGTTGTCTCTATATAAGAGACAACGTCTCTGATACAGAGAAATGCTAGGCCTCGTCCCGGCTCTCAACAATCAGGGTTAACGCGGGGCTGGCTGGCGGCGCCGGGCGAGTGCCGGCGGCGGCAACGGCGGAGCGCCGCCGCCTATACTTGGCGCAGACCGACTGTTACCGGGAGGACGCGCATGGCCGCGGAACACCACGGAACCGGCGGATCCGGCGACGAGGCCACCCGCATCGCCCAGCGCCGCCGCCAGCTCGGCATTGCGCCGCGCGCCGGCGACGGCCAGCGCAACTGGGCCCTGGCGCTGTCCGGCGGCGGCATCCGCAGCGCCACCTTCTGCCTGGGCGTGATGCAGGCGATGGCGGGCACCGCGATGCCCGCCAAGGCGGCAGCGCCGGCCCCCGCGCCGGAAGCCGCGACACCGGCGGCGGCCACCGCCGCCGCGGCGCAGACCGTGCCGGGCCTGGCCTCGCTGCTGGCGCAGTTCGACTACCTGTCCACCGTCAGCGGCGGCGGCTACCTCGGCGCCTTCTTCGTCAGCCTGTTCGTGCCCGGCCGCCTGCGCCGCGGCGCGGGCCCGGTCCAGGCCGCCACCGACGCCTATCACACGCTGCAATGCGAGCCGCCGGGGCGCATCCATACCTCGGTGTCCTACGCCGCCGACCCTGGCCGCGGCGCGGTCGCATGGCTGCGCGAGAACGGCCGCTACCTGTCGCCCACCGGTGCCGGCGACAACCTCTATGCCGCCGCGCTGGTGGTGCGCAACTGGCTGGCCATGCATTTCGTGATCGGCAGCGCGCTGCTGGTGCTGCTGGCTGTGCTGGCGCTCGGGCAACACGTCGCGGTGGGGGTTTCCTACGGATTGGGGCGCTATGAGATGGACCTGCTGCACGACGCGCGCCAGGCCTTCAACCAGGGCGAATGCGCGATCTGGTGGAGCACGCTGCTGTGGCTGCCGCTGGCCACCGCGCTGGCTGGCGCGGTGCCGCCCGGGCTGGCCTACTGGCTGATCTACCCGCGCGCCAACGATCCGCAGGCGACGGCCCGCTTCCTGAGCCCCGCGCCGCTGCTCGCCACGCTGCTGGGCCTGATGCTGCTGGCCGCGGCGCGCTGGTCCGAATGGCTCGGATCGGGGCTGGTCATCGGCGAGCTCTTTGCCGTGCTGGGCGTGCTGACCCTGCTGGGCGTGCTGTGGTGCCTGGCGCTGCTGCAGGGCGAGCCGCGCACCGTGGCCGCCTACCGCGTGCGCACCACGCGCGCACTGCGTGGCGCGCTGACGCTGACCCTGTGGCTGGCGGCGCTGGGCATTGCCGACACCATCGCACGCACCGCTTACCTGTTTGCCCACCAGGCCCACCACCAGTGGGGCGCGGCGCTGCCCGCAACTGTGCTGGGCGTGCTGGTCTGGCTGGTGCACTACGGCTCGCGCTGGCTCGATGCCGGCCGCAAGGGCCGCGCCGACACGCCCTGGCGCGCGCTGTGCGCGCGGCTGCCGGTGTCGCTGCTGGCGGGCGCGGCCGCGGCGGTGCTGGCGCTGCTGCTGTTCGTGCTGTGGTCGTGGCTGGTGCTGTGGGTGCGCTGGGACGGGCGCGAGCCGGTCGACTGGCTGGTGTTCGGCAACGCCTATACCGGCCCGGCGCTGGCCACGTTCACCGTGGTGAGCCTGGTGCTGGCGCTGGTGGCGGGGCGCTTCTCCGGCTTCCTGAACCTGTCGACGCTGCAGCCGTTCTACGCGGCGCGGCTCACGCGCGCGTTCCTGGGCGCGTCCAACGGGGAGCGCTTCGCGGCTCCCGACCCGAGTGCCGACCGCGACGGCAGCCAGCGCGCCCGCTTCAGCGTGGCCGAGCCCGTGCCCGGCGACCAGCTCAGCCTGAACGCGTACTACGATCCGCGCATGCTGGCGCCGCTGCACCTGATCAACGTCACGCTGAACCTGACCGTCGATCCGGCCGCGCAACTGGTGCAGCGCGACCGCAAGGGCATGCCGCTGTGCCTGGCACCCGGACCCTGCGTGGCGCAGGCCGGTACGGCGGCGGCGCTGCCGCCGGACGCCTACGCGCGCTTCACCATCGACGGCTGGGCTTGCTGCCCGGATGTGTCCTGGCCTTCGTCGGGCAAGCTGGCCGAATCGCGCACCGTGGGCGACTGGATCGCGATCTCGGGTGCGGCGGTGTCCACCGGCCTTGGGCGCGCGAGCACGCTGGGCACCTCGCTGCTGCTCGGCCTGGCGAACCTGCGGCTGGGCACATGGTGGCCGTCGTATCCGGCCAGCCACGCGCGCGAAGGCGGGCGCCGGGGCCGCGCGCGGCGCCATCCGGAACGCGCCACGCATCCGTGGCTGGCCGCGGGCATCGCGCTGTTCCGCACGCAGTACTACCTGGGCTGCGAACTGAGCGCGCGCTTCCACGGCACGCGGCGCGGCTGGCAGTACCTGTCCGATGGCGGGCATTTCGACAATACCGGCGTGTACGAGCTGCTGCGCCCGGGCCGCGAGGTCGCGCTGATCGTGCTGTGTGATTGCGGGAGCGACCCCGACTACCGCTTCGGCGACCTGGCCAACCTGATCCGGCTGGCGCGCATCGACCATGGGCTGGAGATCGTGGTCGATACCGAGGCTGCCACCACGCACCCGGTGCTGAGCCGTGTCTTTGGCGTACCGGATGATTTCCTGCCGGGCGCTCCGACCGGCGACAAATGCGCGGTGCTGCTCAACGTCTTTCGCACCGGCCCGGAGTGCGGGGCGCCCCGCGCGCGCACCTGCCGCATCGTGCTGCTCAAGCCGCGGCTGGTGTCATGGGCGCCGGCCGACGTGCGCCACTACGGCGCGACCCATCCCGCGTTTCCGCAGGAGGCCACCGGCGACCAGTTCTTCGATGAGGCGCAATGGGAGAGCTATCGCGCGCTGGGCCATGCGATCGGCCAGCGCGTGCTGGGCGGGGCCGTGGGCAAGGCCCTGCTGGTGTGAGGGGACAGCGCGTCAGCGCACGAAGCCGATGACGTCTTCCAGCCGGCCGCTGGCATCGCGCAGCGCCTCCAGCAGGCGCGGCACCGCGGCTTGGTCCAGCCGCTGCTGCGGCCCGGCGATGGCGACCGAGCCCACCACCGCGCTGCGGTCGCGCGACCGCAGCGGCAACGCCAGGCCGGCCACGCTGGCGGCGGCTTCCTCGCGCGTATGGGCCCAGCCGCGCTCGCGCACCTCGGCCAGCTGCTGCTCGATGCGCTCGCGGTCCAGCGTCGTGTGGGGGGCGATGCGCGCCAGCCCCTGGCGGTAGACCTCATCGCGGAAGGCATCGTCCTGGAAGGCCAGCATGGCCTTGGCATGCGCGCCCGCATAGAGCGGGAAGCGCTCGCCCAGCTCGATCGAAAAGCGCAGCTGGTGCTGGCTCTGCACCAGTCCCACGCACAGGCCCTCATGGCCATCGAGCCACGACAGGAACACGGTCTCGCCGCTTTGCGCGGCGAGCTTTTCCAGCACCGGGCGCACGATCTCGTCGGGCGAGAAGCTTTTGCGCACCACCTGTCCCAGCTCGAACAACCGCAGTCCCAGCGAATATTTGCCGGTGGCCGCGTCCTGCACCAGGAAGCCATTGGCGGCAAACGTCGCCAGCACGCGGTGCACCACGGCGTAGTGCACGCCGCTGTGCTTGGCCAGCTCGCGCACGCCCCAGGTCGGCTGGCGCACGGTGAAGTGCGTCAGCAGGGCCAGCGCACCGTCCAGTGTCTTGAGTGTCATCGCTTGTTCCTTGGCATCGGGCTGCATGGTACGGGCAAGCGCGGCGCGACTCAATCCTTCCCGCGCCCCCGTGATACCCACGCCGCCCGAAGGGCCGCGATCAGGCTGCCAGCACGATCGCGCCATGGTCTCTAAGATGGCGGGCCATACGCATTGCCCGCGTGCGGCACCAGCCGCCCGCCATCCACCACATGAATCACGACTCTATCCCCAACGGCGCAGGCGTGGCCTGGTCGGTGCTGGACCTGGCCCCCATCCCTGAAGGCAGCGATGCCGGCCATGCCATGCGCAACTCGCTCGACCTGGCCCGCCATGCCGAGCAGCTGGGCTACCACCGCTACTGGCTGGCCGAGCATCACAACATGCCCGGCATTGCCAGCGCCGCCACCGCCGTGCTGATCGGCTATGTCGCCAACGGCACCAGCACCATCCGCGTGGGCTCGGGCGGCGTGATGCTGCCCAACCATTCGCCGCTGGTGATCGCCGAGCAGTTCGGCACGCTGGCCTCGCTCTACCCGGGCCGCATCGACCTGGGCCTGGGCCGCGCGCCCGGCACCGACCAGGCCACTGCGCGCGCCTTGCGCCGCCACCTGTCGGCCGACAGCGCCGATACCTTCCCGCAGGACGTGGAAGAACTGCAGGCCTACTTCGACGACGTGCGCCCCGGCCAGCGCCTGCGCGCGGTGCCCGGCGCCGGGCTCAAGGTGCCGATCTGGCTGCTGGGTTCGAGCCTGTTCAGCGCGCAGCTGGCGGCGGCGATGGGCCTGCCGTTCGCCTTTGCCTCGCACTTTGCGCCGGGCTTCATGCGCCAGGCGGTGGACCTGTACCGGCGCACCTTCCGGCCCTCCGAAGCGCTGGACCGGCCTTATGTGATGCTGGGCCTGAACGTGTTTGCGGCCGAGACCGGGGACCAGGCGCGCCGCCTGTTCAGCTCGCTGCAGCAGCAATTCCTGGCGCTGGTGCGCGGCACTCCGGGGCAGCTGCGCGCGCCGGTGGACGATATCGAAGCGCTGTGGAACGAGAGCGAGGCCGACCATATCCGCCGCTCGCTGGCGTGCTCGGTGGTGGGCGATCCCGACGCCGTGCGTGCCGGCATGCAGCGCTTTGTCGATGACCTGCGCCCGGACGAGCTGATGCTGACCGGGCAGATCCATGACCACCAGGCGCGCCTGCGCTCGTTCGCCATCGCTGCCGATGCGGCGCGCAGCCTGAAGACCTAATCGGCGCTCTGAGCGCCTGCGGTCCTGCGGTATGGCGTGCGCCGCACTTGCGGCATGCGCCCGCGAGCGCCGCTCTAATCCTGTTTGCGTACCGCTGATCCGCTCGGATACATTAGAAGGCCCGAGACACAGAGGCGCGGCTTCCGCAGCACGCGCCCGACAGTCCGCCCGATCCATCACCCCATCCATCACCCATGGGGCCGACGGCAGCGACGACAGGAGACAGCGATGGACCTGCGGCAACGCGAGCACATCGAGACGGTGGTCCAGGCCACCACATACCTTGCCCCGCCGGCCGTGCTTGCGGACCGGATCGCGCACGACGCCATCATCCAGAACTCATGGCGCCGCTGCGTGCACCAGTACGGCCTGGATCCGTCGCGCATGCAGGAGGCGCGCATCTTGCCGCAGCCGCGCCTGCGCGAACACCAGGAACGCATCGACGACTTCGCGCGCATCGCGCGCCACGGCCTGCAGAGCCTGTATGGGCAGGTGGCGGGCCTGGGCTATGTGGTGCTGCTGACCGATGCCCAGGGCGTGACCGTCGACTATATCGGCGAGGCCCGCAGCGACGCCGCGCTGCGCCACGCGGGCCTGTACCTGGGCGCCGAGTGGAGCGAGAGCGGCGCCGGCACCTGCGCGGTCGGCACCGCCCTGGCCACGGGCCAGGCGCTGACGGTGCACCAGGCCGACCATTTCGACGCCACCCATATCCCGCTGACCTGCACCGCCGCGCCGCTGTTCGACACGCACGGCAACCTGCACGCCATCCTCGACATCTCCGCGCTGACCTCGCCGCAGGCCAAGGACAGCCAGGGGCTGGCGCTGCAGATGGTGCGCATCTACGCCGCGCATATCGAGAACGCCAACTTCCTGCGCGCGCACCGCCGCGACTGGATCCTGAAGCTGAACGTGGCGCCGGAGTTTGTCGACGTCAATCCCGAATACCTGCTGGCGCTGGACGAGGCCGGCCGCATCGTCGGCCACAACCACCGCGCCAGGCTGATGCTGGAAGGCGAGCTGGGTGGCGCACCGGGCGCCACCGTGCTGGGCCAGCGGTTCGAGACGCTGTTCGACGCGCGCCTGGAGGACCTGGGCCACTATGTCTATTCGCGCCCGAGCGAGCAGCGCCTGGTGGCGCTGACCCGCAGCGGCGGCCTGCTGTACCTGAGCGTGCTGCCGCCGGCGCTGCGCTGGCAGGCGCCGCCCGCCGAAACGCAGGTGGCGATGCCGGATGCGCTGGCGGCGCTGACCGGCGGCGATGCCGCGCTGCAGCAGCAGTTGCAGCGCGCTGCGCGCCTGGTCGATTCGCCGATCAACCTGATGATCCACGGCGAGACCGGCAGCGGCAAAGAGTTCCTGGCCAAGGCGCTGCATCTTGCCAGCGCCCGCCGCGGCGGGCCGTTCGTAGCGGTGAACTGCGCGGCGATCCCTGAAACCCTGATTGAAAGCGAATTGTTCGGGCACCTGCCCAACAGTTTCTCCGGCGCAGGCCCGCGCGGCAAGCGCGGCCTGATCCAGGAGGCCGACGGCGGCACGCTGTTCCTGGACGAGATCGGCGACATGCCGCGCGAGCTGCAGTCGCGGCTGCTGCGCGTGCTGGCCGAGGGCGAAGTGCTGCCTATCGGCGCCGCGCGGCCGGTGCCGGTGCGGCTGCGGGTCATTTCCGCCACGCACCACAGCCTGGAGCAACTGGTGGCCGACGGGCGCTTCCGCGAGGACCTGTACTACCGCCTCAACGGCGCGCGCTTCACGCTGCCGCCGCTGCGTGCGCGCACCGACCTGGACTGGCTGGTCCGCAAGCTGCTGCAGGAAGGGGGCGCAGAGGGCAGCGAGATCACGCTGTCGCCCGCGGCACGCGAGCGGCTGCACCGCCACCGCTGGCCCGGCAACCTGCGCGAACTGCGCAACGTGCTGGAGTACGCGCGCGCGGTCTGCGCCGACGGCTATATCGATGTGCAGGACCTGCCTGACAGCCTGGCGGGACCCGCACCGTCCGCCGCCCTGCCGCAGCCAGGGCCCGCCCAGTCACCCGCTGCCGCACCGTTCGATCCGCACCAGTTGCCGCCGGAAGGCATGCTGCTGATGCAATACCTGCGCGCGTCCGGCTGGAACCTGAGCGCGGTCGCGCGGCAGATCGGCGTCAGCCGCATGACGCTGTACCGGCGCATGGAGCGCTACGGCATCCAGTCGCCCAACCGGCGCGACGGCGGCCCGGAGCCCACCGACGCATAAGCCGGCAGGCAGCACGGCGCACGCGCGCCATCCCTGCGATACGGTTGTCCATCCCCTGTACACCTGCGCTGTGACACCTGTCACAGCGCAGCGTCGTTTTTGCCCTGCCGCCTCGGGGTAATCCCTCGGATCCGACCCCGCCGAGGCCGCTGTTTCCCCTGTTTTCACTGCCTGCGCGCACTGGCACAGCCATTGCAAATACGCCTGGCAAGACAACGACAACAGGAGACAGGCAATGGGGCACGCAGCAGGCGCCAGCGCGCAGATCGCGCCAGTGGTCGGCATCATCGCCAACCCGATTTCCGCGCGCGACATCCGTCGTGTGATCGCCAACGCCAACAGCCTGCAGCTGGCCGACCGCGTCAATATCGTGCTGCGCCTGCTGGCCGCGCTGGCCTCCTGCGGCGTGGAGCGCGTGCTGATGATGCCCGACCGCGAAGGCCTGCGCGTCATGCTGGCGCGGCACCTGGCACGCCGGCAGGGGCCGGACTCGGGCCTGCCCGCGGTCGACTACCTCGACATGCCGGTCACCGCGCGCGTCGACGACACCCTGCGCGCCGCGCGCTGCATGGCCGATGCGGGCGTGGCCGCGATCATCGTGCTGGGCGGCGACGGCACCCACCGCGCGGTGGTGCGCGAGTGCGGTGCTGTGCCGATCGCGGGCCTGTCGACCGGCACCAACAATGCCTACCCCGAAATGCGCGAGCCCACCATCATCGGGCTGGCCACCGGCCTCTATGCCACGGGCCGCATTCCCCCTGCGCAGGCGCTGGCGTCGAACAAGCGGCTCGACATCGTCATCCGCGACGGCAACGGCGGCTTTCGCCGCGATATTGCACTGGTGGATGCGGTGATCTCGCATGAGCACTTCATCGGCGCACGCGCCTTGTGGAAGACCGACACGCTTGCCGCCGTCTACGTGTCCTTTGCCGACCCCGAGGCCATCGGCCTGTCATCCATCGCCGGGCTGCTGAAGCCGGTGGGCCGGCGCGAAGAGGGCGGCCTCGCGATCGAACTGGCCGCGCCCGGCGAAGGCGAATTCGACCTGTGCGCGCCGATCGCACCCGGCCTGATGTGCACCGTGCCGGTGGCCGGCTGGCAGCGGCTTGAACACGGCCGTCCCCATCGCGTGCGCCAGCGCAGCGGCATTGTCGCGCTGGACGGCGAGCGCGAGCTGGCCTTTGGCCCGGACGACGAAGTCACCGTCACCCTGCATGACCACGCCTTTCGCAGCATCGACGTCGCGGCCTGCATGCGCCATGCCGCGCGCCACCACCTGATGCGCAGCCTGCCGCAGCCCGCCGCGGTGGGATGACGCGCGGGCACCGCGTCCGCCCGCTTTTCCCCTTTCTTGAAGTGCAACACCTGAAAACGAAGGAGACAGACATGACAGCCAGAGCTTCTCAAGATTCCGCAGCGCTGCCGCTCGACAAGGAGACGTTGCTGACGGTGTACCGGAAGATGCGCACCATCCGCGATTTCGAAGAACGCCTGCACGTGGACTTCGGGCGCGGCGACATCCCGGGCTTCGTCCATCTATACGCGGGCGAGGAAGCCACGGGCGTCGGCATCCTGCACCACCTGAACGATGGCGACCGCATCGCCAGCACGCACCGCGGCCACGGCCACTGCATTGCCAAGGGCGTCGATCCGGTGGCGATGATGAAGGAGATCTACGGCAAGAAGGGCGGCTCGTGCAATGGCAAGGGTGGCTCGATGCATATCGCCGACCTGTCCAAGGGCATGATGGGCGCCAACGGCATCCTGGGCGCAGGCGCGCCGCTGATCTGCGGCGCCGCGCTGGCTGCCAAGTTCCGCGGCAAGGGCGAGGTCGGCATCACCTTCTGCGGCGACGGCGCCTCCAACCAGGGCACCTTCCTGGAAAGCCTGAACCTGGCCGCGGTCTGGAACCTGCCGGTGATCTTCGTGATCGAGAACAACGGCTATGCCGAATCGACCTCGCGCGATTACGGCACCGCGGTGGACAGCTACGTGGACCGCGCCGCCGGCTTCGGCATCCCGGGCGTGACGGTGGACGGCACCGACTTCTTCGCGGTCCATGAAGCGGCCGGCGAAGTGATCCGGCGCGCGCGCGAAGGCGGCGGACCGTCGCTGCTCGAATGCAAGATGGTCCGCTTCTATGGCCACTTCGAGGGCGATGCGCAAACCTACCGCGCCGCCGGCGAACTCGACGACATCCGCGCCAACAAGGATTGCCTGAAGCTGTTTGGCCGCGCCGTGACCCAGGCGGGAGTGGTCGCGCGCGAAGAACTCGACACCATCGACCGCGAGGTCGCCGCGCTGATCGAGCATGCCGTGCAGGAAGCCAAGGCCGCGCCGCAGCCCGGGCCCGAAGACCTGCTCACCGACGTCTACGTCAGCTACTGATCCGCCACGCGCTAACCCAATATCAGGAGACAAACCATGGCTCGCAAACTGAGTATCAAGCTGGCGATCAACGAGGCGATCGACCAGGAAATGACCCGCGACCCCAGCGTCATCATGCTGGGCGAAGACATCGTCGGCGGCGCCGGCGCGGACGGCGAGAAGGACGCCTGGGGCGGCGTGCTGGGCGTGACCAAGGGCCTTTACGCCAAGCACGGCGACCGGCTGCTGGACACGCCGCTGTCTGAATCCGCTTACGTGGGCGCCGCCATCGGCGCCGCGGCCTGCGGCATGCGCCCGATCGCCGAGCTGATGTTCATCGATTTCATGGGCGTTTGCTTCGACCAGATCTTCAACCAGGCGGCCAAGTTCCGCTACATGTTCGGCGGCAAGGCCGAGACCCCGGTGGTGATCCGCGCGATGGTCGGCGCGGGCTTTCGCGCGGCCGCGCAGCACAGCCAGATGCTGACGCCGCTGTTCACGCATATCCCCGGCCTGAAGGTGGTGTGCCCGTCCACGCCGTACGACACCAAGGGCCTGCTGATCCAGGCGATCCGCGACAACGACCCGGTGATCTTCTGCGAGCACAAGAACCTGTACGGCCTGGAGGGCGAGGTGCCAGAAGGCGCCTACGCAATCCCGTTCGGCGAGGCCAATATCGTGCGCGACGGCAAGGACGTGTCGATCGTCACCTACGGGCTGATGGTGCATCGCGCGCTCGAAGCGGCGGCAACGCTGGCCAAGGAGGGCATCGAGGCCGAGATCGTCGACCTGCGCACGCTCTCGCCGCTGGACATGGACACGGTGCTGGAATCGGTCGAGAACACCGGCCGCCTGGTGGTCGTGGACGAGGCCAGCCCGCGCTGCAATATCGCCACCGATATCTCCGCGCAGGTTGCGCAGCAGGCCTTCGGCGCGCTCAAGGCCGGCATCGAGATGGTGTGCCCGCCGCACACGCCGGTGCCGTTCTCGCCGACGCTGGAGGACCTGTACATCCCCAGCGCCGCGCAGATCGTCGCCGCCGCGCGCAAGACCATGAAGGAGGGCAAGCACTGATGGCAACCGAAATTTCCCCCACGATTATCCCGATCGTGATGCCCAAGTGGGGCCTGTCGATGAAGGAAGGCACGGTCAATGCCTGGCTGGTCGACGAAGGAACCGTGATTACCGTGGGCCTGCCGATCCTGGATGTGGAAACCGACAAGATCGCCAATGCGGTGGAGGCGCCCGACGCGGGCACGCTGCGCCGCAAGGTGGCGCAGGCCGGCGACGTGCTGCCGGTGAAGGCGCTGCTCGGCGTGCTGGCACCTGCGGAGGTGAGCGATGCGCAAATCGATGACTATGTCGCGGCTTATGAGACGCCGGCGGACGACGCTGGCGAAGAAGACGCCGCTGCCGCGTACCAGTTTGCCGACGTCGACGGCATCCGGGTCCGCTATGCCCGCAAGGGTGGCGGCGCCGAAACCGTGCTCTTCATCCACGGATTTGGCGGAGACCTGGACAACTGGCTGTTCAACCTCGATCCCCTGGCCGACGCGTACACCGTGGTGGCGCTCGACCTGCCCGGCCACGGACAGTCGTCGCCGCGGCTCGCGGGCGCGACGCTGGCGCAGATGGCCGGCTTTGTAGCGCGCTTCATGGACGAGACCGGGATCGAGGCGGCGCATGTGGTCGGCCATTCGATGGGCGGCGGCGTGGCGGCGCAACTTGCCGTCGATGCACCGCAGCGGGTGCTGTCGGTGGCGCTGGTGTCGCCGGTGGGCTTTGGCGACGCCGTCAACAGCGGCTATACCGAAGGCTTCGTCAGTGCCCAGTCCCGGCGCGAGCTCAAGCCCGTGGTCGAACTGCTGTTCGCCGACGCGGGGCTGGTCAGCCGCCAGATGCTGGACGACCTGCTGCGCTACAAGCGGCTGGACGGCGTCACCGAGGCGCTGACGGCGCTGGGGCAGGGGCTCTTCGGCGGCGGCCGCCAGAGCGAGCAGCCTGGCCAGCGGCTGGCCAACAGTGGCAAGCGCGTGCTGGTGGTGTGGGGAGGTCAGGACCAGATCATCCCGGTCGCGCACGCTGAAGCCGCGCCGCCGGGAGCCACCGTCAAGGTCTTTGCCGATGCTGGCCACATGAGCCAGATGGAGAAGGCCAATGACTTCAACGCGCTGCTGAAGATGCATCTGGCCGGCTGATGCCGCGCGCGGATGGCGCCGCCCAGGGCGCCATCCGCGCGGCCAGCTCGCCTTGTTCGAATTCAAGACAGGAGACCTCATGACCACAGACCTGAAGACCCGCCTGACCGAGATCAACAAGCAATTCGGTGCGCTCGGCCAGGCCCAGCCCGCCGCCATGAGCGCCTTCCAGGGCGTGATGAAGGCCGCCACGCAGGACGGCAGCCTGCCCGCCGCCGTCAAGGAACTGGTTGCCGTCGCGCTGGCGGTGCAGAAGGGCTGCGACGACTGCGTGCTGTTCCACACCAGCCAGGCGCTGCGCCATCGCGCCACGCGCGAGCAGCTGGCCGAAGTGCTGGCCATCAATATCGAGATGGGCGGCGGACCGGGCGCCATGTACGCGTCGAAGGCGCTGGCGTACTTCGATGCGCTCAATGCCTAGTGTTGCTAGACTCGGCACGTTGCCATCCGGAGGCTGGTGCCATCCCATGCCGTTTGAATTTGTCGATGCGGCCCATGCCGGGCAGGCGGGCAGCGACCCGCTGCAGGATGAGCTGGCCTTGCTCGACCTCGCGGCACAAGGCCGGCAGGTGGCGCAGCTGTGGGAGGCGCCGCTGTCGCTGGTGGTGCCGCGCACCTACCTGCGCCATGCCGCGCTGGAAACCGCGCGCGCCGACTTCGCGCAGCAGGGATGTCCGGTATTCCTGCGCATGTCGGGCGGCGGGCTGGTGCCGCAGGGCCCTGGCATCCTCAACCTGAGCCTGGCCTACACAGTGGAACAGCCGCCGGGCGCGCGCAGCGACGCGGTCTACCTGCACTTGTGCGAGGTCATCGGCGACGCGCTGCAATCGCTGGGCGTCGACACGCACTGGCAGGCGGTGGCCGGTTCCTTCTGCGACGGCCGCTACAACCTGGCCTGGGGCCCGCCCGAAGCCGCGCGCAAGATCGCCGGCACGGCGCAGTACTGGCGCCGCGCACCCGCGGCCATGCAAGCGCCCGACGGGCAGCGCCACCTGGTGCTGGCCCATGCGGTGCTGCTGGTCAGCGCCGACCCCGTGCAGATCAACGCGCGCGCCAATGCGTTCGAAGCTGCCATCGACAGCGGCCGGTGCTATGACGCGGGCAAGGTCGTCAGCGTGCGCGAGGCATTGTCGGCCAGCGGCCGCGCGGTCGATGACGACGCCGCGCTGATGGCGCAGGTATCGGATGCGCTGCGGCGAAGCGTGGGGCAGACGCCGCCACCGGCGTAGCCGCTTGACCGGGCGGCGCTAATTGGCGATCCCCAAAAAAATCGCGGCCCACGCGGGGCCGCCAAAAATCGGGAATGCGAGGCGTGTCAGATGCCTCAGGAGACGTTATCGACACAATGCGGGCCACCGAGACCCCACTTCGGTGGGGTCTATCGAGCACAATCATTGAGGCGAGTGATCGCTTACGCGATCAGGTAGGCAGAGTGCGGATCCGGCCGGATGGCAGCGCGCAGCTTGCGCACGCTGGCTTCCAGTTCGGCATGGGCGGCATCGAGCCAGGCCACCCGATGGCGCACCGGATCCTTGGCCGACAGGTCGCTGGCGGCGATCTCGCGCAGGAAGTAGCGCACCATGCTGCCGGCGCGCGCCGGCACGGGCATCATCCCCAGCAGTTGATGCTTTGCCAGCAGCCGGCGGCTGACTGCATGCCGCAGCCCTGCCCAGGCGGTACGGCCCAGCGCGATGTACAGCGCATCCGTGCGCATCTGGCGCACGGCTCCCAGGAACTGCGCTTCGAATACCTCGCGCAGCATCGGGGTCTCCAGCAGTTCTTCCAGTGGGCCGTCGAACGCCAGACCGCGCCGCGTGGTGGCATGCGGCAGCAAGGCAAGCGGTTGCAGGCGCTCGAATCCATCGTTCCACAATGCCGCGGCGTGCGGCAGGCCGACCAGTTCGGGCACCCGGAAGTGGTCAAGCATGCGGATCAGGTTAGGCCGCACCAGCTTGCCGCCCAGTTCGACGCGCCGCTTGTTCTCGCGCTGAATTACGCTGCCAGGTGCATGGGCGCGCATCAGTTCTTCGGTGACGGCGGCGGCCAGCCGCACATGGGCGTGGCCGGGCGTGGTGCTGACCAGCACCAGAGGTGCCTGGATGTTCAGGTATTCGCAGGGCACGTAGTGCATGGCGTAGGCGCCGTCCTGTGCCACCACAACCGGTTTGGCGATCACGCCGACTGCGCCCGCAAGCCGAACCTGCGCGCAATACGCTTCGATGAAGTTGGTCAAGGAATCCCCCCGCTCGCTTCGATGTATCGGCGCTTTCTGTTGGCGCCTTCTACTTGTTCTGCTTTCCGTTCATGGTAAGCCTGCGGTGCATGGCAGATAAAGCGTACGGCGCCGGTTTGCCCGGAAAGCGACGAAACCTTGGTGGGCCAGCCAACACACCGGGGCAGGATGCCCCTCGAACGGGTGGGGCACGCGCCTGGTCCACGCCAGGTACGGTATCGCACCACGTGCGTCAGGACGATGACATCGGGCAGGAGGGAATCGGCCGGAACGGGGCCGCCGCGACGGTAGGTCGCCGGAAAGAAAAGACCGGACACGTCCGTGTCCGGTGAACCCATTTGCTGACTCAGGACGTGTCACAGCCTGAGGCATAAATGATAACGATTATCATTTGAGCTGACAATAGCAGAGAGCGGGATCTTGCCAGGGTGGGTCAGGCAATCGACGTCTGGATGGAAAACTGTCCCGACAAGGTCTTGTGCACCGGGCAGCGATTCGCCACGCGGAGCAGGTCATCCAGGATCTGGGGCGTGAGTTCTCCGCTGACCTTGACCTCCCGGTTCATGGTGTAGGTCCCGTTGGCCTCTTCATGACCGACCGATACATGGACTTCGGTGATGGCGTAGCCCTTGCGTTTGGCGTACAGCTGCAAAGTCAGCGTGGTGCAGGCGGCCAGGGCCGAATCCAGCAGGTCATGCGGGTTCGGGTATTGGGTGTCGCCGCCGGCAGATGCATCCAGGTCGGCCTGCCACTCGGCAGTCCCGTTGGTCAGGTGGCAGATGCTGTTGCCCTGGCTTGGTTGCCAGGTCGCTTGGATAGTCATCAAACGTCCCCATCTATAAAGAGCGGCCCGGTGGGCCGGAACAGCCATTCTATAAGCAGCGCCCGACGACAGCTGAAGTGGCTTGGAATGCCTTTTTTAGGCGGGTTGGCTTTTTTTCGAAGAACCCCTTGCCAACCCCGCTGCGGTCACTTAATATTCGCCCCCTCGCAACACAACGCAGCGCTGCAAAGCAGACGGGGCGCGGGTTGCGGGGTCGACCGGATCGGTTGGCGCAGCGAAGTTGGCGCGCTGGCCGCAGCAAAAAAAGATGCTGAAACGGTTGACGAAACGAGGAAAGCTCTGCATAATCTTGTTTCTCTGCTGCAGACAACGCGGCAGCGCTGAACGGCAAAGCCGGCGGCGAAGTTCTTTAACAACCAAACAA
Organism: Cupriavidus sp. FW306-1B-F12B; assembly: GCF_058781795.1. Taxonomy (NCBI): domain Bacteria; kingdom Pseudomonadati; phylum Pseudomonadota; class Betaproteobacteria; order Burkholderiales; family Burkholderiaceae; genus Cupriavidus; species Cupriavidus sp. FW306-1B-F12B. The sequence goes on from NZ_JBYSXC010000003.1 coordinate 424,979, forward strand.
CCGATAAGTGTGGGCGCTGGGTAGCGGACGCCGCTGTCTTCGGACAGTGTTGCTTCACAAGTTATACAGTGCTCGCACAGCAAAACGTGACTGGATCTTTGGATCTGGTCAGTCAGTTTTCTGAGAGTGAGCGACCGCTCGAAAGAGCGAGGGAGCCGCGAGGCTTCCACACAGAGA
>NZ_JBYSXC010000040.1:0-1087 GCF_058781795.1 Cupriavidus sp. FW306-1B-F12B
GCCGCGGCGGGCGCGGCGGGCGTTGCCGCAGGCGCCGAAGCGGCCGCAGCCGGCGGCACCGGCGTGGCGGCCGGGCGGGCCTGGTCGATCGGCTGCGCCTGCACCGTGCCCGGCGCCACTGGCATGGTGGCCACGCCGGGCGCAGTGTTGACGTCGGCACCCGGCGGCACGATGCGCAGCAGCTGGCCGACCTCGATCTGGTTCACATTGGTCAGGTTGTTCCACGTTGCCACATCGCGATACGACTGGCCGTTCTCCAGCGCGATACGGTAAAGAGTATCGCCTCGCTTGACCCGATAGTATCCGGGGGGCGCCGGTTCCAGCGTCGCGGCCGTGGTACCGGAAGTGGAGGTACGGTCAACCACGGGTGCCGGCATCGGCGAATTGGCGCAGGCGGCCAGCAGGGCCGTCAGCGCCGAGGCCGCAAAAAGTTGTCCGGCGCGTGCGAAATATTGCGATTTCACGATGTTGTGCATAGTTCGACTCAGATGGTGCCCGATTTTAAGGGCACAAAGAAAACGGCTTCAAGCGCGGTTCTGTGAAAGCGATGGCGGTTGCGCCGCTCGATCAGCAACAGCTGCTGCGTGACGGTCTGGCCCGGCACGCCCGCCGGCGGCATCACCGCCACCGGGGCGATCAGGCGCCCGCCGATGGCCAGCTGCTCCAGCAGCGCCTCGGGCACCTCCATGCCGGCCGCGGCCAGGATGATGGCCGAAAACGGCGCCGCCTGGGGCAGCCCCAGCATGCCGTCACCGTAGTGCAGGCGCAGGTTGGGCACGCGCAGCGGCCGCAGGTTGGCCTTGGCCTGCTCGTGCAGCGGGCGGATGCGCTCGATCGAGAAGACTTCGCGCGCGACCTGGCTCAGCACCGCGGCCTGGTAGCCGCAGCCGGTGCCGATCTCGAGCACGCGCTCCAGCGGCGCGTCGGCGGCCAGGCCCTCGCGCAGCAGCTCGATCATGCGCGCCACCACCGACGGCTTGGAAATGGTCTGCTGGTGGCCGATCGGCAGCGCGGCGTCCTCATACGCCTGCGATGCCAGCCCCGGCTCGACGAACAGGTGGCGCGGCACGGTGGCAATGGCCGACAG
>NZ_JBYSXC010000041.1:0-990 GCF_058781795.1 Cupriavidus sp. FW306-1B-F12B
AGTCAGGTCGTTCGCTGGTTTGCCAAGCGATGATCTCCCCGTTGTATAGGTCCAGGACGGGCGAGAGATACAGCTTCTTGCCGCCTACGTTGAACTCGGTCACATCCGTCACCCACTTCTCGTTCGGCTTGCTCGCCTCGAACTGGCGCTGAAGCAGATTGGGGGCGACTCGCCCCACCTGCCCTCGGTATGAGCGGTACTTCTTGGGCCGCACGAGCGACTTCAACCGCAACGCCGACATCAGCCGTTGCACGGTCTTGTGATTGATCAACGTCCCCGTCTGACGCAGCGTCGCCGTAATCCGGCGGTAGCCATATCGGCCCTTGTGCTCGGCATACACACGTTGGATGCGCTCCTTGAGTTCCCCGTGACGATCTCCGGCCTTGCTTGCCGTGAGTTGGTAGTAGAACGTGCTGCGCGCCAGAGCGGCGATCTTGAGCAGGATTGGCAGCGGGTGGTGCTCGCGCAAAGCGTTCACGACTTGCGCTTTTTCTTTGGCGCCGCTTGCTCCTTGGCCCGGAGCAGGGCATCCAACTTTTTTAGGTACGCCACCTCCGCGCGCAGATACTCGTTTTCCTTGAGCAGATCTTCACGTGAACGTCCGTCTTGGGGCAACTCGGGAGTGGGTTGGACAGGCTGTTTGGGCTCGGACATGTTGGGTGGCCGGCCTTTGCGGCGCGGCATGAGGGCTTCGAAACCGCCCTCATGATACTGGCGCTCCCAACGGCTGGCTCCGCGGGTATCGCGCAAGTCGAAGAGGGAACTTGTCTGAGCATAGGACAACTCGTGGCGCCACATATGCTGCAGCACCGTCAGCTTGAACTCGGCGCCAAACGCCTCACGCTTCTTGCGTAGCCCGGCCTCTCCATGGTGCTGCCACGCACCAATCCAGCGTCGCACGATCGAATGACCAATCCCATGCTTCTGACTCAGTGCCCGGATCCCAATCCCCCCAGACAAATACTCCTGAACTACCTTGCGCTTGAATGC
>NZ_JBYSXC010000004.1:0-411381 GCF_058781795.1 Cupriavidus sp. FW306-1B-F12B
GAGAACTTGACCTGCGCGCATCATGATGCGCGCAGGTCACGTGTCACCTATGTCTCCGAACACCTGTTACCCATGTCTCCGGTCTGTACATGCGGGAGAGGGGGCACCCAGGCGGTTATCCAACACCGGTTGCTCCTGCTATCCCTTCAAGGGACCCCGTTACACAGTGATTGATCAGGCAAACGTATCGATCTCGCCACGCCCAAGCACACGCGCGGGACGCACCGTCGTACTGGCCCCTGCCGCCGGCTCAACAGCCGCCAGCGTGCCGCTACCAAAGCCGGTTTGCCCGCGCCCATTCCCCGGCGCTTGCTGTTGCTGCCCGTTCCCATTGCCCGCCTGGCTGGCAAAGGCGTCTGCGCCCACCGAGGTCTGGCCAAGCTGGATGCCGTTCTCCGACAGCGCGGTGCGCAGGTGCGGCAGCGCCGCTTCCACCGCGGCGCGCACGGCCTGGTGGGGCGAGACGAACTGGGCCTGGGCCTGGTCGTTGACCACGTTGAGCACGACCTTGAGCGGCCCGAGATCGGGCGGGTTCAGCTGCAGTTCGGCGCGTTGCTGGCCTTGCGTGCTCATGCGGATCATCTGCTGGCCAAGGGCCTGCGGCCACTGGCTGTCGTACAGCTGCGGGGTGACCACCGGACGGGCGGAGGCGGCGGCAGCGGCTGCAGTAGCCGACGGGGTGGCCTGGCCGGCCAGCGCGGCGGCCACGGCTGGTGTGTTGTCGGGGCTGGCCGCGCCAGCCTCGCCGGTGCGGGCGGCAGCCTGTGCGACGGCGAACGGCGTTGCCGCGGGCCTGGCATCGGCCGTGCCGGGGCTGGCGGCGAGCGGATCGGCGCGGTGCTGGGCGATGCCGCTGTCCGGGCGCTTGCCCGATCCGCCGGCAGACTGGCCGCTGGCGTCCTGCTGGACCGCGAGCACGTCGCCCGGGATGGCCTGGGCCGTGCCGGCCTTGCCGTCGGTGCCTGCGCTGGTGCTGGTCTGCATCGCGGCGCGCTGGGATGCGATGGTGGCCAGCGTGTCGGCTACCGAAGGCTGTGCTGGCCGGGCTTCGGTGGTGACGACCTGCAGCGTTTCCGGCAGTGGCGTGGCGGCCGCCGGCATGGCATCGGCCTGGGCATCTGCCGTGGCCGGCTGCGCGGCATTTGCCAGTGCCGCCTGCAGTGCGGCGGCGCCGGTGTCGGCAACGCCGGCGATGGCGGAACCCGCCGCGCCGGCCGGCGCGGCAGCGGGGCTGGCCGGGGCTGCGGCGGGAAGCATCAGGGCCAGGGCCGCTGCGGCAGCGGCTGCGGCATCCGTCGGCGTGGCCGCCGCGGTGTCATCCTGGTCCTGGTCTTCATCCTTGTGGTCGGCCGCGGGCTTCTTGCCGGCCGCGGCGGCTGGCTGCGGCTTGCCGGCGTCGGCCTGCGCCGCGGGCTGGCGCGATGCGGGCTGGTCGCGCGCGGCGGCTTCCCTGGCCGGCGGCGCGGGCGCCTTGCTGCTTTCGCGGGCGCGCGACAGCGCGTCGCCGAATCCGCTCGCGGTTGCATCGGCGCTGGCGCGCCTGGCGCCCTCGACCGCATTGGCGGCGCTGCTGACAATCTGGCTGATATCGATCATGGAGTTGGCTACGGGGGTGGCCCGGGTCAGGCTTCGCTGAGACGGCTGGCCGTGGTGCGGGCCAGGCGGGCGGCGTATTCGTCGTTGGCGCGCTGCTCGCGGCGCGCGGCACCCTGTTCTTCCTTCGCTTCGGCGCGCGCGATCAGTGTGTCGAACGAGTTCAGGCGGCGCTTCTGGTGCTGCCAGTGGTTGCGCCCTGCCAGCAGGTCGGCTTCGGCCTTGGCCAGCGCCGCGCCCTGCTGGCGGATGGCATGGTCGAGCGAATCGAGAAAGCGCGAGAAATCCTGCCAGCGGCTGGAGGTCATGCCTTCGGCGGCCACCATCTGCATGCGCGCGCGGTACTCATGGCGGTACTCGGTGAGCTGGTTGAGCTGCTGCTCAGCCTGCGTGCGCAGTCCCTGCAGCCTCCCCAGCTCGCGCGCGGCGGCGTCGGTATCGTTCTGGGCGAGGTCAGCCAGCGTATTAAGCGGTGAATGCTTGAGCATGTTCACTCCTGTCGAAGAGGCTGTGAAGCTGAGCGATGGCGTCGTCGTAGCCGGCGCGCTCGTGGATGTCCTGCTGCAGGAAGGCTTCCATGCGCGGGTGCAGGCGCATCGCCAGGTCCAGCTCCGGGTCGTTGCCCGGCACATAGGCACCCACGCTGATCAGGTCGCGGTTGCGCTGGTAGCGCGACATCAGCTGCTTGAAGCGCCGCACCGAGCCGAACTGCTCCTGCGGGATCAGCGCGGTCATGGCGCGGCTGATCGATGCTTCCACGTCGATGGCCGGGTAGTGGCCGGATTCGGCCAGGCTGCGCGACAGCACGATATGGCCGTCCAGGATGGCGCGCGCGGAATCGGCGATCGGGTCCTGCTGGTCGTCGCCTTCGGTCAGCACCGTGTAGAACGCGGTGATCGAGCCGCCCCCTTCGGGGCCATTGCCGGTGCGCTCGACCAGCGTCGGCAGCTTGGCAAAGACCGAGGGCGGATAGCCCTTGGTCGCCGGCGGCTCGCCGATGGCCAGCGCGATCTCGCGCTGCGCCATGGCGTAGCGCGTCAGCGAATCCATGATCAGCAGCACATGCTGGCCCTGGTCGCGGAAATACTCGGCCAGCCGCGTTGCATAGGCGGCGCCCTGCATGCGCAGCAGCGGCGAGGTATCGGCCGGCGCGGCCACCACGACTGATCGTGCGCGGCCTTCGGGGCCAAGGATGTTCTCGATGAACTCCTTCACTTCGCGGCCGCGTTCGCCGATCAGGCCGACCACGATCACGTCGGCGCTGGTATAGCGCGCCATCATGCCGAGCAGCACGCTCTTGCCCACGCCCGAGCCCGCGAACAGGCCCATGCGCTGGCCGCGTCCGACGGTCAGCATGCCGTTGATGGCGCGCACGCCGGTATCGAGCACAGTCTCGATCGGTGCGCGCATCAGCGGGTTGATCTGCTCGCCGGCCAGCGGCACTTCCATGGCGGCGGTGATCGGGCCCAGCCCGTCGAGCGGACGGCCCGCGGCGTCCAGCACGCGGCCCAGCAGGCCGGCGCCAACCGGCAGGCGCTTGGAGCCCGGCTCGCGCGGCGTGGCGGTGCCGGCCGGCTGCGGCGATGGTTCCAGCGGATAGACGCGCGCGCCCGGCAGCAAGCCCACCACATCCGATTGCGGCATCAGGTAGAGCCGGTCGGCGCCAAAGCCCACCACCTCCGCCTCCGCGGTGCGCGGGGCATTGCTGTCGGTGGTGAACTGCCCCGCGGGCAGCTCGATCAGGCAGTCGCTGCCCACCGGCAGGCGCAGGCCCACGGCTTCCAGCACCAGGCCCGCGGCGCGCGTCAGGCGGCCGCAGCTGCGCTTGCTGTCGAGCCCGGCGATGCCGGCCGCGGCGCTGTCCAGCGCGCCGATCCAGCGTTGCGCATGAGGCAGTCCCTGATCCGGTGCGGGCGTGGCTTGCGCGGCGGTGTCAGGCATGTGGCGGCTCCCATGGATCGTCGCGGCCCAGCGCCTTGACCACGCGCGTCCAGCGCGTGGGCAGCGTGGCATCGCGCTCGCCGCTGGCGGCGCTGGCGATGCAGCCGCCGCGCGCCACCAACGGATCGGCGCGTACGGCCCAGCCCGCCGCCGCCAGTTCGCCATGCAGATGGGTTTCCACCAGCGCCACGTCGTCGGGATGCAGCAGCAGGCTGGGCGATCCGCACAGCGCGGGTTCGCTGGCCAGCAGCTCGCGCACGGCCGGCAGCAGCACCGCGGGGTCGTCGGCAAGCGCAGTGCGCACCAGCTGGCGCGCCACGTCCAGCGCCAGCGACACCAACGCGCGCGAGACCTGGTCGTCCACGCCGCTGAGCGCGCTGCGGAAGTTGGTGGCCAGCGCCTGCAGTTGCGTGGCCTCGTTGCGTGCGGCTTCGAGGCCGCGGGCGTAGCCCTCGCGGTGGCCGTCGCCGTAGCCCTGGGTCTGCCCCTGGGTGTAGCCCTGGGCATAGCCTTCCTTGCGCGCGCCTTCGCGCATCGCGTCAAGCGCCTCGAAGTCGATCGGCGGCGGTGCGGGCTCGGAGGGCATGGCGGCCAGGGCTTCGGGCGGCTCGCTGTCGCGGGGATCGAGCGAGCCCATCTGCCAGCGCTGCCAGCCGGCCGCGCCGCCACGGGCGCGCCGCGGAGGCTCGAACGGCGCAAAGCCGCCGGGTTCGGCGGCCGCGCCGTTGCCGGCAAGGGAAGAGAGCGGGTCGCCGCGCGGCGCGTGGCGTGCGGCCTGGCCGCGCTCAGGGTTTGCCTCAGACATAGGCATCGTCGCCTCCGCCGATCTGCACTTCGCCCGCATCCGCCAGGCGTCTTACCACCTGCAGGATGGCCTTCTGCTCGGCCTCGACCTGCGACACGCGCACCGGGCCCAGCGCGTCCAGGTCCTCGCGCAGCATCTCGCCGGCGCGGGTGGACATATTGCGGATGAACTTGTCGCGCAGTTCCTGCGGCGCGCCCTTGAGCGCGACGATGAGCGACTCGGTGGCGATTTCCTTGAGCACGCGCTGGATGCCGCGGTCGTCGACCTCCAGCAGGTTCTCGAACAGGAACATCTCGTCGATGATTTTCTGCGCCAGGTCGCCGTCGTGCAGGCGCACGCCGTCGATGACGGCCTCTTCGTGCGCGGTGCTCATCAGGTTGATGATCTCGGCCGCGGTGCGCACGCCGCCCATGCGGCTGCGCTTCAGGCTCTGGCCCGCCAGCAGCTTGGTCAGCACGTCGGTCAGTTCCTGCAGCGCGCCCGGCTGCACGCCGCCGAAGGTGGCGATACGCAGGATCACGTCGTTGCGCAGGCGGTCGGTGAACAGTGCCAGCACTTCTGACGACTTCTGGCGGTCCAGGTGGATCAGGATGGTGGCGATGATCTGCGGGTGCTCGTCGCGGATCAGCTCGGCAATGGCCGTGGCGTCCATCCAGTTCAGCGAATCGATCCCGCCGCCCGGATCGCGCGACTCCAGGATGTCTTCGATCACCGACTGGGCGCGTTCCTCGCCCAGCGCCTTGTTCAGCACGCTGCGGATAAAGGCGTTGGAATCGACGTTCAGGGCCAGGTACTGCTCGGTCTCGGCGCGGAACTCGCCCAGCACCTCGGCCATTTCCTCGCGGGTGACCGAGCTGAGTGTGGCCATGGCCGAGCCCAGTTCCTGCACTTCGCGCTGCGACAGGTGCTTGAACACCTCGGCCGCGGCATCCTCGCCGATCGCCATCATCAGGACGGCGCTCTTTTGCAGGCCAGATTCGGAGATGCCCTTAGCGGTTGTCATTGGCAATCCAGTTCTTGATCACGCTGGCGACCAGGCGCGGGTCGCGCTGTGCGGCGTCGCGCACCAGCGCGAGGTCGCTTTCATACTTGGCGGCAAGCCGCAGGATCTCCGGGTTGGCGGGCTCGTCCGGCGGCAGCAGCACTGCCTCGGTCTCGTCCTTGGCTTCCGGTGCCGGCAGCGGCGGCGAGGTGTAGCGGCGCAGGATCGGGCGCGCCACCTTGAACCACACGAACAGCGCCAGCACTGCCAGCAGCAGGTAGCCAGCAAGGGTCTTGCCCAGCTCGATCATGTCGGGCTGCTTCCACAGCGGCACCTCGGGCGCGGCCTTGTCGCGCTCGGCGGTGAACGGGCTGTTGACTACGTTGATGGAGTCGCCGCGGTCGGCCGAGAACCCCATCGCCTCCTTGGTCAGGTTCTGGATCTGCGCCAGCAGTGCCGGCGGCAGCGGTTCGGCCACGAGCTTGCCCTTGGCATCGGCCTGCTGGCGGTAGTTGACCACCACCGCCACCGACAGGCGGCGCACGCCGCCCGGTGCCTGCTGCACGTGGCGCACGGAGCGGTCCAGTTCGTAGTTGACGGTGGAGTCGCGGCGATTGCTGCTGGGGCCGCCGGAAGCCGTGGAACTGGCGCCCTGGGCCCCCTGGCCTGGCTGGGCAGCCTGACCCGGCTGTCCCGGTTGCGCGGCAGCCGGAGCGCCGGCCTGTCCCGGCGCCTGGCCCGCACGCGGCGTCTGCGGCGTGGTCACGGGCGCGGCGGCGGCAGCCGGCGGCTGGTTCGACAGCGCGCCGGGCACGCCGCCCGGCGGCGTGACACCCTGCTGGGTCGACTCGCTGGTCTGCTGGCTGCGGATCGCCGAGCGGGTCGGGTCCTGGTTGGGCTTGTAGCTCTCGTCGGTGTGCTCGACGATGGAAAAGTCCACGTCGGCGGTCACCTGCGCGCGCACGTTGTCCTTGCCGACGATCGGCGTCAGGATCGCTTCGATGCGCTTCAGGTAGTTCTGCTCCAGCGCCTGGACGTACTTGAGCTGGGTCGCGTCGAGCATGCGCTCGTTGCCGCTGTTCGACAGCAGGTTGCCGTGCTGGTCGACGATCGAGATCGACTTGGGCGTCAGCTCCGGCACGCTCGACGACACCAGGTGGCTGATCGCAGCGACCTGGCCTTCATCGATGGCGCGGCCCGGGTACAGCTGCAGCACGATCGACGCGGTCGGCTTCTGGCGCTCGCGCACGAACAGCGTAGGCTTGGGGATGGCCAGGTGCACGCGGGCGGACTGCACCGCGGCGATGGATTCGATCGAGCGCGCCAGTTCGCCTTCCAGTCCGCGCTGGTAATTGACCTGCTCGGCAAACTGGCTGATGCCGAACTTCTGGTTGTCCATCAGCTCCATGCCGGCCGTGCCGCTCTTGGGCAGGCCCTGCGATGCCAGGCGCAGGCGCGTCTCATGCACCTTCTCGGCCGGCACCATGACCGCGCCGCCGCCTTCGGCGAACTTGTACGGCACGTTCATCTGCTGCAGCGACTGCAGCACCGCGCCGCCATCGCGCTCGGACAGGTTGCTGTATAGCACCTTGTAGTCCGGGCTGCGCGACCACAGCACGCCCACCGCGATGGCCGCGGCCAGGGCGGCGCCGGCCAGCATCAGCGGCAGCTTCGGGTTGGCCTTCAGGCGCTCGATCACTTCTGCCGGGCGCCCGGGCAGTGCCACGGTCGCGGTCATGCGCGTGCTCCGGATCCGGCGCCGCGATGCTGGCGACGGCACGGGCGATGCTGACCGCCTTGGTCGTCGGCGCGGCTCACGGCACGGCTCACATTACGCTGCAGAGAAAACACGCGTACTCCCGAATCGATGGTTGTCTGGTGATTTCCGGAGCCAGCACAGGACGGCCGCCCGCGCTCTTCCGGCACGATGGCAATGATCGGCCAGACTTGAGCGCGACAATCCGGCGAACAGACGCGGTTTTTTGTCCGATTTCGGCCCATGGGAGGACGGAGACGGCGGGTACTCTGCGGGGGCTGAAACTGGGTGCGAACCGCCTGAGGCCCTCCTGCCGGCAGGCTGCTCTGCGATGCGAGGGGCGCGCCACAAGACGAACTCTGCCGGTGGACCGGCATACGACGAGCCAAATGACCACTATCTCTTCCATCGAGGGCATGCTGCAGCAACTGCGCGGGATGTCCCAGGTTGCCTCGGGCAACAGTGCCAGCCAGTCCGCCGCGCCGGTCGGCGGCGGCTTTGCCGGCGAGCTGCAGCGCTCGCTGGGGCGCATCAACGCCGCGCAAGAACGCGCCTACGGCCAGGCCGAGGCGTTCGAGCTGGGCAAGCCCGGCGTGGCGCTCAATGACGTGATGATCGACCTGCAGAAGGCCAATGTGTCGTTCCAGACCGGGGTGCAGGTGCGGAACCGGCTGGTGGCGGCTTACCAGGAAATGATGAATATGGCGGTGTAAGCCTACCGGCCTGCCTCTAAAGCAAAAAGCCCCTGGGCGCGCAAGCGGCCAGGGGCTCTTGTCGTCAGGGAGGCCTGCCGGGTCAGGCCTGCGCTTCAGCGCCTGCGTCCCTGCCCGCTTCAAGGTGGTAGATCCACGCCAGCAGCTCTGCCACGGCCACATAGAGCTGCGGCGGCACGTGGCTGTCCAGGTCGACCTGCATCAGCAGGTTCACCAGGGTGGGTGAATCGTGGATATAGACGCCCGCATCGCGCGCGCGCGCGATGATGGCTTCGGCCACCACGCCATAGCCCTTGGCGACCACGCGCGGGGCCCTGTCGCTGTGCTGGTAGGACAGCGCGATCGCCGCGCCGCGGTCTTGCGCCGCTTCGCTCATCGCGCCGCTCCTTCCATCATGTTGTCCTGGGTCTGCACGCTCAGGCGCTGCAGCACGATGCCCTGCGCCTCCAGCTGGTTGCGCAGCAGCGGCCGTGCCGCGATCAAACGCGCCGCGACATCGGTCTCGGGCGTTGCCACGCGGGCGTCGAGCCCTGCCGGCCCCAGTGTCAGCACCGCTTCGACGATGCCGAGGCTCGGCAATTGCAGCCGCAGGCGGCTGGACCATGGCCGGGCGCTGTCGTCATGGGCCTGAGCGGCGCCATCCGCGTCGGGGCGCAGCAACTCCCACTCCATCGGCACGCCGGGCCAGGCTTCGCCGGCAAAGCGGAACTGCTGCGTGGCGAGCAATTCCAGCTGCTGGCGGACCACGCCTTCGGTTGCCGGATGGATGGCCGGGCCGGCTGCCGCGGCCTGCCGGCCGGCGTCCGCCGAGGCGGTGTCCGGCAGGCCAGCGGCGGCGCGCGCCGCGTGGGGGATGAGGCTGTCCGGCGCGGCAGCGCGCGCGCCAGCCTCCGCGGTGGTCTGGTAGGCCTGCGTGGCCAGCGCCGCGGCGGACTGGCGTTGGGCCCCCGGTTCGGCAGCGGCTTCGCGGCTGTAGGCCGCCGTGGTGGCGGCGCCTTGCCGCAGCGCCTGTTCCGCCGCCGCATGGCTGTGGGCCACGCGCGGATTGCCGGCCGAGGCCAGCGCTTCAGCCAGCACCTGCGAGGCCGGAATCAGCGGCGGCGCCGAGGGCCGCGCCGGCTCTGCCGCTGCGGCACCGCCGGCGTAGGTCAGCAGCGAAGACGGCGGCGGTGTTGCCGCGGCTTGCGCAGTGCCACCTGGAGCAGCCGCTCGGGCCGGCACCGGTACTTGCGCCTGCGGCTCCTGGCGGATGCCGGGCAACGCGCGCGCGCCGGCAACCCACTGTGCCAGGTGCGATTCGTAGAACAGGCCGCTCTGCCCGACCGTATTGGCAAGGGCCGCCGCGGCGGCCTGCGCGGACGCAGGCGTGGGCGCGGCGGCCAGCAGCGGGCCGGCGCTGCGCACCGGCTGGGCCTCGGTACCGTCCATCACCGCCAGGATGGCGCGTGCCGCCGCGCTCAGCGATTCCTGCGTCGAAGTGCCCGGCAGCAATGCAGCCTGGCCTGCCACGGCGTTGGGACCGGTGGCCTGCTGGCTGTGGCGGATCGCCTGGCCGGTGGAGTTCTGGACATTCGCCTCGGTGGCCTCGGGCACGGGCTGCAGCGCAGCCAGCTTGTCGATGGCAAGCGCGGTGCGCAACGGTTGTGGGTCCGGGGCCTGACCGGGTGCCAGGCCTGGAGGCAGATGGATGCCGGTCATACGGGTCGTGTGAATGCAGACGGCGGGCATTCCGGCCCGCCGCGGTGAGTAGCGCAGCGGTCAGGCTGCGTCAGGCGGTGGCGCCGTAGGCGGCGGACAGTTCGATCTGGCGGCGCGAGCTGGTCAGCATGTCGCCAAGCTTCTTCAGCTGCGGCATGGCCAGGTCGCGGATGCGGGCATCGTAAGTGAGGATGCGGTCCAGCAACTGGTAGCGGCGCATGCGCTCCGCATCGGAGAACGGTGCCTCGTGGTCCATCTGGCGCAGGCGGTCCACCTGGGCCAGGTAGCCCTGCTGCAGCTCGGCGACGGTGTCCCAGTCAGCTGCCTGGGCGGCTTCGTGCATCCGTGCGGACAGCGCGAGGATTTCCTCGTAGCAGTCCACGATCGGGGAAAACTCGGGAAGGGAAGCCATGTCAGTTGTCCTGTAAAGCGGGTTGCCGATCCGCGGCCGTGTCGTCGATCTGCGCCCAGGCCGAAGCCAGACTTTCGAGCAGCGTGTCGACCTCGGCCAGCAGGGCCGCGTCGCTGCGCAGGTTGGCCAGCATCAGGCGGCGCACCATGTACTCGTACAGGGATTCGAGGTTGGCGGAGATCTCGCCGCCAGCCTCATGGTCGAGCACGGCGCGCAGGCCGTTGTCGATGATGTCGATGGCTTTGGAGATGGCGTTGCCGCGTTCGGCAATGTTGCCGCCTTCCAGGTGGAACTTCGCCCGCGCGATGGCTGCGCGCGCGCCGTCGTAAAGCATGGTGATAAGCTTGTGCGGGCTGGCGCTCATGGCACCGGTCTGGACGCCCACCTGGGCGTAGGCGTTGGCGGATGCGCGGGCGAACATGGTGGCTTTGCTCCGGAATGGTTACTTGGAGTTGTTGCTCAACGCGTTGAACTGCTGCGTCAGGTAGCTGCTGGTGCGGTTCATCTGCGCGACCACAAGGTCCAGTTGCGTGAACTGGGCCTTGTAGCGGTCGATGGTGGCGGTGACGCGGTCCTGGACGCGGTCATAGTCGTCTTCCAGGTTCTTCAGCGTCTTGGTGATGCCGTCTTGGGCCACCTTCAGCGCGCCATCGGTCTTGCTCAGGCCTTCGATATAGGTGGTTGCCTGCTTGCCGATGCCGCCTGTGCCCGTCGTGCTGGAGAACATGGCCGTGACGCCGCCAAGGTTGTTGTTCAGCGCCTTGGTCAGCTTGGCATCATCGAGCTTCATGGTGCCGTCCTTCTCGAACGTGATGCCGACGTCGATCAGCGTGATCTGGCCGCCCTTGCCGTCATCCATGGCGCCGCCCAGCATCGAGCGCAGGCTGGATTGGATCGAGCGCAGCGTGCCGTCGCCGGTCAGTGCCGCGGAGGTGCCGGCCTTGGTATCGAATGCCGTCAGCGACTTGGCCGTGCTCTGGATATTGTTGTAGGCGGTGACAAAGGCCTGGACCGACGCCTTGATCGCATCGTTGTCGCGTGTGACCACCAGCGAGGTGGTGCCGGTCTTGGCCAGGTTCATGGTCACGCCCTGGGCGGCGTCCACCACTGAGTTGCTCTGGCTGACCACGTCGATGCCGTTGATCTTCAGCGTCGCGTTTGCCGGCGGGACCTTCTGCTCCATCTTGTTGACGCCCGCGGCTGCGGCCGGGTCGAAGGCGATCACGTTGTTCAGCGCCGCATCGGCCGACGACACGCGCATGGTCGCCTGCGTGCCGGTCTTGTCCGAGGTCAGCACCAGGCGGTACGGGCTGGCACTGCCGTCATTGACGACGCTCGCGGTCACGCCGATGCCGGCCTTGTTGATGGCGTCGCGCATGCCTTCCAGGGAGGAGCCAGCCGGGATGGTGACCTTCTTGGTGCTGGTGGCCGCGCCGCCGGTTGCCAGCGCGTCGCCGAAATCAAACGTGATCTCGCCGCCGCCGATGGCCGCCTTCTGGTCGGCAACGTTGCCGCTCACCAGCGACTGGGCGGTGGCCAGCGTGTTGACGGTGATGCTGTAGTTGCCCGGCACCGCGTTGGCGGCGGTCGTGACGGACATCACATCCGGCGTGCCCACGTTCGCCTTCACCGCGCCGAAGGTGCCGGCCTCAGACAGCTTCTTGGCGGCTGCCTTGTAGGCATCCAGCACACTCTGCACCTGGCTGTAGGCCGACAGCTTGGTCTGGTAGCTCTTGGCCTGCGTGTTGATGGCGTCAAGCGGCGCCTGCTCGGCCTTCTGCAGCTGGTCCAGCAGGCTGCTCAGGTCCAGGTTGGAGCCGATGCCGATGGAGGAGATCGTTGCCATGTTCTTGTCTCGTCTTCAACTGATGTTCAGGTCTCAGGCCGCCTGGCTGATGAACAGCCCCTGCAGCTTGTCGATGGCGCGGGCGATGCGCAGCACCTCTTCGGTGGGCATCTGCCGGATCAGGTCGCCGGTTTCCTTGTCGATCACCTTGGTGATGACGCGGTGGGTGGTCTCGTCGATTTCAAAACGCAGGCCGACCGAAGTGGTCTTGAGCGCCTCGACCAGTTCGCCGATGGCGGCGGACGTATCCACGGTTTGCGACGACGGGGCGACGGCGTTTCCCTCCAGTATGCGAAAGGCGGCCGCTGCGCGGGCCGCAGTGCTGTTGGGCAGCACTTCAGACGGCAAGCGCGCTGCGGTTGGGTTCACGGTTGGTGGTGGCGCCATGGTCTGCTCCGTCGGCGTGGTTTGTCCTCAGGCTGAAGCGCTTGGCAGGCAGCGGTCTGCCTGCGAAACGTTCCAGCGTGTTCCGGCAAAAAGGCCGGGCCTTGCGGCCCAGCCTTGTATGCCTGCTCGCGGATGCGATTAACGCAGCAGCGACAGCACGTTCTGCGTGGTCTGGTTGGCTTGCGCCAGGACCGAGGTGCCAGCCTGTTGCAGGATCTGGGCGCGGGTCATGTTCGACACTTCCGTCGCGTAGTCTGCATCCTGGATGCGGGAGCGCGAGGACGACAGATTGTTGACGGTGGTGCCCAGGTTCGCGATGACGGAGTCAAATCGGTTCTGAACGGCACCCAGCGAGCTGCGGAGCGTGTCCACTTGCGCCAGTGCTTTGTCCAAAGCGGCCAGCGGCGAGCTGGTTGCCGCACCCGCAGGGGTATATTCGGCAGCAGCGGCAAGCGTGGCCGCGTCGACGATCGCAGCATTGGCGAAAGTCACAGCGCCGGTGCCTGCATTCACCGCACCTTGATACTGCTTACCGTTGTCCAGGCGGATGATGTAGTCGGTGTACGTGCCGTTGGCGGCTGCAGTGCCGACGCCATGCACGGTGAACTTGCCTGCGCCTGCAATCCCATCGACGGAGGTCGTGGTCAAGTTCGTGACGGTGGTTTTTCCAGCGACCGAAGTGTCGGTGAGCGACGTCAGGGCCTGCGATACGCCACTAACACTAAAGCTGCTCAGACCGAGGGTCTTGGAGCTGATTTCGCTCAGGTTAATGGTGATGGTTTCCCCGTCTTTCGCGCCAACCTGAACTTTCAAGGGACTGGCAGCACTCGACAGGACCTTCACGCCGTTGAAGTCCGTCTGCGTCGACACACGGTCGATTTCCTGCAGTCGCTGGCCGATTTCATCCTGGATCGACTTCAGGTCCGAAGCCGAGTTCGAACCGTTGGCAGCCTGCACGCTCAGCTCACGGATGCGCTGCAGGTTGTTGTTGACTTCGGTCAGCGCGCCTTCAGTGGTCTGCGCCAGCGAGATACCGTCGTTGGCATTGCGCTGGGCTTGCGTCAGGCCCTTGATGTTCGCGGAGAAACGGTTCGCAATCGCCTGGCCGGCGGCGTCGTCCTTGGCGCTGTTGATGCGCAGGCCCGACGACAGACGCTGGATCGCCGTGTTCAGCGACGATTGCGACGTGTTCATGTTGTTCTGAGTCATCAGAGACAACGAATTGGTGTTAATGACTTGCGCCATGATACGACTCCTATATGCAAAGTTTTGGGCATTCCGGCTAGTGCCGTAACGTTGGCGGCCTGCTTTGCAGGGCGTAGAGTGCCTCCGTTGCTTGGGTTATCGACCGGGCAAGGCAAAGGTTTAGAGTGATCTCCGCGATAGTTTCGCGGGGTGCCGGTGGGGCGGGAAGGCGCGTGAGGCGGGCGTTGACCTAGCGGCGCTTGTGGGTGCGGGGGATGTAGATCGGCAGGAAGTCCGGCTCTGGAGCCAAATCCGGCGCCACCGCCGGCGCGTCCGGCGCATTGGCCAGCGTGACCAGGCAGATGGCCCGCTTGTAGACCACCGTGGGCCGGATGTCGTCCGGCTGCCGGCCAAGCAGCACCACATAGTCGTCTGACGCCAGGATGAGACCCTGCAGCCGGGCGCCGGTGGACAGGTGGACGATCACCGGGGCCTGGCTGGTGCTGTATGCCGCAAATTGCTGGTGCTGCAGTTGTTTCCGGCTGCGTGACTTGGGCCGGGTTTCCTTCTTCTTCACAACGACTCCGGAAGAGCCCGCAAGGGTTCTGGCGGCTGATAACAGTCCATTGGCCGGCGGCTTGGTGTGCGCCACGGCCAGGGCGGCACGAGAAACATCCGCTCTCGGTAACGGCGCAGGTGCCGGCGGTTGGCGCTGCCAGAAGAGAAGGGGAGTACTTCAGCGCCGAGAGTAACAAAGTTTTTTCAAGCGTTGACGAACCGCACGCCGTTCCTGGAATAGAGGTGTTGCTCTATAAAAGTTGTTGCTCTTGAGGCTGTGATATTGTAGCCGATTGTGTGCCGCATACTGCGGCCAGAGCGGCGAGCCACGCAGGCTCGATGTGGACTGCGCTCGCGAGGAAATTGCCAGCCCATACGAAAAATGCCCTGATGTAGCGTCAGGGCTAAAATCATCAAAAGTGCGCCAATAATCTCATACCGTCATAAGGGAATCCCCTGATAGAAACGGGATTTACACCTCATGTAAGCGCGTTTATATTCTTGGCAAGAGCTTTTCGGCTCGAGCAGTCCTGGAAAGCCTACGAGCACCCCGCGCGTAGGCTTCTTTTTTTGCCTGCGTCGTTTGAATCGCGCTCTGTGGCGCTGTGGCTGGTGCGGTTAGTAAAACCGACCGGCCGTTCGGAATGCCCAGGCAGATTTAATGCCACTTTCGCGTCGCGCAATCCTCCGAAATGCGAGGGTTTTTGCCGCCAATTCTCATTTCCGTTCAAGAAGTTCGGCTGAAAGCCGATAGCCGGCGCGAGCCTCAGCCGGTCGTCGTGGCGGTGCCGCGGGCCACGCGCCGCCGTGCGCGCGCTGCCAGGCCGGCGCCCAGCACCCAGCGCAGCGCCGGTGCCAGCACATGCATGCCCGCGAGTGCTGCCGGGCGCCGTATCGAAGGGCCGTCCAGATCGAGCTGTTGCCGTGCCCACGGCGGCAGCAGTGCGATGCCCGCGTCGGCCATGATCCGCACCGCCGGCTGCAGCAGCGGGTTGGCCACCGGCATCTTCCGCACCAGCCGCACTACTTCGCTGGTGCGTTCGCTGGCCAGCAGCGCAGGCCGCATGGCCTCCAGGTAGGCCGTGACTTCGGCGCGCGAGCGCGGCACGTCGGCCGCGCCCAGCATCTGGGCGATGCGCGCAACCTCGTCGTAGTAGCGATCCTGCTCGGTGCCGCTCAGTGGTCCGACATAGCGCAGATAGCCAGCCAGGAAGCTCGAGACCTCGGCCACGTGCACCCACGTCAGCAACGCCGGGTCGGAGGCGGCATAGTGCCGCCCGTCCGGGGCCACGCCGACCACGCCGGCATGGATGCGCCGTACGCGCCCGATCAGCGCCATGGCATCGGCACGGCTGCCGTAGGTGGTGCCGGCGATGAACTGCGCGGTGCGCCCCAGGCGCCCCTGCATGTCGGTGCGAAAGCTGGAGTGGTCCCAGACCCCGGCCAGCGCCAGCGGATGCAGCGTCTGCAGCAGCAGCGCACTGACGCCGCTCGCGAGCATTGCCGGAAAGTCGGCATGCACGCGCCAGCAGACCGCGTCGGGCCCGAACAGGCCGGGATCGCCCGGCGGGTTGTCGTAGTCGAGGGTCAGGCCGGAATTGCTGCGGGTCAGCGCGCGCACGTGCGCGCCGGCGCGCTCGCGCAGCCTGGTGGAGAGATGGTTCAGCGGGCCGCGTCGTGGCTGCGCAGAGCGGCCGGCGGCGGGGTCGGTAAAGCTGGACAAGGCCGGTGCCTGAATCGGAAAGTCAGGGCCAGCATACACGGGATGCGGGGCGATGTGCGCGGGGTCATGCCGCTGCGCTTGCCGCAAAAAGGGCCGGAGCCCCCTTGCGGGAGTCCCGGCCTGTCAATCTCCGGCGTATGCCCCTGCGGCCGCACCGCATGTTGCTGCCGCACATACCCGGAAAGCTGCCTGTTGTCGTGGCTGGTGCGGCTTACTTACGGCTGGCGTTGTCCGCCTTGCTGGCCACCCTGTTGCCCGCCCTGGCCGCCTTGCTGGCCGCTGCGTTGGCCGCTTTGCTGGCCCGGTTGCGAGCTGCCGCGATCCTGCTGCTGTTGTTGGTCCTGCTTGCGGTCCTGGTTACCCATCTGACCGCCGCCTTGTTGTTGTCCCGGCTGCTGCTGGCTGCCGCGCTGGCCAGATTGTTCCTGCTGCTTCTGTTCCTGCGGCTTCTGGCCCGACTGCGATTGACCCGGCTGTTGCTGCTGTCCCATTGCTAGCTCCTTGACGCGGCGAACTGCCGCATTCCCTGTTTCGCAATCGCCATGCCAAGCATGGAAGGACCCGGGTGCCGCCAGCAATGGCCTGTAGCGGGGAATGCAGCACATCACGCGGCGGGCGCTTTTACAACGGGCGGCCCGATTTACACACCCTGGATACGGTCGCGGACGCCTGGTGCGGCCTGGCTGGCAGGTATGGAGCTTGCTCAAATATGCCTTACCAGTGGTTCCGCGTGCCAGGCAAGGCCGGCAACGGATGCGCTGGTGACCCGAAACAGGAGGCAGCCATGCGTTTTTCCCGAATCCCCGCGCGCGCCGTGCGGATGGCCTGTGTTGCTGCAGCGCTGGCGGTGGCCGGCAACACCCTGGCGCTCGACAAGAGCGGCCTGATCCTGGTTGCGGCCGACGATACCCCTGTGGCACCCGTCAATTCCGCGCCGGGCATGCCCGGCCGTGCCGACCCTGACCGGGGCGCCGCCCCGGACGTGAGCGCCGACAAGGCCAAGCGGGCCGTCGAGGACGGTGCCATCACCACCAGGATCAAGACCAAGCTGCTCACGACCAAGGACCTCAAGTCCACCGGCATCCGTGTGAAAACCAGGCAGGGCACGGTCGACGTGAGCGGCACGGTGCCGAGCCAGCAGCAGCACGACGTGGCGCTCGACGCGATCCGCAGCGTCGAGGGCGTGACGTCGGTCAATGACAACCTGAAGGTGTCATCGCGGTAAGCGGGTTTGTTCGATGCTGAGGGTTTGCTCCCCTCTCCCGCGCGCGGGAGAGGGAGAACGCAATCGGAATTTGGCCGCCTGCCTAAGCCGCGTGCTTCCTGCGCGTAGTGCTTGAACTCTTGCGCGCGGCCGGCGCGTGCGACTCGCGCTTGGCCGGTGCACGCTTGGTCTTGGCGGCGGTGCTGGCGCGCTTGGCAGGCGGGGTCGCAGCCCGCTTGGCAGCCGGCTGCTTCCTGGCGGCGGCATGCCGCGCAGGGGCCTTGCGGCGCGCGGGCGTGGCGTCTTCCTTGTCTTCCTTGCCGCGCTGGCCCAGGCTCTGGCGCAGCAGCGCCACCATGTCGATGACCTTGGCGCCCTGGCGCGGCGCTTCTTCCTCTTCCGCAGGCGGGGTCAGCTGGTGGGTCTTGCCGGAGTCGATCTTTTCTTCGATGCGCGCCATCAGGTCGTCACGATAGCTGTCGCGGTACTGTTCCGGCTCCCAGTCTTCGCTCATGTCCTCGACCAGCTTGGTGGCCATCTCGATCTCGCGCGCATGCGCGCCGGTAGGTTTGCCGGTGGCCGCCTTGGGCAGGCGCAGTTCGGAGATGGGCAGCACCTCGTCGGCAAAGCGCATGGTGTTGAGCACCAGCGCGTCGCCGTGCACCAGCATCGCGGCCAGGTGCTGGCGGGCGCGCAGCACCACCAGCGCCAGCGCGGCACGCCCGGTGCGGCGCATGGTTTCGTGCAGCAGCGCGTAGCCGCGCTCGCCGCGCTTGTCGGGCTCGAGGTAATAGGGCGTGTCGAAGTAGTACGGCGGGATGCTCTGCGCGTCGACAAAGCTGACGATATCCACCGTCTGCGTGGCCTCGACATTAGCCTGGCGGAAGTCTTCCTCGTTCAGCAGCACGTATTCGTCCTTGGCATACTGGTAGCCCTTGACGATATGCTCCTTGTCGACCGGCTTGCCGGTGCTCTTGTTGATGCGCTGGTAGCCCACCGGCGCCATGTCGCGCACGTCGAGCAGGTCAAGGTCCAGCGTCTGGCTGCGCGACGCGGGCCGCAATACCACCGGGATATTGACCAGGCCAAAGGTTATGGCGCCTTTCCAGATGATGCGTGACACGTGAGGGCTCCTTTGCCAGCCGCACGGGCACGTTGCGGCGGCGGGGGCGGCAGATCGCCCGGAGGCGGGTCTGCCACCGGTTCGGGCGGGCCCGGCGGAGGTTCCGGCGGTGGGGTTTCAGGCTTGCGCGGCGGGATGTCGGGATCGGGCGTGGTATGCACGGAGCTTCCTTGTTCAAGGGTGGATGGGAGCGGCGGCTGGCATCGGCATCGCGCTAGGGATGGTCCGCGCTGAGTGCGTCCAGCAGCCGTGTCAGCGCGTCCAGGTCGGCCGGCTTGACCAGGTGCTGGTCGAAGCCGGCTTCCAGCGCGCGGCGGCGGTCCTCGGGCTGGCCGAAGCCGGTCAGCGCCACCAGCGTGGCGCCGCGCATCTCGGGCAGCGCGCGCAGGCGGCGCGCGGTCTCGAAGCCGTCCATGGCGGGCATGCCCAGGTCCAGCAGCACCACCTCCGGCCGGGCATCGGTGGCGCGCGCCAGCGCGCTGGGGCCGTCGGCGGCGGTCACCACCGTATGGCCGAGCGTCTGCAGCGTCATCATCATGGCCTCGAGCGCGTCAGGGTTGTCGTCCACCACCATGATCCGGCGGGGTATGCCGCGGTGCGGCGCGGCGCGGCCGGAGCCTGGGTGCCACTTCTGCCACGGCTCCACCGGCAGCGTCACCGTGAAGGTGCTGCCCTGTCCGGGGCCGGGGCTGTCGGCGCGAATGGTGCCGCCATGCAGGCGCACCAGCTTTTGCACCAGCGTCAGGCCGATGCCGGGACCGTCCTGCTGGAACGCGCTGCGCGGCGGTTCTGGCTGGGTGCCGTCGTCGCGCGGGGCCAGCGGGTCGAACAGCTGCCGCTGCAGTGCCTCGGACAGGCCGGCGCCGTTGTCGCGCACGCGCACGGTGACGCGGGCGCCGGACGCGGCATCGGGCGCGGTGTCCGCCGCGCCGTCCTCAAGACTGGCATCGACGAAGATCTGGCCGCCGGCGGGCGTGTAGGCCGCGGCGTTCTGCAGCAGGTTGCTGAAGATCTGCGTCAGGCGCACCAGGTCTCCACGTACCGGCAGGGGCTGCTCGGGCAGCGACAGGCGCAGCGTATGGCCGCAGGCGTCCATCGTGGGGCGCACGGCTTCCACCGCGGTATTGAGCGCGGTGCGCAGTTCCACCAGGTCCTCGCGCAGCGTGATGCGGCCCTGGTTGAAGCGCGAGATGTCGAGCAGCTCGTCCACCAGCCGGGTCAGGTGGTGCAGCTGCCGGCCGATGATGTCGCGCGCGCGGAACATGTCCTCGCGCGAGGGCGAGAGCTGCTGCAACAGGTCCGCGGCGCTGCGCAGCGGCGCCAGCGGATTGCGCAGTTCGTGCGCCAGCATGGCCAGGAACTGGTCCTTGCGCCGTTCCTCGTCGTGCAGCGCGCGGCCGGCACGGTTTTGCAGCGTCACGTCCTGGCAGGTGCCGGCAATGCGCAACGGCGGCGTGCGGTCGTCGGCCGGCGGGCCTTCCGCGCCGCGTACCGGGAACGCGCGCGCGCGGATATCGCGCAGCTCGCCGTCCGGGCGCGCAAGGCGGAACTCGAGGTCCAGCCTGCCATCGCTCAGCATGCTGGCGAACGCCGCTTCCACGCGCGCACGGTCGGCCGACGCCACGCGCTCCAGGCAGCGGCGCGGCTCTTGCGTCAGCTGCTCGGGCGCATGGCCGCACAACGTGGCGAGCGAGGGGCTGGCGAACAGCAAGCGGGGCTCGGCCGGGTCGAGGATCCAGACCACGTCGGCCAGCGATTCAGCCAGCTGGCGGAACATGTCTTCATGCTCATGCAGTGCCCGCGAGGTGCGGTGATAGGCGTCCTCGGCCCCGCGCAGCCGCAGCAGCGCCTGGATGCTCGACAACACCTCTTCCGGCTCGGCAGGCTCGACCAGGTAGCCGTCGGCGCCGCAGTTCAGCGCCTCTACGCGCTGGCGCGATTGCGCCAGCCCTGGCGAGGTCAGCAGCACCAGCGTGTGCGCGGTCTGTGGATCGGCCTTGAGCAGCCGGCAAACTTCCAGCCCGCTGATATCGGGCAGGCGTGAGGCCAGCAGGACCAGCACCGGCGCATGCTGTCGCACCAGCGACAGCGCCGAATGGCCGGTGGCGGCCTCGATCACGGAATACTCGCCGCGATGGAGGATGCGGCTCTTGACGTAGCGCGGCCCCTCGCGGTCATCGACATTCAGGATCAGCGGGGCCGGGTTGGCGGCATGCGGCGTCATGGCATCACGCTGACAGGCGCTTGCGCGCCCGCGCGGAGGTCTGCTCAGGGCCCGGGATGGTCCGCGGCGGCGCCGTGTAAAACCGCGCCGGCCGCGCCGCACCGCTTGCAAGCTTTGCCGCGCCGGCGCGGCTGCCGGTTGTAGTTATTACATGCGCACAGAAGTCGTCCATCGCCATTCCCCCTTATGCATCAGCACGCCTGCGGTCTTTGCCAGGCTGTTGCGCTGGCAGAGTGGCAAGAGGCGTGCCGGGCAGGCGTCGCCCGGCACGCAGCGCGGCAACCGCGTGGCGTCGCGCTTCAGCGGCGGGCCGCCTCGCCGCCATGCGCTTCGGCGCTGGGGGAGGTGCCGCCGTGCGGTCCGGCCGAGCCGGCCGCTTCGGCAGCTTTCTGCGGGATCTTGCCGGGCTCGGTAGTACCGCCGCCGGTGGCGCCCTTGCCAAAGCGCGCAGCGATCCGGTCCTGGACCCGGCTTAATGCCTCGGCCTGCTGTTTGGCCGCTTCGGCTTCCTTGGTCTTTTTGGCTTCGGCGGCCTGCTGCTGCTCGGGCGTCGGTGCCGGCAGGCGTGCCTGCACCGGGCTGGCGGCGAAGGACAGCATCGCGCAGGAAACCAGCAG
This sequence comes from Cupriavidus sp. FW306-1B-F12B, assembly GCF_058781795.1. Classification (NCBI taxonomy): domain Bacteria; kingdom Pseudomonadati; phylum Pseudomonadota; class Betaproteobacteria; order Burkholderiales; family Burkholderiaceae; genus Cupriavidus; species Cupriavidus sp. FW306-1B-F12B. Next base: position 20,768 of record NZ_JBYSXC010000004.1, read on the forward strand.
GTGGCGCAAGGCGCGCCGGTTGCGTGGCGCGGCAGCGGCGGCTCGAATCTTCGCGGCGATCCTGAGTTGGCTCATCATCACGTCTCCATGTCGTTGCTGCACTGGCAGCAGTGCAACGAGGCACACGCGGCGGGTGTGCCGGGCCGTGTGCCATGACCGGGATGCGGCAAGAAATGTGCCGCTTGGCTTCTGCTGCGGATTTCCGGCGGGAACGGGAGGCTATCGGGCGCGTGCCAGTCGCGCCGCGGCGCGCGTGATCGCCTGCCGGGTTTCGGCGTAGTCCGCCCATGGGTCGTCGGCCGCAACGGCGTCGAGCCTCGGGCCGGCATTGGCCACGGTCCACTGCGCGGCGCCTTGCAGGCTATCGAGTTCCTCCCACCACACCGGCATCGATACCCCCAGCCCCGGGCGTGCCCGCGCCGAGAATGCCGCCACCGTGGTGGCGCCTATGCCATTGCGCAGGTAATCGATGAAAATCTTGCCAACGCGGTTGCTTGGACCGCTCTTGGCCACGAAGCGCTGCGGCACGGTGGCGGCGACATGGCGCACCGCGTCATGCGCGAACGCCTTCACCTCGTCCCAGCCGGCACGCGGCGTGATCGGCACCACCACGTGCAGCCCCTTGCCGCCGCTGGTCTTCAGGAAGCTGGCGAGGCCGAGTTCATCGAGCAGCGCCTTCATCAGCGCGGCGGCTTCCTGCATTTGTGCCCAGGGCACGCCTTCGCCCGGGTCCAGGTCGAAGATGATGCGGTTGGGGCGGTCGATGCTGCGCTTGCTGGCGTTCCAGGTGTGGAACTCCACCACGTTGAGCTGTGCCGCGGCCACCAGGGCTTCGGCTGACGCGATTTCCAGCAGCGCGGGATGCCCCGGCCACAGGCCCGGATCGAGCACGTTGAGGCCGTCGACCCGCAGCGTGTCGCTATGCCGCTGGAAGAACTGCTCGCCGCCCACGCCCGACGGCGCGCGCACCATCGCGATCGGTCGCCCGCGCAGGTGCGGCAGGATCAGCGGCGCGGCGCGTTCGTAGTAGCGCACCAGGTCGCCCTTGGTCAGGCCGGATGCCGTGTCGATGACGCGCTCGGCATGGCTGATCGCGACCTTGCCGCCGGCGGCGGTGGTGCGCTTTGCCGCGGCCTTCGGCCGTGTGCCGGCATGCTTTGCCGTGGTTGCCGCGGGCTTGCCTTTGGCCGCCGGCGTTGCCGGCCGCTCCACCGACACCGCGCGCGCGGGCTTGTCGGTGCGCAGGCCGTGGAAGACGGAATGGCGCACGCGGCCCTCGCGGGTCCAGCTGCCGAACGAGACCTCGGCCACCAGCTTTGGCCGCACCCAGTGCCCTTTCACGCCTGCCGGCACGCTCTCAAAGGGCGCGGAATCGGCGCGCAACGCGTCCAGTTGCGTGCGCAGCGCGCCCAGCGTGCGTGTGTCGAAGCCGGTGCCGACATTGCCCGCGTAGCGCAGCCGCCCGCCGCTGTCGTGCACGCCAAGCAGCAGCGAGCCGATGCCGGCGCGGCTGCCTTTCGGGTCGGTGAAGCCCGCCACCACGAACTCCTGGCGCAAGGTGCATTTCAGCTTGATCCAGGTACTGGTGCGCGCGCTGACATAGGCGGCGTCGGCGCGCTTGCCGATCACGCCTTCAAGCTTCATGCGGCAGGCTGCCTCAAGCATGTCGGCAGGGCCGGCCTCGAAGTCCTCGCTGAACTGCAGGCGCGGCGAGGTGTTGTGCGCGAAGATCCGGCGCAGCAGGGCGCGCCGCTCCACCAGCGGCAGCTTGCGCAGGTCATGGCCGGCAAAGTAGGGCAGGTCGAACACGAAATACTGGATGCCCTCGACGCGCGCGGTATCGAAGGCATTCTGCAGCGCCTGGAAGTCGGTTGCGCCATGCTTGCCGAGCACCACGATCTCGCCATCGAGCCAGCCGTCGGGCAGGCCGAGTGTGCCGACGTCGCGCGCCAGCACACGCAGCTTGCTGGTCCAGTCGTTGCCCTGGCGCGTGAACAGGCGCACATCCTTGCCGTCGATGCGGGCCAGCAGCCGGTAGCCGTCGAACTTGATCTCGTAGCGCCACGCCTGCGCGTCGGACGGAGGCTGCTCCACCAGCGTGGCCAGCTGCGGCGCCAGCGCCAGCGGCAAGGCCGCGCGCGGCGCGCCGCGCGGCGGCTTCAGGGACTTCGCCGTGCCGTGTGCATCTGGTGCGGCTTCGTCAGGCGGCTGCGCGGACTTGGCGCGCTTTGCCGCGGGTTTGCGCTGCGTGCCGCCCAGCACGCTGTCCGGCAAGGCCTCGACCACATCGAACTCCGATGCCGGCACGGCGGTCTCGTCGCGCTCCTTGATCAGCAGCCAGGCGTCCTGCTCCTTCTGCCGGCTGCCGTGCATGCGCACCAGGGTCCAGTGACCGTGCAGCTTTTCACCGCGCAGCTCGAACTTCAGCTTGCCGGCGCGGTAGCCGGCCTCGGCATCGCCCACCGGCAACCAGGTGCCGCGGTCCCAGACGATGACCGTGCCGGCGCCATAGTGGCCGGCGGGGATCACGCCCTCGAAGCCGGCATAGTCCAGCGGGTGATCCTCGACATGGATGGCCATGCGCTTGTCGGCCGGGTCCAGGCTCGGGCCCTTGGGCACGGCCCAGCTTTTCAGGGCGCCGCCGAGTTCGAGGCGAACGTCGTAGTGCAGCCGACGCGCCGCATGCTTCTGGATCACGAAGGACAGCTCGCCGGCGCGCTTGCGCGGTTTGCCGCGGGTGCGCGCGGCGCCGCTGGGCTCAGGCGTGGCGCCGAAGTCGCGCATGCGGCGGTACTTATCGAGCGCGGCGGGAGCGGCCTTGGCGGCTGGCGCGCCGCGTGCCGCCGGGCGGGCCGTGCTGGCGCGCTTGCCGCTGGGCTTGCCGGCGCCTTTTGCCGCGGCGCGGCGTTTGCCTGGATCCTTTGGCGCTGTCGGTCGCGTGGTCTTGGCCATGGCTGTCGCCGGTTAGGTGGGATGTATCCAGCTTAGGCAGCACATGCCGCCGCTGAAATCGGCGCCCGTCCTACAGCGCCCGGCGGCAGCCCCATGCGCGCGCCGCGCCATGTGGTTCTTACCGGGTGTTGTAAATCTGTGGCAGCCCGCCTGCCGCGGCGCCGCCAGCCAGGGCCGCCCCGGACAGGAACGCTCCTTGCGACTCCCCAGCGGCATGCCCGGCACCGTGCCGGGCCTCCCCGAGGAGAAGCGGCGATGAAACCAACCCTGAAGAACATTGGCTCGCAGGTCATCGTCCTGACCGGTGCCAGCAGCGGCGTGGGCCTGGTGACGGCGCGCAAGGCGGCGCAGCAGGGCGCGCGGCTGGTGCTGGTGGCGCGCAGCGAGGGCTCGCTGCACCAGCTGGCCGAAGAGCTGCGCGAGCATGGCAATGAAGTCATCACCGTGGTGGCCGATGTCGGCAAGCATGAAGAGGTTGGCAAGGTGGCGCAGGCTGCGATCGAGCGCTTCGGTGGCTTCGATACCTGGATCAACAACGCCGGCGTGACTATCTTCGGCCGCCATTGCGACGTGCCGCTGGAAGACCAGCGGCGGCTGTTCGATACCAACTACTGGGGCACCGTGCATGGCTCGCTGGCGGCGGCCGCGCACCTGCGCGAGCACGGCGGCGCCATCATCAACATGGGCAGCGAGGCGGCGGACGGCCCGCTGCCGCTGCAAAGCGCCTACGCGGCCTCGCAGCACGCGATCAAGGGTTTTACCGATTCGCTGCGGCTGGAACTGGAGCAGGAGCAGGCGCCGGTCAGCGTGACGCTGATCAAGCCTGCCGGACTGGAAACGCCGCTGGCGATGCACGCCAAGAACTTCCTCGATGTCGAGCCGCGCATGCCGCCGCCGCTGTATGACCCGGCGCTGGCGGCCGACGCGATCCTGTTTGCCGCCGCGAACCCGCGCCGCGAGCTTTTCGTTGGTGCGGCCGCCAAGGCGTTCTCGGCCGCGGCGTACCACGCGCCGCACACCTTCGACCGCTTCATGCGCCGCTTCATGGGCCGCGCGCAACAGACGGCCCACCCCGCGGGCCCGCTCGAGGACAACGCGCTGTATGGCAGCGGCAGCGGCCTGCAGGAACGCAGCGGCAGCCACCACGCGCTGCACTCCTGTCCCTACACCACCACGGCGCGGCACCCGATGCTGGCCACTGCGCTGGTGGTGGGCGCCTCCGCCGCGGTTGCCGCGGTGTACCAGTTGCGGCACAGGCGCTAGTGTCCGGTGCCGCGCACATGGGTGGCGCATGCGCCGAGAACACCTATCATTGACTCGAATGCCCGCATTTGCGGGCATTCGGCCCTCCGCAGCGCGGCGGCGCCAGGCCGCGCGCGCACGGGGCCTGCTGTCTTCACCCCATCACACAGAAGGTGTGCACATGTCCGAGCCGCATGCGGCAAAAGGCGTCCGTACGTCACCCGTCGGCGATCCGGACGGCACCCTGGCGGACGATGCCGGCCTCCTGCTGGCGGCACAGTACCGGCGCCTGCTCGACGCGGTGGAAGACTGCGCCGTGTTCGAGACCGATGCGCACGGGTGCATTGCGATGTGGCCGGATGCCGCGCGGCGCGTGTTCGGCTACAGCGCCGAGGAAATCACCGGTTGTCACCTTTCCTGCCTGCATCGTCCTGACGATGTCGCTGCCGGCCTGCCGCAGCAATGGCTGCAGGCGGCCGCACTCGGAGGCAGCGCGCGCGACCAGGGCTGGCGCGTGCGGCGCGACGGCAGCCTGCTGCAGGCGTCCTGCCTCATGCGGGCCATTGGTGCTGCCGACGGGCCGGACGTGGCGGCCAGGCATGGCGATGCCTCGTCCGTGGAGTCCGCGGCAGGCCAGGCCGCCGGCTTTATCGTGTCGTGCCGCGACATTACCGTGCAGCAGGCCGCATCCGAGCATGCCCGGCTGGCCGATACCCGGATGCGGCTGCTGGCCGAAAACCTGCCCGGCACCGCGGTGTGCGAACTTGATCTGGACGGCACCATCCGCAGCTGGAACGTCGGCGCGCAGGCGCTGGCCGGATATGTCGAGGCCGAAGCCGTCGGCCAGCCGCTGGCACTGCTCTATTCCCGCCAGGATGCCGCCGCGGGGCGCGACCGCGCGGCGCTGGAAGCCGCGCGCGCCTGCGGCCAGTGGGCCGGCGAAGAGCGCGTGGCACGCAAGGACGGCTCGGTGGTGCGTTGCCATACGCGCATGGTGCTGGTGCGCGACGCCGCCGGCTGCCCGACCAGCCTGCTGTGGACCGTGCGCGACCTGAGCGATGCGCTGCGGCTGGAAATGCTGGAAGCCGGCAGCCGCCGGCTGCAATCGTTCCTGGCCATCCTGGCGCATGAACTGCGCAATCCGCTGGCGGCGGTGCGCAACGCGGTCGAAGTGATCGAGCTGACCCCGGATGCCGACACGCGCGTGCGCCGCTGCGCCGGGATCATCGACCGCCAGCTGCACCAGCTGGAGCGGCTGGTGAACGACCTGCTCGACGTAGGCCGCGTGACCGCCGGCAAGCTGAAGATGGAGCTGACGCCCACCTCGTACAACGACGTGGTAACCACCAGCATCGAGGCAATCCGCCCGGTGCTGGAAGCCGCCGGCCAGCGGCTCGTGTTGGCGCTCCCGGCAAGCTCGCCCTATGTGCGCGCCGACGCCGCGCGGCTGGGGCAGGTGCTGCTGAACCTGCTCAGCAATGCGGTCAAGTACACCCCGCGCGGCGGTACCGTCAGCGTGCATGTGAGCGTGGAGTCAGCGCGCGTGATCACCGCCGTGTCGGATACTGGCCGGGGTCTCGCGCCGGCGGCGCTGGACCGCATCTTCAACCTGTTCGCGCAGGAGGCCGACGCCGGCAGCCGCAGCGGCCTGGGCATCGGGCTGGCACTGGCCAAGGCCGTGGTGGAAGCGCACGGCGGCGCGATCCAGGCCGACAGCGGTGGCGCGGGCACGGGCAGCACCTTCACCGTGATCCTGCCGCGCGTCAGCGCGCGCCGGCGCGAGGCCGGCACGCCGCCGCCGGGGCCGGTGCCGCGGCGCCGCGTGCTGGTGGTGGATGACAATGCCGATTCGGCCGACAGCATGGCCGAGCTGCTGGGCCTGCTCGGCCATGAGGCGCGCGCGGCCCATGGCGGCCAGCAGGCACTGGACCTGGTTGCCGAATTCCGCCCGGATTGCGTGCTGCTCGACCTGGAAATGCCCGACATGTCGGGCTTTGAAGTCCTGCCGGCATTGCGCCAGGCGTGCGCCCCGCACGCGGTGCAGTTCCTGGCGCTGACCGGGCGCTGCACTGCCGAAGACCAGCGGCGCAGCGAACTGGCCGGCTTCCATGCCTACCTGACCAAGCCGCTGGCGATCGAGGCCCTGTCGCGCGCGCTGGCTGCGCCGCGGCCTTACAAGGAGCGGTAGGCGTCCAGCCGGTTGTACAGCGTCTTCAGGCTGATGCCGAGCGCGCGCGCGGCCTGGCGCTTGTCGCCGTCAAAGCGCGCCAGCGTGGCCATGATGATTTCGCGCTGGGTGTCGGCCAGCGTGGTGCCGACGCGCACGCTGACCACGCCGTCCACCGTGGTGGGCCGCGGCGGCTGCGTGGCCAGGTTGGGGTTGCCGATCTCCACGACCTTGTCGGCCAGGATAAAGGCGCGGTAGACGGCGTTCTTCAGCTCGCGCACATTGCCCGGCCAGTCATAGCGCACCAGCCGCTCCAGCGAGGCGGCCGAGAAGGCCTTGTCGGTGCGCTCCATGGCGTTGTACTCGGCCAGGAAGTGGCGTGCCAGCGGCACGATATCGTCGGGCCGCTCGCGCAGCGGCGGGATATGCAGCGGGAACACGGCCAGCCGGTACAGCAGGTCTTCGCGCAACTGGCCGGCACGTGCTGCCTCGACCGGGTCGCGGTTGGTGGCTGCCAGGATGCGCACGTCGGTGGCGATGGGCGTGTCGCCGCCGACGCGGTGGAAGGTGCGGCCTTCCAGCACCCGCAACAACTTGATCTGCATATCGAGCGGCATTTCAGTGACTTCGTCGAGAAACAGCGTGCCCCCATGAGCCTGCTCGAAGTAGCCTGCCTTCTGCTCGATCGCGCCGGTAAAGCCGCCTTTCTCGTGTCCGAACAGTTCTGACTCGATCAACGTGGGCTGGATTGCGCCGCAGTTGACCGCAATGAAGGGGCCCTTGCGGCGCGCGCTGCGCTCATGCACCGCGCGCGCCACCACTTCCTTGCCGGAGCCGCTTTCGCCTACCGCAAGCATGGTGACATCGGTGGGCGCCACGCGCTCGATCTGGGCCAGCAGGCGTTGCATGGCGGGCGACGCGCTTTCCCACAGCAGCGAGACCTGCGAGGGTATGGCACGGCGCGGCGCTGGCTCGCGCGCCGGCTCGGATGTGCTGGCGGCGTGGCTGGCGGGCTGGCCAGAGAGAGCGGCGTTGGTGCGCCGCGATGTGCTGGCGGTCACGGGCACAATGAAGGCCTCGGTCGGGGGCGGGCTTGTCGTGAGAAGTTCCTATGCTAGCCTTTGGCGCAGGGGCTTGCCATAGGTGTCTGAGCCCGCGCGGAAACATCCGACAGCTGTGTCAGACGGACACCGGCAACGACCGTGCCTGCCCGCGCTTAGACTGGCATTACGCAGTGGACTTGTGCAACCGACTGACAATGTCGCAGTCGAAACCCGTGCCGCCCCTGTGCCTGTCGCGCCACGCCTTGCATGGAGCGTGGCGGCAGGCGTGCCCGAGCCCGGCAGCATGACCGCCGTGGCCCGCGAACGGAGGCGCCAGCGGATTTCGCCCAAGTTTCCAATAGGTCTCACTGACGGATCGTATGCCCCACATCCTGATTGTCGATGACGACGAAAACGCATGTGCCGCGCTAGCCGAGATCGTGGCCATGGAAGGCTTCAGCTCCGCCACGGCGGGCACCCTGCGCGAGGCACGGCTGCAGATCGGCTGGCGCATGCCGGAGGCGATTGTGGCGGACCTGCGCCTGCCGGACGGCAACGGCATGGAGCTGTTCGACGAGGTTGGCGCCTCGGGCGTCGAAGTGATCCTCACGACCGGCTATGCCAGCGTGGAAAGCGCGGTCGAAGCGCTGCGCGCCGGTGCCACCGATTACCTGGTCAAGCCCATCAACGTGGCGCGGCTGCAGACCGTGCTCAGGCGCCTGGCCACCACCGGCGAGTTGCGCGCCGAGATCCATTCGCTGCGCGGTGAGTTGCGCCGCTACGGTCGTTTCGGCCGGCTGATGGGCAGTTCCGAAGTGATGCAGGTGGTCTACGACCAGCTTGCGCGCGTGGCCCCGACTGAAGCCACGGTACTGCTGATCGGCGAAAGCGGCACCGGCAAGGAACTGGCCGCGCAGACCGTGCACGAGCTCTCGTCGCGGCGGCGCCAGCCGTTCCTGGCGGTCAACTGCGGCGCGATCTCGCCCACGCTGATCGAAAGCGAGATGTTCGGCCACGAGCGCGGCAGCTTTACCGGCGCGGACCGCCAGCACAAGGGCTATTTCGAGCGCGCCGACGGCGGCACCCTGTTCCTGGACGAGATCACCGAGATGCCCGCCGAGCTGCAGGTCAAGCTGCTGCGCGTGCTGGAGACCGGCACCTTCATGCGCGTGGGCACCAACCGCGAATGCCATGCCGATGTGCGCGTGCTGGCCGCCACCAACCGCAACCCTGAAGATGCGGTGGCCGACGGCAAGCTGCGCGCGGACCTGTTCCACCGGCTGAACGTGTTCCCGGTAGAACTGCCGCCGCTGCGCGCGCGCGGCGACGACGTGATCCAGATCGCCAACCTGATGCTGGACCAGCTCAATGCCGAGCAGGGCACCCGGCGCCGCTTCGCGCCCAATGTGCTGGACAGCCTGCGCCTGCACGCCTGGCCCGGCAATGTGCGCGAGCTGCGCAACTTCGTGCAGCGCGCCTTCATCATGTCCGACGACGACCTCATCACCGAAGTGCAGGTGCCGCTGCAGGTCGCGGCCACGCAGGCGCCGGGCGCGGCGGTGGTGTCGGTGCCGGTGGGCATGTCCCTGGCCGATGCCGACCGGCAGCTGATCTTCGCCACGCTGGAGCAATGCGCGGGGGTGAAGAAGCACGCGGCCGAGATCCTCGGCATCAGCCTGAAGACTTTGTACAACCGGCTGGAAGATTATGCCGCCCGCGGCGAATTGCCCGAGTGGCTACGCGCCTCGCGCAACGACACCGGTTCGTCGGCTACCGGCTGACGGCGTGAGGCAGCGCCTGCGTTTGCGGGGATCGGCCCGTGCCAGTGGGCCGCAGCGCCCTGTGCAGCACGTTTCTTGCTTCCTCCAACGCATCCAACCCGGCCAATCCGGCCGGGGACGTGCCAATGCCGAGCCGCACATGACGCAGCAACCCCCGCAATCCGCGATGCCGGACGCTCCGCTTTCTTCGCCGGCCGGCGCCGTGCGCAGCGTGCAAGAGGTGAGCGCGCTGATCGAGCAATCGGCGCATGACCTGCGTTCGTCGCTGAACGCCATCCAGAGCTGGGCCTACGTGCTGGACCGTGCTTTCGATGCCACGCCGGCGCCCGCGCAGCGCGCGCTGGACGGGATTCGCTCCGGCATGCAGCAGCAGCTGGCGCTGATCGAGGAGATGGAAGAGGCCGTGCGGCTGCTGGCCGACGAGAGCGCACCGCGCTGGCAGCGCCTGGACCTGCTGGCGCTCACGGCCCAGGCCATTGCCGACCGGCGTACCACTGCCGAAGCCCGTGGCGTGCTGCTGTCGCCGGTCGCCACCGACGGTGCCGCCGACTCGTCCGAATCGGCCTATCTGATCGATGGCGACGCCGAGCGGCTGGCCCCGCTGCTGCGGCACCTGCTGGTGCATTGCATCTGGCGCGCGCCGGCCGGCGGCACGGTCGCCGTGCAGGTGTTGAGCGAGCCGGATCACGTAAAGCTGCGCATCACCGAGAGCCCGCCGCTGGACCAGCAGCGCAGCGCCAGCCGGCTGGCCGCGCTGACCGATTTCTTCGGGCGCCGGGCGGCGCCGGACGGCGCGACCCCGGCCCGGCAGAGCAGCGCGCTGCTGCTGACGCGCCGCATGGTCGAAATGCACGGGGCGGCGCTGAGCGCGGAAAGCGATGGCTGCGATAACGACCGGATCAGGGTCTGCATCGCCGTCAGGTTCCCGCGCCACATGAGCGCCTGACGCGGCGCCGCGCATCCATGTAGTTTTTACCGGCCTGTCGCGTGCGCTACGCGTAGCGCTTGCCGGCCGGCCGTGGTTGCACTTGCCATACCTGCGGCGTCACGGCAGCGCCCGCACCGCTCCCCCGCCACGCTCCTGTCTTTTCCCGTTTCTGGCCCGCGCCTTGCATGGATGAATGACCCAACCAAGGAGGGTACAACCATGCCCAAAGCCAGCCGCAAATCCGACAAGGCCGCGCAGGTTGCTCACAAGCCGTCCGGCGCGAAATCCGACAAGTCCCGGGCTGCCCGCATGAGCGGGCCATCCGCGGGCAAGGCCCGTGCAGGCAGCAAGGCCGCCGCAGGCGACAAGCAACGGGGCAAGGAAGCCAAGACCTACCAGGCCGCCGTGGACGACTCGCTGGAGATGACGTTCCCGGCCAGCGACCCGATCTCGCCGAGCGCAGCCATGCACGCCGAGAAGAAGACGCAGACCGCGCGCGACGATGTCGACTGGAAGCTCAAACGGGGCAGTGAAGAGCAGCCCGTGGGCGCCAAGCCGGCAGGCCAGCGCAAGGGGTCGGCCAGCAAGCGCTGAAGCGCATTTCCGCAACCCTGAGTCCAGGTGCCGCGGCGGGACCCTACCCAGGGCCCCGCGCCGCGGCCCGCCAAACGGAGATAGCCATGACCCGAGTCCAACCTGAACCCCCTGAAGAACGGCCGCCGCACGGCGCATCCATCGTCGGCGGCATCGACCGCGATTCCCCGGGCCCTGGCCCATTCGTGATGGCAGCCGACACGCTCGAGGGCAACAAGGTGGTTGACCCCGCCGGCGACGATATCGGCACCATCGACCACATCATGATCGACGTGCTGGGCGGGCGCGTGGCCTACGCAGTGCTGGCCATGGGCGGCTTCCTTGGCATTGGTGAAAAACTCTTCGCCTTGCCGTGGTCGGCGCTGACGCTCGATACGCGGCGCAAGTGTTTTGTGCTTGGTGTTGAAAGGGATCGGCTCAAGGCCGCGCCGGGGTTTGACAAGGACCACTGGCCCAGCATGGCGGATTCGCAGTGGGCTACCAGCATTCACCAGTATTACGGGATTTCGCCTTATTGGGAGGCGGATCGGTATGACCCTTGGGATGAGAGGAGGAGGTGATGGGGAGTTTGGGGTGATGGCACTTAGCTAGACTGCATACGGTCGCATGTCGTTCTTGGCGGGCGTGGCTGTTTCGCCGGCGTAGCCGGCGAGTCACTTTTTGTCCGAGCGACAAAAAGTAACCAAAAAACGCGTCGCCTGTGCGGCTGGCAATCTAATTTCACGGTGTTGGTGGTTCGCACGGTGGTGCTTGCCGTTAGGCGTGGGTGCCCGTTCGACCCTGCTACGCCATGTGAGTGTGTGCCAGTGCCTGCGTTAACCCACTATTGAACGATCCCCATGCAGGGCGTAGGCCGCCTGCTGCCAGCCGAATCGCGAGAACGCCTACGGCTGCTACGCAGGCTCAAAATGCGCTGACGGTCATTGGGCGCTTGCGCGGAGCGCAGCCGAAGGCGTTAATGCGATATCGCTTGAGAGCGCGGGCCACCGCCCGACTTGGGGATCGTTCAAAAGCCGGTTATCGCAGGCACTGTCCCTGACTCACATGGCGGTAGCAGGGTCGAACCGCGACCACATCCAAACGGCAAGCACCGCCGCCCATATGACCGACGCCGCGTAATTGATTGCCAGCCGCATAGGCGACGCGCTCTTTGCCTACTTTCTGTCGCTCGGACAGAAAGTAGGTCGCCGGCTACGCCGGCGAAACAGCCACGCCCGCCAAGGACGATAAGCGACCGCATACCGCCAAGCCAATAAAGCCACACCCGCCAAGCGCCATAAACCAACCAAATGACGCCAATCACAAACAGCCACCCTCTGTGGGAGCGCCAACAATGAACAATTCCAGCCCAATCCCGCCAGCCATTGACCATCGACCCGGGTCCGGCAAGCATTCCGGCGTGCTGCATGCCTTTGACCGCTTCGCCGGCGCCGCCACGCGCCAGGCCGGATCGCCCGTCGCATTCGTGCTGGCCGTCGGCGTGGTGGCCGCGTGGGCCATCACCGGCCCATTGTTTTCCTATTCCGAGACCTGGCAACTGGTCATCAACACCGGCACCACCATCGTCACCTTCCTGATGGTGTTCCTGATCCAGCAGAGCCAGAACAAGGACGCGGTCGCGGTCCACCTGAAGCTCAATGAACTGCTCGCCTCGCACCGCGAAGCCAGCAATATGCTGGTGTCGATCGAAGACCTGGACGAGGAAGAGCTGCGCCAGCTGGTGACCTTCTATCGCCACCTGGCCGAGCTGGCTGACAAGGAAGACGGTATCAAGTCGAGCCATTCGCTGGACGAGGCGCGCGAGAACCACGCCGCCAAGCGGCAGGCGCGCGCAGCGCGCGGGCGCCGGCTGGACGGCAGCGACGCCGGGAGCCGCTCACCCACCGTGGTACCCAGCTCTTAGCCCATGCGGCCCCTCCCACCCCATCGAGGGACAGCCACCAGCAAGGAGCCGCCCGTGTCCGAACCGAGCAAGGCAACGAATCAAAAGCGCGCCGCCCCGGGCAACCCGCCGGCGCGCAGCCGCGCGGTGATGGTCTACGGTTGCGAGACCCTGGGCAAGGCCGACAGCCACCATGGCACGACCCTTGCCAATATTGCCCGCAAGGTCGCCGACATTGCGGGTCTGACCTTCGCAGGCGCCTACGCCGCGCCTGATGCGGGGCTGCCTGTGCCGTACCTGGTGCCCGCGCAGACGCTGGTGGGGCGCATGCTGGCCCAGGATCTCGGCGTGCGGGACGCGGGCGACCTGTTTGGCGGGGTGGTGCCTTACGCCTTCGTGGCCACCAAGGCGATCACGCACGGCCTGGTGGCGCCCGGCGCGGCAGCACCGCGGGGCTGGTCCGAGGACTTTGTGCGGCGCGTGGTGGGCGCTACCCTGCCGGGCTTTACCGCCTTCACGCTCGGCGACGCGCGGATTGCGGCAATGCGCCTGCTGGCGCTGGGGCCGGTACGGCTGAAAGAACCGTACGGCGTCGGCGGGCTGGGCCAGCGCGTGGTCCACGACGAACGCTCGCTGGACGAGGCACTTGCCGCGATGGCGCCCGACGTGGTGGAAGCCCATGGCCTGGTGGCGGAGCGCGACCTGGATGCGCCGCAGACCTACAGCGTGGGGCAGGTGGAACTGGCGGGCCTGCGGGCCAGCTATTGCGGCACGCAAGGGCTCACTGCCAACAACCACGGGCAGAAGGTCTATGGCGGCTCGACGCTGACAATGGTGCGCGGCGGCCTCGAGGCGCTGCTGCAGCACCCGTTCGACGCCCGCACGCTGGCCGCGGTGCGGGCCGCGATGGTGTACCACGAAGCCGCGCTCGCGTGCTATGGCGATGCCGGGAGCATGGTGCTGTCGCGCTGCAACTACGACGTCGCCTTCGGCTCGCCCGCGGGCAGCGCCGGCCACGGGCAAGTGCTTGGGGGCGTGCTGGAACAGTCCTGGCGGGTGGGCGGCGCGACCGGCGCCGAACTGGCGGCGCTGGCCGCGCTGCGCGAGGATCCGCGCCGCGCCCGCGCGGTGGCTGCCACGCGCGAGGTCTATGGCAAGGGCGTGCGCGTGCCGGACGACGCCGAGATCTACTTCCAGGGAGAGGACCGGCACGCCGGTCCGTTGACTAAATACGCACGACTGGAGCCTGAATCCGATGGCAACGCATGAAGACCTGCTGCAGATAGAAAGCGAAGGCGGCACCATTGCCGGCACCCTGATCAGCCCGCAAACCAGGCTGCCGGGCGTGCTGTTTGTCCACGGCTGGGGCGGCAGCCAGCAGCAGTACCTGGCCCGCGCGCGCAAGGTGGCGGGGCTGGGCTGCGTCTGCCTGACCTTCGACCTGACCGGGCACGCCGGCACCCAGGCGCAATACGAGACGGTCAGCCGCATGCGCAACCTGGCCGACGTGGTGGCCGCCTACGATGTGCTGGTGCGCCAGCCCGAAGTGGACCGCAACGCCATCGCGGTGGTGGGCAGCAGCTACGGCGGCTACCTGGCTGCGCTGCTGAGCACGCTGCGCCAGGTGCGCTGGATGGCGTTCCGCGCGCCGGCGCTGTACATGGACTCGGGCTGGGAACTGCCCAAGCGCCAGCTGCATCGCGAACAGGACCTGGTGGCCTACCGGCGCAGCGTGGTGCCGCCCGAGAGCAACCGCGCCCTGCGCGCTTGCGCGGAATTTGCCGGCGACGTGCTGGTGATCGAATCCGAGCACGACCAGGTGGTGCCGCACGCCGCGGTGATGAGCTACGTGGATGCCTGCGTGCATGCCAACTCCATGACCTACCGCGTGATCAAGGGTGCCGACCACGGCCTGACGGAAGAGGAAAGCCAGCGCGGCTACAGCAGCCTGCTGGTCAACTGGCTGCGCGAGATGATCACCGTCGCGCGCGCCGGCCCGGTCAGCGCGGAGCGCGCCGAGCCGCCCGCGGAGCGGCCCGCGCCGCAGGCGGCCACCGACGAGCTTGGCATGCCGCAGGCCGAGTCCGCCAGCGCGCCGGCGGCGGTATCCGGCGCGCAATAGCGTGGCCTGGCCTGGCCGATAGCAGCAGGCCAGGACAACTGAACCGGCTCAGCACCCCAGTGGGCCGATGTAGCCGGGCAGGCCGCGCGCGCCCGCGGCGTGGGCCAGCCGGAACGCCTGCGCCAGCGCGATGGCAAAGTGATGCGGGGTGTCGAACGGGCCCGCCACGTGGCGGCGGAAATAGTCGGCCCAGCGGAAATCCATATAGGCGGTCTTGACCTTGCGATAGCCGCCGGCCAGCTGCACGAAAGCCTCGAGGCTGCGATACGGGTCGTCGCGCATGTCATGGACGCCGGCAGGCAGTTCCGTCAGCGGACGGCGGCGCCCGTGCTCGTCGTAAGGGTGGACCATGTGCTCGGCCACCATGTGGCGCCAGAACGCCGGCAGGTTCATGTCGCTCAGGTCGGCGCGCACCACGCCCGGCACATGGGTGAGCCCGAGATCGTGCCAGGCGCGCACCCAGTGATGGTGGTCGACCACGTACAGGGCCTGTTCCGGACCGATCACCAGGTGTACGCGGTGCCGGTCCAGGAACGCGGCGCGGTCCTCCGGCGGCACGCGCCGGGTGACATGGACCTTCTGCGCGACATGGTAGCCGCCTACCGTGATCTGGGTGGGACGCAGGGCATCCAGCGGCACCATCAGCTTGCTGCCCGGGCACAGCTTGCGAGGCTGGCGGCGCATGGGCGCATCAACTCTTGTTCAGCGTGCGCTCGGGCGAGATCCCCGAAGCATCGGTGCCGGCCGCATCGTCGCCGCCGACCTCGGAGCCCGCCGCCCACGCGGCGCCTGGCTGGCGCTGCACGCGCAGGTGATTGTTCACCTCGGTGACGCCGAACACGGCATCGGCAATGTCCTCGATCACGTACTTCTCGCGGCGCTCGCGCACGGTGCCGTCCAGCGTCACCACGCCGTTGGCCACTTCCACGCTGACGTCGTGGACATCGACATAGGGGTTCATCGCCAGACGTTCGCACACATCCTCGCGCACGCGCTCATCGGCGCGGCGGTAGCCCTTGGGGCCGACCGGACGGCGCCCGGCGCGCTGGCCGCCTGGCGCTCCCGCTTGCGCCGTATAGGGCGCGTGGCGCCGGTAGCCCGGATCATCCGGGTACACACGCTGGCCGCCACTGTACGACTGGCCACCGCTGCCGGCATCGCCAAAATAGCCGCCGCCATAGCTCGGCTGCCCGGCGCGCTGCGCGCGGTCGCGTTCCATGCCTTCGCGCCAGTGCATGGCGCGGCCGCCGCGTTCACCCCATTCTTCTTCACCACCGTGCCAACCGCGGCCAGGCTGGCGCGGGTCATTCTCATCGCTGAGTTCGCTGCGGCGTCCGCGCGGGCCGAAGCGGTCTTCATCGCGGTAGCCATAGCCCGATTCGCGTTCTTCGCTGCGATAGCCGCTGTCCTGCGGGGCCGGCCGGTAGCCACCGTAGCCGCTGCTGTACGGATGGCCGGTGCCGCCCGTGTCGGCAGCGCCATAGCCCTGTTCGCCCCAACTGCCGCGGCGTTGGCCGGCAGGCGTGTCCTGCTGGTACCACGGGCCGCCATGGCGCTCGGACTCGCGTTCGCGGCCCGGAGGCGCGGATTGGCCGCTGCTGTCGCCGCGCCAGTCCTCGCCCCATTCCTGTCCCCAGTCCTCCGAGCCGCTGCCCCGGCCCTGGTCGCGCGTCCGTTGCGCCGGGCCGCGCTCGCGGCGCTGCGTTTCGCTGCCGCTGCGGGGGCCGCTGCGGCTGCGCTCGTTGCGGAAGTTGAACATGGTTGCCTCCTGGCTGTGGGGCCCGGGCGTCTTCCGCCGCACTGCCTGGTGCGGCGGGCCCGTGCGGCAACTGCCGCAGGCGCGCCGGGCCGGTGACGTTCATGCCTGCAATGGCCGCAATATCCGTGCCCCGACGCGTGCGCGGGGCCAGGCGGGCTGGCCGCCCGGGGCGCTGTAAGGATTGCCGGGCAATGTAAGGGTTACGGGCGGCGTGTCAGCCCGGGCCACGCCGCGGCCGCGACGCGGCTGCCGCGGCGTGGCCCGGGCTCGCCGTTTGCGGCATGGAATTTGCGCGGCACCTGCAAGGGCCGCGATGCGGCCGCGCAGACAGGAGCCAGCTATGTCCACACCGACCAGCATCCCGCCCCAGCACCAGTCGCGCCAACCTGGCCTGGAGTCCGCCATGCGGCCGCAGCCGGACAGCGGCGCCGACGACTATGTCGGCAGCGGCCGGCTGCGCGGGCGCGCGGCGCTGATCACCGGCGGCGACAGCGGCATCGGCCGGGCCATTGCGGTGGCCTTTGCGCGTGAAGGCGCCGATGTCGCCATCGCCTATCTCGATGAGCATGCCGATGCGCGCGAGACCGTCGAGCTGGTTGAGGGGGCGGGCCGCAAATGCCTGGCGATCGCCGGCGACCTCGCTGACCGCGCGCATGCCGAGGCCGTGGCGCGACAGGCGTTGCAGCAGTACGGCAAGCTCGACATCCTGGTCAACAACGCCGCCGAGCAACACCCCAAGGCCTCGCTGGAAGAGGTCGACGCCAGCCAGGTGGAGGCCACCTTCCGCACCAATGTGTTTGCGATGTTCCACCTGACGCGCGCGGTGCTGCCGCACCTGAAGTCGGGCGCGTCGATACTGAACACCACTTCGGTGACCGCGTATCGCGGCAGCAAGCACCTGCTGGATTATTCCGCCACCAAGGGTGCGATCGTGTCTTTCACGCGCTCCCTGGCGCTGCAGGTGGTCGAGCGCGGCATCCGTGTCAACGGCGTTGCGCCGGGCCCGATCTGGACACCGCTGATCCCGTCGACCTTCACCGCGGAGGAAGTGGCCGAATTTGGCAAGAAGACGCCGATGGGGCGCCCGGGACAACCGTTCGAGGTGGCGGCGGGCTTTGTTTTCCTGGCATCCGACGCGGCCAGCTATATCACCGGGCAGATCCTGCACATCAACGGCGGCGAGGTCGTCAACGGCTGAGGCGCCAGGGCGGGGCATGTAGTTCCGGGGCCGCCTTTGCAAATATTGCACGCCGGCGTGCGCGCCATGCAGGCCGTGCGCGCGGCGTGCCGCACAGCAGGCGCAGGCGTGGCTCTTGCAATGTGGATGACAGCAGTCATGACCAGCGCCACCATCATGGGAGTCAGTCATCATGTCATCGATCGTAGCCGGACGTTTCGATTCGATTGCCAGCGCCGAAGACGTGGCACGTACCCTGTTCTCGCGCGGCTTCTCCGTGTGGGACGTATCCATCATGTCGGTGGGGCCGGACAGTACGCCGGAAAGCGGCGCGGTGGACCGCGTCATGCTGGCGGCATGCGTCAACAACGGCCTCGATTCCGTTGCCGTGGACGTGCTGCGTGAAGCCGGGGCGAGCGCGCTGGAATGCGCGCAAGGCAACTGGGAATGCGGCCAGTG
The DNA here is from genome assembly GCF_058781795.1 of Cupriavidus sp. FW306-1B-F12B. NCBI lineage: Bacteria > Pseudomonadati > Pseudomonadota > Betaproteobacteria > Burkholderiales > Burkholderiaceae > Cupriavidus > Cupriavidus sp. FW306-1B-F12B. The sequence goes on from NZ_JBYSXC010000004.1 coordinate 38,874, forward strand.
GACGGATTTCAATCCCGCCCGCCACGGCGAGCCCATACGCGGCGGCGAGGGTGAGTACTGGCCACGCCCGCTCGCACGCGAGGCGGTTGCCGAAGAGAGCACCGGCAACGAAGACCCGGGCAGCGAGCTTGAGCACTTCGTCGACCAGAAGCGTGCCGAGAACGACTGAGCGCCGCGCTGCCGCGGCCGGCAGCGCTGAACCAGGCACGCCGCGCAGCGCGCGAGGCAACGCCGTTGCCGAACTGGCTCGCCTGCGCCCGACCCAGCTGACGCTCGGTTATGCCCACGTCAGCTACAAGATGGATGTCACGCAGCGCCACGCGAACCCGGACGACCACGCGGCGCTGCGGCGCTTCATGCGCCGCCATCGCGTCAAGACCGTGGCCGGGCCGGGCGGCAGCCTCTATATCATCGATCACCATCACTGGGCGCGGGCGTGGCTGGATCTCGGCTACGAGCAGGCACCCGTGCGCGTGCTGCATGACTTCAGCCGCCTGAGCCCGTCGGCGTTCTGGAAACGGATGCGCCGTCTCGGCCATGTCCATCCCTATGACGAGCACGGCCAGCTGCTGGGCCCGAAGGCGCTGCCGCCCACTGTGCGGGGCATGCGCGACGATCCCTATCGCAGCCTGGCTGCCTTTGCGCGCGAGGCCGGGGCCTGCCGCAAGCCTGGCAGCGCTGCCGGCGATTTCTCCTGGGCCGCCTTCCTGCGCGAGCGGGTGGAACAGGACCTCGGCAGCGTTGCGGGATTCGGGCTGGCGCTGGCGGAGTCGATCCGGCTGGCGCGCAGCGCCCGCGCAAGACGTTTGCCCGGCTATTGCGGCGGGCCGGTGAGGGGGAGGGTCGGGGGAAAGAAGGGCGGTGCCAGATAGGCAGGCAGCCTGGCAGACCGCTTGGGTGCTCCCCTCTCCCGCAGGTGGGAGAGGGGAGCAACCCGGCAGCATCGCTGACGCTGGTCCCGGATCAACTGTCTGACTTGTGCTTCGGCATGCCCTTGGTCTTGGTCGAAGCCATCTTGTCGAGTTCCTTTTCGCTCATCGATTTATACATCGAGCGGGAAGGTCCCTTGAGCGATCCGGCCTTCTTTTCGCCGCGCTTTGCGGAGAGCGCCGCTCCCGCGGCCTGCTGTTGCGCCTTGGATTTGGCTGGCATCTGGGTCTCCTTGCAAATGGGGGAAGGAACCGGGCGATGCGGTGGCACACGCCCGCGCTTCGTTATAGGGCGCCGGCGCGGCAGCGACAAGGGTAGCCCCGCGCTGGCGCCGCTGCGTGCGCCAGCCGGCGTGCGTTGCCCGCAGGCTGGCCGGGAACGCTAGATCCGGCCAAGCACCACGAGCAGCACCACGATCAGGACGATCAGGCCCAGGCCGCCGCTAGGCCAGTAGCCCCAGCCGGAACTGTAGGGCCAGGCCGGCAGTGCGCCGATCAGCAGCAGGATCAGGATGATCAGGAGAAGGGTGCCGATTCCCATGGCGTGCTCCTTGTTGTGGATCTGGCAAGCCGGGCTTCCGGACCGGGGTGGCCTCGGAGAGCCAACTGCTTACAGTTCAGCCTAGATCAGGGGGCGCCGGCGTCCCCCCGGACTAGGGCTGAAATCGCTGTAGGAATCGGACGACGTTGGGGTGTCGGGCGCGCAACATGCAGGGCTGTGGTGGCGGACACTGCGCCGCGTTCAGCACGCTGCGTTCAGCCCGTGCTCGACGGCATAGACGGCCACCTGCACGCGGCTGGCCAGGTTCAGCTTCTTCAGGATGTTCTGCACGTGGATCTTCACCGTGCTTTCCGCCACGCCCAGGTCGCGCGCGATCTCCTTGTTGCTTTCGCCGCGCGCCAGGCCCTGCACGATCTCGCGCTCGCGCGCGGTCAGCCGCGGCGCTTCGTCCTGGCGCGCCGCGGCCACCGGTGCCGGAGCGCGGAACTGGGCCACCAGCTTGGCGGTCATGCTGTCGGAGATGACCGGCTCGCCGGCCGCGGCACGGCGGATGCAGGCGATCAGCGCCTCGGTCTCGATATTCTTGATCAGGTAGCCGCGCGCGCCGCCGCGCAGCGCGGCGGCCAGTTCCTCGGCTTCCTCGGACACGGTCAGCACGATCACGGCGGTCTGCGGCAGGTCTTCCACCAGCAGCTGCAGGGCTTCCAGGCCGGACAGGCCGGGCATGTTCAGGTCCAGCAGGATCACGTCGGGACGGTGCTGCTTGGCGCGCTTGATGCCTTCCACGCCGTCGGCGGCTTCGTCGACGATCTCGAAGTCGGCCTGCCGCTGCAGCAGCGCACGGATGCCGGAGCGGAACAGGGTGTGGTCGTCGATCAGCAGGATGCGGATGGTCATGGCTGGGTCTCGGTGGTCGTGGGGGCGGGGCGGGTGTCGGCGAACTCGCGGGCGCCGGAAGAGCGGCCGGCGGGCAGCACCAGTTCGATGCGCACGCCGTGGCCGGGGCGGGCCTGCACGTGCAGCTGCGCCCCCAGCCGCGCCGCGCGCTCGCGCATGATGTTCAGGCCGATATGTGCTTCGGCGCGCGTGGCGATTTCTTCCGGATCGAAGCCCTCGCCGTCGTCCTGCACCACCAGCCGGAAATCGCGGCCGTGGCTGAGTGCCACCGCCACGTGCCCCGCCATGGCGTGCTTGCGCACATTGGAGAGCGCCTCCTGCAGGATGAACAGCACCTGCAGCTGCTGCTCCGGCGCCAGCGGCCAGGCGCCGCCGCTCTCGTCAATGGCGAGCGTGGCCTCGGTGCGGCACTGGCGCCGGAAGCGGCCCACGGTCTCTTCCACCGCCGGTCGCAGCTCGCCGGTGCCGAGCCGCGAGCGGAAGTTGTTCAGCAGTTCGCGCACATCCTGGTAGCTCTCTTCCACGCCGTGGCGCAGCATCGGCACGATCTCGCGGGTCTCGGCCAGGTCGTCGCGCTCGACCGCGGCGTCCAGCAGCTGCACCTGCAGGTTCAGGTAGTTCAGGCCCTGGGCAATGCTGTCGTGCAGGCCCTGCGCCACCAGGTTGCGCTCTTCCACCACCGCCAGCTGGCGCGCGGTCGCGGACAGGCGCAGGTGTTCCAGCGCGGTGCCAAGGTGCTGGCCCAGTGTTTCCAGCATCTGGCGGTCTGACGGGGGCAGCGCGCGCGGCGTGCGGAAGTGCAGCGCGAACACGCCGGTGGCGCCGCGCTGGCTTTCGATGCGGAAGGCCGCCAGCGACTGGAAGCCGTTGCGGCTGCAGGGCGTGACATCCCCTGCGGCGCCCTGGCGCTGCGCCGCGCGCAGGTCGACGATGGCGACCACGGCCTCGCGCGTGGCGTCGCCGCAATGGCAGGCGTTGGCCGCCGCGCAGGATTCGGATTCGGCCAGCGCCGCCGGCAGGCCGGCGGCTGCCAGCAGGTGCATCCTGCCGTGGCGGCTGTCCAGCACGCGCACGCTGCCGCCATCGGCATCGAACTGGCGCATCACGCGTTCCAGGAAGCCGCGCGCCATGGCCTCGGCATCGGCGGCCTGGTTCAGGAAGGCGGCCATGTCGTAGAGCGTCTCCAGGTCGCGGTTCTGGCGTTCCAGCTCGGCGGTCTTCTGCGCCACGCGCGTCTCCAGGTCGTGGTACAGCCCCTGCAGTTCGCCAGCCATGCGGTTGAAGCCTTCGCTGAGGGTGCCGAACTCGTCGCGGCTTTCCACCGGCAGGCGCAGCGAGAACTCGCGCGCGGCCATGCGCCGCAGGCCGTCCTGCAGCCGCAGCACCGGCAGGATGATCCACAGGTAGAGCAGGTAGATCACGGCCACGGTGCCGACGCAGGCCATTGCCGCCAGCGCGATCTGCGACAAGCGCAGCCAGTCGGTCTTGCGCGCGCTGTCATGCTCGATCATGCCGACCAGGCGATCGGCCTGCGCGACGAAGCCGGGCAGTGCGGCGATATAGCGTGCCGGGGCGGCGGCGTCGCCCGTTCCGGCTACCGCCAGCGGGCGCAGCCGTTGTTGCCAGCCCTGCGTGACGCGGGTCATCTGGGCATGGATGGCGGGTTCGTCCGGCAGGAACAGCGGGCGCGCCGCGTCGCCTTTCCTGAGCAGGGCCAGCGTGGCGTCCAGCGCCTGCACCTGCTCGGCCAGTGCATTGTCCTGGCCTGCCTGTGCCAGCGTCAGTTCGATCGCCACGCGGTTGGCGCGCATGCGCAGGCTGCCGGCGTCATTGATGGCGGCACCCGCGCCTTCCAGCTTCCATGACAGCCACAGCGTGCCGGCAATCATGCCCAGCACCACCAGCAGCACGGCCAGCGAGAGCGAGATGATGCGGGTGGAGAGGCGGTCGCGCAGCGCCGGCAGGCCGGCAGCGCGGGAGTCCGCCGCGGCGCTGGCGGCTGGAGGATCGGTTCGGAACATGGCGGTATCGGGGGCTACCAGTCGGGGGAAGCCGGGTGGTGGCCCGGCGGCCGGCGCGTGCATGGCTGCGCGCTGGCATCGAGGGCAATTTTCCCTGCGCAGCACGCGGGGCTTCCTGCGCAAGATCAAGAAAACCCGGCTTCGGCGTCTGGTATGTGCGGCCGGCGGCGCATCGGCTTGTCAATTGCGGGGAATGCCGCCCACACACCAGGCCTGTCACGTCGTGACATATCGCTCCCACCGCATGGCGCGGGGATACATCGTCGGACTTGGCTGCGGTCAAATCCACACGACTTGCCCTGGCCTAGCATCCGGTCAACATTGATGAGGAGAGGCGAGGCGTGAAGGCAGCCAGTTTCGACTATGAACGCGCCCCGCGCCTGGCAGTGGTGTTCGGCTGCCTGATGCCGGCGCCGTGGCTTGGCGCCGCGGCCGGGGTATTGCTTGCTGCCGGTCCCCCCGGCGGCTTGCCGGACCGCTTTGCGCCACTGGCGCTGGTGGCGGTCCATGTGCTGGCGCTGGGCATGCTGCTGCCGGTCATGGTGGGCGCGCTGTTCCAGATGATGCCGGTGGTGGCCGGCGTGGCCGTGCCGGGTGCGGGGCTGCTTGCGCCGTTCATGGCCGCGGCCGGCGCGGGCGTGGCCACCGCCCTGGCCATCGGCCTGCTCGGCGGCGAACCTGTGGCGATGCAGGCGGCGGCGGCCGTGGCGGTGATCCTGTTGCTGGCCGGCGCCATTCTGCTGGCTGCGGGCCGGCGCGTGGCCGCAGTGGATGCCACCACGCGCACCCTTGCCGGCATCGGCGCGCCGCTGATGGTCGCGGTGCTGTGCGGCATGGTGCTGGCCGGCGCCTTCGGCGGCTGGTGGCGCGTGCCGGTGGCGCGCTGGCTCGGCCTGCATATGGCGTGGGCGCTGGGCGGCTGGCTGGCCGCGCTGGTGACCGGCGTGGCCACCACCGTGCTGCCGATGTTCTGGCAGTCGCCGCGCCTGCCGGCGGCGATCGGGCGCTGGCTGCCCATGGCGCACTGGTTGCCGCTGGCGCTGTTCAGCGCCGCGGCAATGCTGTGGCCGGATCACCGGGCACTGGCGCATGGCGTGCTGCTCGTGTGGCTGGCGTTCGTGGCGGTGGTGGGCGCATGCGGGCTGGCCGGCACGCTGTGCGCGCGGCGGCGCCATGATCCGCTGTGGCTGCTCTGGCCGGTGGCATGCGCCAGCATGGCAGGCGCGGCGCTGCTGGGGGCGGCGGCCGTGGTGCTGCCCGCCGCCGGGCTGCCGCTGGCATGGTGGGCCGGCACCATGGCGCTGGTCGGCGTGGGCGTGCTGCCGGTCACGGCCATGCTCGGCAAGATCGTGCCGTTCCTGGCCTGGCTGCACCTGCGCCGGCTGCTGCCGCCGCGCGCGCGGGTGCCGGCCATGCAGGCCATCATCGTGCCGGGCCGGCAACGGCGGCAGGCATGGCTGCTGCTGGCTGCCTACGTCCTGCTGCTGGCGGTGCCGCTGGCGCCGGCGCCGCTGGCCCGCGCTGGCGGCGTGCTGCTGGCGGGTGCCAATGCGTGGCTGGGGTGGCAACTGCTGGGAGCGTTGCGATGCATGCGGGAGATGAGGAAGCGCGGCGGATTACCGCCGCGCATTGCTGACAAGGTTTCCATGCCGCCGGTTTGCTCCCCTCTCCCGCCTGCGGGAGAGGGGCCGGGGGAGAGGGCAGGCGCCGGCATACCGACGCGCCTCACTTCGTAGACACTCCGGCCCTCTCCCCCACCCCTCTCCCGCAAGCGGGCGAGGGGAGCCTTGTTCGCGCGGCGTTGGCTACGGCACGCACGACAGGCATGCGTCAGGCTGGTGTCGGGGCTTGGGTCAGCCCCGCAGGCTTTTCCCCCGTCAACAGGTAATGCATCAGCTCCGCCACCGGCCGGATCGCCTCGCCGAAGGGCAGCGCACCCCGGCCGCGGAAGAACAGGCCGCGCTCCACGTCGCCGCGCACGGCCTGCGCCAGCTTCAGGTCGATGCAGAACTGGCCGATGCGGGCAATGCCGTCGCGCAGCCCGCACGCCTGCAGGCAGTCGAAGCCCTCCAGGCATTCACGCGGCTTGGCGCGGCGCTGCAACCGCGACTCGCTCGACAGGTAGCGCGACAGCCACGGCGTCAGCACCGCGCGCGCGGGCAGCCCGGCCACGCTGGTGAACTCGCGCAGGGTCTCGGGCCGCGCCGTGGCCAGCACCTGCTTGAAGGCCGGGTGGGCATCGCATTCCTCGGTCACGGCGAAGGCCGTGCCCAGCTGCACCGCGGCGGCGCCCTCGCCCAGCCAGTGGCGCACCTTGGCATGGCTGTCGATGCCGCCGGCCAGGATCAGCGGAATGCTGTCCCAGGCCAGCCCGAGCTGCGCAAACAGCTCGCGGCATTCGGCCAGCACGCGCGAAAACGAGAAGCGCGGCTCTGACAGGTCCTGGATGGTGGCCGCGCCCAGGTGGCCGCCGGCATGCGCCGGATGCTCGACCACGATGGCATCGGGCAGGCGGCCCTTCTTCATCCAGCGGCGCAGCACCAGGCCGATGCCGCGCGCCTCGGACAGGATCGGGATCAGCGCCACCCTGGGGTGGCTGGCGGTCAGCTCGGGCAGGTCCAGCGGCAGGCCGGCGCCCATGACGATGGCATCGGCGCCGCTTTCGCAGGATTGCCGCACCAGCGCGGCGTGCGAGCCCACCGCCTTCATCACGTTGACGGCGATCAGCCCGCGGCCCTCGGACGCCGTGCGCGCGGCACGGATCTCGCGATCCAGCGCTTCGAGGTTGGCGGCTTCGATGGCGGGCTTGTCACGGCTGCCGCGGGTGCGTTCCATCAGGTCGGGGTGGTGGTGGCGCAGGTCGATGCTGGCGATGGTGCCGACGCCGTTCTCGCGCGCGACGGCGCCGGCCAGCCGGTGGGCCGAGATGCCGATGCCCATGCCGCCCTGCACGATGGGCAGCAGGCGGCGGCCGGCCAGCTTGAGCCAGGGTTGATTCATAAAATCTCCGGAAGAGGATGGGCGCGGGGCCGGCATGCGGCCAGCCGCGTGGATGACCGGGCAAGCGTGGCACAGCGGCACGGGCCGGCGTTTGCCGCAGGTCAAGCGCGCGGTGGTGGCCTGCCATCGGCCTACGCCAACCGGCATAGGCCAACGCGGGCGGTGTGCCGTTGGCGTGGGTTTGCGCGCGGTCAAGCCCCTGCTGCAAGCGCTTGGCTAGCATCGGCCGCTGTCTTCATCTTCGCGCCGCCGCCGGCGCCATCACCGATGACCCCTGTCTCCCCAGCCCCATCCACCGCGGCGAACGTGCCGCGCCGGCCCCAGCTCGTTGCGCCCGCCGGTTCGCTGGCGGCCCTGCGCATGGCGCTGCAGCACGGCGCCGACGCGGTCTACCTGGGCCTGCGCGATGCCACCAACGCGCGCAACTTCGGCGGCCTGAACTTTACCGAGGCCGACATCCGCACCGGCGTGGCCGAAGCCCACGCGCGCGGCGCCGAGGTGCTGTTCGCGATCAACACCTTTGCCCAGATGGGCGCGGTGGCCCAATGGCAGCGCGCGGTCGATGCGGCGGCGGACCTTGGCGCCGACGCGGTCATCATGGCCGACGCCGGCCTGATGGGCTATGCGTGCGAGCGCCATCCGGGGTTGCGGCTGCACCTGTCGGTGCAGGGTTCGGCCACGCATGCCGACGCCATCGAGCTGATGCGCGAGCGCTTCCATATCCGCCGCGTGGTGCTGCCGCGCGTGCTGTCGCTGGCGCAGATCGGCAAGCTGGCGCGCCAGACCAGCGTGGAGCTGGAGGTGTTCGGCTTCGGCAGCCTGTGCGTGATGGCCGAGGGGCGCTGCCTGCTGTCCTCCTACGCCACCGGCGATTCGCCCAACAACAAGGGCGTCTGCTCGCCCGCGCACGCGGTGCGCTGGACCGAGCAGGACGGGACCATGCAGGCGCGGCTGTCGGGCATCCTGATCGACAGCTATGCGCCGGGCGAGCCGGCCGGCTATCCCACGCTGTGCAAGGGCCGCTTCGAGGTGGAGGGCGAGCGCGGCTACGTGCTGGAAGAGCCCACCAGCCTCAATGCGCTGTCGCTGCTGCCGGCGCTGATCGACATGGGCATCGCTGCCATCAAGATCGAAGGCCGGCAGCGCAGCCCGCGCTATGTGGGCGATGTGGTCGGCGTGCTGCGCGCGGCCATCGACGCGGCCTGCGCCGATCCGGCGCGCTTCGTGCCGCGGCAAGAGTGGCAGAGCACGCTGGGGCGCCATGCCGAAGGCGACCAGGTCACGCAAGGCGCCTACGACCGGCCGTGGCGGTGACACCCATGACATCGATCTGCCTTGAACCGGCCATGACGGAGCTTCCCATGCCAGAGATTGCCGCGGCCGCGATGCCGCAAACCATAGCGATGCCCGACTTCGGCATCGCCCTGGGCCCACTGCTGTACTACTGGCGGCGCGAGGCCGTGATGCAGTTCTATGCGTCGGTCGCCGATGCGCCGGTCGACCGCGTCTATCTCGGCGAGACCGTCTGTACGCGCCGCCATGAAGTCCGCCATGCGCAATGGCTGGAGATTGCGCAGATGCTGCGCGATGCCGGCAAGGAGGTGGTGCTGTCGACGCCGGTGCTGGTGGAGTCCGACACCGATATCGCCTGGATGCGGCGCGCCTGCGCGCAGGACGACTACCTGGTCGAGGCCAACGATCTGGGCGCGGTGCGCTGCATGGCAGGGCGGCCCTTTGTCGGCGGCCCCCACCTCAATGTCTACCACGCCGATACGCTGGCGTGGCTGGCCGGGCTGGGCGCGGCCGGCTGCGTCGCGCCGGTGGAGATGGATGGCGGAACGCTGGCCGCGCTGGCAGCGGCGCGCCCCACCGGCATGCGCCTGGAAGCCTTTGTCTGGGGCCGGCTGCCGCTGGCGTTCTCGGCGCGCTGCTTTACGGCGCGCCACCATCGCCTGCGCAAGGACAGTTGCGAGTTCCGCTGCATGGATTATCCCGACGGCCTGGTGGCCGCCACCGGCGAGGGGCAGGCGTTCTTCACGCTCAACGGCGTGCAGACGCAGAGCGCCACCTGCCTGGACCTGTGCGCAGAGGCGTTGGCGATGGCGCGCATGGGCGTGGGGATGCTGCGTGTGAGTCCGCACTCATCCGGCACGCTGCAGGTGGTGCAACAGCTCGCGGCGATTCGTGCTGGTGAACAGGCACCCGCTGGCAGCGGCATCACCCCGGCCGGCGCCCAGCCCTGCAACGGCTACTGGCACGGCAGCGCGGGCATCGCCTGGGAGGCCCGGGCATGAGCGCGCTGCACAAGCTGATCGCGGGCGTGCACCGGCGCATGCCCGCCCGTGCCAGGGCGCTGCCGCTGGTGGCGGCGCTGGAGCTGGCGCGCCGGGCGGGATGGCTGGAGCCACCGGCCGCACTGGACGGACACGCCTTCCTGCTGACGGTGCAGGACCTTGGGCTGGCCGTGCCGTTCCGCTGCGAAGGCGGGCGCTTTCGTGCCGCGGCAGCGGACGCCGAGCCTGAGCTGACGCTGCGCGCCTGCGCGGTCGACTACCTGCGCCTGCTGGGCGGCGAGGCCGATACCGACACGCTGTTCTTCCAGCGCCGGCTGGTGATCAGCGGCGATACCGCGCTGGGCCTGGAGGTCAAGTACTGGCTCGACGCCGCGCCGCGGCCCGCATGGGTCAGCCAGGCGGCGGCGCGGCTGGTGGCCTTGCACGGCGCCACCGTGGGGCGGGCAGGTGCGGCGTCGTAGCCGTACCGCTCAGGCGTCGCCGTCCAGCATGAAGCGGTTGCGTCCCGCGCGCTTGGCCCGGTACATCGCGCTGTCGGCGCGGTGCAGCAGCGGCTCCAGCCGCGGCGCTTCCGGCACGGTCCAGACCGCGCCCACGCTGATGGTGACCACCGGCTGCACCGGCGTGCCGTTGTGCGCGATGCCGAGATCGCGCACAACGGCCACCATGCGGCGCGCCACGTCACGGGTCTCTTCACGCGTGGCGCCGGGCAGCACCGCCGCGAATTCCTCGCCGCCCAGACGGGCGCAGAACTGCTCGCCGGACAGCGTGCGGGCCAGGGCGCCGGCAATCTGCCGCAGGCAGTCGTCGCCGGCCACGTGGCCATGCAGGTCGTTGTATTGCTTGAACTGGTCCACATCCAGGATCAGCAGGCCCAGCGCCTGGTTGCGCTCGCACGCCCGGGTCACGGCCGCGATCGACTCGCGCTGGAAGTAGCGCCGGTTGCGGATGCCGGTCAGGGCGTCGATGTCCAGGTCGGCCTGCACCTGCCACAACTGTTCCTCGGTCTGGCCGAGCCGTGCGGTCAGGGCCAGCTCGCGCGACTGGAAGCGGCTGATGTCGCGCAAAAACAGCAGGCTGCCGATCTGCCTGCCGTCCAGGCGGGCAACCCCTTCCACAGTGAGCTCGAAGGGCGCGCCCGGCGGCACGAAGGGCGTGGCTGCGAGCTTGGCAGTGTCGGCAGGCGAGTGCTGCAGCGCGGCTTCCCAGCCGGAGGGCAGGGGGTCGCCGCGGCGCAGGGCCGGCCAAAGCTGCGCGGCGGCCGGGTTGAATTCGACGATGACGCCGTGGCTGTCGACGATCACGCAGCCCTCGCTGAGGGCATCGAACACCCGCAGGCGGGCGTAGTGGCCGATATCGTCAAGGTGCGTGCGCAGCGCGCAGAACCAGACCAGCACCGCCATCAGCGAGAACGTCGCCGGCGTCAGGTCCCCGCCCAGCGGCCCGGTCCAGCGGTTGAGGTAGGCGACATTGGCAACCAGGGGCAGGGCCAGGCCCGACGCCAGGATGGCGCGGCCCCGCCGCGACAAGGCCCCATTGGGCACTTCAGCCGTCACCAGGAAATACAGGCTCACCCCCAGCAGCAGGTACGACCAGGCCGCCACCGCGGCATAGCCGATGCCGTGGTCGAACACCGCGCCCGGCAATACGCCGGGAGGCATCAGCGTGATGCGCGGCCAGATCAGCCGGTGGCGCTCGTTGGTGAAGACCATCACCACAGTGACCACCGCCACCAGCACGGGCAGCCACAGCCTGGACCAGGGCACCACATAGCGCGGGCGGCTCAGGTGCACCATCGCCACCAGCCAGCCGATCGGCACGGCGACGATCCCGAGGTACTGGATCTTGGCCCACAGGATGCGCCCTTCCAGGTCCGTGGAGCTGATCTCGAGCAGGCGGCCGCCGCTCCAGGTCGCCGCGCCGAATGCCAGCACCAGGAACGCCTGGACGGTCGGATCGTCGCGCCGCGGCCAGGTGGCGATGGCCATGCCGATGCAGGCGACCACGGCGACGGTAAGCAGGAGAACCAGGGAATATGAGGGCATTGAAGGCGGAGCGCGTCCCGAGACCCGGGCGTTGGTTCCGGCGATCCGCGATCTCGTCAGCCAGCATGATACCGGGCTGCGCGGCTGGCTTGGCAGTGGGTGCGCCGATGCAACAGGTGGCAGGCAAGGGGCGCGCGCGCGCCACTACCTGGCGCCGGGCGAACCGATCGGGATGATCGCCGCGACGGCGCAAGGCGGGGGCGGCCGGGTCATGCCGGCCGCGGGGTTTCGCGGACCAGCCAGAAGGGGACGTCGGTGACGTCCTTTTGCATGCCTTGCCAGTCAGGCATCAGGCCCCGCGTCAGCAGGTGGCCCCAGCCATCGATCCACTTCTGCTGGGTCCGCGCGTACAGTTCCAGCATGGCCGACGCATAGTGCAGCGGGCCGCCGATCAGCGGCAGCTCGCAGGCAATCTCGCGCGCGTAGAAGGCCTCTGGCTGCGGCGCGAGGATCGAGCCCATGGCATCGAACTGCAATTCTTCATACATGGTGCGGGCGAACTCCAGGTTGAGCTCGGCCATGCGGCGCCAGTTGTCCGCCAGGTCGGCCTGCATGGCCTCGACCTGGTGCGCGCCGGAGAAGAAGGTGGGAAACGGCCAGAAGCCGAGCGGCCAGAAGACTTGCGTTGCGGTCATCATCACGGGGATCTCCGGTGGTGGGGCGTGCGCGCAGCGGGGCGGCAGTTGCTGCACACGGCGATGCCGCGATGCGGGCGGCGGCACACCCGGACTAGCTTATGCGGTAACGGCGCGCATCGCCATGCCGGCATCCTGGCACCCTAGTGTGTCAATTACTTGCACCCCAGCCGCCTGGCCAGCTTATGCAGGTTGCTGGCATCGATACCCAGCTGGCGCGCTGCCTGCGCCCAATTGCCGCCCTGGTCCTTCAATGCCTGTTCGATGCAGGCGCGCTGGGTTTGCTCGACCGCGTCGCGCAGGGTGATGCCTGCGGCAAGCGCCGGGGCGGCGAACGCGCTGGCCATGCCGGCGCCGGCATGGTGTGCCGCGGGCACTTCCAGTCCGTCGAGGTCGAGCAGTTCAGGCTCCAGCGTCACGATGTCATTGCGGCCCGCGCCGCGGCTGACGGCACGCAGCGCCGCGCGGCTGATCACATGCTCCAGCTCGCGCACGTTGCCGGGCCAGCGGTAGCTGCGCAGCGCAGCCTGCGCACCGCCTGACAGCCGCAGGCTGCGCAGCCCCAGGCGCGCGCGGTTCAGCTCCAGGAAGCGCCCGGCCAGCAGCAGCACGTCGTTGCCGCGCTCGCGCAGCGGCGGGATCGGGATCGGGTAGACCGACAGGCGGTGGTACAGGTCGGCGCGGAAGGAGCCGTCGCGCACATGCTCGCGCAGGTTGCGGTTGGTCGCGGCAATCACGCGCACGTTGACGCGGCGCGGGCGGTCCGAGCCCAGCCGCTGGATCTCGCCGTTCTGCAGCGTGCGCAGCAGCTTGGCCTGGATCGCCAGCGGCAGTTCGCCGACTTCATCGAGGAAGAGGGTGCCGCCGTCGGCGGCCTCGAAGCGTCCCGGGCGCTCGCCGGTCGCGCCCGAGAACGCGCCGCGCGCGTGGCCGAACAGCTCGCTTTCAGCCAGCGACTCCGGCAGCGCCGCGCAGTTGACATGCACCAGCGGCTGCGCGCGCCGGCGCGACTGGCGGTGCAGCCGGTGCGCGAACAGCTCCTTGCCCACGCCGGTTTCGCCCAGCAGCAGCACCGGCAGGTCGGTATCGGCCACCACTTCGAGCTCATGCAGCAGGTTGGCGATGGCCTCGCTCTGGCCGATGATCTCGCCGCCGATGTCGCCATGCTGGGCCGTGCCTTCGTCGGCCTCGGGCGTGCCGCGTGCCAGCTGCAGTGCGCGGATCTCGCCTTCCAGCCGGGTGGTGCGGATGGCCGCTTCCACGATCACCGTCAGCCGCTGCAGCTCGGCCTGGGCCGCGGCATCGAAGGTGCCGATCGCCAGCGCATCCAGCGTCAGCGCGCCCCAGGGCTGGCCGTCCACGGCCAGGCTGGTGCCCATGCAGTCGTGCACCGGCAGCGGCTCGCCGACGTGCTCGTCGATCAGGCCGTCGTATGGGTCGGGCAGCATGCTGTCGTGATGGAAGCAGGTCACCCCGCGCCGCGCCAGGATCGCGGCCAGGCGCGGGTGCAGGCCGACCGCAAAGCGCCGGCCCAGCGCATCGCGCACCAGGCCATCGACCGCAACCGGGCGCAGGTGGTCTTCTTCCAGCCGCAGCAGCGCCACCGCGCCACAGCGGAAATGCGTGCGCAGCATGCTGACCAGCCGCTGCAGGCGCACCGCATGCGGCAGGTCGGTGACAAGGTCGGCCAGCAACTCGGGATACATCGCGCTCGGTAGCATGGTTAAAAATACCGTCAGGGTGATAAGTACCGCGAGAAGTATAGGGTATTAATTACCGTCAGTGTTTCAACCCATTGATCCGGATAGGTTTTTTTCAGGCACGCTCCTCGCGTAAGTCGTGCAGGCATAACTTACACATGGAGCAACCATCATGACCTTGCAGGACCACTCGCTTGGCCAACTGGCCCGCCTGATCCCTGGTGCCACCCGGATCTTCCACGACTACGGGCTGGACTTCTGCTGCGGAGGCAAGCAGACCCTGCGCGACGCCGCGCAGCAAAAGGGTCTCGATGCGGCTGCCGTCGGCACCATCGACGCCCAACTGCGCGCGCTGCAGGACGAAGGGCCGTCGGCGCAGGACTGGAACACGGCGGTGCCGGCCGAGCTGATCGACCATATCCTCACGCGCTTCCATGCGCGCCATCGCGAGCAGTTGCCCGAGCTGATCCGCCTGGCGCGGCGCGTCGAGCAGGTGCACGGTGACCGGCCCGATTGCCCGCTTGGCCTGGCCGATCACCTGAGCGAGATGCTGGGCGAGCTGGAAACGCATATGCAGAAGGAAGAGCAGGTGCTGTTCCCGATGTTGTCGCGCGGCCTGCATGCTGCCGCGGGCCGGCCGATCACGGTGATGCGGGCCGAGCATGACGACCACGGCGTGGCCTTGCAGCGGCTGGCGGCGCTGACCAACGACATCACGCTGCCGCGCGCGGCCTGCAATACCTGGCGCGCGCTCTACCTGGGCCTGCGCACGCTGCGCGAAGACCTGATGGAACACATCCACCTGGAAAACAACGTGCTGTTCGAGATCGCCACGGCGCCCGCCGCCGCGCAAGCCACTGGCTGCGGTTGCTCGACGCACGCCTGAGCTCTCCCGCCACCATAACCAACGACTTCGCATCATGGGTTCCTACCGCAGACTCTGGTTCCTGCTGATCGCCGTGCTGGCGGTCACGTTCTCCCTGCTCGGCTACTACGGCGTCGAGGTGTACCGGCAGGCCCCGCCAATTCCGGCCAAGGTTGTCGTGGGCGACGGGCGCACGCTCTTCAGCGGCGACGACATCCTCGACGGCCAGACCGCATGGCAGTCCGTGGGCGGCATGCAGCTCGGCTCGATCTGGGGCCATGGCGCCTACCAGGCGCCGGACTGGACCGCCGACTGGCTGCACCGCGAGCTGACTGCGTGGCTGGACCTGGCCGCACAGGACGCCTACGGCCGTCCTTTCGCCAAGCTCACCGCGCCGGAGCAAGGCGCGCTGCGCGAACAGCTGCGCACCGAATATCGCGGCAATGCCACGGATCCGGACACCAACGTGCTGACCGTGTCCAAGCGCCGCGCGCAGGCCATCGCCAATACCGCGGCCTACTACGACCAGCTCTTCTCCGACGCGCCGGCGCTGCACACCACGCGCGAGCACTATGCGATGAAGGAGAACACGCTGCCTAGCGCCGAACGGCGCGAGCAACTGACACAGTTCTTCTTCTGGACCGCGTGGGCCGCTTCGACCGCGCGCCCGGGGCATGAGGCCACCTATACCAACAACTGGCCGCACGAGCCGCTGATCGGCAACCAGCCCACCAGCGAGAATGTGGTGTGGTCGGTGATCAGCGTGGTGGTGCTGCTGGCCGGGGTCGGCTTCCTGGTGTGGGCGTGGGCCTTCCTGCGCGGCAAGGAAGAAGCGCCGCCGCAGGCGCCGGCGCGCGACCCGCTGCTGGCCGTGGCGCTGACGCCGTCGCAGCGCGCGCTCGGCAAGTACCTGTTCCTGGTGGTCGCGCTGTTCGTATTCCAGGTGTTGCTGGGCGGCTTTACCGCGCACTACACCGTCGAGGGCCAGAAGTTCTACGGCATCGATGTGTCGCAGTGGTTCCCGTACGCACTGGTGCGCACCTGGCATATCCAGAGCGCGCTGTTCTGGATCGCCACCGGCTTCCTGGCCGCGGGCCTGTTCCTCGCGCCGCTGATCAACGGCGGCAAGGACCCGAAGTACCAGCGCCTGGGCGTGGACATCCTGTTCTGGGCACTGGTGGTCGTGGTGGTGGGCTCGTTCACCGGCAACTACCTGGCGATCGCGCAGAAGCTGCCGGCCCACCTGAACTTCTGGCTGGGCCACCAGGGCTATGAGTATGTCGACCTGGGCCGCCTGTGGCAGATCGGCAAGTTCGCCGGCATTCTGATCTGGCTGGTGCTGATGATGCGCGGCATCCTGCCGGCGCTGCGCGCGCGCGGCACCGACCGCAACCTGCTGGCGCTGCTGACCTCGTCGGTAGTGGCAATCGGCCTGTTCTACGGCGCCGGCCTGGCCTACGGCGAGCGCACCAGCCTGACGGTGATGGAGTACTGGCGCTGGTGGGTGGTGCACCTGTGGGTGGAAGGGTTCTTCGAAGTCTTTGCCACCACCGCGCTGGCCTTCATCTTCTCCACGCTGGGCCTGGTGTCGCGCCCGATGGCAACGGCCGCCAGCCTGGCCTCGGCCTCGCTGTTCATGCTGGGCGGGATTCCCGGCACCTTCCACCACCTGTACTTTGCCGGCACCACCACGCCCGTGATGGCAGTGGGCGCCGCCTTCAGCGCGCTGGAAGTGGTGCCGCTGATCGTGCTGGGCCATGAGGCCTGGGAGAACTGGAGCCTGAAGCGGCGCGCGCCATGGATGGCAGACCTGAAGTGGCCGCTGATGTGCTTTGTCGCGGTGGCGTTCTGGAACATGCTGGGCGCCGGGGTGTTCGGCTTCATGATCAACCCGCCGATCGCGCTGTACTACATCCAGGGGCAGAACACCACGCCAGTGCACGCCCATGCCGCGCTGTTCGGGGTGTACGGGTTCCTGGCGCTGGGCTTCACGCTGCTGGTGCTGCGCTACGTGCGTCCGGCCTACCGGCTCAGCCCAACGCTGATGAAGACCGCCTTCTGGGGACTGAACCTCGGCCTGGTGCTGATGATCGGCACCAGCCTGCTGCCGATCGGCATCATCCAGTTCCTGGCCAGCGTCGAGCATGGCACCTGGTATGCGCGCAGCGAGGCTTTCATGCAGCAGCCCATCCTGCAGACCCTGCGCTGGGTGCGCACCTTCGGCGATGTGGTGTTTATCGTCGGCGCGGTGTCGTTTGCCTGGCAGGTAGTGCTGGGGCTGGCCAACCGCACGCCGCTGGCGGCGGATGCGGCGACGGCAAGGATGAAGCCGGCGGCACGTTAAAAGATTGGGAGCGAGAGGCAGTGCTTGCCCGCCCGGGGTTCCGGGCGGGCTTTTTTTATCCTGCCGATGCGTGGCGGCTCAACTGTTCCCCGCCTGCTGCGCCTCGGCTACGATTTCCCGGATGGCCTGCTCGAAAGCCTCCACCGGCTGCCCGCCGGTGACCAGGTAGCGGTTGTTGAAGATGATCGATGGCACCGACTGGATGCCCATGCGCTGGTACTCCTGGATTTCCGCGCGCACCGCATCGGCATAGTCATCGCTGTCCAGCACCTTGCGCGCCGCCGCGGCATCCAGGCCAACGGCCTGCGCGGCTTCGACCAGCACCTCGTGATTGCTCGGGTCCTTGCCGTCGGCATGGTAAGCGCGCAGCAGCGCCAGCTTCAGCGGCAGCTGCTTGCCTTCCAGGCCCGCCCAGTGCAGCAGCCGGTGGGCATCGAAGGTGTTGTAGACATGGGTGCGCTCGCCAAACGGAAAGCCCACGCCGGCGCCGCGCTCACGGATCATGGCCTGGGTCTCTGCGATCTGCGCCGGGGTGCGCCCGTACTTCCTGCCGAGATAGTCGACGATCGCCTCGCCCTCCGGGCGCATCCCCGGGTTGAGTTCAAACGGATGCACGACGATTTCGGCATCCACCGCATCGCCAAGGCGCTGCAGCGCGAGTTGCAGCGAAGACAGGCCGATGGCGCACCAGGGGCAGGCAATGTCGGAGACGAAGTCGATCTTGATGGGTTGGGGCATGGCTACTCCTGGCGTGGGCAGGGGCATGGCCCCGGTCCGGATCTGGAAACTGCCGACAGGGTAGCCTGACTGGCGAATCCTTGCAGGCGGGCACCGCGGCCGTGGCCGCGCGCCCGCCCCATCAGTACCCGTCAGTCCCAGCGGCGCCCGTGGCCGTGGCCGTCATTGTCGCCATGACGGTGTGCCCATTCGCGCTCGCGCCAGTCGCGGCGGTGGTCCCGATAGCCTTCGCGGTAGCCTTCCCGGTAGTAGCCACGGTGGTAGTCCCTGCGATAGCCGCGGTCATAGTCATAGCGTACCGGGACCGGTGCCACCACGACGGGGCGCGGTGCCACCACTACCGGGCTGGGCGCATAGGCAACCGGAGCCGGCGCATACACCGGCGCAGGGGCATAGACCGGGGCTGGACGATAGACCGGCGCCGGCTGGGCCACCACCACGCCCGGCACGCCGATGCCGATATCGATATTCACACCGGCGTACGCCCCGGCGCTGGCCACCAGCATTGCACCACCTGCTACCGCCATTGCGATGATTCGTTTCATGGTTGCCTCCCAAGGGGCGTTGGACATGGGCTCACTGTAGGGGGCGGGCCTGTAATATGGGGCGCGCGAAGTGTTGCAAGTGTGACGTGGTGTAACCCCGCTGCAGGGCCGGGACCTCTTGGCTACGCCTGTATCATGCAACCCCGTTGCCGAAGCTCTTTCCTTCCCTAGCTGCTCCATGTGCCGTACCGCCTTTGTCCTGCTGGCCCTGACCGCCTTCACCGCCATCCCCACCGCAGCCACTGCCGCCGCCGATCTCCAGGCCGGCAAGGCGTTGTTCGCCACGCGCTGCGCCTCGTGCCACCACGTCGGCCGCAACGCGCGCGCAGGCTTTGGCCCGCAGCTGAACGGCATCTTCGGCCGTGCCGCGGGCGGCACCAGTGATTTCCAGTATTCGGAAGCGATGCGCGCTTCAAAGGTGGTGTGGTCGCATGACACGCTGCGTGCCTTCATCCATTCGCCCGGCAAGGTCGTGCCTGGCACCAAGATGCGCTTCTGGGGTCTCAGCGACGACAAGCAGATCAGCGATCTGCTGGCTTACCTGCAGACATTGCAGTAGGCGGGAAATGCGGCCCTGGCCCTTCCCCGGCCAGCGCGTCATGCGGATTCCGCAACGGGCAATCCTTCAACGACAGACACCCGCACCCGATACACCCATCCAGCTGGTCACGCAATTGCGTGAGCGTGCGGATCCGTTCATCCAGGTCATCGCGCCAGCTGGCCGACAGCCGGCGCCAGTCGGCCGCAGTGGGCGCACGCCCGTCCGGCAGCTTCTGCATGGCATCGGAGATCACCGCCAGCGGCAGCCCCATGCGCTGCGCCACGCGGATCACGGCCAGGCGCCGCAGCACGGCACGCGCATAGCGGCGCTGGTTGCCGCCGCTGCGGGTGCTGGCGATCAGGCCGCGCGATTCATAGAAATGCAGGGCGGATACGGCAATGCCCGTGCGCGCGGCGACTTCGCCGATGGAGAGCAGTTCTTCTGAAGGCGCGGCACGGCGTCGGCGCGGTGAGGGGAGGTTGTTCGCGGAAGCCATCGGCAGTGGAAGACACCAGTGGAACGGAGGAATGCCCATGCTACCACCAAGGCTGCGCTTGACCTCAAGCTAGGTTGAGGTTTGATACTTGCGACTCCACTGTTCGCCACGCCTCAAATACAGAGCTGATGACCATGTTCCCGTTCTCGCCCTCATCCTTGCGTTCCCCCGCTATGCCCGCGCTGCCTTCAATGCCCACCATGCCGGTTGCCCGCCCCAATCCCTCGCTGAGCCTCATCAATCCCGAGGGCCTGTACGACCCGCGGCCCAACGGCTATTCGCATGTGGCCATGGTGGAAGGCCCGGCCCGCATCGTCTATATCGCGGGGCAGGGCGGTGAGGACGCGGCCGGCTGCCTGCCGCTCGATTTTCCGCGCCAGGTGGCACGCGCCATGCAGAACCTGCGCATCGCGCTGCAAGCGGCAGGCGCCGACGTGGGCGATGTGGCCAAGCTCACGGTGCTGGTGGTCGACCACTCGCACGACCGCCTGCGCACCTTCGGCGCGGCGCTGCGCGAGATGTGGGGCGACAAGCCGACGCCGGCCTGCACGCTGATCCCGGTGCCGCGGCTGGCGCTGGACAACATGTTGTTCGAGATCGAAGCGACCGCGGTGCTGCCGGGCTGACCGCAACTCAACGACTGCGTGATCGCCGAAGTGGCGCGCGTGGTCGGGCGCGGGCGGATGAAGGCAATGTTCTTCGGGCCGATGCCAAAGGCAGGATTGCCTGCAGCCGCAAAGCAGGCCTGGGCTGCACCGCTGCGGCGCTTTGCCGCAGCGGCTGTCCCATCTTCAGCGCGGTGCGGCGCTGAAAGTCTTGTTGACGATCTTCCAGACGCCGTCGATCTCCAGCAGCGTCATGTAGTCGGTGAAGGTCACGCCCGGATACTCCAGCACCACCTTGGCCACGCCGGCATTGCCCACCACATCGAACTGCGTGATAAAGCGCTTGCGCTGCGCCTCGTCCGCCGCGGGATGGCCGGGGCAGCGCGCCGAGGCGAATTCCTCGACCGTCAGCGAATGCAGCTTGCCATCACGGAACGAGACGATGCGCGCATCGGCGGCAAACGCCTTGTACATGAACTCGGCCTTGCCGGTGATATGGCCCTGCAGGTAATCCTCGATTGGCGCGAGCGCGGCCACGTGGCGGGAAGTCAGGCCCGTTTCTGAATACGTCATGGTCTCCTCCAAAACTGGGGCGGCACCGGGTTACCACCTCATGCCGCACGTTGAAAGCGCTGATTGTATTCCAGTTTTGTATGCAAACGTGCAGGACGCCGCCGCTTAGACCGATGTGGCGATGAGTTCACGTAGCCAGCGGTGCGCCGGATCGCGATGCACGCGCTCTGGCCACAACATCGACATCTCATAGCCCGGCACTTCGACAGGCGGTTCCACCACCTTCAGTCCCGGCACGCCGCGCACCAACCGCTCGGGCAGCATCGCCACCAGATCGGTGCTGGCAACGGCCGACGTGACAAACAGGAAGTGGGGCACCGAAAGCACCACCCGCCGCTGCATGCCGGTCAGTGCTAGCGCCTCGTCGGTGACGCCGTAAAAGCCGCCGCCGTCCGGAGACACGATCACGTGGTCGAGCGCGCAGAACTGCGCCAGCGTGGGCCGCCGCTTCAGCCGCGGATGGCCGGCGCGGCCCGCCAGCACATAGCGCTCGGTGAACAGCGCACGCCGGTGCAGGCCCGGCGGCGAGCCATCGGTGGTGTGTAAGGCCAGGTCCAGTTCCGCACGCTCGGCCTGCCGGGCGATGCGCGGCGGCACCATCTCGACCACGGCCAGGCGCGCGCCGGGCGCCGCCATGCGCAGCGCCTGCAGCGCCGGCAGCACGATGGTCGATTCGCCGTAATCCGTCGCGGCCACGCGCCAGGTGTGGGTCGAGGCAGCGGGATCGAACGGAATATCGGACGAAACCGCATGCTCCAGCGCGCCCAGCGCTTCGCGCAACGGCCCGCGCAGCGATTCGGCCTTGGCGGTGGGACGCATGCCGCGCGGGCCCGGCAACAGCAACGGGTCGCCGAAGTAATCGCGCAGCCTGGACAGGTGCACGCTGACCGAAGGCTGCGACAGGTGCAGCCGCTGGGCCGCGCGGGTCACGTTGTGCTCGGACAGCAGCACATCCAGCGTCACCAGCAGGTTCAGGTCCAGCCGCCTGAGATTATTCATGACAATACCTGGGATATTGGATATTCATTTCTAATATAGCGGACGACGGCCTATTCTGGCTTCACTCAATCATTGGAAGCCGCTGTCATGAACGTATTGCTTGTCTATGCCCACCCGGAACCGAGGTCGCTCAACGGTGCGATCCGCGACTTTGCCGTGCAGCGCTTGCGCGATGCCGGGCACCAGGTCCAGGTCTCGGACCTGTATGCGATGCAGTGGAAGTCCCAGCTCGACGCTGCCGACACCAAGGCCCGGCCCGGCGACACGCCGTTCCATCCGTCACTGGATTCCAAGCACGCCTTCGAGAACGGGCTGCAGAGCGATGACATCGCGCATGAGCAGGAAAAGCTGCGCTGGGCCGACGCCGTCATCCTGCAGTTCCCGCTGTGGTGGTTCTCGATGCCGGCCATCCTGAAGGGCTGGGTCGAGCGCGTCTATGCCTATGGTTTTGCCTACGGCGTCGGCGAGCACTCCGATGAGCGCTGGGGCGACCGCTATGGCGAGGGCATGCTCGCCGGCAAGCGTGCCATGCTGATCGTCACGACCGGCGGCTGGGAATCGCACTACAGCCCGCGCGGCATTAATGGCCCGATCGACGACATCTTGTTCCCGATCCACCACGGCATCCTGTACTACCCCGGGTTTGACGTGCTGCCGCCGTACCTGGTGTATCGGACCAGCAAGGTTGATGAGGCCCGCTTTGCCCGGATTCGCGAGGAGTTGGGCGAGCGGCTGGATGCGCTGGGGACGACCGCACCGATTCCGTTCCGGCGGCAGAACGCGGGGGACTACGAGATTCCGCAGCTGACGCTTCGCGAGGAGGTTGCGCCGGGGGCGGTGGGGTTCGGGGCGCATGTGGAATAGGCGGCAGGCCGCTCGCCGCACCCATGCCGGACTTTCTCCGCCCGAATATCCGCCCGCGCCGCCACCGTGCGCATCTCGGGCAAATCCCCTACCTACCCGCCCCATCACCGCCGCGCGATTTCCCCTGGCCGGAGTTTGCGCTAGATCGACACGCGCACCTAGGTTCCTGACGCGCAGTTCGCCCTCGACAGCGCCATCCCAGTATCAACTGCACCGGCCCGGCAACGTTACCTTTGAGGCCGGTGCTGCTACCGAGCCGAACGACAATCATCGCGACTGCGAGTTGCTGGGGTTCGTTCCAGAACCCTCCGCGGGAATCTCATGAGAAAAAGGTAAACAATTTCCGTGACCGGCAAGTTCTGTCCAACCCGGGGAGAGCAGTGGATGCCGGCGCAGAGAAGGCACTAGAAGAAGTCTGGGGGCAAGGCAAGGGCGGCGTCATGAAGCCGGGTGACGCCATTTGCCGGGTACCAAGGGATCGCATGCTAGCGAGCAACTCGCGCTCGACTACTCCATTCCTGGTACCGACTGTACCGGCTCGGCGACGACCCCATTCGAGGGCGAGGCCGACATCAAGCTGAACGACCACCCCTCGATTGCGTGCTGCTGGTGTTCCAGAGCCAGTCGCCGCAGAACATCTCACGCGAAAATGTGAAAAATTGCCATAAACAAGGGAGTAGGCCAAATCGGCCGCGATATCCTGCTGTGGCCCAGCGCCGGACCCGATCCCTGGCCGATATTAGAGAATTTAAATTCTGGTTTTAGTATTTATATTCCGAATTTTCTGATGGTTCTTGGGGAATATTCCTGCATGGTCCGGAAAGTGGGCTTGGTATGATGTGTGCGCCCGGATTCTCGGAGGTGTGTTCTAGCGCTCCACCCTAGTTTCGGATCGCTGGTGGCCTTGGATGCGTGCGTTCACTCAAGCTAGGAGAGCAAGAATGTCGACTCGATTTTGCTGTGGAGAAGCAACGAAGGTTGCCAGCCAACGATGACCCGGTCTGCCGTGGGCGGGGGCACTCGTGCATCCATGAAAGGCGGTTGTTGCAGTAACGAAAGATAATCGAAGGGGCAATGCAGAATGTTTGGTCGCTCACCAATGAGACTCGTCAAGAATCGTCGGTTGCTTGATGCGGCGTTGCTTGCTGGCGCAATAATTCTTGCATCGGTCGTGCTCTGGGCGCACGCCCAAGAGCGCCACGATCTCCCCCCATTTGACTACGAGAAGGCGAAACAGCTTTCGCGAGAAAAGAGAGCGGGGTATGAACGGGACCTGTTCAACGAGCTGTACGCCTGGAACACGGGCTCGCCAAAGTACATGGGTATCGACGGCACAAATCGCCGTGAGGCTGATTGGATGGCCATGGCTCAGGACGGGTATGAGCTGGCTTATATCACGCTGCAGGTTCTCCAACCGTCCACCGGTATTCGCTACTCCGTCGACAAGCCCTTGGCTCGACTTACCAAATTAGCCGATGGCGGAGATGCCGGGGCAATGTGTTTGTACACCTATCTCATTGATAGAGATCCTGCGGGGAAGGAAGCGCAGTACATTAAACCCGGTTA
Organism: Cupriavidus sp. FW306-1B-F12B; assembly: GCF_058781795.1. Lineage (NCBI taxonomy): Bacteria > Pseudomonadati > Pseudomonadota > Betaproteobacteria > Burkholderiales > Burkholderiaceae > Cupriavidus > Cupriavidus sp. FW306-1B-F12B. The sequence continues at coordinate 63,033 of NZ_JBYSXC010000004.1, forward strand.
TGCATACAAGCAACGAGGTGCGGAACTTGGGCATCCGGCTTGCTTGCGGGATGTTAGCTATTATCTGATGACCGGAATTCACGGGTATCCGAAGGATGTGCCAGCAGGTATCACCGCAGCCATAGGGGCTGAACGTGCAGGCTACGGCGGGGCACGACTCATAGCTACCTATCTTGCGCAGCAATCAGCAGAAAGCGATGAAGAGTGGACAAGGCTCTACTGTTGGCAGTATCTGGCAAGGCACTACACCGTCTATTCAGATCTCAATACTGTAATTTCGCAGCTTCGCGACCCCTTCAGACGGCCACCGAAGCCGACGTATTTCGCACTTGCAGACGAGCTTGAAAGGTGGGCACCTTCATTGAGCGAATGCGTTGCCCTTGGCCTGGGAGATGATTGATGTCTGCGTTACAAGATCAGTGGATAAACCAAGCGCAGCAGTTGCGCGCAGATTCATTGCGCTTGGAGAATGTTGGCACTTAAGCTCTCCGCGAGCAACGCTACGAGCGGCCAAATAGCCCAAGCGGAAATCAAGCACCTTAATGCCGTCAAGCAGTACAACGACTTCCTGGATACCGCCAAGCAAGACTACGCGAAAGCGATGCAGTACGAAGCGCGGTTGCGTAACGAGCCCAATCTGTCTGCGCTGGAACGTCACCAACTGGAAATCACCCGCGATGCGCTGAATGCGCGAGCCGGCGAGTTTCAGCAATTCGCAATCGACAACACGCTGTTCCCTCAGTCCGGGAATCCCGGTGAAGCTGGTTCCAGAACCCGCCGCAGGACATCTCACGAGTAAATGTGAACAATTGCCATAAACAATGGAGTGGTCCAGATCGCTAGCGGTATCCTGGCGTGTCCAGGCACTGAACGCGACTCCGAGCTGATACTAGCGAATTTAAACTCTGATCTTATTGTTTCTATTCTGAATTTTCTGGTAGTTGTTGGGGAATATTCAGGCATGAACCGGAAAATAGGTTTGGTACGATGCGTGCGCCCGATTCTCAGAGGTCTGTTCTAGCGGTCTCACTATTTTCGGTTCGCTGGTGGGATAGTGCCTGCACTCAAACTCGGAGAGCAAAAACGCCCGACTCGATTTTTTTGCTGTGGAGAAGCAACGAAGGTCGTCAGCCAAAGATGACTCGATCTTCGTGGGTGGGGATTCGTGATCCGCGAAAAGCGGTTGTTGTAGCAATGAGAAGTAATCGAAGGGGCAATGCAGAATGTTTGGTCGCTTACCAATGAAACTCGTCAAGAATCGTCGGTTGCTTGATGCGGCGTTGCTTGCTGGCGCAATTCTTCTTGCATCGGTCGTGCTCTGGGCGCACGCCCAAGAGCGCCACGATCTCCCCCCATTTGACTACGAGAAGGCGAAGCAGCTTTCGCGAGAAAAGAGAGTGGGGTATGAACGGGACCTGTTCAACGAGCTGTACGCCTGGAACACGGGCTCGCCAAAGTACATGGGCAAGGATGGGACCACCCGGCGCGAGGCCGACTGGATGGCCATGGCAGATGACGGCTATGAACTGGCGTATATCGCGTTACAGGTTCTCCAGCCGTCCACCGGTATCCGCTACTCCGTAAAGGCGCCACTGACGCGACTTACCGAATTGGCTGCTGGCGGAGATACGGGGGCTATGTGCTTATACCTGAGCTTGATTAACACAGACCCCAACAGCAAAGAAGCAAAGTACATTGATACGGGCATTGCCTATCTACGAAGAGGGGCTGAACTTGGCCATCCCGCCTGTTTGCGGAATGTTGGTTCCTTTTTCTTGAGAGGAATTTATGGATTTCCGCGGAATGTTGCTGAAGGATTCGATGCGGAAATTCGATCGGAGCGAGAAGGCTACGGTGGCGCCGCGTCGATAGCCATTTATCTCGCGCGCAAGCCAATCATCAATGATGCTGACTGGAAGCGACTCTATTGCTGGCAGCAGTTGGCTTCAAAATACGTGGTTTATTCAGAATTCAACACGGTCATCTTTCAGCTTATCAATCCGCTCAAGAACCCCAGTTCACACAATGTGGCGTTGGCAGAGCAGCTAGCCAAATGGTCCCCGACCTTGAATGAATGTGTTGCACTTGGGCTTGGAGATGAATGATGGGAACGCTCCAGACACAGTGGAAAGCACAAGCAAATCAGTTGCAGGACGCCGTCTCCAGATGGAATGCGACGGCACAAGATTTGGTGGATCATAAGGCGCCGCCAGAGCGAATATCCCAAGCGCGCCTCAATGAGCTCGCTGCCGTCAAGCAATACAACGACTTCCTCGATACGGCCAAGCAGGACTATGCCAAGGCGACACAGTACGAAGCGCGTCTGCGTAACGAGCCCAATCTGTCTGCGCTGGAACGTCACCAACTGGAAATCACCCGCGATGCGCTGAATGCGCGAGCCGGCGAGTTTCAGCAATTCGCAATCGACAACAAGCTGTTCCCCCAGTCTGCGAATCCGGTGAAGCTGGACGGCAAGATCTATTACGACAACGGCCACACAGAGTGGGATACCGGTACCGCACGAGGGATACTGGGTTCCGCCATCGATAGTGGCAAGTCGGTGTTTTCGGCCGGTCTCGAATGGATTACGCCAAGCAACGCTACGAATCAGCTTGCTTGTGCGGAGGGCTTCAATAGCCTGGTGGGTGCCGTGACCGGCAAAGTTCTGTCCAACCCAGGCGGCGCAGCGAATCCCGCCGCCGAGAAGGCGCTAGAAGAAATCTGGGGGCAAGGCAAGGGCGGCGTCATGAAGCCGGGCGAGGGTATTTGCAAGATGCTATACCCGAAGGGCGATCCAACCATACAGGAGCTGCGAAAGGCCGGGCTTATCAGTGAGTTGGAGCTGCCCGGTGAATTTGGTGATCAGTATGTGGTGCTCGACATTCCCGCCGAAATAGTCGCCTATGGCCTCGTGGGCGCTGAGGCAGAGAATCGCATACGAAATGGCGAGATGACGGCGGAAGAAGCCTACGCCATACTTGGGCCACAACGCGACACGGTACCTGAAAGTGCTTTCGGCCTTCTTCCACATGAGGGGGCCACCGAGTTCGACTTCATTGAAGGCACAGAGGTCGCCTCGCTTGCCCATCTTGATACCGCCCCAACGCCTGACGATATCACTTCCCATCCCGATTCCTCGGATTCATCCCCGGTGCCATTGCAAGACGTGCTGGGCAGCGTGCAAAGCTTGCAATCTCTCATGCAAGCCATCGAGTCCGGCGATACAAAAGCCATCGCGCTTGCGAGCGCGGCCATGCTGTCCAGTCTCGACAGCGTAAGCGGCGGAAAAATTCTTCCCGACGGCATACCGGGTGCCTTGAACGCACTGGCTGCGGGAATGAACCTGCTCAATGCCATCCAGGACGGGGATGGCTTGGGTATTGCCGCATCAAGCTTGAACCTTGGCAGTCAGGCTGCGGCGATGTATGCCAATGTGCTCAAGCAACAAGGCGTCGTTGCCTTCCAGGCCGAGTCGGGCTCCGCGGCCTCCTTGCTGGACGCCGCCGCCACAGTTGGGCAAGTGGCTGGTGCCCTGGCATTTGTCGCCAGTGTTGTCACGCTGCTGAAGGCAATCGAGGACGGCAACGGCGTCCAGACCGCCGGCGCTGCGCTGAGTGCTATTGCTGCTGGCATGGCCGTAGCGGGATACACCGCTTATTGCCCTCCGGTAGCCTTTGCGGCGATAGCCGTCACGATGATCGGCTCGGCGGTGTTCGCCAAGGATCTTCCGACGCTAGAAGGTGAAGCCACCGCTGTGTGGAATCCGGACGGCAGCATTCACGTGCTCAAGACCACCGATGCCGAGGATGGCGGCGCGACGCCTGCCAACATCCTGCAAAGCCTGGTCGATGCCCTGCAGGTGTCGCTTGCCCAGCTGGTGGATGCCAACGGCAACCCACTTTACGCCATCATTCCACAGCGCCTGCCGACCATCGGCTATATCTTCGATCCTGATGGGGCGCGCCTGAACGATAACGGCGGTCAGTTGTATCTCAAGTGGATCGACGACAACGGCCAGGAGCAGAGACGCTACTATGATGGCGCCGGTTTGCGCTACGACACCAGCCAGGCGACCATTGCGCAGCAGTTCATGCAGCAGGCGTTCGCTGCCATCGTCCCGGCCTGGGAAGCAGAATCGGTGCTTGCCCACATGCGCGAATCTGGTGTCGTCACCGCTCCTGTGACCGGCAGCATTGAAGAGAGCCGGTCGCGGGCCGGCCAGCAACTGCACAGCCCGGACTGGCATGAGGCCAAGGCCGACGCAGGCATGCCTGAGACAGACGCTGACGGCATCCACCAGCATTTTACTGCGCTGACGGTCGACGAGAAGCCGGCACTGCCTGCAGGTGTGAACCCTGGCCGCATCGGCAAGAACGTCGATCTGGATGGCTACATCGAGCAAACGGACTGGGTGAACGCCAACCAGGGCATCCTCTCCATCGATGTGAACGGCGATGGCGGGATCGGGCAGAACGAGATCCTGACCAACGACCTGGATGCCTCCGCCGCCCATGCCCGCAACAGCCTGCAATGGCTCGACGTCAACCACGACGGCAAGCTGGACGCCTCCGACCCGGCCTTTGCCGCCCTGGGCATCTGGCTGGACGTTAACCGCAACGGCCAGACCGATCAGGGCGAGTTCGCATCATTCCTCGACCGGGGTATCGCCAGCCTGGACTTCACCAGCGCGCCACCAGTCCTGCGTGCCGCCGATGGAAGTGTCATGACGGTCACCGAGCACCACCTGACGGCGGACGTGCGTGGCGACGCCTATCAGGCGGCTTTTGTGGACACGGACGGCGATGGCCGGCTTGACGCCTTTGCCGGCATGCTGCACGCGAAGGAAGGCGGCGAGACGATCCTGAATGCCGTCGTCACCCATGATTACACGGGCGAAGCTGGCCATACCCATGGTGGCGTAGCCTTGGAAAACGCCAGCGCTGAGATGCAAGTTGCCGAAGGCGACAGTCGCATCAGAACTGCCAGCGACAAGCAGCACGAGCAGACGCTTGCGGAAGACGCGATCGTCGCTGGCGATGACCGCGTGGCCGATGGCGAGGGCACGACCCCGGTCGGGCAGACTGCCACCCGTGTCGAGCGAGATGACAGCCGCCTGAGCTCGAAGGACGACCCGAATCCCGTCAGGCCTGCGCAGCGTACCGATACGGTGCGCCTGGCCGATGGCCGTGTTACCAGCGCTCCACCAGCTAGCCCAACTGACGCCTTCGCTGCCATCCGCGATCAGTGGATCAAGACTAGCGACAGCCTGCTTGCGGGCACCGGTGCGCTGCTGGGTGTCGCGGCGGGTGCAGTGGCCGGCGTTGCCAACGCGGCAGAAGGTGGCGGACAGCCCGATGCGCCAGCCCCCACTATCGATACATCCGGCAACAACACCATCAGCCGCCTGCCGTCAGAACTTGCAACGACGGCTGATTCGCCGGGCCAGCCGCAACCGACTGTGGCTCAGCCGCCCTTTGTAGAGGCGACAGTCAACGCCTTGCCAGCGGCGATGCGCCCACTTGGCAGCGAGGCAACGCTCGGGTCGCCGGTCGAAGTCACTTTGGATCTGATCGGATCAGTGCCGGCGGCTGGTGTCAATTACGATGCCGCAAGTGACGATACGATCCTGATCACAACGCCCGACCGCGTGGCAACCGGGCCGAACGGCGAGGATATCCAGATCATCGCGCCGGACGTAGCCGATGAGCAGGTCGCAGGCATCGAGGACACTCGCTATGCCATCGATGCGGCAGTGCTGCTGGCCAACGATACCTCGCGCAACGTCCTGACCCAGCCACTGCGCCTGATCAACGTCTACGGCGGCGAGAATGGCACGGTGACCCTGACACTGCTGCCCGACGGCAGCCAGCGCATTGTGTTCACCCCTGACCCCGACTATTGGGGGCCGGCGCGTTTCCGCTACACCGTCGAGGATGAGTATGGCCTGCAGGCGACCGGCCGCGTCTATCTGGACATTGCGCCGGTCAATGACGCGCCGGTCACCGCTGGCGAAACGGCTGCTATCGATGAGGATACCGGCGTGCTGTTCACCTCGGCGCAACTGCTTGCCAACGATTTCGATGTGGATACGCCCACCATCGGCGACGTGCTGAGCATCCTGCGTGTTTCGGACGCCACGCACGGCCTTGTGGCCCTCGATGGCCACGGCAACGTGCGGATCCTGCCCGACCAGGATTATTTCGGGCCGGCCAGCTTTGTCTACTGGGTGTCGGATGGTCACGGTGGACTGACGCCCGCCACGGTCAATCTCGACATCCGCCCCGTCAATGACGCGCCGGTGGTGGCGGGTGAAACAGTCGCCACCGACGAGGACACCGTACTGCTGATCGAGCAGGCGACGCTGCTGGCCAACGACTGGGACGTGGATAACCCCCGCTCAGACCTGACCGTGTTCTCGGTGCGCAACGGCCAGCACGGCACGGTCGAGCTGACCCCCGAAGGCCAGATCCGCTTCATGCCTGAGCAGGACTTCTTTGGGATCGCGACCTTCTTCTACACCGTCCACGACGGCGCGGGCGGCTATACGGAGGCGATGGCCACAGTCGATCTGGCGCCGGTCAATGACGCGCCGATCGTGACTGGCGAGGACTTCCGTGGCAATGAGGATGAGGTAGCGACCTTCACTGCGGCCAGCTTGCTTGCCAACGACCGGGATGTGGACGATGCACAAGCCACTCTTACGCTGGTAGCGGTCGGCAACGCCCAGCACGGCGAAGTGCGTCTGAACGCCGACGGAACCGTCAACTTCATCCCGGACGCGGACTACTTTGGCGCCGCAAGCTTTGAGTACACCGTGTCGGACCCGCTCGGCGCCATCACCACCGGGCGGGTGGACATTGACTTGGCCCCCGTCAATGACGCTCCGCGGCTGCGCGACGATGTGATTGCGAGCAACGAGGACACCGCGCTGACGATTGACGCTGCCGCACTGATTGCCAATGATGCGGATGTGGACAACCCGCCCGAGGCGCTTTCTATCACCCGCGTCAACGGCGCCACGCACGGTACCGTGTCGCTGAACCCGGATGGGACCATCCGTTTCGTACCCGATCCAAATTTCTTTGGCGATGCCAGTTTCACGTATGAAGTGAGCGACGGTGTTGGAGGCGTCTCGACCGCCATGGCGACTATTCATGTGGCTCCAGTCAACGATGCGCCGATCGCCAACGACAATATCGTGGACGGACGCCGGGGGGTGGCCATTACGCTGACCGCGGCGGCGCTGCTGGCGGACGACTTCGACATCGACAACCCGCACGGCGCTCTGCGCATTGTGGGCGTGTCCGGTGCCGAGCACGGCACTGTGCGACTGAATGCGGACGGCTCGGTGACCTTCCTGCCGGAGCCTGGCTTTGGCGGCTACCCGGGTGCGCAAGGCCACTTCACCTATACCATCTCCGATGGCGTTGGCGGCTTTGCCACGGCGACCACGACCATCAACCTGGAGAAGATCAACACGACGCCGGTGGCGGTTGATGACGGTTTCTCGGGCTACGAGAACACGCCGTTCGTCATCAATACGGCGCAGTTCCTGGCCAATGACGCGGATCCGGACGGCGACGCGATCACGGTCACCCAGGTTGCCAATGCGCAGCACGGTACGGTCGAGATTCAGGCCGACGGCCAGGTCCGGTTCACGCCTGACCGCGACTTCTATGGGCAAGCGTCCTTTCAGTACCTGGTGTCCGATCCCTACGGAGGGCAGACCTGGGCCACCGCTTTCCTGCATGTTGAGCATGTGAACAAGGCGCCGATCATCGAGGCCGTCGAGTATGGTCGCGCCATTTTTGGGTATTACGACGGCCCGCCGGTCGTGGTGGGCAAGGCTGGTCCGGGTGCGGGTGCGGGCTCTGCCGGGCAGTATGTATACAGTGATGGCCCTGTCTTCCAGCCAGTCTATGACGAAGCACTGGCCTTGTCGCTGGCCTCGCAAGGCCAGCTGTTTGATGCCGGCCGGCAGCTTTATACACCATCGCATTATCAGAATGGCATGCTCAAGCCACTCGCACTAGACCAGATGGATGGCGACTACTTTTTCGCGGGGGCAGGCTATGAGTCAGATCGCGTTCTTGTCCCCGCCAATGATCCCCGAAGAGAAATGGGCCGGATCATTGCCTACGATCCAGATGGCGGTACAGCGGCCATTGTCATATCGATTGTTCAGGCGCCGCAACACGGTTACGCCTACGCCAACACCTATCGGGAAACCGAACATGGCTTTGACCACTCAGGTGAGCTCGTCAGCCGCTATGCCAACTGGCAGTACGAGAGCCATGCGGGAGACCCTTACACCGGTGCTGACGCCTTCACCATCCGTATTACTGATGCTCATGGGGCATCCATGGACGTGGTGATCAACGCTACCCACAAGGGCACCAATGCTAGCGGCGGCTACACGCCGCTCGTGATGGACCTGAATGGCAACGGCGTGGAGTTGCTCGCGGCGGATCAATCCAACGTCAAGGCAGACGTGAATCAAGACGGCCAGGCCGAGCAGATCGGATGGGCCGCCGCGGCCGATGGCGTACTAGGCTTCGATGCCGACAGCGATGGCAAGATCACCGTGGAAGAGACGCGCCTGACCAATTTCGCACCCGGCACGCAGACTGACCTTGAGGCGCTGGCCACCTTCGACACCAATGGCGACGGCAGGATCAGCAAGGAAGACGCCGCCTGGAGCCAGTTCATGGTGGTGCAGGACGTCAATGGCAATGGCGAATTCAGCGAGGCCGAGCACAAGGCCTTGGATGACGGCATCGCCTCCATCGCACTCCAGCGCCAGGGCGAGGCCCACCTCGATCATGGCAACGTTGTGTTCGGCACGGTGGAGGTCACGCACACCGATGGCAGCAAGAGCGAGGCCGCCGACGTGATGTTTGCCGGCAAGGACGTGCCGCTGCCCGGCTTCGCCCTGTACCTGGAAGAGGTCCAGCAGGGAATCGCGCCGACCGAGCCGACCGACGATGCGGTCTTTGCCGCGGATGCCGTTGCACAGTTGCTTGCCGAGACATCATCTTCAGCGTGTCCCTATCCGCCGCACAGCGCGGAAGCCGTGCAATGGAGTTGCCTCCAGTGGAACAAGCTGCTGACGACGGCCGATGGGTCCCAGGCCCCCGGCGGCTTTGTCCCACCGCGCGAGGACACCCTTGCCGAAATGATGGATCGCGCCGCACAGGCCAGCGCGGTGGACTTGGGCATGGGCCAACCATCATGACCTTGATATTCGACATATAAAGGCTCGCAGTCACTGAGCCTGGAAGTAAGAAAAAAACTATCCCGCGGGGGAGAAACGCGCCACCCGCCGGGAACGCTTGATTTTTTGATGGGATAGAACGATGAATGCATTGCTTTGGGCTGTGATGGCCCTGGCATGGGGGCGGCCATGAGCTCGAAGCCAACCCTGCCCAATCTTGGCATGCTTGCCGTATTCGCACGCCTGCATGAGGTCAAGGCCGATCCGGAGGGCCTCGCGCGCCGCTGGGACGTGCGTGAAGACTTTGACGCCAGCCGGCTGTTGTGGGGCCTGGATGACCTTGGCTTCGACGCCAGGTTGGTCGAGGGCGGCGTGGACAAGCTGCGTCGCGCAGCACTACCGGCGCTGGCCTTGACCCGCAGCGGCCGGGTTGTGCTGGTCGGCAAGGTGGATGCCGATGCCGTCCACATGCAGCGGGAACCGGACCAGCCGCCGCAGGCAGTGCCGGCGGCGGCCTTCGCCGGCGAGTTCGCCAATACCTGGATCGAAGCCAGCCGCAGCGTGGCATCCCTGACCGATGGCACGGCCAATGCCGGTGTCTCGGCGTTCGGCTTTGGCTGGTTCTGGCAGGCTATCAAGAAATACAAGGCCGAACTCACGCAAGTGTTGCTGGCCTCGTTCGTCGTGCAGATTTTTGCACTGGTGACGCCCCTTGCCTTTCAGGTCGTGATCGACAAGGTGCTGACCCACCGCTCGCAGGCGACGCTGGTCGTGATGCTGGTGGCGCTGGCTGGCGTGGCGCTGTTCGAGGCGATGCTGACTGGCTTGCGCCAGTACCTGCTCTCCCATACGACCAATCGCGTCGATGTCGAACTGGGCGCGCGCCTGTTCCGGCACCTGATGCGCCTGCCGATGTCTTACTTCAACTCGCGCCGCGCCGGTGACGTGATTGCGTCGATGCGCGAACTGGAGACGGCGCGCAACTTCCTGACCGGGCAGGCGCTGACCGCCTGGCTGGACCTGTTCTTCGCGATGGTGTTCCTGGCGGTCATGTTCTACTACAGCCCGCTCCTGACCATCATCGTGATCTGCTTCCTGCCGATCTTCTTTGGCGCGTCGTATGTCGTCAGCCCGATGCTGCGCAAGAAGCTGGAAGACAAATTTGCACTGGGCGCCGACAACCAGGCGTTCCTGGTGGAGACCATCGGCGCGATGGAGACCCTGAAGGGTCAGGCCGTTGAAGCCAACTGGCAGCGCCGCTGGGAAAGCAGGCTGGTGCGCTACGCGGTGGCCGCATTCGAATCGGGCCATACCGGCAACTGGACCAACCAGGTCATCAATCTGACCAGCAAGGTGTTGACTGTGGTGCTGCTGGGCGTCGGTGCCATGCAGGTGATCGACGGCAACCTCACCGTGGGCGGGTTGATCGCTTTCAACATGCTGTCGGGCCGGGTCAATGCACCGATCATCAAGCTCTCGTCGCTGTGGCAGGAGTTCCAGCAGATGCGCGTGGCGGTCAAGCGCCTGGGCGGCATCATGGACACGCCGACCGAGGCGGGCCAGTTCTCGGACCAGACCCAACGGGCAGCGATTCAGGGCTTTGTCCGCTTCGACCGCGTCAGCTTTGCCTATCAGGCCGACGGCGCTGAAGTGCTGTCGGATGTCTCGTTCTCTGTTCCCGCTGGGGAAGTCGTGGGCGTCGTTGGCGTGTCTGGTGCCGGAAAGACGACACTGATTCGCCAGTTGCAGCGCCTCTACTCACCCACTGGTGGCAGGATCACGATTGACGGAATCGACCTGGCGACAGTGGACACGGCCTGGCTGCGTAGCCAGGTAGGCGTGGTGTCGCAGGATGTCGCGCTGATGAACATGTCGGTGCGCGACAACATCGCCATCTCCGATCCGGGCCTGTCGCTTGAGGCCGTGATGGCAGCTGCCGAGCTGGCCGGAGCGCACGATTTCATCAACGCCTTGCCCCAAGGCTACGACACCGTGATCGGTGAGCGCGGCAGCCTGCTGTCGGGCGGCCAGCGAGCCCGTATCGCCATCGCGCGGGCGCTTGCAACCAACCCGCGCCTGCTGCTGCTCGATGAGGCCACCGCCAGCCTGGACTACGAGTCCGAGCGGGTCATCCACGACAACCTGGAGAAGATCTGCGCGGGCCGCACCGTCTTCATCGTCGCACACCGCCTCTCCACGCTGCGCCTGGCCGACCGCATCCTGGTGCTCGATGGCGGGCAGCTTGTCGAGCAAGGCCATCACACTGAACTGATCACTGGTGCGGGCAAGTATCGCGCTTTGTTCGAGGCGTCGCGTGTGCTGGAAACCCTCACTATCAAGCACAAGGCCCCGGTACAACCGTTGCCGGGAGCCGCCCATGTCTGAACCGATGAAGCCTGACCAACAAGCGGCAGCCGATGCTTTTGCTACCGCCGCCATGGGCATCGCCAACCGCCGTCCGGCGCGCATGGCACGGATCGTCGCTGGCAGTATCTGCGGCATGGCCGTCCTTGCACTGGTCTACGCCACGATGGCGAAAATGGACGTGGTGGTCTCCGCGCAGGGCAAGGTGATTCCGTCGGGCAAGTCCAAGGTGGTGCAGCCGCTCGAAGCCGGCATCGTACGAGAGATCCATGTGCGCGACGGTGAGAAGGTCAAGGCTGGCGCTGTCCTGGTCGAACTCGACCCGACCACCACAGCAGCAGACCGTGACCGGCTGCAGCGCGACCAATGGGAGGCCGTAGCCGGGGTGCAGCGGCTGACGGCGCTTCTCGACGGCAAGTCCGCCATGCCGGCCGTCGAAGGCCTGCCAGCGGATATTGCCCGGACGCAGCAAGCGCTGCTCACCAGCGCGCTGGCCGAGCAACGCGCCAGGCTGGCGGCGCTCGACGCCGAGATCGCCCGCAAGCGTGCCGACCGGGACGGGGCCGCCGCCAGCCTGGAGCAGATCCGTGCCAGCCTGCCGCTTGTCACGAGGAAGAACGACATGCGCGAGGAACTGGTCAAGACCGGGCATATCGCCGAGACCGGCCTGATCGAGACGCGGCTGGAGCTGATCAACCTCAGGAAGGATCTGGCGTTGCAGACCAACCGGCTGGCCGAGGCCGGCGCGGGCCTGAACGCCGCACAGCAACAGCGCGCGCAGGCGGTGGCCGAGTTCAGTGCGCGGCATGCGGCGGAACTGGCCGATGAAAGCCGCAAGGCTGCCACGGCCGAGCTGGAACTGGTCAAGGCCACGCAGCGGCGTGACCTGCAGACCCTGCGCGCACCGATCGACGGCATCGTCCAGCAACTGGCGGTGACTACCGTTGGCGGCGTGGTGACCCAGGCGCAGCCGGTGGCGATCGTGGTGCCCGAGAACACTGCGCTGGAAGTGGATGCTCAGGTGCAGAACAAGGACATCGGCTACGTGAAGCCCGGCCAGCGCGTCATAACCAAGGTGGAGACCTTTGACTTCACCCGCTTCGGCTACATCGAGGGCGAAGTGCAGTGGGTGGGTACCGACGCCATCAATGATCAGAAGCTGGGCCCTATTTATCCAGTGCGCATCAAGCTCGACACGATGGCCACGCCGAACTCGGTCAATGGGCGCAAGGGCGCGCTTACCCCCGGGATGAGCGTGACCGCCGATATCCGCGTGGACGAGCGCCGCATGATTTCCTACTTCCTGTCGCCGCTGATGCGCTACAAGGATGAAGCCTTGCGGGAGCGGTGATGGCACGCATGCATGTTTTGAGCAGCGCTGCTGTGGCTGCGCTGGCCGCGGTCGGCGCGCTTGTCCCGAGCCAGGCCAGCGCCATCGACCTGCTGTCGGTCTACCGGATGGCACAGGGGAGCGACCCCACCTTCGAGGCATCACGCTACGCGCTGGAGGCCGGACGCGAGAAGCTGCCACAGGCTCGCGCCGGCGTGCTGCCCTCGATCAACCTGAATGGCAACGGCAATCGCCAGGACGGGCAATCGAGCTTCGCGGGCAGTCCGTTCACGGACCGCAGCGTGAATAGCTGGGCGTGGAACTTGCAGCTGTCGCAGCCGGTGGTGCGTGTCGCCAACTGGATCGGCGTGGCACAAGCGGGTGCACAGGTCGAGCAGGCCGAGGCACAGTTCGCGCAGGCCGAGAGCGACCTGATCCTGCGCACCTCGCAGGCCTACTTCGATCTGCTGACCGCGCGCGACACCGTGACAGTTGCCCGGGCGCAATTGCGGGCCGTGGAGCAGCAGCGCGTGCTCGCCCAGCGCCGCTACGACGTGGGCGAGGCAACCATTACCGATGTGTACGAGTCGCAGTCCCGCCACGACCTGGGCCGCTCGCAGCTGGTGCAGGCGCTCAACGACCAGGAAGCGAAGCAGGCGGAACTCGAACGGCTGGTCGGGCCATTGCCCGAGCCTGTAGCGGGCCTGAAGGCTGACGTGACCCTGCCGGGTCCCGAGCCGAAGGATGTCAATGCCTGGATGGGGCATGCGCGGGAGAACAACCCGGTAGTCCGCACGCAGTTGGCAGCGGTCGAAGTTGCCGAGAAAGAGCTGTCCCGGAACCGCGCGGCGCACTTGCCGACGCTGGATTTCACGGCTGGCTATGGCAACAACTACACCTCGGGTTCGATGACCTCGCCCGCGGACATCGAGAACCGGGTCAAGTCCGGCACCATCGGGCTGCAGCTGACAATCCCGATCTACCAGGGCGGCGCCGTCAACTCGCGCGTGACCGAGGCGATCGCCAATCGATACAAGTCGCGCGCAGAGCTGGAAGCGGCGCGGCGCCAGGCGGCGACGCAGGCACGGCAAGCTTACGGTGGTGTGACGAGCGGCCTGTCCCAGGTCGAGGCGCTGACTTCTGCGGTCACGTCGAGCCTGGATTCGGTCAACGCGAACAAGATCGGCTACCGGATCGGCACGCGCGTGAACATCGACGTGCTCAATGCCGAGCAACAACTCTTTGCGGCCCAGCGTGATCTCGCGAAGGCACGCTACGACACCATCCTGCAAGGCATGCGGCTGAAGGCGGCGGCGGGCACGCTGACTGAGGTGGATGTGCAGAGCGTGAATGCGCTGCTGACCAATAACGCACAGCAGGAAACGCCGGCAGTGCCCGCCATGCCCGCTGCTGCCAGCATGAAACAATCCAGGACGAGTATCCAATGACTATCCCGACCGACAACGAACAGTTGATGAAGTTTGCTGCCGAGCAAGCGCAGCGCGTCATCAAGAAGATCCCGCTGCTGGGGCCGGTGTCGTGGCTGATGATGAACAACCCAACCACGCGCCACAACTTCTTCGCTGACCTGGAATGGCGCGTGATGCCGCCGCTGATCCTGGAGCAGGCCAAGCTGTATATGCGGGGCGAAATGCCCACGGCCTTCGTGACCTGGGCCTATCTCTCCGACGCTGTGGTCGAGCGGTTTGCCAAGCCGCCATACCAATTGGCGCCCGGAGATTGGAAGTCGGGCGACAAGCCGTTCCTGATCGACGTGTTCGCCCCCTACGGCGGGGCCAAGGACGTGCTGGCTGATCTGAGGGCGACGGTATTCAAGGGCAAGGTGCTACATCAATTAGCACCGGAGGGCGAGCGAACGATGCGCGTGCTGGAGGAGTAAGCCGCAGCGGGCCGGTGGCCCGCCTACCGCGTCACTATTCCGCCCGAATATCCGCCCGCGCCGCCACCGCCCGCATCTCCGGCAATTCCTTCTCCACCCGCGCCTTCACCGCCGCGCCATTGCCATAAGCCGGCGTCAGCGCCAGTTCGACCATGCGTGCCTTGGTAGCCGGCGCGTTGGCGACGTCGGCCAGGGCCTTCTCCAGTTTCTGCTGTACTGGCGCGGGCAGGCCCGCGGGTGCCAGCAGCGCGAACCACGTGCCCATCTGGAAGCCGGGATACCCGCTCTCCGCGACAGTCGGCACTTGCGGCAACGCCGGCAGTCGCTGCGGCGACAGCACCGCCACCGGCCGGATCTTGCCGCCCTTGATCAGCGGCAGGGTCGCCACGACGGTATCGACGGCGACCTGCACCTGGCCGCCGGCCAGCGCGGTCAGGCTGGGGGCGCTGCCGTTGAAGGGGACGTGGACCATGCGGATGCCGGTGGCGGACTTGAGCATCTCCGCGCCGAAATGCACCGAGGAGCCGGCGCCGAACGAGCCGTAGGAGAACTTGTCGGGGTGGGCCTTGGCCTGCGTCACCAGATCCTTGAGCGAGGTGATCTGCGTGTCCGGATTGGCTACCAGCACCAGGCTCATGTCGGCGACCAGGCCCAGCGGGGTGAAGCTCTTGATGGGGTCGTAGCCCAGGTGTTGGCGGATGGCCGGGTTCAGCGTCAGCGTGGTGCTGGCCGCCAGCAGCAGCGTGTAGCCGTCGGGCGCGGCCTTGGATACCTGGGTGGCGCCGATCACGGTGCTGGCGCCGGGCTTGTTCTCGACCACCACCGACTGGCCGAGCTTTTCGCCGAGGCCGACTGCCAGCAGGCGGCCCAGCACGTCAGTGGCGCCGCCCGCGGCGAAGGGCACCACCAGCCGGATCGGGCGGTCCGGCCAGGATTGGGCCTGCGCGGCGGCAGGCGTTGCGGACAGCACCGCGGTCAGGGCGGCGGCGCAGGCGAGAAACGGCTTCAGGGGCATTGCGGTCATCGTTGGCACTCCTGCCGGCAGTTGTAGGAATAGAAGGCAATCGGAAGCAATACGAAACGGGCCGGGACCAGCCGAAGGCTCAATCGAGCCAGGGGCTGCGCACGCGCGAGAAGCCGCCGGCCTGGTCATAGGCATGGCCGAGCTGCAGCACCGCGGCGTCGGCCTGCGCCGGGCCGATGATCTGGATGCCGGCCGGCAGGCCCTGGGGGCCGAAGCCGGCGGGTGCGGCCAGGGCGGGCAGTCCGGCCATGGTGGCCGGCACCACGACCTGCATCCAGCGGTGGTAGGTGTCCATGTCGCGGCCGTCGATGGCGTGCGGCCAGTCCCAGTCGGCATCGAACGGGAACACCTGCGCGGCCGGCAGCACCAGGTAGTCGAAGCGCTCGAACAGCGAGCGCAGTGCCTGGTACCACGCGCTGCGCTCGCACAGGGCTTCGTACACGCGCGTGCCCGGCAGGGCCAGGCCGCGCTCGATCTCCCATGCGGCCTCAGGCTTGAGCAGCGCGCGCTTGGCCGGGTTGTGGTACAGCGCCGCGTTGGCGCCAGCCACCGAGAAGCTGCGCAGGTCGATCCACGCGTGCCACAGTCGCTCCAGGTCGAACTCGGGCAGCGCGGTGTCGACGGTGCAGCCGAGCGTGCGCAGGTGCGTGAGCGCCTGTTCGCAGGTATCGAGCACGCCGGCTTCGGTCGGCAGGTGGCCGCCCAGGTTGCCCAGCCAGCCGATGCGCACACCGGCCCAGTCGCGTTCGGGCGGCAGCGTGAAGGTACCGGGCGCCTCTGTGCGGTGCGTCAGCGGCAGGCGCGCATCGAAGCCGGCCTGCACCGACAGCAGCAGGGCCAGGTCCGGCACGTTGCGCGCCATCGGGCCGGCCACGCTGAACTGCTGGAAGAAGACCTCGTCGCCCGGGCCGTGCGGCACGCAGCCGACCGAGGTGCGCAGGCCATACACGTGGTTGAACGCCGCGGGCGTGCGCAGCGACCCCATCATGTCAGAGCCATCCGCCACCGGCAGCATGTGCAGCGCCACGGCCACCGCGGCGCCGCCGCTGCTGCCGCCGGCGGAGCGCGCCGGGTCGAAGGCGTTGCGGGTGGTGCCGTAGACCGGATTGTAGGTATGGCCGCCCAGGCCAAACTCCGGCGAGTTGGTGCGCCCGACGAAGACCGCGCCGCCGGCGCGCATGCGCTCGAAGATCACGGCGTCGGACTCGCTGACCTGCCCGGCGAAGATCGGCGAGCCCTTGGTGGTGACCATGCCCGCGGCCGGGCTGATGTCCTTGGGCGCCTGCGGGAAGCCGTGCAGCGGGCCGCGGCTGGCGCCGCGTGCCAGTTCGGCGTCGAGCCCGGCGGCCTGCGCGCGCAAGGTGTCGCGCTCCACCGGCGCCACGATGGCATTGACGCACGGGTTATGGCGGTCGATCTGGCCAAGGAAGCCATCGAGCACTTCCACGCACGAGACCTCGCGCGCATGGATGGCGCGCGACAGGGCGACGGCATCGAGTTCGGTGATGGGATCGGGGGTCTGGGTGGGCGCCATGGCTCGGGTGTCTCCTGTGGTGTCGGGAAAAAGCATACGGGCGACGCACGGTTTCCCGCAATCGATGATTTTTTCAAATATCCTTGCGTAAAACGCAAACCAGCCCCGGAGCCGCCCATGCTGTCGCATCGCCTGCAGGAAACCTCGCTGCGCTATTTCCTGGAGGTGATACGCAGCGGCTCGCTGACCGAGGCGGCGCAGCGGCTGAATGTCACCGTGTCGGCCGTGAGCCGCCAGGTCGCCGCGCTCGAAGCGTTGCTCGGCGTGCCGCTGTTCGACCGCCGGCCGCGTGGCATGGTGGCGAGCGCCGCCGGGGAGTTGCTGGCAGCCTATGCCCTGCGCGGCGCGCTGGAAGCCGATCGGGTGGTGTCAGAGATTGCCGCGCTGCAGGGCCTGCGCCGGGGCCGGGTGCGGGTGGCCAGCTCGGCGGGGTTTGCGATCGAGTTCCTGCCGCGCATCATTGCCGAATTCCGCCAGCGCTATCCGGGCCTGCAGTTTCATGTGCGCGTGGCGCCGCCGGCGGAGGTCACCGGCATCGTGCTGCATGGCGAGGCGGACATTGGCATCACCTACAGCCGCGCCGCGGAGCAGGGCATCCGCGTGGAGCACCGGCAGCCCGCGCCGGTGATCGCCATCATGCGGCCGGACCATCCGCTGGCGCGCTTTCGCAGCGTCACGCTGGCCCAGATGCAGCCTTATCCCCTGGCGCTGCCGGAGGGCGACAACACCGTGCGCCAGCTGTTCGACATCGCTTGCGGCGAACGCGGGGTGGTGTTCGAGCCGGTGCTGGTGACCAACCACTTCGAGACCCTGACCAGCTTCGTGCTGCATGGTGGCGGGCTGTCGATCTCCGGCGCCGTCACCGTGGGCGACAGGTTGCGCCGCGGTGAACTGCATGCCGCCTCGATCCGGGAGCGCGGCATGCGCAGCCGCGCGGTCGAGCTGCAGACGCTGGCCGGCCGCACATTGCCTGAGGGTGTGCGTGCGTTCCTGGGGTTTATCCGCGAACGGCTGGCGGCAGAGGTTGGCGTGGCGGGCGCCTAGGCCGTTCTCGGCCTGGAGCGCCCGCCACCGTTGGCGTTATCCGCGCCAGGTGCTGCCGGTCACATCGCTGGTGCTGCGGGCTTCGGGGGCCTCGCGGCGCACGCGGATGTCGTTGTTGACTTCCTTGACGCCGTAGGTGCCGTCGGCCAGGTCTTCGATATAGAACTTCTGGCCGCGGTCGCGCACGGTGCCGGTCAGTGACACCACGCCTTCGCTGACGTCGACGCTGACGTCGCTGACGTCAACGCCGCGCGCGTAGCTGAGCTGCTCGCAGATCTGGTCGCGGATGCGCTCGTCGCTGCGCTGGTAGCCGCGCGGGCCGGTGCGGCGTTCGGAGCTGCCGAACCAGTCGCCCACGGCTTCGCCGATGCGGCGGCCCAGGTTGTAGAGCACGCCATGCGAGCCTTCGCGCTCGTCATCGGGGCTGTCGGTTTCCCAGCCGCGGCGCTGCGCATATTCCCGGTAGCCCGGGCTGTGGCGCCGGATTTCATAGCGCTGCTTCTCTTCCCAGTCCTCGTGCGGGTCGACCCAGTAGCGGGTGTCGCTGCGCAGGTCGCTGAAGTGGGTGTCATGGCCGCGCGTGCGCGGCGATTCACGCGGATCCCGTGCGCGTTCGGCGCTGCGGCGCCACTGGCGCTCGGCGTTGTCGTCGTCGCGTTGCCACGCCTGCGGGTCGCGCCATTCGCTGGCACGCTCCCAGCCATAGCCGCCGTTCAGGCCGTAGCGCAGGTTGCTGCCGTAACGCTCGCTGGACGGGTGTTCCGGGTACCTGCGGGCGCCGTACACTTCGTTGAAATCCCGGTCCGGGCGGGCAGGGTCGCCGTAGCTGGTCTGGCCCGGGGCCATTTGCTGGCGCCGACGCCGCGCTTGCCAGCGCTCCTGTTCGGATTCAGGTTGCCAGTCATCGTCCTGCCATGCCTGGCGGCGTTGGCGCGCGTTGCGCGCATTGCGCTCATCGTAGTAGTAGCCCATGCTGTTTTCCTGACAGTGTGCGTGTGGCGCCATGTGCGGGCGCACATGCCGTGCGCGAACCGCTGGCGGGTAATCAGGAAGGGGCAAGATTCGTACCGTGTGGAGGGGTGCCCCGCGGACGGGGGTTTGCGGCACTTTGGCGTGCACTACCGTGCAACGGTTTCAGAGCTTGTAAGGGATGCAGGGCCGGACGGGCGTGCCGTGCCGCAGGATCCACATGGTGCGGGCAGGGGGACGCCAAACGCATAGCCTGGGGCGAGGCGGCCATTCCGCCGCCCGTCGCCGCCTTTGGCTGGTTTACTTCGTGCTGCTGGTCTTGGTCGACTTTGTCGATTTGGTCGACTTGGTGGTCGTGGCTGCCTTGGCGGGAGCGGCTGCGCTGCCGGCAGCTGCCGTGGTATTGGCCGCTGGTTCGATCTTCGACTTGCTGAACGCGAAATAGCATTCGGTATTGCTGCTGTTGGCCATTTCCGAATCGCGCGTGGCCAGCACGCCGGTGACGTTGACCTTGTCCCCGGTCTGCAGGTTGCTGATCTTCTTCTGGTTGACCATCAGCGCGTCGCGCATCAGCGCCTTGCCGGTGCACTGCGGATTGACCGAGTCCTTGAAGTAGACGGCGATGGTGTCGTCCGACTTGCGCAGGCCATCCACCTTGGTGATGCGGGACACCGTACCCGATACCAGGATTGCCTGCGAATCCCACTTCTTCTTCGCGGTGATTTCGTTCTTCTTCCAGTCCGACCAGATATCGCCCAGCGAAGCCGGCTTCGGATCCGCCAGCATGCGGAAGTCGCCGCTCAGCACGTCGCCGGTGCCGTCGAGCACGCCGCTGATGGAGGACATCGCGCCGTCCATCGATTCACACCCCGCCAGCAACCCGGCCAGCGCCAGCCCTACCACCAGTTTTCCCGTCTTCATTTCTTTTTTTCTCCAGGTCCGCCAGCACCCTCGGCTGACGCCGGGGCATTGTATTCGTACAGCCTGCAAAATCCAACAGAACTGGCAAAAACGCTCTATTTCCGGAAAAAATGGGGGTGGTATCCCCCGAACGGGGCTATCCGGCCACGGGCTCAGGAGCCGGCCGGTTCGGCGCCTCCCCAGAATATGGGATGGGCAACGGCGCGCGGCCATGCGATGAGTCAGGGGCGGCTGACAAGCGCGGCGGCGTTTACCCTGAAGAGAGCCGCCCGGCCGTCCCATGCGCGGGCGGATATGTCAGAATCCGCCGTCGTACGCGGCACAGCATGCGGCAGGACGGGCAGCAAGACTGGCCGGACAACCAGCAGCACAGCGGGCGGCACAACGGCACGGCTCGGGAACACAGGCATGGCAAGCACAACAAGAGTCCTGATCGTCGAGGACGATCCCGCGGCACTGAGCCGGCTGGTGCAGGCCGTCGAGATGCATGCGCCGGCCACCGTGGTGGCAGGCTGCACCGCCAGCGCGGCGGAAGCGCTGGCCTGGCTGGCGCAGCACCAGCCCGACGTGCTGCTGTGCGACCTCGGCCTGCCGGACGGCAGCGGCATTGACGTGATCCGCGCCGCGCGCGAGCGCTATCCCGCCTGCGACTGCATGGTGGTCACGGTGTTCGGCGACGACCAGCACGTGCTGGCCAGCATCGAGGCGGGCGCCATCGGCTACCTGCTCAAGGACGAAACCACGGACCGCATCGCCGCCTCCATCGGCGAACTGCGCGCGGGTGGATCGCCGATGAGCCCGCTGATCGCGCGGCAGGTGGTGAACCGGCTGCGCGGCGCGCCGGCCGAGGCGGTTGCGCGCGATGCCGCGGCCACCGGCGCGGTGGTGCTGTCGGTGCGCGAGAACGAGATCCTGGACCTGATCTCGCGCGGCTATACCTATGCCGAGACTGCCCGCTACCTGGGTCTGAGCGTGCATACCGTGCAATCGCACATCAAGAACATATACGGCAAGCTGGCGGTGCGCTCGCGCGGCGAGGCCGTGTTCGAGGCGGCCAAGCTGGGCCTGCTCAAGTCCTTGTGACCCCACCCCATGCTGCATCGGCCGCGCCACCTCCGGACCGTGCTTGCCGTGCTGCTGGCATGGGCCTGCCTGATGCTGCCCGGCATGGCGGCAGCCGCGGGCACGATGGAACTGGCCGCGGCCACGCGCTCGGCCACGCTGACCGACGGCACGGCGCTGCCGGCGCTCCCGCTGACGCTGCCTGACTACTGGGATCGGGAGCAGCCGGGCAAGTCCGGCACGCTGGTCTACGAACTGCGCTTTGACCGCAACTGGCCCGCGGCTGACCCCGGGGGGCTGTTCGTGCCATGGGCCGGCGGCAGCTACGAGGTGCGCCTCAATGGCGTGCTGATCGCCGCCGGCGGGCGCCTGGACGCCCCCTCGTCGGCGCTGGCCAAGCGCCCCTACTACGCGGCCGTGCCGCCCGAACTGGCGCGCGCGCACGGCAATCTGCTGCGCATCACCGTGGCGGCGCGCGCCTATGCGCGCTCGGGCCTGCTGCCGGTGACGGTGGGCCCGGCCGCTGAAGTGCGCGCGCAGTTCGACCAGGCCTTCCGCCTGCGCGTGGTCGGCCCGCTGATTGCGGCGGTGCTCAGTGTCGTGCTGGGCGGCCTCGCGCTGCTGATCTGGTGGCGCCAGCGCGATCCGCTGTTCGGCCTGTACGGGCTGGCCGAGGTCGCCTGGAGCGTGCGCCTGCTCGACTACTTTGTCGATGACCTGGCGATTCCCGCGGAGTTGCGCAGCTATGTCGTCGCCGCCGCGCGCGAGGTATTCCTGGGCGCCATCGCCAGGTTCTGCCTGCTGGTGATCCGCGTGCCGTGGCGCTGGCTGCATCGCACCCTCAACGCCTACCTGTGGCTGGCGCTGCCGGTGATCGCGCCGCTGGCCGCCATGTCAAGCCACCCGATGGTCTTTCCGCTGAGCTGGCTGGTCAAGGTGGGCATCATCCTGACCGTGGCCGGCGCGATGGTATGGGGCGCATTGCGCCGGCCCAGCCGCGAGGCAACGCTGCTGGCCGCCACCGTGGGCGTGTCGGCGGTGCTGTTCCTGGCGGACTGGATCAAGGTCTGGCTGACCGGCGACTACTACTGGGTCCATTCCATGACCCGCTATGTGTCGGTGCCGTTCAGCGTGGTGATGGCGTGGATGCTGGTGGAGCGCTACACCAGCGCGGTGCAGAGCCTGCAGGACGCCAACCAGGTGCTGACCGAGCGCGTCGCGCAGCGCGAGGCGCAGCTGCGCGCGGCCTTCGCGCGCACGCAGAAGATCGCCGCGGAGGAGACCGCGCTGCGCGAGCGCGGCCGCATCCTGCGCGACATGCACGATGGCCTGGGCAGCCAGCTTGTCACCACGATCTCGATGCTGGAATCCGGCAAGGCCAGCTCGCCGGAAATCGCCGTGCAGGTCCGGCACGCCCTGGATTCGCTGAAGCTTTCCATCGACGCCATGCAGGACACCGGCGGCGACCTGGCGGCGGTGCTGGGCAACCTGCGCTACCGCCTGGGTCCGCGCATCGCCGATGGCGGCCTCGATATCCACTGGGAGGTCGAGCGCCTGCCCGCGCTGGCGCATTTCACCGCGCGCAAGGTGCAGGAGCTGCAATACCTGCTGCTCGAAGGCATCACCAACGTGCTGCAGCACGCGCGGGCAACGGCCCTTACCGTGACCGCCCACGCGGACATGGACGCACAGGTGATCCGGATCACGCTGGCCGACAACGGCCGCGGCTTCGACACCGGGGCCACGCGCGGCGGGCGCGGGCTGCGCAATATGCACGTGCGCGCGGCGGCCATCGGCGGCCGGTTGCAGATCCGGTCGGCGCCGGGCAGTACGGCACTGACGGTGGAGGTTCCGCTGGCGCCGGGAGACGGCGAGGAGGCCGGCACGGACGGCGAGGGGCTCGCGCCCGTCGCGTAGAGGGCCGGTCTGCGTGGCCCTCAGCGCGCGCCACGCAGACCTTTGTGCGCATCGTCGAGGCCGGCAGCCTGTCGATCGCGGCAGCGCAGCTGCAGACGACCCAGCGCACCGTCAGCCGGCGCCTGCAGACGCTGGAGCGGCTGCTCGGCGTGCGCCTGCTGCAGCGCTCCACGCATGCGATGAAGCTGACCGAGGACGGCGAGCGCTGCTATGAGCGTGCCAAGGAACTGGTGGCCGACTGGACCATGTTCGAGGCCGACGTGCGCGGGGTCGGGCATGCGCCGGCAGGCACGCTGCGGGTGGTGGTGCCGCACGCTTTCGGGCAGGAGCTGCTAGTCGGCCCGCTGGCCGGCTTCCTGCAGCAGTACACCGACGTCTCGGTGGAATGGCTGCTGCATGACCGCACCCCGGATTTCATCGCCGAGGCTATCGATTGCGCGATCCATGTGGGCGAGGAGCATGAACCCGGCGTGGTGGCGGTGCGGCTCGCCGACGTGCCGCGCGCGGTCTTTGCCGCACCGTCGCTGTTTGAGGGCAAGCCGCTGCCACGCCGGCCGGAAGACCTTGAGGGCCTGCCATGGCTGGCGCTGCGCACCTTCTATCGTAACGAGGTCGTGCTGCAGAACACGCAGACGCCCCTGCCCGATACCCCACACGTCTTCGGTGCACGCGGGTAGGCAGCGGTGCCGACACTGCCCGTAACCCGTGCCTTCTGCCCCACTTCAGCGCGTTTTCTGCACTGGATTTGCGCATTATCAAGACCTTCGCAATCCGTGCTTCAGGCCTGCAAATCAAGGCCGATAGGAGGAAAACCAAGCCAAGTTCCGCGACCGCCATGACTCCCATTTTCCTTCCCGCCGAGCGCCTGATGGCGCGCCTGAATATCAACCGCAAGCTCGCGCTCATAGCCGTGCTGTTCCTGGTGCCGCTATGCGGCGCCATGTACGTGGTGCTGAGCGATGCGGCGCGATTGATCCGCACCACCGGCGATGAAGCGCGGGGGCTCGCCGTGGTCGGGCATGCGCTCGACTTCATGCGCGAGACCCAGGTCCGGCGCGGCGCTGCCAATGCGGTGTTGTCGGGCAATACAGCCTTTCGTGCCACCTTCGATGCGGCCGACAACAAGGCCGCGGCCGGCCTGGCGGGGCTGACGCGCAGCATCGCGGAAAATCCTGCCTTCGAACTGGCAGCGGGGGCGCGCAAGCTGGAGCAGGACTGGCAGCATCTGCGCGGGCTGGGCCTGGACACCACGGCCGGGCCGCTGTTCGAGCGCCACAGCGCGCTGGTGCGGCAGACGCAGGTGTTTATCGGCGACTTGGCCGAGCGCTCGCAACTCGCACTGGACAGTGAAGCGGGCTCGTACTACCTGATCAACCTGCTGGTGGGACCGATGCCGCGCCTGGCTGAGCTGAGCGCGCTGGCGCGCGGCCGCGGGGCCGGCATCATCGCTCAGGGCGGCTATGCCGATGCCGCGCAGCAGGCGGGCCTGGGCGCGCTCGCCGAGCAGATCCACGACGGGCTGGAAACGGTGCGGCGCGACATCGCGCGCGTCGGGAACGCGGCACCGGCGTACCGGCCGCGCATCGACGCCGCGCTGGCGCGGCTCGCCGCGATGGACAACTTCCATCGCACGCTCAAGGTCCGGATGCTGGGCGCGACCGGCATCGACATCGATGCCAGGACATATTTCGACGAGGCCACCGCGGCCATCGAAGGCGTGGCTGCCGCCAACAAGGCGTTTGCCGAGGTCGCGGGCGCCATGCTGGCACAGCGTGTCGCGGTGCAGGAAAGGCAGTTCGTGTTGCTGGCGGGCATTGCGCTGGTGACCGTGGCCGCCGCGTTCTACCTGTTCATCGGCTTCAGCCGCGGCATGCGCGGCGACGTGCGGCAGGTCGCTGAGATGGTCGAGCGCATCAACGCGGGTGACCTGACCCTGCGCATCGCGGTGCGCGGGCGCGACGAACTGAGCGAGATCAAGCGGCACCTGCTGTCGCTGGTGGACAGCTGGCGCGCGCTGATCGGCGACACCAAGGCCGGCGCGCACAACGTGCTGGCGGCGGCGGGCGATATCGCGCAGGGCAATATCGACCTGTCGCAGCGCACCGAGGAGCAGGCCTCGTCGCTGGAGCAGACCGCGGCCAGCATGGAGCAGCTGACGGCCACCGTGCAGCAGAACGCCAGCAATGCCGGCCAGGCCAGCGAGCTGGCGCGCGAGGCGTCTGACGTGGCGCGCGCCGGCGGCGACGCGGTCGGGCGGATGCAGCAGACCATGCAGGAGATCGAGGCCGATTCGCGGCGCATCGTCGACATCATCGCGGTGATCGACGGCATCGCCTTCCAGACCAATATCCTGGCGCTGAACGCGGCGGTGGAGGCCGCGCGCGCGGGCGAGGCCGGCCGCGGCTTCGCGGTGGTGGCGACCGAAGTGCGCGGGCTGGCGCAGCGCGCCGGCAGCTCGGCCAAGGAGATCCGCACGCTGATCTCGCAATCGGCGCAGCGCGTGGCGTCGGGCAACACGCTGGCGCTGGACGTTGCCGCGACCATGGAGAACACCGTTGCCGCCATCGGCCGCGTGACAGCGATGATGGATGAGATCAGCCATGCGTCGCGCGAGCAGAGCAGCGGCATCGCCCAGGTCAACCAGGCGGTGACGCAGATGGACCAGGTCACGCAGCAGAACGCCGCGCTGGTGGAGGAGGCCGCCGCGGCGGCGCAGTCGCTGCAGGAGCAGGCGCTGCATATGCAGCGGGCGGTGGCGGTATTCCGGACCGAAGCGCAAGCCTAGTCCGCCTCGCGGTGCTCAGCGCCGGAAGATCCAGATCACGACCGACACCAGCACCGACACCAGGATGCAGGTCGTGATCGGAAAGTAGAAGCTGAACCCGTCCCGGACGATATGGATATCGCCGGGCAGCCGCCCGAACGGCAGCTTCGACAGCCAGGGCCAGGCAGCGGCGGCTGCGATCAGCAGGCAGCCAAGGATGAGAAGCACGCGTTGCATGATCGGATGGATTCGGTTGGGCCGGCGGCTTGCCGCGCCGCGTGTCGTGAGACGTTGGACGGGCACGTCGCCGCAGGATTGCATCGGCTCGGCACGCCGGGGGCGAGACTATAGGTCGTGGGTTTCGGAATGTAAATTGAGAGTTGGCGCTCTTTACATGAAATTTCGTTATGCCGCCGAAATGCCGCACGGCTAGTCTGCTAGTAAATTTCACGACCAGCCGGTTTCCTGATAGAAAGCACTCTCCGCTTACCCAGATGTTCAATCTGGTTCCACAAAAATGGCTCGTTCCGGTGAAAGCCCCCACGCTGGACGGCCAATTTCCCGCCGGGTTAACGCTAATTCTGGGTCGCAATGCCTGCTGCCTAAGATTTCGTTCAATTGGAGAACATCAGTTCGCAATTAGAACAAAATCGCATGTCCGGCCTGCAGGACGGCTAGTGCGATTTCCAGGCAAACGGAGACAGCAGTGCAACATCCCACCCAAACCAAAGGCGGCGTCGCAGACGTCCAGGCCTTGATCGACGGCCAGCGGTTCACTGGTTACCAGTGGCTCATTCTTGGCCTGTGCTTCCTGATTGTGGCCGTTGACGGCTTCGATACCGCGGCAATGGGCTATATCGCGCCGGCGCTGGTGCAGGACTGGGGGATCGAGAAAGCAGCCCTCGGGCCCGTCATGAGCGCGGCCCTGTTCGGTCTTGCCTTCGGTGCGATCTTCGCCGGTCCGCTGGCTGATCGGGTCGGCCGCAAGAAGGTGCTGGTGCTGTCAGTCTTCTTCTTTGGCGCCTGCAGTCTCGCCACCGCGTTTGCGCCCACGCTGGGCTGGCTCACGGTCTGGCGCTTCCTGACCGGCCTTGGCCTGGGCGCCGCCATGCCCAATGCCGTGACGCTGACATCGGAGTTCGCGCCGCAACGCCGCCGTGCGGTGCTGGTGAACACCATGTTCTGCGGCTTTCCGCTGGGTTCCGCGGCCGGAGGCTTTGTCGCCGCCGCGATGATTCCGCACTTCGGCTGGCATAGCGTGCTGCTGCTTGGCGGCATCGTGCCACTTGCGCTCGCGCTGTTGCTGGTGGTGCTGTTGCCCGAGTCCGTGCGCTACATGGTCCTGCGCAAGTATCCGGCCGACCAGATTTGCAAGGTGCTGCGGCGCGTGACCGGCGCAGACCTGCCCGAAGCCAGCACCTTCATCATCGGCGAGCAGGCCCCTGCGACCCGATCCGCGATCGGCACCGTGCTGGCCCCCGGCTATCGCCTGGGCTCGGCGATGCTGTGGTCCACTTACTTCATGGGCCTCGTCATCTTCTACCTGCTGACGAGCTGGATGCCGACGCTGATGAAGGACGCCGGTTTTTCGATCCAGCACGCGTCATTCCTGACGGCGCTGTTTCCGCTCGGTGGCGGCATCGGCACCATCGCGGCCGGCTGGTTCATGGACCGCTTCAATCCGAACAAGGTCATCGCCATCACCTACGCCGCAACCGGCGTGCTGATCTACGCAGTAGGCCACGGCACCGGCAGCCAGGTGCTGCTGGGCGTGCTGATCTTCCTCGCCGGTACGGCCATGAACGGTGCCCAGTCATCGATGCCTTCGCTGGCCGCGGCCTTTTACCCGACGCAGGGCCGCGCTACCGGCGTTGCCTGGATGCTTGGCATCGGCCGCTTCGGCGGCATCACCGGTGCGCTGCTCGGTGCCGAACTGCTGCGCCTGCACCTTGGCTTCGACACGATCTTTACGCTGCTCACCGTGCCGGCGTTCCTGGCCGCCGGTGCACTGCTGGTGAAGCATTTCAGCAGCCGCACCGCGGCTGCCGCCGACTCGGACTCGGTCAATGGCAGCGCAAGCGTGGCAAGTCACTGAGCGGCATCAGGCTGGGCCGCGGCGCGAATGCAGTTCGCCAGCGCCTCGGCCATCGGTGTGAGCGTGCGGTCGCCGTGCCGCAGCAGGCCGATCGGTTCCTCGGTGCCCTGCGTATCGATCGGCAGCAGCGCCAGCTCCCCCTCGGATACCGCGCGCCGGGTTGCGGAGAGCGGCGCGGCCCACACGCTGTCGCTCTGCCGGGCCAGCAGCCGTCCGAGATAGGCGTCCGAGGTTTCCACGCATCCGCCCGGCAGGGGCAGGCCGTGCCGGGCGAGCAGGCTTTCCGTGTTGTGGCGGGGAATCGAGCCCGCGGCCGGAATCACCAGCGGCCACGCCAGTGCGTCAACCAGGGTTGGCCGCGATACGGCGGCGAGGGGATGCCCGGGACGAACCGCCAGTGCCAGCGAGTCCGGGCCCAGGGACTCGAACCATAGGCTCTCCATGGCCACCGGGTCATCCATCCGGCCAATGACCAGGTCGAGCACATCCGCCTTGAGCTGGTCGATAAGGTTGCGGTTCATGCCGGTCTGCACGGCAAGGCCGACTTCGGGATGCGCGGCGCGAAAACGCAGCAGGGCGTCGGTCAGCACGGCCGGCACCACGCTCGGCAGCGCACCCAGCCGGATGCGCTCTTGCGGCAGTGCATCCGCGCCGGCCATGCTGTCCGCCGCGGCATCGATATCCGCGAGGATGCGCAGCGCGTGGCGCAGGAAGCGCGTGCCGGCGGTGGTCAGTTCGGTGCCGGCCCGCTGCCGCACCAGCAAACGGGTGCCGGCCAGTTCCTCGAGCTCGCTCAGTGTCTTGGAGACGGCCGGCTGGGTCAGGCCCAGGCGTTCGGCGGCGCGGCCCAGGTGCTGGGTCTGCGATACCGCCACGAAGCAATAAAGGTGCCGCAGCCGCACGCGATTGCGGAAGATTTCGAGCGCGGGAGGTGCCTGTGGTTTCATGCCTAAAAGTTATCGTATTTCGATGTAATCTTAATTTACATGACTTTATGTGCTGTTTAAAGTCAAGCCATTCCAATGACAAGGAGACTGCGCGATGACCCGACTTGCCCAGTACCGTCGTCCCTACTGGGACACCCAACCCGAATACCGCTTCGATCCCTATGCCTCGACGCAGAAGCGCTCGCCGGGCCAACCGCTGGTTGCGCTGCCGCAGTCGCTGTCTGAAGTGACCGGTCCGACCTTCGGCGCCGAGTTCGTCCGCGACGGTGACAACGACCTCACCGCCGGCAACGGCGGCGAGCCCATCGGCGAGCGCATCCTCGTGACCGGCCGCGTGCTCGACGAGAACGGCCGGCCGGTGCCGAATGCGCTGGTCGAGGTCTGGCAGGCCAACGCCGCCGGCCGCTACCTGCACAAGCGCGACCAGCACGACGCCCCGCTCGACCCGCATTTCTCGGGCGAGGGCCGCGCCGTGACCGACGCCAACGGGCACTACCAGTTCAAGACCATCAAGCCCGGCGCCTATCCCTGGCGCAACCACCACAACGCCTGGCGGCCGCAGCACATCCACTTCTCGCTGTTCGGCAATGCCTACGCCACGCGCCTGGTGACGCAGATGTACTTCCCCGGCGATCCCCTGCTGCCGTTCGACCCGATCTTCAACTGCGTGCCGGACGAGAAAGCGCGCAACCGCCTGATCGCCGCCTTCGACTGGGAGACCACCCAGCCCGAATACGCGCTCGGCTACCGTTTCGATATCGTGCTGCGTGGCCGCGATGCCACGCCGATGGAGTAAGACCATGCTTTACGCCACCGCATCCCAGACCGTCGGCCCTTATCTCCATATCGGCCTGAGCGGCCTGAACTGCGCCGACCTGACCGCCAGCGCCCCGGAACTGGCCGGCCAGCGCATCGTGATCGAAGGCCGCGTGACCGACGGCGACGGCGAGCCCGTGCCGGACGGCATGGTCGAGATCTGGCAGGCCAACCCTGCCGGCCGCTACCGCCATCCTGAAGACACCCGCGAACTGCCGCTGGTGCCCGGCTTCACCGGCTTCGGCCGTGTGCCGACCGAGGCCGACGGCTCGTTCCGCTTTGTCACCGTCAAGCCGGGCGCCGTGCCGGGCCCGGACGGACGGCCGCAGGCGCCGCACATCATGGTGTCGGTGTTCATGCGCGGCCTGGTCAGGCATGTGGCCACGCGCATGTACTTCCCGGACGAAGCGGCGGCCAATGCCGCCGATGCCGTGTTGGCGCTGGTCCCCGCCGAGCGCCGCGGCACGCTGGTTGCCAGCGATGCCGGCAACGGTACGCTGCGCTGGGACGTGGCGCTGCAGGGGCAGGCCGAGACAGTGTTCTTCGATATCTGAAGACCCCGCTGCCGGCAACAGACGCATAATCGGGTGGCCGTCGATGTCACGGCCACTCAACGCTACCCATCGCCCCCAATGCCAACCGCTTCGCGTCTCACCGATCCCATGTCCGGCAGCCCGGCCGTGCTGGACATTTTCTCCGACGCCGGCACGGTGCAGCGCATGCTTGCCGTGGAGGCCGCGCTCGCGCGCGCCGAAGCCGACAGCGGCGTGATCCCTGCCGCGGCCGCTGCCGTGATCTCCGACGTCTGCCGCGACCCCGGCATCATTAACCGCGACGCGCTTGCGCAAGCCGCCGTCGCCGCCGGCAATCTCGCCATTCCCTTCGTCAGGCAACTGACCGCCGCCGTGGCCGCGCGCGATGCCGAGGCGGCGCGCTTTGTCCACTGGGGCGCCACCAGCCAGGACATCATCGACACCGCACTGGTGCTCCAGGCCGGCGACGCGCTGCGCGCGCTGGATGCCGACCTGGTGCGCCTGGGCGCAGCCTGCGCCGCGCTGGCTTCGGCGCATCGGGCCACGCCGATGGTCGCGCGCACCTGGCTGCAGCATGCATTGCCGGCCAGCTTCGGCCTCAAGGCCGCGGGCTGGCTCGATGCGCTGCGCCGCGATCTCGGCCGTCTCGATACCACCCGTGCCCAGGCCCGCGTGCTGCAGTTCGGCGGCGCCGCCGGCACGCTCGCCAGCCTTGGCAATGCGGCACCCGCGGTGACCGCCGCGCTGGCCCGCGAACTGGACCTGGCCGCGCCCGTGCTGCCGTGGCACGCGCATCGCGACCGCATGGTCGAGATCGCCACCACACTGGGCATGATGACCGGCACGCTCGGCAAGATGGCGCGCGATATCTCGCTGATGATGCAGACCGAAGTGGCGGAAGTGGCCGAGCCTGCCGGCCCCGGCCGCGGCGGCTCCAGCACCATGCCGCACAAGCGCAACCCGGTCGGCTGCGCGGCGGTGCTGACGGCCGCGGTGCGCGTGCCGCCGCTGGTGGCGACGATGCTGGCGGGCATGGTGCAGGAACATGAGCGTGCCCTGGGGGGCTGGCAGGCCGAGTGGGACACACTGCCGCAGATCGTGACGCTGGCCGCCGGCGCGCTGCGCCAGATGGGTGAGGTCGTGGCGGGGCTGCAGGTCGATGCGGCGCGCATGCGCGCCAACCTCGGCCTCACCCATGGCCTGATCCTCGGCGAGGCGGCGATGCTTGAACTTGGCAGCAGGATCGGCCGGCTGCCGGCGCACCATCTGGTGGAACGCGCCTCGCAACGTGCGGTGGCCGACGGCACCAGCCTGCGTGACGCGCTGGCCAGTACGCTGCAATCCGACCCGGCCCATGCCGGCCTGCTCGATGACGCCGCGCTGGATCGCCTTGCCGACCCCGCCAACTACGCGGGCCAGTCCGCGGCCTTTGCGGACGCTGCCGTGCAGGCCTGGCAATCCGCACTGGTGGCGCGCCTGTCCTGAAACTGCCCTGAGCCCGGAACTATCACGACGCGCCGGTCACGCCGCCGGCCGCGCCCCCAAGGAGACTGCATTGCCCTACCTCGACCACGCCGGTGCCCGGCTCTTCTACACCGTTGACGGCCCTGAGTCCGCGCCGGCCATCCTGTTCTCGAACTCGCTCGGCACCGACCACACCATGTGGGAGCCGCAGGCCGCCGCGCTGGCAGGGCGCTTTCGCGTGGTGCGCTACGACACCCGCGGCCACGGCCGCTCGACCGCACCGGGCGATGCCTTTACCGTGGCGCAGCTCGGGCAGGACGTCATCGCCATCCTGGATGCGCTGGGGATCGGGCAGGCGGTGTTCTGTGGCCT
Organism: Cupriavidus sp. FW306-1B-F12B; assembly: GCF_058781795.1. Lineage (NCBI taxonomy): Bacteria > Pseudomonadati > Pseudomonadota > Betaproteobacteria > Burkholderiales > Burkholderiaceae > Cupriavidus > Cupriavidus sp. FW306-1B-F12B. The sequence continues at coordinate 95,303 of NZ_JBYSXC010000004.1, forward strand.
GTCGATGGGCGGGCTCACCGGGATGTGGCTGGGCATCCATGCGCCGCAGCGGTTCTCGCATATCGTGCTGGCCAATACCGCCGCGAAGATCGGCAATGCCGACGGCTGGAATTCCCGCATCGACACCGTGCTGCGCGAAGGCATGGCCGTGATGGTCGCGCCTTCGGTCGAGCGCTGGTTCACGCCGGGGTTTGCCGCCACGGCGGAGCGCGCGCTGGACGGCCTGCGCGATGTGCTCGCCGGGCTCGATCCGCGCGGCTATGCGGCCAGTTGCGCGGCCGTGCGCGACGCCGATTTCCGCGAGTCGGTGGCGTCGATAACGGTGCCCGTGCTGGTTATCGCCGGCAGCCAGGACCCGTCAACCAGCGCGCAGGAAGGCCGCGCGCTGGCCGACGCGATTCCCGGCGCCCGCTTTGTCGAACTGCCCGCCGCGCATATTTCCAGCTTCGAGCAGCCCGGCCGCTTCACGGCAGCGCTGCTCGATTTCGTGCGCGGCCGGCTGCCGGTGACCGATGATCATGCGCGCTACGACGCTGGCCTTGCCGTGCGGCGCGAGGTGCTGGGCAGTGCGCACGTGGACCGGTCGCTCGCGCGGCTGACACCGCTCAACGAGGAGTTCCAGAGCCTAATCACGCGCTATGCCTGGGGTGAGATCTGGACGCGCGAAGGCCTGCCGCGGCATACGCGCAGCCTGCTGACGATCGCCATGATGGTGGCGCTGAACCGCGCGGAGGAGCTTAAGCTGCATCTGCGCGCCGCCGCCAACAACGGCGTGACGCGCGACGAGATCAAGGAGGTGCTGCTGCAGGCCGCGATCTATTGCGGCGTGCCGGCGGCGAACTCGGCATTTCACCTGGCCGAGGAGGTGTTCGCCGAAATCGACCAGGCAGGCTGAGCGGTCAGCCCGCCGCATCCGCGGGCGGTGGCATCGCAAATGCCGGCAGCCGCGCACGCCCCGACTGCCGGAACTCAGTCGGCGCCTGCCCTACCAGCCGCGCAAAGAAGCGCGAGAAGTAGGCCGCGTCAGCGAACCCGAGCGACAGTGCGATGTGCTTGACCTCCAGGTCGCTGAACAGCAGGTCGCGCTGCGCCTCGGCCAGCACGCGCGCGTGGATCATCTGCAGGGCCGACTGCCCGCAAGCCTGGCGGCACACGCGGTTGAGCTGCGTGGGTGTGATGCCGATGGCGCCTGCATAGTGCGTGATGTCCTTGTGCTCACGATAGTCGGATTCGAGCAGCTGCTGGAACAGCCGGAAATGCCGCGCGGGCCGGCTGTCGCTGCGCGCCGCGGCCGGCGCGGCGGCATTGGCCAGCCGCGCGATGCCGATCAGCAGCAGCGTCAGCAATGCCGACAGCGACGCCCCGCGCCAGGCGGACACAGCTTCCATCTCGCCACGAACCAGTGCCAGCGTATCGGCCAGCGCGTGGCCCCGGCGCACGCGGTCGTGGCGCGGATCGGCGAACAGCGGTAGCGCATCCGGCACACCCGCCAGCAGTGTGCGCAGGTGGCTGTCGGTCATGGTCACGACCATGCCGTCGGTGTCCGGCGTGAAGACAAAGCCGTGGATGTGCCGTGGCGGCATCGTTACCAGCGAACCGCTGCGCAGCCGTTCGCGCCGCTCCTCCAGCAGGGCTTCGCCGGCGCCTGAGTGAATGTACAGAATTTGCAGGAATCGATCATGCCGATGGGGCTTGATCTCCCATCCGTGCAGGCGGCTGCGTGCGGCAATGGATTCGAAATGAAGCTGGTTTTCCAGCAGTTCTGAGGGATTGATGCCATACAGCGAGTACGTCGGGACAGGTTTCACGGTGGCTTAGGTGTTTACCATCGATGTTCCGATTGTCCTGTCATTGGTTCGATCTGTCCATTCCTTGGCGGGTCTGCGCCGACTATCTTTAGCGGCAGAAGACCGATACCCACAAGGAGACAAGACATGCGCACCCAGGTTGCCATCATCGGCGCCGGCCCGGCCGGCCTGCTGCTCGGCCAGTTGCTGACACGCGCCGGCATCGACAACATCATCATCGAACAACGCAGTCCCGAATACGTGCTTGGCCGCATCCGCGCGGGCATCCTGGAGAGCGTCACCGTCGACGCGCTGGAACGCGCCGGCGTGGCCGGGCGGCTGCATGCGGAAGGCCTGGTCCACCACGGCATCGCCCTGTCGTACGGCGGGCAGCGCCATCATATCGACCTGCATGCGCTGATCGGGCGCAGCGTCACGGTGTACGGGCAGACCGAGGTCACGCGCGACCTGATGGATGCGCGCCGCGCCGATGACACCCCCACCGTCTATGAAGCGCAGGAGGTGAGCGTGCACGGTTTCGACGGCAGCACGCCGTCGGTGCGCTATCGCAAGGATGGCGCCATGCACGAGGTGGCCTGCGACTACATCGCCGGCTGCGACGGTTTTCACGGCATCTGCCGCGAGAGCGTGCCGGCGGCGGCGCGGCAGGTGTTCGAGCGGGTCTATCCGTTTGGCTGGCTGGGGCTGTTGTCGGAGACGCCCCCCGTTGCCGATGAGCTGGTCTATGCCAGCCATGAGCGCGGCTTCGCGCTGTGCAGCATGCGTTCGCGCCACCGCAGCCGCTACTACGTGCAGGTGGCGGCTAGCGAGCGCGTGGAAGACTGGTCAGACGAGCGCTTCTGGCAGGAGCTGCGCAGCCGGCTCGATCCGCAGACGGCAAGCGCGCTGGTGACCGGGCCCAGCATCGAGAAAAGCATTGCGCCGCTGCGCAGCTTTGTGTGCGAGCCGATGCGTTTTGGCCGGCTGTTCCTGGCGGGCGACGCGGCGCATATCGTGCCGCCTACCGGGGCCAAGGGGTTGAACCTGGCGGCCAGTGATGTGCTGGCGTTGTCCGAAGGCTTTGAAGCCCGTTACCGCCATGCCGATGCCAGCGGCCTCGATGGCTATTCCGCGCGTTGCCTGCAGCGTGTGTGGAAGGCTGAGCGTTTCTCGTGGTGGATGACTTCGCTGTTGCACCGGTTTCCGGATGCGGATGCGTTCTCGTTGCGGATGCAGCAGGCGGAGCTGGACTATTTGGTGGGGTCGGAGGCTGCGTCGCGGGTGTTGGCGGAGAACTATGTGGGGTTGCCGTATTGAGCTGAGTGCACTGCGCGATTGCTGACAGCATTCGCATGCTGTGGGTGTGCTCCCCTCTCCCGCAAGCGGGAGAAGGGAGCACACAATCGGGTCCCCAGAACTCGGTAGAACTTGCCGGAAGCCGACGCTACGCGGCCAGCGAGCCGGCGTCCGACACCACCGCTTGCACCGCTTGCAGCGTGTCTCCAACCACCTCACCCACCAGTACCACGGCCGGGCTGGCCAGCCCCTCCGCGAGCGCTTCGGCGAGCGTGCCGAGCGAGCCGGCCCAGCTGCGTGCCTGCTCGCTGCCGGCATGCATCACCACCGCCGCCGGCATGTCGCTGCGCATCCCCGCCGCCAGCAAGCCGTCGCGGATCGCCGCGAGCCGGCTCATGCCCATATAGATCACCAGCGTGGTGCCGCCACGCACCAGCGCCTGCCAGTCGGGCGAGCCGTGCGCGCTGGTATGGCCGGTTACGAAGGTCACGCCGTGGCAGTGCGCGCGGTGCGTCAGCGCAATCCCCAGTGCCTGCGCGGCGGCCATGCCGCTGCTGATGCCATTGACGATCTCGACGGCCACGCCGTGGCCGCGCAGGAAGGCGGCCTCTTCGCCGCCGCGCCCGAACAGCAGCGGATCGCCGCCCTTGACGCGCGCCACGCTGCGCCCGTCCAGCGCATGCTGCAGCGTCAGCTGCTGGATGCGTTCCTGGCTGACCGAGCAGCGCCCGCCGCGCTTGCCGACCCACTCAACATGGGTGCCGGGACTGGCATAGCAGGACATCTCCGGCGCGACCAGGTCATCGACCAGCCAGACCTCGGCCGCGGCCAGCGCGCGCATGGCGCGTACCGTGACCAGGTCCGGGCTGCCGGGGCCGACGCCGACCAGCCAGACCTTGCCGGGTTTCAGGGGGGGGTTCATCTCGGGCTCCTGCAATGGGGGGCATCACCACGCCGGCTCAGTGGCTGGTGCCGGCCGAGCGCGTGGTCTTGTTGAAGACGTTGTACTTGCCGATGGGCTTGTCCATCGGCAGGCGCCTGACCTCCTGCAAGGTGGCCGCGTCGTAGACCACGATGGCGCCGTCGCGCTCCATCAGGCTGACCAGCGCGTAGCGCCCGTCGCGCGTGAATTCGACGTGGGCAGCGGTGCGCCCCGGGCTCGGCGTGACGCTGCCGACCACCCGCAGGCCTTGCTTGTCGATCACCTGCAGCGTGTCGCGCTTCGGGCTCATCATGGCGTCGGCCCAGGCGTAGGGGGTGTTTTCATGGCTGCGCAGGAAGAAGCCCGGACCGTTGGTCGGTATGGTGGAGACCGTGTGCCAGTCCTGCATGTCGATCACCGTGATGCGGCCTTGCCCGAGGTCGGGCGAGGCCATCACTTCACGGCCATCGCGCTGCCAGGTGATGCCGCTGCCCAGGTGCGGCATGCCGCCAAGCGCAAGCGCCGCGACCTTGCGGCCCTGCAGCAGGTCGATCACCTGGCCGCCACCCTTGCGCGAAGCGCCCAGGATATGGCGATAGGACTGATCGAAGAAGAAGTCGTCGAGCACGTCGTCCAGCACCACCACGCGCGGGGCCAGCGCCGGCAGCGGCGCACCGGCCGCATCGGCATACGGAATCTCCCAGACCTCGGCGATATCCTTCAGCGCGGCAATAAAGCTGTGGCGCGGCGCGGCGTCGTAGACGGCGGAGACGCGCGAGGCCTCGCCATTGCGCCCCTTCACCTCGATCACCCGCGCCAGCGACAGGTCGTCGGCATTGAGCAGCACCAGCGTGCGCGGCAGCGTATTGCCGGCCAGCACCCAGCGGCCATCATCGCTGACGGCGACGTTGCGCGTGTTCACGCCGACCCGGATCTCCGCCACATAGGCCAGGTTCCACAGGTCGTACTTGCTGACCCAGCCATCGCGGCTGGCCAGGTAGACATAGCGGCCGTCGCGGCTGAACTTGGGGCCGCCGTGCAGCGCAAAACGGGTGGCAAAGCGATGGACCGGTGCCAGCCGGTCCCCGTCGAGCACGGTCATATGATGGCTGCCGGCCTCCACTACCACGAACAGGTTGTGCGGATCGGCGCTGAACACCGGCCGCGCCGGCAGGCTGCCGGGGGCGTGGTGGACGATATGGCTGGCGCGGATGGCCTCCGCGCTCCATTGCGGCGTGGCTGCGGGTGCCGTGCGCAGCCAGCGCGCCAGGGCCTGCAAGTCAGGCTCGGCCAGCGTGGCGGCGAATTCCGGCATCTGCGTGGCGGCGCGCCCATCATGCAGCACCTGGTCAAGTTCGCCGGCGCGCCAGCGCTCCAGGCTTTCCGGCAGCAGCGCGGGGCCCATGGCGCCGAGGCGGTCGGCGCCATGGCAGGCGGCGCAGTGCTGGCTGTAGAGCGCCGCGGGGTCGGCGGCCATGGCGGCCTGCGCGGCGCCGGCAAGGGCCAGGGTGACCAGCCATCGGAGCACAGTCTTCATGCCGCGACCTCCGTGCCCGGCGCATGCGCGATCTCGGCATCGCTCAGGTAGCAGCCCGGGTCTTCCGCCCAGGCGTTGCCTGTCAGCGCAAAGGCGCGCACCCGGGTATTGCCGTTGCAGATGGCGCGATATGCGCAGCCTGAGCAACGCCCCTGCAGCGGACGCGGCTTGCTGGCCAGGCCCGCCATCAGCGGATCGGCGCGGCTGGCCCAGATCTCGCCGAACGGCCGCTCGCGCACATTGCCCACGGTCACCTGCCACCACATCGTGTCGGGATGGACATTGCCGAGGTTGTCGATATTGGCCACGCCGACCCCGGTGGCGTTGCCGCCCCAGTGTTCCAGCCGCTGGCGCATATCCGCCAGGCGGTGCGGCAAGTGCCTGGCGATCCAGTACAGCAGGTACACGCCATCCGCATCGTTGTTGCCGGTGACGAAGTCGCCCGCATGGCCCTGCTGCGTGCGCTGCCAGACGTGGTCGAACAGCCAGTCGAGCGCGGCGCGGGTGCGCGCATGGTGCGCGTCTTCGGCGCGATGGCTGCGTGCACGGCCAGCATAGTTGAAGTGCGACAGGTAGAACTTGTCGATGCCCTCGCGCTCGGTCAGCGCCACCAGGTCGGGCAGTTGTGCCGCGTTGGCTTCGGTCAGCGTCATGCGCACGCCCACGCGCAGACCGGCCGCGCGCGCAATGCGCAGGCCCGTCAGCGCCTGCGCAAAGGCGCCGTCGCTGCGGCGGAAGCGGTCGTGCGTGGCGGGCAGGCCGTCCACGCTGACGCCGACGTAGTCGAAGCCCGCCGCCGCTAGCCGCGCGGCATGCGCTGCATCAAGCAGCGTGCCGTTGGACGACAGCGACAGGTGGAAGCCGAGCGCGCGCGCCCGTGCGGCAATCTCGTAGAGGTCCGGCCGCAGCAGCGGTTCGCCCCCGGACAGGATCAGCGCGGGTACGCGCGCATCGCGCAACTGATCGAGCACGCGCAGCGCCTCGGCGGTGTCCAGCTCGCCCTTGAAGTCCGTGTCGGCGGAGGTGGCATAGCAGTGCCGGCAGTTGAGGTTGCAGCGGCGGATCAGGTTCCAGATCACCACCGGGCCGGCGGGCTTGCGCGGCGGCGGCACCGGGCCGGCATCGCGCAGGGCTTCCATGAAGCGGGACAGGCGGAACATGGGCGGGGTTTCCTATTGGTCTGGGCCGGGCGGCGGCAGGCGCAGCCCGGTTTTCTTGAGGATGCGGGTGGACCACAGCACGTCGTGCGCGCGGCAGGCGTCGCCAAGCAGTGCCGCGATCACGGCAACCTGCGGCGCGGCGTCTTCGCGGGAGCGCGCATGGACCATCGCGAACAGGTTGTAGGGCCAATGCGGCAAGTGGCGCGGACGGCAATAGCAATGGCTGACGAAGGGCAGGGCGCCGATGCGCTGGCCCAGCGTGTCGATGCACGCATCGTCCACGTCCCACACGGTCATGCCGTTGGCGCGCCAGCCCAGCCGGTAGTGGTTGGGAACGGCGCCGATACGGCGCAGCACGCCGCGCGCCTGCATCGCGGCGAGCCGCGCAATCACTTCCTGCTCGGTCAGGCCGAGTGCGCCGGCCACTGCCGCGTAGGGCGCCGGCACCAGCGGCAGTCCTGCTTGCGTGGCGCGGATCAGCGCCAGGTCGACGGGATCGACAGGCTCGGGCATCAGGCGGGCAGGTAGAGGTTGACGAAGAACTCGCGTTCCTTGGGGAACGGCAGGATCTCGACGCCGGCCGCCGCCGCAATGCGCGCGAGTACCGGCGCGACATCTCCCCGCCTCGCCACCGCCAGCACGAACCACAGGTTCAGGTGATGGGTGCGCGCGTAGTGGTGGGCGACCTCGGGGTGCGCGTTGATGGCGGCGATCACGGCGTCCATCCGTGCGGCGGGCGCATGGCAGGCGCACAGCACGAAGCTTCCGCCTGCGCGCTCGATCTGGTAGAGCGGGCCGAAGCGCGTCAGCACGCCCGCGGCAAGCAGTGCGCGCAGCCGCTCCAGCAGTTCGGTCTCGGTGATGCCGAGGGCCGACGCGGCTTCGGCATACGGATGCGGCACCAGCGGCAGCCCGCGCTGCAGCGCGTTGATGATGCGGCGGTCGAGCGGGTCGAGTGCGGCGATTGCACCGGTCATGCCGACACCTGCATGGCATAGCGTGTGCCGCGCTGCTTGTAGCAGCGCGTGCCGACCAGCACGGTCCCGGGCGCATGTTCCAGCCCGGCGGTGGCATGGATGCGCGCCAGCGCGGGCTGCAAGTCCTGCGCATTGCGCGCATGGACCATCGCAAACAGGTTGTAGGGCCAGTCGGGCAGCCGGCGCGCGCGGCGGTAGCACAGGGTCACGCGCGCCTGCCGGGCCAGCCGCATGCCGATGGCGTCCACGTGTGCGTCGGGCACATCCCACACGCACATGGCGTTGTGGCCGAAGCCGAAGCGCCCATGCTGCAGCACCACGCCCAGGCGCCGGATCACGCCCTGCGCGGACCAGCGCGTCAGCCGCTCCAGGACCTGAGGCATCGCCATCCGCGCTTGCGCTGCCAGTGCGTGGAACGGGCGCGGCGTCAGCGGCAGGCCGGCTTCCAGTGCGGCCACCAGGCGCCAGTCGTCATCGTCCAGGGCGACAGGCGCGGCGGGAGCGGCGGGAGCGGCCGCGCTGGCAGCGCGGCGGGCGCGTGCGCTGCCCGGGCGCGCGAGCGGGAAGCCGAGGTCGATGTGATACTCGCGGGCCATCGGCAGGTCCAGCGGCGCCAGGCCGGTCATGTCCCCGATCGACGCCAGCGTGACATCGAGCATGCGACGCTCGCGCGCACCCGCGACGAACCACAGGTTGTACGGGTGGCCGCTGCGCGCATAGTTGTGGCTGACCGCCGCGCAGGCGCTGACGCGCGCCGCCACGCGGTCCAGCTGGGCCGGCGGCACGGACAGCGCCGCCAGCGTGCTGACGCCGATCACGTTGGGCGCGAACACGGCGCCGACGCGGCTGATGCGCCCGCTGCCCAGGTCGCGCGCCAGCAGGCTCAGCAGCGTGTGCTCGCACAGGCCGAGCTTGCCGGCCAGCGCCTGGTAGGGCCGCGGCTGCAGCGGGAAATCGCGCTGCAGGGTGTCGTAGACGCTCAGTTCATCGTACATGGTGCCCCTTTACATGCCGAACCGTTGCGCGCGCACGGTGAAGAAGATGCCGCTGGGGTTGTCGGCGGGCAGCGTGGCAATTCGCGCCAGGCTGGCGGTGTCGTAGACCTCGACACGGTCGTCGTCGCGGCAGGACAGCCACAGCGCCTCGCCCTTGGGCGTGAACTCCATGTGCAGCACGCCGCGGCAGGGATGCAGCGTGCGCACCACCTGGCGCGTGGCGGTGTCGATCACCTGCACCGTGTCGTTGTGGGGGAAGGCGAAGTTGACCCAGACCTGGCGCCCGTCGGGTCGTGCCATCACAAAGACCGGCTGGCCGGCCAGGGCCACGCGCGCGGCCTGCTGCCAGCCGTTGGCGGGATCGGCCACCAGCACCTCATGACGGCCGATCGCCGGCAGCCAGGCCATGCCCTGGGCCATGGCCCAGCCGCGCAGGTGCGGCATCTTGTAGACCGGCAGCGGCGCGCTGCCGCGGCCGTAGCCGGAGAGCACGCGGCGCGACTGCAGTGGCGCCTGCCACAGGTCGACCAGCGCCAGGCCGTCCTCACCGAACAGCCCGGCCAGGTACCAGCGGCCGTCGGGCGTGGCCAGTCCGTCGTACGGCTCGCGGCCGGCGGGCAGGCGTGTCACCTGCGGCTGGCGCGGATCGCTGGCGTCGATGATCCAGACCTCGCCGGATTCGAACAGGCTGGCGGCAAAGCGGCGGCCGGGCAGGTCGGCCAGGCCCACCACCTTGGAGCGGCGGCCGTCATTGCCGATGGCCGGCAGCTCCGCCAGCGGCTCAAGCGTCTGGGCGTCGAACAGGCGGATGCCGCCGGGCGCGTAGTTCTGCGCGGCCACCACGCGGCCATCCTGCGAGATCGCGCCGCCGATGCTGTTGCCCGCCTGCAGCACGCGGTGGGTGATGCGGGCGCCGAGCAGGTCCACGCGCGTCAGGCCGCCGTCGCGGCCGAAGACATAGGCGTAGCGTGCATCGCGCGAGAACACCACGCTGGCGTGGGACAAATCGCCCAGTCCTTCCACGGTTGCCAGCCGGGTCATGCCGGTGGTCTCGACGATCTGCAGCCGTCCGGCGGCGCGCTCCACCACCACGCCCAGGTCGCCGGTGCCGCGCACGGCGCTGGCACAACCGGCCACCAGCGCGGCGGCAACGGTGGCGCACAAGGCCGCGGCCAGGCCGCGGATCAGTTGCCTTGCGGCGAGGCGGCCGGTGGCTTGCCGGCCTGCAGTCGATCGATCAGCCATTGGGCTTCATCCTGCGTCATGAAGGGTTGCCAGGGCGGCATCGCGGTGCCGGGGCGGCCGTACAGCACGGTGGCCACCAGGCCCTCGGGCGGCTTGCCGGACAGTGCCTCGCGCGTCAGCGGCGGGCCCAGCCCGCCGCGCAGCGTCATGCCGTGGCAGGCGCCGCAGTCATCGCGCAGCCAGTGCGCAAGCTGCGCCTGCCGGGCAGGATTGGGCTGGGCCGCCGCGCCGGGCGCTGCACCCAGCAGGGCTGTTGCCAGCCCTGCCAGTGCAGCGCGCCGCCAGGCGATGTGATTACGCATGGTGGCGCCGGCTCAGTACACGTCGTGCTGCGTGTTGTAGGCGTTGAACTTGCCGGTCGGGGTGATCAGGCGCTTGTCCTTGATCACGGTCTTGAGCGTGCGGGTCTTGTCGTCGACCACCACCAGCGCGGACTCGCCGTCCTTGGTGCCCCAGACCGAGAACCAGACCTCGTCGCCGGCCTTGTTGTACTCGGCCTGCACCACGCGCCTGGCGCCCGCGCCCTTGAGGTCGGCCCAGTCGGCGATCGGCAGCACCTTGTAGCCGGCTTCCAGGTTGCGCGTGTCGAACACCGCCACCGACTGGTTGAGCTTGGCGTCAGGGTTCAGCGGCGTGTCGACCCACAGGTTGGACGACTTCGGGTGGGTCTTGATGAAGAGCGAGCCCCCGCCCTGGCCCTTGATGGTCTGCACCACCTTCCACGCCTGCGCGGGGTGTCCGGCCGGATCGGTGCCGATCAGGCTGATGGTCTCGTCGCCAAGGTGGCTGGTGGTCCAGACCGGGCCGAACTTCGGATGCGTGAAGTTGGCGCCGCGCCCCGGATGCGGGGTCTTGCCCACGTCGATCAGCGCGGCCAGCTTGTTCTCCTTGGTGTCGACCACGGCGATCTTGTCGGACGCATTGGCGGCCACCAGGAAGTAGCGGCCGGTGGCGTCGAAGCCGCCGTCATGCAGGAACTTGGCTGAATCAATCGTGGTGGTCTTCAGGTTGGACAGGTCCGAGTAGTCGACCATCAGGATCTTGCCGGTCTCCTTGGCATTGATCACGAACTCCGGATGGAAATGGCTGGCGACGATGGCCGCCACGCGCGGCTCGGGGTGGTATTCGTTGTCCACGGTCATGCCGCGCGTGGAGACCACCTTGAGCGGCTTGAGCGTGTCGCCTTCCATGATCACGTACTGCGGCGGCCAGTAGGAGCCAGCCACGGCATACTTGTCTTCATAGCCCTTGTACTTGGAGGTCTCGACCGAGCGTGCCTCCATGCCGATCTTCACTTCGGCGACGATATCGGGCTTGGGCAGCCACAGATCGATCAGGTCCAGCCGCGCGTCGCGGCCGATCACGTACAGGTAGCGCCCGGACGCCGACATGCGCGAGATATGCACCGCGTAGCCGGTCTTGACGATATTGATGATCTGCTTGCTGTCGCCGTCGATCAGCGCCACTTCGCCGGCGTCGCGCAGCGTGACCGAGAAGAGATTGTCCAGGTTGTACTGGTTCATCTTCCTGGTCGGGCGCTGGGCCACCGGCAGGATGTCCTTGCGGCTTTTTTCGATATCGGCCAGCGAGTACTCGGGCGGGGTCGGCGGGTCGAGCTGGATATAGCGCGCCATCAGGTCGACTTCCTTGTCGGAGAGGTCGCCCGAGGTGCCCCAGTTGGGCATGCCGGCGGGGCTGCCGTACTTGATGAAGGTCTTCAGGTACTCGGTGCCGCGTGCGCGGGTGATGTCAGGCGTCAGCGCCTTGCCGGTCGCGCCCTTGCGCAGCACGCCGTGGCAGCCGGCGCAGCGCTCGAAGTAGATCTGCCGGGCGTGGTCGAACTCAGCGGCAGTTAGGGTGGGGATGGCGGCCTTCTGTTCCGCTTTCGGTTCTGCCTTGGTGGCTGCATGTGGCAGCCCGAGCCAGAGTGAGAGCGGCAGTGCCGCGATTGCCGGGTACAGCCAGTTTTTTGCTTTCATGGGTGCCGTGGATCAGCGGTGAGGAAAGCGGTTTCGCGGTGCCCATGCCTGCGTGGCGGGCACCTGTCGTCATGTGGAAATCATGCGGACACACTGACGACATGGAATTGACTGGCATCAAACGACGGCGGTGGTGCGGGAACGAAGTGTGGGGTGGTTGATGCTTGTGGTTGCTATGGTGCAAGCGCACCGTGAAGGCGATGCGCTTGCAAGGGCATGCTTCAGGTCGCGCCCAGGCGGTCGCGCGTGCGCCTGGCCACGTTCGTTGTCCACGGGAACGCGCTCTGGTACTGCTGGATGAACTGCTCGATCTCGCCGCGCTGCCGCAGCGACAGGCCGATCATGTCCAGCCCTTCGATAAACATGCGGCGGTGCCGTGCCGACAGCTCGAAGGCGTAGTTGCCGGAGGGGGTGCGCACGCGCATCGCCCCGACATCGATGCTGATGGTGTTGCCCGCGTCCGCGTCCACGTCGTTCATCAACTGCTCGATCACCTCGCGCGGCAGCATCACCAGCAGCAGCCGGTTGTTCATCGCGTTCGAATAGAAGATCTCGCCGAAGCTCGGCGCAATCACGGCGCGGATGCCGAATTGCTGCAGGCCCCAGACGGCGTGCTCGCGGCTGGAGCCGCAGCCGAAGTTGGCGCCGCTTACCAGGATGCTGGTGCCGGCGTACTCGGGCCGGTTCAGCACGAAGCCAGGGCGCGGCGCGCCGCTGGCATCGAAGCGGTGGTCGTAGAGGATGCCTTCGGCCAGCCCGGCCTTGTCGATCCCGCGCAGGAACTGCTTGGGGATGATCTGGTCGGTATCGAGGTTCTCGAAGCGGATGGCGGCGCCTTTGCCGGCGATGCAGGTGGGTTCAGGCATGGGTGATCTCCAGCTTGCGGACGTCGGTGATGACGCCGGTGACGGCGGCCGCGGCGGCCATGGCCGGGCTCATCAGGTGGGTGATGGCACCGCGTCCCTGCCGGCCCTCGAAATTGCGGTTGGTGGTGGAAGCGCAGCGCACGCCGTCGGCGAGCACGTCGTCGTTCATGGCCAGGCACATCGAGCAGCCCGGTTGCCGCCATTCAAAGCCGGCGGCGGTGAGGACTTCGGCCAGGCCCTCGCGCTCGGCCTGGGCCTTGACCGCGCCCGATCCGGGCACCACCATGGCCCGGACCCCGGCGGCCACCTTGCGGCCGCGCACCACGCTGGCCACCGCGCGCAGGTCCTCGATACGGCCGTTGGTGCAGGAGCCGATGAAGACGTGCTGGATCGGCGTGCCTGCCAGCGCGGCGCCCGGCTGCAGGTGCGTGTACGCCAGCGCGCGCTCGACCGAGCGCTGCTCGGCCTCATCGAGCTGGTCTTCCGGGAACGGGATCTGGCCGGACACCGGCAGCACCTGGTCCGGGCTGGTGCCCCAGGTCACGTAGGGCTCGATCTCGCTTGCGTCGAACACGAAGTCCATGTCGAACACGGCGTCAGCATCGCTTTGGAGAGTCGCCCAGTAGCCGAGCGCGGCGTCGCGCTGCGGGCCTTCGATATCGACGGCGCGGCGCAGCACATAGTCGGTGGCGACCGCGTCCGGCGCGATCAGCGCGCCGCGCGCCGCGGCCTCCACGGTCATGTTGCACAGCGTGAAGCGTGCCTCGACGCTCAGGTCGCGGATCGCCGATCCGCAGTACTCCACCACATAGCCGCGCGCACCCTGCGCGCCGATCGCGCCGATGATCCTGAGGATCAGGTCCTTGGCGGTGGTGCCGGCGGGCAGCTTGCCGTCCACGCGGATGCGCATGGTCCTGGCCATCCGGTAGACCAGCGTCTGGGTGGCCAGCACATGCTCGACCTCGGAGGTGCCGATGCCGAAGCCCAGCGCGCCGAGCGCGCCATAGGTGGTGGTATGGCTGTCGCCGCAGATCACCACCATGCCCGGCCGGATCATGCCGTGCTCGGGCGCGATCACATGCTCGATGCCCTGCAGCGTGTCGTTGGTGTCGAACAGCGGGATCGCGTGCCGCTCGCAATTGGCACGCAGGTTGGTGGCCTGCAGCGCCGAGGCCGGGTCCGCGATCACGCGGATTGCGCTGGGGTGCGTCGGGATGATATGGCTGACCACCGAGACGTTCTGGCCGGGCACCAGCACGCCGCGGTCCTGTTCACGCAGCCCGGCGAAAGCCTGCGGGCTGGTGTACTCGTTCATCAGGTGCAGGTCGCAGTACAACAGCACATTGTCGTCGTCGATCCTGGCCACGGTATGGGAGTCGACCAGCTTCTGGTATAGCGTCTTGGGGGTCATGGCAACTGCCTTGTCTGTCGTTATTCCGCGGTGATGCCGCGCTGCCTGATCAGGTTGGCCCACACGGGCATCTCCTTTTCCAGGCGCTGGCGGGCGGCCTCGGGCGTGGTCGGGGTGGGCTCGAAGCCTTCCTTGAGCATGCGCTCACGGGTTGCCTGGGCGGCCAGCGCGGTGTTCAGCGTCGCGTTCAGCTTGTCGATCACGGGCCTGGGCGTGCCGGCCGGGGCAAACACCATGAACCAGGTCTCGAAGGCATAGCCGGGCAGGCCCGCCTCGGCCGCGGTCGGCACATTGGGCAACTGCGGCGCGCGCTTGCTGCCGGTGACGGCGAGCGCCTTGAGCTTGCCGCCCTGCACATGCTGCTGCGCGGCCGAGATCACCGGGAAGCTCATGTCGACCTGGCCCGCGATGGTGTCGACCAGGGCAGGGCCGCCGCCGCGGTACGGCACGTGGACGATGGAGACGTTGGCCACCGACTTGAACAGCTCGGCCGACATATGGAAGGTGCTGCCGTTGCCCGCGGACCCGTAGGTCAGCTTGCCCGGCGTGGCCCTGGCAGCGGCGATCAGTTCCTGCAGGTTCCTGGCGGGCACGTTGTTGTTGACCACCAGCACATGCTGCGAACTGGCGACCATGCCGATCGGGGCCAGGTCCTTCAGCGTGTCATACGGCATGCGCGGGAACAGACCCGGGTTGATGGCCAGGGACACCGTCTGCAGGCCGATGGTGTAGCCGTCGGCGGCGGCCTTGGCCACGGCATCGACGCCGATATTGCCGCCGGCGCCGGCACGGTTCTCGACCACGATGGTGCCGCCCAGGCTCTTCGACCAGGCATCCGAGACCAGGCGGGCGGCGATGTCTGCGCTGCCGCCCGGGGCGTACGGCACGATCAGGCGTACCGGGCGCTGGGGATAGGACTGGGCCGCGGCCGTGCCGATCGACGCGGCACACAGCAGCAAGGCCGTGAGGTGGGCAACTTTCATGGGTGTCTCCTGGTTTAGGAATCGTTATGGAAACCATCGTATCATTCACCCAGGGGCACATAATTCAAACTCAGTTACTTCTTTGTTTCCTGATATTCACTAATGGATAACCTCTCGGACGTCGCGTTCTTTGCGTGCATCAACAAGCACGGCAGCCTGGCCGGCGCGGCGCAGGAGCTTGGCGTGACGCCGCCCGCGGTCAGCAAGCGGCTGGCGGGGCTGGAGGCACGGCTGCGCGTCCGGTTGCTGCACCGGACCACGCGCCGCATCAGCCTGACGCCGGAAGGGGAAAGCTATCTGGTGGAGGGCGCGCGGATCCTTGCGGAGATGGAGGCACTGGAGCGATCGATCGCGGGTACCGGCAGCACCCCGCACGGCTTGCTGAAGATCGGCGCAACGCTCGGCTTCGGACGGCGGCATATCGCGCCGGCGCTGTCGGGGTTCTCGCGCCGCTTTCCGAACATCGAAGTCCAGCTCTACCTGACCGACCGGCCCCTGAACCTGGTCGAGCAGGGCCTGGACGCCATGATCCACTTTGGCGAGATGCCGGACGTGAGGCTGACGGCGCGCCTGCTGGCCAACAACCGCCGCCTGCTCTGTGCCGCGCCGTCCTACCTGAAAGCGCGGGGCGAGCCGTCAAGCCCGCGCGAGCTGGCGCGGCACAACTGCATCTTCATCCGCGAAGCCGACGAGACCTTCGGCACCTGGCACCTGCGCCATGGCGCGCAGCAGGAGACCGTCAAGGTCCGCGGCACCATGAGCACCAATGACGGCGAGTCGGCGCTGGCCTGGGCGCTCGATGGCCAGGGCCTGATCGTGCGCTCCGAGTGGGATGTTGCGGAGCCCCTGCGCAGCGGCGCCCTGCGCCGGGTGCTGCCGCAATGGCAGTTCGCGCCCGCGGATATCCACCTGGTGTTCCCGGCGCGCAACCATCGTCCGGACAAGGTGCGGGCGCTGGTGGATTTCCTGCTGGAGCACTTTGCCAGCCACCGTGCCTCCGGCGCGGGCAGCCCGGACAGCAGCTGGTAGCCATCTGGCGGCGATCCTGCGCGGCACTGGAGCCGCGCCACCCGATACTGGGGGGCGATTCCGGCGCCGCTAGCGTCCATCATGACCGGCAATACCAGAAGCCCGACGGAAACACGCATGGAAACAGCCCCCACGCCCCAACCCGGACGCACGCTGCGTCACACCCGCCAGATCCAATGCCGCGGCTATCTGCGCGACGATGGCCTCTATGACATCGAGGCCGATATGGATGATATTTCCGCCGACGCCACCGAACTGCCCTTTGTCAGCGTGCCCGACGGGGGCTTCATTCACCAGATGCGCCTGTGCATGACGATCGACGCGGACCTGGTGATCCGGCGCTTCGAGGCCCGCACCGAGACCGGCCCGACGCCATACTGCGCGGAGATCAACGCCGCCTATCGGCAGCTCGAGGGCCTGCGCATCGGCGGCGGCTTCCGGCAGCAGGCCAGGGCGCGCCTGGGGGGCGCCAAGGGCTGTACCCACCTGACCGAGCTGCTGGGGCCGCTGGCCACCACCGCGATGCAGACCATCATGTCGGTCCAGCGCGAACAGTCGCCGTGGCATGCCAAGCTGGCGGGAGACGAGCCCGTACCCCGGCCCTGGATACTGGACACCTGCCACGCCTACCGCAACGACGGTGAGGCCGTGAACGTCATATGGCCGTTGCACCGTCGCGCGAGCGACTGAACGCGGCGGCCGCGCTCGCCGCCCCCGCCTCGTCCTTCATGGCGAGGATGAAGCCCCCCACCTGTGCAATGTCGTCAAGGGCCATGCAAGGCAGTACCGTGTCCATGCGCGCATCGCTGGCCAGCGCGACGATCGAAGGGTCGCCCGGGTAGTAGGGCGCGCGCCCGTGCGCCGGCCGGTAGACCTCGATGCGCGGAATCGCCTCGCGCCGGAAGCCTTCCACCAGCGTGATATCGGCCGGCCGCAGGCGCGCCACCTGCTCGGCCAGCGTCGGCTCGGCCTCGTCGGCCAGTTCGCGCACGATGGCGAAGCGATAGGGCGATGCCACCATCACCTCGGCCGCGCCGGCGGCGCGAAAGCGCGCGCTGTCCTTGCCCGGCGGCTCCAGTTCCAGCGGATGATGGCTGTGCTTGATCACGTTGACGGTCAGGCCCTGCGCGCGGAACCACGGCAGTAGTGCCGTGATCAGCGTGGTCTTGCCGCTGCCGGAGGTGCCGGTAATGCCAAGGATGAAGGGATGCATGGGGTCAGGGTTCGCAGGGTTCGCGGAGTTCAGTTTGGGCGGGCAGCGGGCACACCAGCGGCAGGAAGCTGTCGGCACGCTGCGAATAGGCCAGCAGCGCGCCGGCCTGCAAGTCGAAGTACCAGCCGTGCAGCGTCAGCGTGCCGGCCTCCAGTGCGCGCCGCACGAACGGGAAAGTCTGCAGGTTGCGCAGCGACACCAGGATCGCCGCCTGTTCGCAGGTGCGCTGGCGCTCGGCGGCGCTGGCCGCGGCCAGGGTTTCCTCCAGCTGCCTGCGCGCTGGTGCCGCGATGCGCACCCAGGCGCCGATGTAGTCGGGGTCTTCGCTTTCGTCGGGCGGATGGTCGCCGGCGTCGGCCGGCTGCGCCAGCAAGGCACGGATGCCGCCGCAGCCGCCGTGGCCCATCACGATGATGCGCGCCACGCGCAGCTGCTGCACGGCAAACTGGATCGCCGCGGATACGCCGTGCAGGCTGCCTTCATGGCGGCCGGTGCAGGGCGGCACCAGGTTGCCGATATTGCGCACGGTAAAGAGCTCGCCCGGATCGCAGCCCAGCAGCAGGCCAGGATCGACGCGTGAATCGCTGCAGCCGATCAGCAGCGTGGGCGGCCGCTGGCCCGTGCGCAGCGTGTCGAACAGCCCGGGCTCGTCGTCGAAATAGCGTTGCTGGAAGCGTTCGAAACCTTTGAGCAGTTGTTCGATGTGATGCATGGCGGCGTCCGGGCGCTACTGCACCAGCGGGCTGTCGGCGCCCTCCAGCTCGATGCCTTCGATGCGCGCGCGCCCGATCAGCAGGCTGGCATACTGCTTCCAGGCACGGTCGCGCGCGGCGCTGGCCAGGGCGCGGGCAATGTCGCCGCGCACCGCATCGAAGGGCAGGCGCGTGCCGGGGCAGCGTTCCAGGATGCGCAGGATATGCAGGCCATAACGGGTCTCAAGCAAATGCGGCAGCACGCCGTCCTGCTGTCCGGCGAACAGCGCGCGCTCGAATTCCGGCGCGGTCTCGCCGCGGAACACGCGGCCAAGGCGGCCGCCGTTGGCGCCGCTCGGGCAGTTGGACAGCGCGCGGGCGTGCTCGGGAAAGGTGGAAGGATCGCCGCGCACCAGTGCCAGCGTCTGCGCGGCAATCTCGCGCAGCGCGTCCAGCGGCACGCGCGGCGTGACCTGGAACAGGATATGGTCGGCCTCGACCCATTCGCCGTCGCGAAAGCGCTCGGGGCGGCTGTCGTAGTGGCGGCGGCAGCTGGCTTCGTCGGGCTCGGGGATGCCGGCCTCGCGTTCCAGCAGGGCCAGCGCCAGGGCGTCGTCGTCCAGTCCTTCGGCGGCAAGGCCGATGCGGTCGGCTTCGGTGCGCACCAGTTGGCGCAGGATGGCCGAGATGGTGGCCAGCCGCGCCGGGTTGGCGGCATCGTGATGGTGGTCCAGCTCGCGTTCGATATCGGCGTCGCGGAGTTCCACGCCGTTGACGGTGACAGGCATGCTGTTTCTCCTTGTCGGGTGGCGGCGCTCAGCGGCTGCGCACCAGTTGCCAGGCGCGGCCGAGATAGCCGACCGAGGCGAAGCCGCTCCACACATGCACCAGCCGCGTGAACGGGAAGATCGCGAACAGCGTGATGCCCATGAACAGGTGCGCCTTGAACAGCAGCGGCGCATCGGCGATATAGCTGGCGGCATCGCCGCGCAGCGTGACGATGTGCTGTGCCCAGGTCATCAGCTGCACCATCATGTGGCCGTCCATGTGGCTGGCGGATTCGAAGATGGTGGACAGGCCCAGCAGCAGCGTCACCAGCAGCCACAGCAGCAGCACCTTGTCGCCGGTGCGGGTCACGGCCGACACGCGGGCGTTGGTTAGGCGGCGGTGCAGCAGGATCAGCAGGCCGGCCAGGCACATGGTGCCCATCACGCCGCCGGCGGCCATTGCCACGGCCTGCTTGAAGCCGTGCGAGACACCCAGCGCATCCCACACCGCCACCGGCGTCAGCAGGCCGACCAGGTGGCCGAAGAACAGGCCGAGGATGCCGACGTGGAACAGGATGTTACCGGTGCGCAGGTTGCCGCGGTACAGCACCTGCGAGCTGTCGGTCTTCCAGGTGTATTGCTCGCGCTCGAAGCGGGCCAGGCTGCCGAACAGGAAGATGGCGGCAGCGATGTACGGGTAGATGCCGTAGAGGAATTGGTGGAGGGTTGCCATGGTGTGTTAGCTCGCTAGGATCGATCGTGTGTTTGGCTTGCCTGTGTCTTCGCTGTTGCCGACTGTGTTCCCTCTTCCCCTCAGGGGGGAGGGGAGCAAACAGTCGGCTCGCGTAAGCATTTCAGCAAGGCAATGGCACCGGCGCCGTGCCACGCGGATAGAACTTCACCGCCTGCGGCCCGCCTTGCGGCGCCAGCAACGGCTCCACGCCATCAGCCCCCGGCCCGAAGGTCTCCAGCGCTTCATCCATATCCCGCACCGGCGGCTCCTGCTGCGGTTGCGGCTGCACGTCGGTCAGCGTGCGCAGCACCGCGAACACGCCGGCGTACGGGCTTTCGTTGCGCGCCAGGCGCTCGCCGATCGCGGCCAGCACGTGGATCGCGTCGCCCAGCAATTGCTCGGCGCGCGCTTCCTTGCCGTCGGCCACCAGCGCGCCGAGGAACTCCAGGAACAGCGGCACGTAGTCGGGCAGCTCGGACGCGGCGGGTTCAAAGCCTTCGCGCCGGTACTCGTCGATCAGGTCGACCATGGCCTGGCCGCGGTCGCGGCTTTCGCCGTGCACGTGCTCGAACAGGTGCAGCGAGTGCGCCGGGTTGCGGTCGAAGGTGGCGACGTAGTTCTCCTGCAGCGCGATCAGCGACTCGCTGCGCAGCAGGCCGGTCACGGGGGCCAGCAGCTCGCGCGCCTGCGGCCATTCGGCCAGCGCGGCGTCGATCTCGGGCAGGGCGTCGAGCAGTTCCTGCTCGGGATAGCCGAGCAGGGCGCTGAGGATGGGATAGAGGGGCATGTTGTTCTCCGTGCGGTTCGTGGCAGGCATCAGCTCATCACTGCCTTCTTGCGCGACTTGGGCATGTCGGCGAAGTGGACGCTGCCCTGTGGCTTCTTGCCGAACAGCGAGCCGTCCGAGGCGCCGCCCGAGCAGCCGTTGCCGAAGGTGAAGCCGCAGCTGGCCTTGTCGTTGAAGCTGTCCTCGACCATCTCCTTGTGCGAGGACGGGATCACGAAGCGGTCCTCGTAGTTGGCGATGGCCATGGTCTGGTACATGTCCTCGACCTGCGCGGGCGTCAGGCCCACCTGCTCCAGCACGCCCAGGTCCTGCACGCCGTCCACCACCTGCGAGCGCTTGTACGCGCGCATCGCCAGCATGCGGTCCAGTGCGGACAGTACCGGCATCACGTCGCCCGCGGTCAGCAGGTTGGCCAGGTACTTGACCGGGATGCGCAGGCTCTTGACGTCCGGGATCACGCCGTTCATGCCCATGTGGCCAGCCTCGGCCGCGGATTGGATCGGCGACAGCGGCGGGACATACCAGACCATCGGCAGGGTGCGGTACTCCGGGTGCAACGGGAAGGCGATCTTCCACTCGCACGCCATCTTGTAGACCGGCGACTTGCGCGCGGCATCGAGCCAGGTTTGCGGGATGCCCTGGCGCAGCGCCTCGGCCTGCACCGCCGGGTCGTGCGGATCGAGGAAGACGTCGAGCTGCGACTGGTACAGGTCGCGCTCATCGGCCACCGATGCCGCCTGCTCGATGCGGTCGGCGTCGTACAGCATCACGCCGAGGTAGCGGATGCGGCCGACGCAGGTCTCGGAGCAGACCGTGGGCTGGCCGGCCTCGATGCGCGGATAGCAGAACAGGCATTTCTCGGCCTTGCCGCTCTGCCAGTTGAAGTAGATCTTCTTGTACGGGCAGCCCGAGATGCACATGCGCCAGCCGCGGCACTTGTCCTGGTCGACCAGCACGATGCCGTCGTCCTCGCGCTTGTAGATCGAGCCCGACGGGCACGAGGCCACGCAGGCCGGGTTCAGGCAATGCTCGCACAGGCGCGGCAGGTACATCATGAAGGTGTTCTCGAAGGTCGAGTACATCTCCTTCTGCACGTCGTCGAAGAGCTTGTCACGGCCGCGCGAGCTGAATTCGCCGCCGAGGTCGTCTTCCCAGTTCGGGCCCCACTCGATCTTTTCCATCTTGCGGCCCGTCAGCACCGAGACCGGACGCGCGGTGGGCGGGGTCTGCACCAGCGGCGCCTTCTGCAGGTGCTCGTAGTCGTAGGTGAAGGGCTCGTAGTACTCGTCGATCTGCGGCAGGTTGGGGTTGGCGAACAGGTTCGCCAGGATCTTCAGCTTGCCGCCCTGGCGCGGCTCCAGCGTGCCGTCGGCGTTGCGCTTCCAGCCGCCCTGCCACTTGTCCTGGTTCTCCCATTCCTTGGGGTAGCCGATGCCGGGCTTGGTCTCGACGTTGTTGAACCAGGCGTACTCGACGCCGTCGCGGCTGGTCCAGACGTTCTTGCAGGTCACGGAGCAGGTATGGCAGCCGATGCACTTGTCGAGGTTCAGCACCATGGCCACCTGGGCACGGATCTTCATTGCGAGGCTCCTTCCTTCTCAGTCTTTTCCACGAGCGGCCCTTCCAGCCAGTCGACCTTCTTCATCTTGCGCAGGATCACGAACTCGTCGCGGTTGCTGCCCACGGTGCCGTAGTAGTTGAAGCCGTAGGCCAGCTGCGCGTAGCCGCCGATCATGTGGGTGGGCTTGGTCACGGCGCGCGTGACCGAGTTATGGATGCCGCCGCGCATGCCGCTGGTCTCGGCGCCGGGCACGTTCACGATCTTTTCCTGGGCGTGGTACATCAGGCACATGCCCTTGGGCACGCGCTGCGACACCACCACGCGCGCCGTCAGCGTGCCGTTGACGTTGAAGACCTCGACCCAGTCGTTGTCGCGGATGCCGTTGGCCTTGGCCTCGGTCTCCGAGATCCACACGTGCGGGCCGCCGCGCGACAGCGTCAGCATGCGCAGGTTGTCCGAGTAGGTGGAGTGGATGCCCCACTTCTGGTGCGGCGTGATCCAGTTCAGCACCAGCTCCGGGTTGCCGTTGGGCTTCTTGCCCAGCATCGGCGCCACGGTCTTGGTGTCGATGGCCGGCTTGTACACGCACGCGCCTTCGCCGAAGTCCAGCATCCAGCGGTGGTCCTGCCAGAACTGCTGGCGGCCGGTCAGCGTGCGCCAGGGGATCAGCTCATGCACGTTGGTGTAGCCGGCGTTGTAGCTGACCTCTTCCGATTCCAGGCCCGACCAGGTCGGCGCGGAAATGATCTTGCGCGGCTGCGCCTGCACGTCGCGGAAGCGGATCTTGTCGTGCTCGCGGCCTTCGGCCAGGTGGGTGTGGTCGCGGCCGGTGATCTTCGACAGCGCTTCCCACGCCTTGACGGCGACATGGCCGTTGGTCTCGGGCGCGAAGGTCAGGATCATCTCGGCGGCATCGATCGCGCTTTCCAGCCGCGGGCGGCCCTGGCTGACGCCGGGCTCCTTGACGGTGTGGCTGAGGTGGCCGATCTCCTTCACTTCATGCTGGGTGTTCCAGTTGATGCCCTTGCCGCCATTGCCGAGCTTGTCCAGCAGCGGCCCGATCGAGGTGAATTTCTTGTAGATGTCGGCGTAGTTGCGTTCGACCACGGTCATCGACGGCGCGGTCTTGCCGGGGATCAGGTCGCACTCGCCGGCCTTCCAGTCCTTCGGCTCGAACGGCTGGCCCAGTTCGCCCGGGGTGTCGTGCAGCAGCGGCGTGCACACCAGGTCCTTGCGCGTGCCGAGGTAGGGCCCGGCGATCTCGCTGAACTTCTTCGCGATGGCCTTGTAGATCTCCCAGTCGGTCTTGCTTTCCCACAGCGGCTGCACGGCTTCGGACAGCGGGTGGATGAACGGGTGCATGTCGGACGTGTTGAGGTCGTCCTTCTCGTACCAGGTGGCGGTGGGCAGCACGATGTCGCCGTACAGGCAGGTGGTGCTCATGCGGAAATCCAGCACGGTCAGCAGGTCCAGCTTGCCTTCGGCGGCCGGGCGCACGTTGACTTCGCTCGGCTTGATGGCGTCGTTCTCGTCGCCGAACACGGCGTTCTGCGTGCCCAGCAGGTACTTCAGGAAGTACTCATGCCCCTTGCCCGAGCTGCCCAGGATGTTGGAGCGCCACACGAACATATTGCGCGGGAAGTTGGCCGGGTTGTCGGGATCGTCGCAGGCGAACTGCAGCTCGCCGGACTTCAGTTGCTCGACCGTGTAGGCGACCGGGTCCTGCCCGGCGCGCTCGGCCGCATCGACCACGTCGAGCGGATTGGTGCCGAGCTGCGGTGCCGACGGCAGCCATCCCATGCGTTCGGAGCGCGCGTTCAGGTCCAGCAGCGACAGGCCGTCATAGCGCTTGCGGTCGGTGGTCGGCGACAGGATCTCGTCGACGCCCAGCTTCTCGTGGCGCCACTGGCTGGTGTGGTTGTAGAAGAACGAAGTGCCGTTCATCTGGCGCGGCGGGCGCGACCAGTCCAGGCCGAAGGCGAGCGGTGCCCAGCCGAACTGCGGGCGCAGCTTTTCCTGGCCGACGTAGTGGGCCCAGCCGCCGCCGCTCTTGCCGATGCAGCCGCACATCATCAGCAGGTTGATGATGCCGCGGTAGATCATGTCGTTGTGGTACCAGTGGTTGAGCGCGGCACCGACGATGACCATGCTCTTGCCCTGCGTGCGGTCGGCGTTGTCGGCGAATTCGCGCGCAACCTGCGTCACCAGGCGGGCCGGGACTGAGGTGTGCTTTTCCTGCCAGGCGGGGGTGTAGGGCACGTCATCGTCGTACGAGGCGGCGACGTTCGGGCCGCCGAGTCCCTGATCCACGCCGTAGTTGGCCATCTGCAGGTCATACACGGTCGCCACCAGCGCAGTGCTGCCATCGGCCAGCGTCAGCCGGCGTGCCGGCACGCGGCGGCGCAGCAGTTCATCGTGTTCGCCGCCGAAGTAGGGGAAGCCCACTTCCACCACCTCGTCT
This sequence comes from Cupriavidus sp. FW306-1B-F12B, assembly GCF_058781795.1. Classification (NCBI taxonomy): domain Bacteria; kingdom Pseudomonadati; phylum Pseudomonadota; class Betaproteobacteria; order Burkholderiales; family Burkholderiaceae; genus Cupriavidus; species Cupriavidus sp. FW306-1B-F12B. Next base: position 119,704 of record NZ_JBYSXC010000004.1, read on the forward strand.
TCATTGCCGAGCAGCGACAGGCGCGGCTCGACCGGGCGGCCGCTGCCGCCGTCCTTCATCTCCAGGTTCCAGCGGCCGACCTTCTCGCCGCCGTTGTGGGCGCCTTCGCCCCAGCGGAAGCCGATCGAGCCGTTGGGCGCGACGATCTCGCCGGTGGCGTCGTCGACCAGCAGGGTCTTCCACTCGGGATGGTTGGCTTCGCCGAGGTTGTCGGCCAGGTGCGACGCGCGCAGGAAGTGGTCGGGCACCAGCGTGCCCTGGTTGTCACGCAGCAGCACCAGCATCGGCATGTCGGTGTACTGCTTCACGTAGTCGCGGAAGTAGGCGGACTTGCCGCTGGCGTGGAATTCCTTCAGCACCACGTGGCCCATGGCCATCGCCAGCGCGGCGTCGGTGCCTTGCTTCGGCGCCAGCCAGATGTCGCCGAACTTGACCATCTCGCCGAAGTCAGATGACACCGCGACGGTCTTGGTGCCCTTGTAGCGGACCTCGGTGTAGAAGTGCGCGTCGGGCGTGCGGGTCTGCGGCACGTTCGAGCCCCACACCATCAGGTAGGTGGAGTTGTACCAGTCGGCCGATTCCGGCACGTCGGTCTGTTCCCCCCACACTTGCGGGCTGGCCGGCGGCAGGTCGCAGTACCAGTCGTAGAACGACAGGCAGGCGCCGCCGAGCAGGCTCAGGTAGCGTGCGCCGGCGGCATACGACACCATCGACATGGCCGGGATCGGCGAGAAGCCGATCACGCGGTCCGGACCGAACTTCTTCACGGTAAAGGCATTGGCCGCGGCAATGATCTCGGTGGCGGTGTTCCAGTCGGCGCGCACGAAGCCGCCCTGCCCGCGCACGCTCTTGTAGCGCGCGGCCTTCTTCGGATCCTGGCTGATCGATTCCCACGCGGCGATCGGATCCATGGTCTTGCGGGCCTCGCGCCACATCTCCATCAGGCGGCCGCGGATCATCGGGTACTTGACGCGTTGCGCGGAGTAGACGTACCAGCTGTACGAGGCGCCGCGCGGGCAGCCGCGCGGCTCATGGTTGGGCAGGTCCGGGCGCGTGCGCGGATAGTCGGTCTGCTGGGTCTCCCACGTGATCAGGCCGTTCTTCACGTAGACCTTCCACGAGCAGGAGCCGGTGCAGTTCACGCCGTGGGTCGAGCGCACGATCTTGTCGTGCTGCCAGCGGCTGCGATAGCCGTCTTCCCACTTGCGGTCTTCGTTCACCACCGCGCCGTGGCCGTCCGCATAGGTGGACTTGACGCGCGACATGAACTTCAGTCGATCCAGGAAATGACTCATTGCTTTGTTCTCCGCGAGTGCTTTGCTGCGGGCGCTCCGGTGGTTTCAGGAGCTTTGCAGGGACACTCTCAGCTTATGGGGGAGGCGGGCGGCAGCCAATTCGCTGGTGGAACAGCCGCCGCATGGCGATCGGGCTAGGCGCCGGGCGCGGGACTAGTTCGGAAGAACTAGCCCGGCCGGCGGTACTGGTGACAGGGTCAGCAGGGCATGGGCGCGTTGCGGCGCGCGTAGTGCCACCACGTCACCAGCACGCAGCTGAGGTAGAAGGCGATAAAGCAATACAGCGCGGCGTCGGCGGCGCCGGTCAGCTCCAGCGAGGTGCCGAAGCTCTTGGGGATAAAGAAGCCGCCGTAGGCGCCGATCGCACCGGAGAAGCCCAGCACCGCGGCGGATTCCTTGCCGGCGTCCTGCAATGCCTGCTTCTGTGCCGCGTCGCCCTTGCCCGCGGCAGCGCGCTGGCGCTCGGTCAGGAAGATCACCGGAATCATGCGGAAGGTCGAGCCGTTGCCGATGCCGGTCAGCGCGAACAAGGCGATGAAGGCGGCCAGGAAGAATGTGAAGTTGCCGCCGGCGCCGTCATGCGGCAGCGCCGCCAGCACCGCGAACACCGCGGCGATCATGCCGACGAAGGTCCACAGCGTGACCCGCGCGCCGCCCAGCTTGTCGGAGATCCAGCCACCCACGGGACGCGTCAGCGCGCCTACCAGCGGCCCCAGGAAGGCATAAGCGGTGGGATTGACGCCGGGGAACTGCGACTTGGTCAGCAGCGCCAGCCCCGCAGAGAAGCCGATGAACGAACCGAAGGTGCCCACGTACAGCCAGCACATCAGCCAGTTGTGCTTGCGCTTGAAGATCACCGCCTGCTCGGCAAACGATGCCTTGGCATCCGCGATGTCATGCATGCCGAACCACGCCGCCAGTGCCGACACGATGATGAACGGCACCCAGACAAAGCCCGCGTTCTGCAGCCACAGGTCATGCGTGGCGCCGTTGGCCGTGTACTGCTGCGGCTCGCCGCCGAGCGCGCCGAACACGGCGATCGACACCACCAGCGGCGTGACGAACTGCACCACCGACACGCCGAGGTTGCCGATGCCCGCGTTCAGCCCGGTGGCCAGCCCCTTCTTCGCCTTCGGGAAGAAGAAGCTGATATTGGCCATCGACGAGCTGAAGTTGGCGCCGCCCAGCCCGCACAGCAGCGCCAGCACCAGCAGCGTCGGATAGCCGGTGGACGGGTCGCGCAGCGCGAAGCCCATGCCCAGCGCGGGGATCAGCAGCAGTGCGGTGGAGATCGCGGTGAAGCGCCGCCCGCCGAATACCGGCACCAGGAATGAATAAAAAATGCGCAGCGTGGCGCCGGACAGCGCCGGCAGCGCGGTCAGCCAGAACAGCTGGTTCTTGGTGAACTGGAAGCCGGCGCGGTCGAGGTTGACCGCGACCACGCTCCACAGCATCCAGACCACGAAGGCCAGCATCAGCGCCGGGATCGAGATCCACAGGTTGCGGTAGGCGATGCGCTCGCCCTGGCTTTGCCAGAAGACCTTATTCTCGGGCTCCCAGCGGGTCAGTACGGAAGAGGACATGACAGTGTGCCTTGGTTGTTGTGCGTAACAGGGGCCGTCGCTCAGGCGGCCTGCGTGAGGCCGACGGCCTGTGCCTTGCGTTGGCGTTCGGCGCGCTGGTTGTAGTGCATCCACACCAGGCTCACGCACACGGTGCCGTACATCAGCATGAAGCAGCTGCTGCGCACGCCGGTCAGGTCGGCCAGCATGCCGAACAGCACCGGCAGCACGAAGCCGCCCAGCCCGCCAGCCAGGCCGACCACACCGGAAACCGCACCGATGTTGTGCGTGAAGTCGTTGGAGATGAACTTGAACACCGAGGCCTTGCCGATGGCAAAGGCGATGCCGACCACGAACAGCAGGAAGGTGAAGACCGTGGGCGTCAGCGCGATGCGAAACCCCTGCGGGCCGCTGGTGGTCTGGACGATGAAGTCGGTCTGCGGGTAGCTCAGCAGGAAGAAGCCGACCCAGCTCACCCACATCACCCACCAGGTGGTGCGGTGGGCGCCGTAGCGGTCGGAGATCCAGCCGCCGATGGCGCGCAGCACGCCGCCGGGCAGCGAGAAGCACGCGGCCAGGAAGGCGGCGGTCTTGATGTCGAAGCCGTATTCGCCGATGTAGTACTTGGTCATCCACAGCGACAGGCCGACATAGCCGCCGAACACCACCGAGTAGTACTGCGAGTAGCGCCACACGCGCGGGTCGCGCATCACGGCGAGCTGCTCGCGCCAGCCGACGCTGGACTTGATCAGGTGCGCCGGGTTGCTGCGCGAGAACACCCAGAACAGCAGCGCGGTGACCAGCATCGCCACCGAATACACGCGCGGCACCACGGTCCAGGTGCCGGCGGCCAGGATCATCGCCGGCGCGACGAACTTGGTCAGCGCCGCGCCCGAGTTGCCGGCGCCGAAGATGCCCATCGCCAGGCCCTGGCGCGAGCGCGGGAACCAGCGCGCCACATACGGCGTGCCGACCGAGAACGAGCCGCCCGCGAGGCCGACGAACAAGCCCAGCACCAGCAGCTGCCACAGCGTGTGCGCATACGAGATCAGCCAGATCGGGATCACGGTGGCCAGCATCAGCACGAAGAAGACGATGCGCCCGCCGTAGCGGTCGGTCCAGATGCCCAGCGGCACGCGGATCAGCGAGCCGCTGAGGACGGGCGTGGCGGCCAGCAGGCCGAATTCGGTGTCGCTCAGGCCAAGCTCCTGCTTGAGCGGGATGCCGAGGACCGCGAACAGCATCCAGACGGCAAAGCAGATGGTGAAGGCGAAAGTGCTGGACGCCAGCGTGATTGCGGCGCCGGGCGCAATGGGCTCCGGCGCGCGTGGGTGGGTGGCCATGGCCATGCTCCTGTGTCAACTTTGGCGGGGGTGATGCCAGAGTAGGGGCCGCCACTGGTGCTGCCTATTCGCCGGCCGCACAGCGCACGCGGGCGCGCAGCCTGCCTTTGGAGGTAGTTCTACCGGCGGAGGTCGCCGGCGCGGCGGCGGTGCTATCGTGCAGTCAGCGTGAATGGCATCCGTTCGCGCACCTGCGGCAAACCGTGCGCCGGATCAAGAAACCGGCGCGCGCCGCACCACCTGATTCCCGTAGCCAGCCATGGACACCATTCCCATTCTTCCCGCGCGGCGCGCGCCACCCCCTGGCAAGGCGCCCGCCGGGCCGCCGCCGCGCGGCTTTGCCTTGTTTGCGCTGGGCTTCCGGTCGTTCTACCTGGGCGGGGCGGTGTTCGCCGCGCTGGCCATCGCGGCGTGGTCGGCGATGCTGGCGGGCGTCACCGCAGTCGGCCCGGCGCCGGTGATGGCGGCGATGTTCTGGCATGCGCACGAGATGGTGTTCGGCTTTGCCGCGGCCATCGTGGTGGGCTTCCTGTTCACCGCGGGGCGGGCCTGGACCGGCCAGCCGACGCCCACCGGCGCCGCGCTGGCCGCGCTGTTCCTGCTGTGGCTGGCCGGGCGCGTGGGCATGTGGGTGGCGCCGGGAACGGCGGCCTTGGTGATCGAGGGCGCGTTCCTGCCGCTGGCCGCGCTGGCCTTCACGCGCACGCTGGCCCGCGCCGGCAACCGCCGCAACTATCCGCTGGCCCTGGCGCTGTGGCTGCTGGGCGCGGCCGATATCGCCAGCCTGTGGCTGCAGGCGCGCGGCCATGACGCCGGTGCAATGCTGGCCTGCCGCGCGGGCGTGGCGCTGGTCACGCTGTTCGTGGTGGTGATCGGCGGGCGCGTCATCCCGATGTTCACGACCAACGCGATTCCGGGGTTCCGCCTGCGGCAATACCGGCAGGTGGAGCGCATGGTGGTGCCGGCCGCGCTGCTGGGACTGGCTGCGGGGGTGCTGCCCTTGCCGGTCTGGCTGGCGGCGGCGCTGTCATTGCTGGCCGCGGCGGTGCTGGCCGTGCGCGTGGCTGGCTGGCGCAGCCATGCGGTAGGCAACCGGCCGATCCTGTGGGTGCTGCACCTGGCCTATGCGTGGCTGCCGGTGGCGCTGCTGCTGCAGGCGCTGGGTGCGCTGGGGCTGGTGATGGCGGGGCTGGCGACACATGCCTTCACTGTCGGCGTGCTTGGCGTGGCGATCATCGCCATGATCACGCGCACCGCACTGGGTCACACCGGCCGCATGCTGGTGGCCGGCCGCGCGGAAACCGCGGCGTACTGGCTGGTGGCCGCGGCTGCGGTGTTGCGGGTGTTCGGGCCGATGGCCTGGCCGGGCGGCTACCTGCACTGGGTGTGGGGAGCCGGGGCGTGCTGGGTGGCCGGGTTCGGCCTCTATGCGCTGGCGTATGCGCCGCGGCTTGCGCGTCCGCGGGTGGACGGCAAGCCGGGCTGAAGTGCGGGATCAGGGGCAGGCTTGCGCCACGGGCACGGCGGCGTGGCTGCCGTTTTCCATCCTCACGCTCAGCCACGCCACCCCCAGCGCAGCCATCGGCGCCAGGGCCGCAATCCACGGCAATGCCGCCAGCCCCGGCCCGTGATCGACCACCACGCCGCCCATCCACGCGCCCAGGCCGTTGCCCAGGTTGAATGCCGCGATATTGAAGCTCGAGGCCAGGTTCTGCCCCGCGCCCTGGGCGTGGCGCAGCACGCGCAGCTGCAGCGGCGAGACCGTGGCAAAGGCTGCGATGCCCAGGATGCTGACGAAGGCCACCACCAGCACCTGGCTGTGGATGGCCAGCGTCATCGCCGCCAGCACCAGCGTCAGCGTGGTCAGCGTGGCCAGCACCGCGCGCGTCGGGGTGCGGTCGGCAAAGCGGCCGCCGAGCACGTTGCCAAGGATCATGCCGGCGCCGAACAGCAGCAGGATCGGTGACACCGCCGCCTCGCCAAAGCCGGACACGCGCGTCAGCAGCGGCTGCACGTAGGTGATCACGGCAAAGATGCCCATCGACTGCAGCACCGTCATCAACAGGCCCAGCAGCACCTGCGGGCGGCCGATGGTGGCCAGTTCGTCGCGCAGGGCCACGGGGGCGCCGTGGTCCTGGCTCTTCTGCACCAGCAGCGCGATCACCGCCAGCGACAGCAGCCCGATCACGGTCATCGCCCAGAAGGTCGAGCGCCAGCCCAGGTGCAGGCCCAGCCAGGCGCCGGCGGGCATGCCCAGCAACGTGGCCAGCGTCAGGCCGGAGAACATCACCGAGATCGCCGAGGCGCGGCGGTGCTCCGGCACAAGCCCGGTGGCCACCACCGCGCCGACGCCGAAGAAGGTGCCATGCGTGAGCGAGGTCAGCACGCGCGCGATCATCAGCGTGGTGTAGTCGGGCGCCAGCGCGCAGGCGGCATTGCCGACGGTGTAGATCACCATCAGCGCCAGCAGCACGGCCTTGCGCGGCATGCGCCGCGTCAGCAGGGTCAGCACCGGCGCGCCGGCGAAGACGCCCAGCGCGTAGCCGGACACCAGCATGCCGGCGGCGGCGATGGTCACCTGCAGGTCGGCGGCAACCTGCAGCAGCAGGCCCATGATCACGAATTCGGCGCAGCCGATGCCGAAGGAACCGGCAGTGAGCGCGTAGAGCGCAACCGGCAGCCGGCCGCGGGCGGATGCAGCGCCGGAGGTGGCGGTGGTGGGGACTGGAGAGGCCATGTTCGGGGGGCGTCGGCAAAAGGAAGAAAGCCCGCAGTCTGCGCCTTTCCGTCCTCAGTAAAAACCGGCATGATCCATAATCAGTTTCAATGAAATCTTGAAAATTATGGACCGGATCGGCGATATCGGCCTGTTCCTGCGCGTGCTCGACCTGGGCTCGATCAGCGCCGCGGCACGCAGCCTGGACCTGTCGGTGGCGGTGGCCAGCCAGCGGCTGCAGCGGCTGGAGCGTGAACTGGGCGTGCGCCTGCTGCATCGCACCACGCGGCGGCTGCACGCCACCCCGGAAGGCGCGGTGCTGGCCGAGCAGGGGCGTGCGCTGGTGGACGACCTGGAAGCGCTGGGCACCTCGTTGCGGCAGGCCGGCACCGGGGTGTCGGGCACGCTGCGGGTGACCACGTCGTCCTCGTTCGGGCGGCTCTATATCTCGCCGCTGTTGCCGGAATTCCTGGCGCAGCATCCCGGGCTGACGCTGAGCGTCAACCTGACCGACAACGTGCTGGACCTGGTCAGCGCGGGTTTCGACCTGGCCATCCGCATCGGTGCGCTGGATGATTCGACGCTGGTCGCGCGGCGGCTGGCCAATAACCGGCGGCTGCTGTGTGCCGCGCCGGACTACCTGCGCCGGCGCGGCACGCCGCGCACCCCGCAGGACCTGGCGCGGCACGATTGCCTGGTGCTGGTGGGCAGCCAGGGCCGGCAGGATGTCTGGCGCCTGGGCGACGGCGCCGGCGGGGAGATTGCCGTGCGCGTGCGCGGCCGGATCGAGGCCAATACCGGCGAGCTGTTGTCCGATGCGGCGCTGGCGGGCTTTGGCATCGCCCTGCATTCCACCTGGCATGTCTGCGCCGACCTGCGCGCCGGGCGGCTGGTGCAGGTGCTGCCCGATTACCCGCTCGCCGACACCGGCATCTACGCCGTGATGCCGCAGCGGCGGCTGGTGCCGCCGCGCGTGCGCGCCTTTGTCGATTTCCTGGCCGGGCGCTTCGGCGACAACCCGCCGTGGGAGCAACCCGACGGCGGGTGAGCCGGCCTGCCCTACGCGGGTGGAGGCGCCGCCGCGCGCCGGTAGTCGCCAGGGGTCATGCCGGTCCAGCGGCGGAAGGCGCGGAAGAACGAGTTGGCATCGTCAAAGCCGAGCCGGAACGCGATTTCTCCGAGCGACATCGCGCCTCCGGCCAGGTAGCCGCCAGCCAGCTCGCGGCGCGCCTCTTCGCACAGCGTGCGGAAACTCGTGCCCGCCGCCATCAGCCGGCGCTGCAGCGTGCGCTCGCTGATGTCCAGGTGGCGTGCCACCGCGGCCAGGCTGAGGGCGCGGTCGCCGGCCAGCGCCTGCAGGGCCGCGCGCACATCGTCCAGCGACGCGGACGCCGGCCGCGCTTCGCGCGCGGCATGGCCCGCGCCCGTGCCGGCCGGTCCGCTGCGCACGCGGGCAGCCAGGCGCAAGGCCAGGTCGCGGCGGCCGAACACGATGGCGTCTTCGGGCTCGCCAAAGCGCACCGGGCAGTCGAAGGCCTCGGTATAGCGCAGGTGCCAGTCCGGCTGGCCGATGCGCAGCGACACCCGCAGCGGATGCAGCGGCTTGCGCGTGAACTGGCGCCCGAAGGCCAGCAGCGAGCACAGCTCCATGTCGATGCGCGGTCGGGTGTCGGGCGCCTCGGGATCGCTCGGGCGGATACAGACCCAGGCTTCGTCGCCCTGGCGGCGCAGTTCGATGCGGTCGCCGGCGAGCAGCTTCTGGTAGCGCGCGATGCGCCGCAGCGCGGTGCCTAGCGACGGCCCGGCCATGGCCGTCAGGCCCGCCAGCCCGAGCAGGTCGGTCTGCATCCGGCTGCCCAGCCACAGGCCGATGGTTGGATCGCCAGTGGCACGGTAGACCGCGCAGAGCACGTGGCAGGCCTGTTGCGGGCCGGCCGCCGGCATGGCGGGCCTGAGGTCGCTGGGGTCGGAGTCGGTGTCGGATTCCGGGGCAGGCGCGAGTCCCGATACGTCGTAGCCGCCGTCACGCAGTGCGTGCAGCAGGTCACGAGGCAACGGCCCGGCCTGGATAGGCTCTTGTTGTGTCATTGTCATTATCTGGCTGGCAAGTTGGCGCAAGTGCGCCAGTGCAGCCCCCGGTAACACTGAGATTACGCGGTGCCGGTGCCCCCTTCAAGGGCGTGCGGGGGGATGAAGTGTGGCCTGGGCAGCGCAACGGCGTGCTGGCGGCGGGGGTGCCGCACCATTGCCGGGTTCCGGGGCGCCTGCAACCCGTTGCCTAAAATTTGGGCGCTCCGGTGGGTTGCCGCACAGACCGGGGCTTTCGGGGAGTGTAGGGCCAGGATATCCACAGATTCTGTGGATATCACACGCAGGTTTTCAACATGGGTTTATGCGGCTGCCGCCAAGCGCCGGATGCAGGTATGCTGGTTGGTTTGAGGGCGCGGCGTGTTGCCTGGCCGCGCCGTCATCGTGTGGCATCCATGTCGGATTTGCCGCCATCGTGCCGCCAACGTCCGCTGTTGGCCCAATCGTTCCACCTGCCCGCCGCCATGCGCCATGACCGGTCGTCCGCAGTCCTGCCTCGCCTTGCCCTGTTGCCGATGCTTGCCGCCGCCGTGGCGCTGTCCGGCTGCGTGGCGCAATACCGGGTGCCTGCCGGCGCCCCGGCCGCCAGTGTGCGGCTGCTGACCAGCACCGACGACAACACTTCGTTCACCGTGGTCGATCCGGCCAAATGCCCGGTGCCCGCGCGGCCGCTGGTGCTGGCGGGAACCGGCAGGCAGTTGTCTGCGATGGGACGGGACCGGAGCCTGGACATGGCCGGGCGCTCGCCCGAGCCGCCGGCGCGCACGCGCGAGCGGCTGGTGGAGGCGGGCCGGCGCATCTACGTGGCGGTGACCTCGGCCGCGGCGCCGCCGCTGCCCGAGCTGCGTTGCGCGGCGGGCGTGTCATTCGTGCCGGTTGCCGGCGGCCAGTATGAGATCCGCTACCAGCGGGACGAGACCGCGAGCCAGTGCTCGGCGCAGGTATTGCGCATGCAGCCGCTGGCCGGCGGCGGCGCGCGCCTGACGGCGGAGCCGACCCAGCAGGGCTTCAGGGCGCTGCGCAAGGAGTATGTCTGCCAGGCGCAGTGACGCGCCCGGCAGGCCGATGGCACCATCGATTGAAGCGGCCGTCTGAGGCAGGCGCCCGCTGGCCGCGCAGGCGGCTTACTGCTCGATCAGGAAACGCTCGGGGCGCTTGCCCAGCCATGCCGGCGCGCGGCCGCGGCCCGACCAGGTCTTGCCGGTCTTGGGGTCCATGTACTTCGGCGGCAAGGCGGATGCGGGCTTCTTGGCACTCGAGCCAGCCGGGCGGCCACGCTTGCGGCGCGGCAGGATGTCTTCGGCGGTCAGGCCGTATTCAGTCATCAGGTCCCGGATTTTGTCGATCACGCCGGCGACTTCCGTCGCACGCACTTCATTCAGCTTGGCTTCCAGCGCTTCCTTCTCAGCCAGGAGTTGCTTGTATGTCGCCATTTATATCCCCTTTCTGCAAATAGGCCGCTGCATGGTACTAGAAGTTGTGGTGTCGGTTCACCTAAAAAAATTTTACAAAAAATAACGGAGATTGCACGGACTGATTGTTTGCCGGCCTGAATTGACGGTCGCACAGCCCACGATGCAGCCGGTATTGGGCTGGGCATCGCCCGTTTTGCCCGCATTTAAGGACAATGAAAATACGCACGCCCCCGGCCTTTAGCGCCTAGACTGCTTGTCTGCGCCCGGCGCAGCCCCCTCTGACACGACTACCGGAGCCCCTGATGAGCCAGCAGATTTTTGTCAATTTGCCCGTCCGCGACCTGCAAAAGTCGATTGCCTTCTTTACGCAGTTGGGTTTTTCCTTCAATCCGCAATTTACCGACGACACTGCCACCTGCATGATCGTCGGCGAAAACATTTTCGTGATGCTGCTGACCGAAGCCAAGTTCCGCAGCTTCTCGCCCAATGAAATCTGCGATGCACGGAAATCGACTGAGGTGCTGGTTTGCCTGTCGATGGAAACCCGCGCGCGCGTGGATGAAATGGTCAATGCCGCGGTCGCGGCGGGTGGCAATACCTACAAGCCGCCGATGGATTTGGGATTCATGTACGGGCATGGATTCCAGGATCCCGATGGCCATGTCTGGGAACTGGTGTACATGGATGTGGCGGCAATGCAGGCCGGGCAATGAAGGCGATTTAGCGAAACGCCATTCGCCAAGCGCGGGACCTTTCAGGCAAGCCACCAAAAAAACAGCCCGGGAAAGCAGGAAGCCCGGGCTTGAAATCCACCTGGATCACGGTGGAGGAGACATCTGGTTGTCAGCGTCCCGGGCGTGGCGCCCGGGACGCGGCAGTAGCTTTCGGCAGGATCAGATGGCCCAGCCCCCGGCATAGAACGCAGCCAGCACAACCGCGATGGCCACCGTGCCGACATTGAGCTTGCGCCATTCGCCAGCCACCACGCGGCCCACCACCAGGGTGCAGAAGCCGAGCATGATGCCGGTCACGATATTGCAGGTCAGCACGATGAACACGGCGCAGACCAGGCCAGCCATCGCGTCGACCATGTCGTCCATGTGCAGGCGGCTCACGCTCGACAGCATCAGCAGGCCCACGTACATCAGCGCGGGCGCGGTGGCGTACGACGGCACCAGCCCGGCCAGCGGCGAGAAGAACATCACCGCAACGAACAGCAGGCCCACCACCACGGCGGTCAGGCCGGTCTTGGCGCCGGCCGCAACGCCGACGGTCGACTCGATGTAGGCTGCAGCCGGAGCGCCGCCGAACATCCCCGAGAAGATCGAGCTGACCGAATCCGCGGTCAGCGCGCGCCCGCCGTTGTGGATATGGCCGGCAGCGTTGAGCTGGCCGGCTTGTCCGGCGACCGCGCGGATCGTGCCGGTGGCATCGAACACCGCGGTCATCACCAGTGCCAGCACGCTCGGCAGCACCGCTGCCGTCAGCGCGCCGCGCACGTCCATGGCGCCGATCAGCGATTCATGGCCGGGTGCGCTCAGCGACGGCAGCGCGAACACGCCGGTGAACTTCACCGCCGGGTCGAAGGCCAGGCCCAGCGCGGAGATCGCGATGATCACCAGCAGGATGCCGCCCGGCACCTTGCGGCGCTCCAGGCCGAAGATCGCGGCCAGGCCCAGCACCGACATCACCACCGGGAACGAGGTGATCTTGCCCAGCGCCACCGGCAGGCCGGGGTGAGCGTTCTTGACCACCAGCCCGACTTCATTCGAGGCGATCAGCAGCAGGAACAGGCCGATGCCGATGCCGGTGCCGTGCGCCACGCCGGCGGGCAGGTTGCGCAGGATCCAGGAGCGCACGCCGGTGACGGAGATCGCGGTGAAGATCACGCCCATCAGGAACACGGCGCCGAGCGCGACCGCCGGCGACAGGCCCTGCCCCAGCACCAGCCCGAAGGCCATGAATGCGGTCAGCGAGATGGCGCAGCCGATGGCGATCGGCAGCTTGGCCCACAGGCCCATCAGCAGGGAGCCGAAGGCGGTGGTCAGGCACACCGCGACAAAGACCGCGCTGGTGTCGAAGCCGGCCTTGCCCAGCATGCCGGGAACGACAAAGACGGCGTAGACCATCGCCATGAAGGTGGTCACCCCGGCGACCACTTCCTTGCGCTGGGTGCTGCCGCGCGCGGTGATCTCGAAGAACGCGTCGATCCGGCTCCGGACTTCGGGGACTTGGGGGCGTGCAGCATCGGCTTCCGTCGCGGACGACGGATAGGGCTGTTCGATCATGATGAGCTGTCTCCTTGCGGGCGCTGCAACGTCCGTCGTACGGACTGTCGTCAGGCGTGTCTCACGTGGTTCTGGTCTGGGCTGGAGGCGCAAACCTGGCCAACCCGCTGTTATCGGTGTGCCGCTTGTCGGTGCCTCTGCGGGCGCGATCCGGGCAAGGCTGAAGGCTAGGTGACCACGCGCCATGCATCATCACCGGCAGGCAATGCGCGGCATGCGCATCGAGGAATATCGAATGTGATGATTGATCGTCTTGGGTTGATGGATTGGCATCAGGTGGCGCTTGCGGCAGGCGGCCATTATCACGCACCCCATATACGGCCTATAGGTACAGACCCGGATGATTCAGGCGCAACTTCTCTATACTAGGGATAACCCTGAGCCGCCTCCCGATCCGGGCCGAACCACGGCTCGATGTGCTTCGTGAGGCGCACCAACTTCGATCCCAACCGGAAAGGATATTCGCCATGCAAGTGCTCGCCGACACCCTCTATCGCCAGCCCGCTCAAGCCAAGGCATCGAAGCCCGCCGCCCAGCCGGCACGCGATGTTGCCTACTACGCCCGCGTGGGCGGCGGCCAATCGCTGGCCGCGCGGGTGCGCGCCTACTTTGCCCAGGGCTGGACCCTGTACGTAGCCAACGCCCGCGAGGCCGCGCCGATCCGCTGGCTGTAAGCGGGCGCGCTGCCTCAGTACATGCCGGTGCGGGCCATGAACGCGTCCAGCGTCCAGCCGCGCCCGAGCAGCAGCATGCGCGTATGCAGGCCCTCACGCACGGGCGCGTCGACGGCCTGGCCCAGCCAGGTCAGCGTCTTGTGGCGCAAGTCCACATAGCCCATCGGGTAATCGGCGGCCAGCGCCTGCCATAGGGCGTTGGCGCCGGCCGACTGGCGCGCCCCGCTCAGCAGGCACAGCCCGCCGTCCAGCGCCCAGCGGTACAGCGCCCGAGCCAGGCCGCGGCGTTGGTAAGCGGGCGCAAACTTTGTGTGCGGCGCCCGTACCCATGGGTCGGCCCGGCGGCCGACCTCGATCAGCCGGTTGAAAACGGTATAACCGGCCAGCCGGCGCTGCATCACATCTTCCACATACACGTAGTACTCGCCGTCGGCCTCGCGATAGCGCAGGCGCAGGCCTGGCGCGCCCGCTGGCAGCGCCGGCATCGCATTCAGGCGGTCGCCGGGTTGGCCGATGCGGTCGTGCAGGGCACCCAGCTCGCGTTCGATATCGCCCGGCGCCAGCTCAACATCGATGCGCAGTTCGAGCGCGCGCGCCAGGGCCGGCGCCGGCAGGCGCAGGGCATGGAAATTCGCCATGGCAAGACTCCACCGGGCTCAGGGATTGAGGATCAGGTAGAGGGCGGCAAGCGCCACCATGGCGCAGAGGGTATGGCGGTAGAGCGGGGACATGTCTGGCTTTCTCCTGGCTGCATGATCAAGCGGGTGCCGGATGGCATCCGTGACATGGGCCGTGCGGGAAAGCTCAGGACTGGAGGGTGGCGTCCCGAGCTGCCCGCACGGCCAGGAAAAGCACGGCGCGGCGGACCTGGGCGTACGCGTGGAAGCGGTCGGCCAGGTCGATGGCGGCGCCCGGGCGCTGCGCGGCGCGCACGCCTGCCGCCGGCAGGGCCGGGCGGTTCAGGGTGGCGAAGCGGACAGTGCGAAGCATGGGTATGGGGCGCGAAAGCATCGGGGAACATTGCTTATGCCACACTTTGCGCGCAATGTCCAGGTAAGTTGCAGGCTTCCGCTTTTAACTCCGTGCTACTTCGTACTCATGGTGGCTATGGCCGGCCTGCCGGCCATAGCTCCGCCATCTTTAATTGTGAACACTGTCTACATGTACTAGACTCGGAAGCATCGTTCACCGGCCTTCTTGCAGGAGCCAAGATGACGACTTCCCCCATTCCCGAAACCGACACCGGCCCCGTCAGGCTGCTGGTGGCCACCACCAAGGGCGCCTGGTTCCTGACCAGCGACGCCGCGCGCCGCGGCTGGCAGATCGAGGGCCCGACGTTCCTCGGCCATACCATCCACCATATCGTGCAGGACCCGCGTGAACCGTCGCGCATGCTGATGGCGGCGCGCACCGGCCACCTGGGCCCGACCGTGTTCCGCTCCGCCGACGGCGGCCGCAACTGGACCGAAGCCGCGCGCCCGCCCGCCTTCGACAAGGCCCCGGAGGGCGAGACCGGCCGCGTCGTCGACCACGTGTTCTGGCTCACGCCCGGCCACGCCAGCGAGCCCGGCACCTGGTATGCCGGCACCTCGCCGCAGGGCCTGTTCCGCAGCGCCGACCACGGCGCGACCTGGGAGCCGGTATCAGGCTTCAACGACCACCCGGACTGGCGCACCTGGACCGGCGGCGAGCAGGACGGCACGCCCGACGGCCCCAAGATGCATTCCGTGCTGGTCGATCCGCGCGACGCGCGCCACCTGTATATCGGCATGTCCAGCGGCGGCGTGTTCGAGAGCACCGACGGCGGCGCGGACTGGAAGCCGCTGAACCGCGGCAGCCTCGCCACCTTCCTGCCCGACCCCAATCCCGAATACGGCCAGGATCCGCACTGCATGCTCCAGCATCCCGCCGACCCGGACATCCTGTACCAGCAGAACCATTGCGGCATCTACCGCATGGACCGCCGCGAAGGCGTGTGGAAACGCATCGGCGAAGCCATGCCGGCGGAAGTGGGCGATATCGGCTTCCCCATCGTCGCCCACCGCCGCGATCCGCGCACGGTCTGGGTGTTCCCGATGGAAGGCAGCGACGTCTGGCCGCGCGTCAGCCCGGGCGGCCGCCCGGCAGCCTATGTCACGCGCGATGCCGGCGAAACCTGGCAACGGCAGGACCGCGGCCTGCCGGCCGAACAGGGCTGGTTCACGGTCAAGCGCCAGGCCATGGCCACCGACGGCCACGCGCCGGTGGGCGTGTACTTCGGCACCACCGGCGGCGAGATCTGGGCCAGTGCCGATGAAGGCGAGGGCTGGCAATGCATCGCCCGCAACCTGCCGCAGGTCTACGCGGTCACCGTGGCGCGCCCTGCCTGAATGCCATCAGCCGACCGGAGAACTTCCATGCAGGTCCGTATCGCGACGCCGCTCTTCTCCTATACCGGACAGCGCGAATACGTCGAGGCCCGTGGCGCCAGCATCGCCGAGCTGCTCGACGACCTCGACCGCCAGTTCCCCGGCATGCGCTTTCGCATCGTCGATGAGCAGGGCAAGCTGCGGCCGTATATCCGCGTCTTCGTCAACCGCGCGCAGCTGATGCGGCTGGACGCGCCATTGAAGGAAGCCGACGAGGTGCATATCCTGCAGGCGCTGGCGGGCGGGTAAGCGCCCGGCTACAGCGCCTGCAGGTACGGCCACGGGTAGATGCCGCGGTCGTGCCCGTCGCTGAACACGATCTGCACGCCATAGCCCATTTCGCCGAGGGCGACGATTTGCGTGTCGCCTGGCCCGGCCTCCGAGGGCTTGCCGCGGCAGGCGGCGCAACGGCAGGCTGCGCGCAAGCGGCCCGGGTCCAGCGACTGGCACTGGCCGTCTGGCCAGTAGACGCGCAGCGCGCCGTTGGCGCGGGAGAGCTCCAGGCGCGTGGGTACGACCATGCCGCCGCTCATGCATGACCCTCCTGCGCGCCGATCTGCGCCAGCGCAATGCGCACGGCCTTGCGTACCTCCGGATCGGCATCGTCGGCGGCTGCGGCAAGGGCCGGCACGGCTGCCGCATCCCGCAGGCTCCCCAGCGACAGCGCGGCCTCCTTGCGCAGGTTGCTGATGGCGTGGGCCAGCTGCACCGTCAGCGGCACCAGCGCCGCGCGGTCGCGCAGCTTGCCGAGAGCCCTGGCGGCCTGCAGGCGGACCTGCCAGTAGTGGTCTTCCAGCGCGTCGATCAACGGGTCCACGGCTTCAGGGAATTTCAGTTTTCCCAGCGTCTGCGCGGCTTCTTCCCGCACCTGCCAGGCGCCGTCGCGCAGGGCCGCCAGCAACGCATCGCGCGCCGACGGGTCGGCAGCCAGGCCGAGCGCGCCGGCGGCGGCGCGCCTGACGTCGGTATCGGCATCGCTGGTCGCAGCTTGTGCCAGCGCGGGCAGGGCTTCGCTGCGCCTGAGCCAGCCCAGCACGGCCACGGCTTCGCGGCGCACCGGGGCGGCCGCGTCGGACAGTGCCGCCATGGCCGCATCGAAGCCGGCCGCATAGCGCAGCTCGCGCAGGCCGCGCCACGCGGCCGCCCGGACAAAGGGATCGCGGTGCGTGACCCACGGCAGCAGGGCGGCACCGGAGGCGGGCGCCTTCAGTTCCGACAGTCCCTGTGCTGCGGCTTCGGCCACCTCGCGGCTGGGGTCGGCCAGTGCCGCGGCCAGCGCCGGGACGACCGCTTCCTGCTCCCAGCTGGCCAGCGTGCGCGCGGCTTCCGCGCGCACGGATTCGGCAGGGTCCGATTGCAGGCGCTGCAGCAGCAGCGGCACGCCGTCTTCATCCTCCAGGTCGGCAAGTTGCAGCACGGCCACGCGTCGCACCGCGGGGTCGGGGTCGGCCAGGCGCAGCGTCAGCGCGCCGATGGCGGGATCGAGATCCAACAGGGATTCGTCAGGCAGGGCGGAAGCTTGCGGCATGGATGGCAGTCAGGTCGATAGCGGTCAGGCGGCGGTCGCGAGCGAGCTGGCCTGGGTGTGGTCGTGCAGCAGGCCGCGGCAGCGGCGCTTGAGCCGGATGAAATCGTCGTCGGTCATCAGCTCGGCGCGGCGGGGCCGCTCGAAGGGGATGGCGATATCTTCAAGGATGCGTCCGGGCCGTGGCGACATCACCAGCACGCGGTCGGCCAGGAACAGCGCCTCGTCGATGTCATGGGTGACGAAGGCCACGGTGGTGCGCATCCGCGCCCAGACCTCGAGCAGCAGGGCTTGCATATGGGCGCGGGTCTGCGCGTCGAGCGCACCGAAGGGCTCGTCCATCAGCAGCACGCGCGGCCGGTTGATCAGCACGCGCGCAATCTCCGCGCGCTGCTGCATGCCGCCGGAAAGCTGGGCGGGGTAGCGCTGCGCGAAGCCGCCCAGGCCGACCAGGTCCAGCAGGGCCTGCGCCTCGCGCTTGCGCTCGGCGGTGGGCACGCCCTGCATCTTCAGGCCGAAGGCGACGTTGTCGAGCATGCGCTTCCACGGGAACAGCGAGTGCTGCTGGAACACCAGCCCGCGCTCCGGCGCGGGGCCGCGCACTGGCGCCCCGTCGAGCAGGATCTCGCCCGCCGCCGCCGGCAGGTGTCCGGCGATGGCGCCCAGCAGCGTGGACTTGCCGCAGCCCGACGGCCCCAGGATGCAGACGAACTGCCCTGCGGGAATGTCGATGGATAGCTGGTGCACGGCGGTGAAGGCGGCATCGCCCTGGCCCAGCGCCACATCCAGGCCGCGCACCTGCAGGCGGCCCGCGCGGATCGGTTGGCTCGTCATGCGCGCACCTGCTGCAGGCGGGTCCACGGCATCAGCCACGCACCGAAGCGCTTGATCAGCGCGCTGCTGCCCATGCCGAAGGCACCGATCAGCAGCATGCCGACGACGATGTCCGCATAGTTCTGCAGGTTGTAGGCCTCCCACGTGTAATAGCCGATGCCGTACTGGCCGGCGATCATCTCGGCGGTGACCAGGCAGAACCAGGACGTGCCCATGCCGATCGCCAGCCCGGTGACGATACTCGGCAGCGCCGCGGGCAGCAGCACCTCGGGGAAGACGGTCCAGCGGCGCGCGCCCAGGCTGCGCGCCGTGGCGACCAGGCGCGGGTCGGTGCGCTCCACGCCGTGGATGGTGTTGAGCAGGATCGGGAACAGCGCCCCGATGAAGGTGATGAAGATCATGCTCAGCTCCGAAGACGGGAACATCAGGATTGCCAGCGGAATCCACGCCACGCCGAGGATCGGGCGCAGCACCTCCAGCGGCGGCAGCAGCAGGTCTTCCAGCCAGCGCGAGCGGCCGATCGCCATGCCGAGCACGATGCCCGCCACGGCCGCCGCGCCAAAGCCGGCAAACACGCGGTACAGGCTGTTGCCCAGGTGCAGCACCAGCTTGGGTGACTGCAGCAGTTGCCAGGCCGCCGGAACCACATCGCTGGGCGCGGGCACGTTGGCGAAGGTGACGCGGGTCCCAGCCCTGGCGCTTGTGGAGGGCTTTCATGGGGTCATCTCTGTGGTGCTGTTGTCATGAAGCGGGGCAATCAACGCAGCAGGTACGGGATCTCGACCCTGACCGCGCCCGTCGGGCAATCCTTCTCGCAGGGCATGCAGTACCAGCACTCGTCGAACTGCATGAATGCCTTGCCTTTGGTCAGGTCGATGGCCAGCAGGTCCATCGGGCAGACATCGACGCAGACCGTGCAGCCCTTGTCGGCAATGCACTTGTCTTCATCGATGGTGACCGGCGCGCTGCTGCGCTGGGCGATCTCATGCGGGGTGTAGGCCATGGCGTGGGTTCCTTCAGGCGGCAGCCAGGGTGGCGGGTTCGGCAGTGGCGGCCGTGGCGGCAGCCTGGCCGCGGCTGACACGCAGCCGCTGGTAGGCGGTGGCGTCGCCGCCTGCCACCGGGACGATGTACGGCTCGATCGCGCGCTTGTGGCTGACCATGCGCCCGGCTTCATCCTTGCTCAGGTGCGTATGGCAGAACCAGTCCGCATCATTGCGCTGCGGATAGTCGACGCGATGGTGGTAGAGACCCCAGCGGCTCTCGGTGCGGAACAGGGAAGCACGTGCCGCCATCTCCGCGCAGTCGCGGATCGCCATCACCTCGACCGCGCGCATCAGCTCGTGCGGATTGGCGGCGCGGATCTGGCCGATGTCCTCGGCGATGGCGTCAAAGCGCTGCAGGCCGATTTCCATCTTGCGCGTGACCTTGGGCGGCTGCAGGTAGTCGTTGACCATGCGGCGCAGCTTGTATTCCACCTGGGCGGGCGGCAGGCCACTCTCTCGCGCCAGCGGTGCGAACACGCGCGCGCGCTCCGCCTCGACCTGGGCCGCATCGGCTTCAGGCAGGCCGCGGCCGGCGACGTAGCCGGCCGCGTTGTGCCCGGCAAACCAGCCATAGGTGAAGGCGCCCAGCATGTAGTTGTGCGGCACGGCAGCCATGTCTCCGGCTGCGTACAGGCCCGGCACGGTAGTCTCGGCGCGCTCGTTCACATGCACGCCGGAAGCGCTGTGGCCGCTGCAGAAGCCGATCTCCGAGATATGCATCTCCACCATCTGCCTGCGGTAGTCGGTGCCGCGCCCGGCGTGGAACTGGCCGCGGCTGGGCCGTTCGTTGGTGTGCAGGATCGTCTCGATGGTCTGGATGGTTTCTTCCGCCAGGTGGTCAAGCTTCAGGAACACCGGGCCGTTGCCGCCCTGGAGCTCCTGGTAGAACTCCCACATCATCTGGCCGCTCCAGTAGTCGCATTCGATAAAGCGCTCGCCCTTGCCGTTGGCGGTATAGCCGCCCAGCGGGCCGGTCACGTAGGCGCAGGCCGGGCCGTTGTAGTCCTTGATCAGCGGATTGATCTGGAAGCACTCCAGGTTGGCCAGCGCGGCGCCGGCATGATAGGCCATGGCATAGCCGTCGCCGGCATTGGTCGGATTCTCGTAGGTGCCCATCAGGTAGCCGGAAGCGGGCAGGCCCAGGCGGCCGGCCGCGCCGCAGCACAGGATCACGGCGCGCGCGCGGATCACGTGGAAGTCCGCGGTGCGGCAGTCGAAGCCCATCACGCCGCCGGCGGCGCCGCTGGCGTCGGTCAGCACGCGCGTGGCGACGATGCGGTTGGTGATCACTACGCGCGCGCGCTTGAGCTGGCGGTACAGCACCTTCTTGACGTTGTGTCCTTCCGGCATCGGCAGCACATAGGAGCCCATGTGATGGACCTTCTTCACTGCGTAGTCGCCGGTCTCGTCCTTCTCGAACCTGACGCCCCAGCGATCCAGCTGCTCGATGGTGGCAAAGCTGTGGCGCGCGTAGGCATAAACGGTGGACTGGTCGACGATGCCGTCGTTGGCCACGGTGATCTCGCGGGTGTACTGCTCGGGCGTGGCGTGGCCGGGGATCACGGCATTGTTCAGCCCGTCCATGCCCATCGAGATGGCGCCGCTGCGCTTGACGTGCGCCTTGTCGAGCAGCAGCACGCGCAGCGCGGGGTTGCGTTCCTTGGCCTTGATCGCGGCCATCGGGCCGGCGGTGCCGCCGCCGACGACAACGATGTCGTATTCGTGAGTCAGGGTATTCATGCGGAGGGCTTCCCCTTGCTGGCTGGTTTGCGGGGCCGTGCACGGCCGGCCGGGCTGGTGACGCTGGCGGCTGGCGCGGTCTTGTGCCGGTCTGCGCGCAGCCGGTACTGGAACGCGTCGCCGCGGAAGTAGAGGAACTCGTAATCGATCGGCGTGCCTTGCGCGTCATGGGTCAGGCGTTCGATGCGCAGCACCGGCGCGCCTTCCTGGATACGCAGGGCCTGGGTCAGGTCGTCGTCGGCGAGGATGGCGTCGACACTCAGGTCGGCATGGCCGAGCTTCACGCCACAGTCGTTTTCCAGGATCAGGAAGATGTCGCGCGTGGCCAGGTCGGCAGTGAGCAGGCGGCGGCCGACGGCCTCGGGCACCCAGGTCAGCTCCAGCGACACCGGCTCGCGGTTGAGCAGGCGCACGCGCCGGATCTCCACCACCGGATCGCCTTCGCGCAGCCGCAGCTGCGTGGCAACGTGACGGCTGGCAGGTACGCATTTGCAGCTGCGTATCTGGTTCAGGATCTCGTAGCCCATGCTCGACATGGCCTCGGCAAAGCCTTGCAGCGAGGTCACGTTCTGGAAGGCGCGGGGCTTGGAGACGAAGGTGCCCTTGCCATGGATCTTGAAGATCAGCCCCTCCTTCTGCAGGTCGCCCAGCGCCTGGCGCACGGTGATGCGGCTGGCGCGAAAGCGCTCGCCCAGCTCGCTTTCCGACGGCATCTGGTGGTGCGGCGGATAGGTGCCGTCCAGTATGCGGGCGCGCAAGGCGTCCTTGATTTGCGTATAGAGCGGCAGCGGGATCGGTGCCGGCATGGCTGCGGCGGCGGGGACGGGTACCACGTTGGTCCGGGTCGTCATGGGGATCGACATAGCGTGTTATGACAAGTTGGGAACCACTATATGGACGACGCTGTGCCGGAGGAACGAAGCAATCCGGATATGCAAGGATGAAATCCGAACATGCGCTGCGTGTGCCTCTCAACTCCCGTTGCCCCGCGCCGATATCCAGTCATGAACCCTGCCGTCCGCCATCCGCCGCGGCCGCAGGCAGATGACAACGACGGCGGCAAAAAACCACACGCACGGCACGGGAGCGCAGCATGAGCAGTTCCATGAGGGACATCGACGAACGGACCAACCTGACCAACAACAACCAGTTCGAGCTGCTGCTGTTCCGGCTTGGCGAAGCAGAGCATTCCGGCCAGACGGAGCTGTTCGGGATCAATGTCTTCAAGGTGCGCGAGATCCTCGTGATGCCGCACGTGACGACCGTGGTGGGGGCCGACCCGTCGATCCTGGGCATGGCGGATATCCGCGGCCAGGTGATCCCGGTGATCGACCTGCCCCGGCTGGTGGGCTGCAAGCCGCGCAGCGGCCTGGGCATCCTGCTGGTGACGGAATATGCTCGTTCGACGCAGGGCTTCGCGGTGGAGGCAGTGGAGGAAATCGTGCGCCTGGAGTGGAACCAGGTGCATTCGGCCGAGGCCAGCGTGCGGACCGGCCACGTCACCAGCATCGCCAAGCTGGACGGGGACACCGCCGGGGGCACGGACCCGTCGCGGCTGGTGCAGGTGCTGGACGTCGAGCAGATCCTGCGCGATGTGCTGCCGACGCGGCAGCCGGACGTGGATCCGGGCACGGTCGGCCCGCAGTTGAGCCTGCGCCCCGGCGCCAAGGTCATTGCCGCCGACGATTCGGCACTGGCGCGCGGCCTGATCGAGCAGGGGCTGAAGGCGCTGGGCGCGCCGGTGGTGATGACCAAGTCCGGCAAGGAGGCGTGGGAGCTGCTCGACCGCATCGCCGCCGAGGCGGCCAGCCATGGCAGGTCAGTGCAGGACGAGGTGGCGCTGGTGCTGACCGACCTGGAGATGCCGGAGATGGACGGTTTCACCCTGACCCGCAAGATCAAGGCGGACAGCCGGCTGAAGTCGCTGCCGGTGGTGATTCACTCGTCACTGTCCGGAGAGGCCAGCGAGGAGCATGTGCGCAAGGTGGGCGCGGACGCTTATGTGGCGAAATTCGTGGCCAAGGAACTGGCCGACACCATCCGCGAAGTGCTGACGCGCTGAGCGCCCCGTGGCGGAAGAATCGCAACAGGCACAAAATTCGAACGCCCGCAACCATTCCCGTAGCCCGGCGGGTTGCCTATAAAACGGGCACTCCAGTGAATTCCAGCACCGGCGCGCCCTTTGCGGTTGTCAAGAGGGGGGATATCCACTGAAGCTGTGGATAGTTCCTGTGGACAAGTCGGGCCTCCCGGCCGTGACTGCCCGGGAGGCCCGGCGGCGGCCGGCGTGACCCCCACGCCCGGCCGCACTCCCTGGCGCTGGCGCTCCTCGCTCCCCCTTACTTGGGCTGCTCCACCGTGCGCAGGTAGGGCTTCAGGGTCTTGAAGCCCTGCGGGTACTTCTTCTTGGCATCCTCGTCCGAGACCGAAGTCGGGATGATGACGTCCTCGCCCGGCTTCCAGTTCACCGGCGTGGCCACGGTGTGCTTGGCATTGAGCTGCAGCGAATCCAGCAGGCGCAGCACCTCGTCGAAATTGCGCCCGGCGCTCATCGGGTACACCAGCATGGCCTTGACCTTCTTGTCCGGGCCGATGATGAACACCGAGCGGATGGTGGCATTGTCTACCGCCGTGCGCGGGCCGCTGCCGCTGGCCTCGGGGTGGATCATGTCGTAGAGCTTGGCCACCTTCAGGTCGGCGTCGCCGATCATCGGATAGTTGATGGTGCAGTTCTGCGTTTCCTCGATGTCCTTGACCCAGCGCTGGTGGTCGCCGACCGGGTCGATGCTCAGGCCGATGATCTTGGTATTGCGCTTGTCGAATTCGGGCTTGAGCCGGGCCATATAGCCCAGTTCGGTGGTGCACACCGGCGTGAAGTCCTTGGGATGCGAGAACAGGATGGCCCAGTTGTCGCCGATCCACTCATGGAAGCTGATCTTGCCTTCCGTGGTGTCGGCGGTGAAATCAGGGGCTTGCTCGCCCAGTCGAATCGCCATGGTTGCGCTCCTTGCAGTTGGCGTGGTTTGGATACGCGCGTCGCCGCGCACTGTTGCCCGCTATCGCGCTGTCTCGTTGTTCGCCCGGCCGCCTAGCGGAAGACCAGCACCGGGATCGTGCTGTGGGTCAGGACCTTGTGGGTCTCGCTGCCGATCAGCAGCGCCTGCAGCCCGCGCTTGCCATGCGACGACATCACGATCAGGTCGCAGTCGCGCTGCTGCGCGCACTGGATGATGGCCTGCCAGGGATGGTCGTCGGTGGCGGTGACGGTCTCGCAGGCCACGCCGGCCTGCGCCGCGGTGTGGCTGAGCGTGGCCAGGAAGGTATCCGCGTGGCGCGCTGCTTCTGCGGCAAAGGTGTCCTTGGTGTCCTGCAGGCTGGTCAGCCGGTAGGTCAGTACGTGGTACTCGGGAATCACATGCAGCCCGGTCACGCGGGCGCCGATGCGGCTGGCAAAGGCCATGGCGCGGGCCGCCATCGCGTCGGCGCGTGCGGAGCCGTCGGTAGGCACAAGGAGGTGCTTGAACATGATGGGCCTCCGATTGCAGAAGTTTGCCGCGTCCGCCCTGGCCCATACCCCGTACGCCCGGGCGAGCCAATCCAGTATAGGAATTGAGTGGCATAAGCGACAGTGCAGGCGTGGCGAATATCACGGCGCGAGCTGCAAGCCGGCGGGCATTAACATGCTGTTATCATCCAATGCACCATCATCATCCTGCACGAACCCGAGGGATTGACGCATGATCGCGCTGCGCGAAGCTTGGCTGGCCGGACTGTTCCGACGCGGCAACTGGCTGCCGAACATCGTGTCGGGCGTGATCGTCGGGGTGGTGGCGCTGCCGCTGGCCATGGCGTTTGCGATCGCGTCGGGCGCCAAGCCGGAGCAGGGCCTGTACACGGCCATCGTCGCCGGGCTGGCGGTGTCGCTGTTCGGCGGCAGCCGGCTGCAGATCGCGGGGCCCACCGGCGCGTTTATCGTGGTGCTGTCCGCCGTGACCGCGCGCCACGGCATCGACGGCCTGCAGATCGCCACCCTGATGGCGGGGCTGATCCTGCTGGCGATGGGGCTGACGCGGCTGGGCAGCGTGATCCGGTTCATTCCCGCACCGGTGATCGTCGGCTTCACGGCTGGCATCGGCGTGATCATCTTTGTCGGCCAGTGGCGCGATTTCTTCGGCCTGCCGCCGGTCGCCGGCGAGCATTTCCACGAAAAACTCTGGCACCTGCTGCAGGCGCTGCCGCAATGGCACCCGGCCACCACCGCGCTGGCGCTGGGCAGCCTGGCGCTGGTAGTGGGCGCGCCGCGCGTGCGCTGGCTGCGGCGCATCCCCGGGCCGCTGGTGGCGCTGCTGGTTGCCACCGCGGTGCAGGCGCTGTTCCGCTTTGACGGCGTCGCCACCATCGGCACCGCCTTTGGCGGCCTGCCGCGCGGGCTGCCCGTGCCCGCGCTGCCGGACATCACGCTGGCGCGCGTGCTGGAGCTGGCCGGGCCGGCCTTCACCATCGCCATGCTGGGCGCGATCGAGTCATTGCTGTCCGCGGTGGTGGCCGACGGCATGGCTGGCACGCGGCACGATTCCAACCAGGAGCTGGTCGGCCAGGGCATCGCCAATATCCTGGCGCCGCTGTTCGGCGGGTTTGCCGCCACCGGCGCCATTGCCCGCACCGCCACCAATATCCGCAATGGCGGCAACAGCCCGCTGGCCGGCGTGGTGCATGCGCTCACGCTGGTGATGGTGCTGCTGTTCCTGGCGCCGCTCGCGGCCAGCGTGCCGCTGGCGACGCTGGCCGCGATCCTGTTCGTGGTGGCTTACAACATGAGCGAGGGGCGCCAGTTCGCGCGCATGGTCCGCCGCGCGCCGCGCGCCGACGTCGCCATCCTGCTGATCACCTTCACCCTGACCGTGCTGACCGACCTGGTGGTGGCGGTCAATATCGGCGTGATCCTGGCCATGCTGCAGTTCCTGCGGCGCATGTCGGCGTCAGTCGAGGTGGCGCGCCAGGATGCCGTGGACGTAGAGCGGGAACTCGGCGATACCGGCGCCGGCCTGCCCGCGCGGATGCCGCCGGGCGTGCTGGTCTATGCCATCGACGGACCGTTCTTCTTCGGTGCCGTGGAAGCCTGCGAGCGCGCACTGGTGCAGACCCATACCGAGCCGCGCGTGCTGCTGATCCGCCTGGGCCGCGTGCCCTTCATGGACATGACCGGGCTGCAGACGCTGGAGGCCGTGATCGTGACGCTGCAGAAACGCGGCGTGGCGGTGGTGCTGGCCGAAGCCAACGAGCGGGTCAGGGAAAAGCTGGCGCGCGCGGGCGTGCTGGCGGCGCTGGGGGAGGGCAACTACGTGGATTCGCTGGCGCAGGCGGTGCAGCGCTGCGGCGAGCTGGCAAGCGCAGCTGCAGGCGAGGGCGACGCCCCGCGCTGAGTCACTTCTTCTGCCGGGTGCTGCCCGCAGGCTTGGGCTTGGTGGCATATTCCACGCCATGCTGGGCCAGGTACTCGCGGATCAGCTGGCGCACGACCTGCGACGGTGTCAGGTCCTGCGAGGCGCACAGGGTTTCAAAGGCCTTCTTCTTGACCGGATCGATCAGGATGGTAAGGCGGGCGGTCTTGGATTCCATGAGGGGTGTCCGGCTGTCCGGATAGGTCCGGCTTGACGGCAGCGGCGATCGGAAACGCATTATATACAGGGCCACCGCAGCGCCCGATTCCCGATCGGTGCCAGCACACCGGCGGTTTGCTCCCCTCTTCCGCTTGCGGGAGAGGGGAGCGTACACGAGGGGCGGCAGTATTCTCCGAGGCTATTGGCTCGTCGGCTCCCTGTTGCCTTCCACCGCTACGCCGCCATCTCCAGATCCGCAATCACCGCCGCCAGAAACCGTGCCGCCTCCCCACCCGTCACCACGCGATGGTCAAAGGTCAGGCTCAGCGGCATCACCCGGTGCACCGCCGGCACGCCGCCGGCTGCCACCACTTCCTCGCGCACGCGTCCCGCACCCAGGATTGCCACGGTCGGCGGCACCACGATGGGCGCGGCATAGCGCCCCGCGATCATGCCGAAGTTGGACAGCGTGATGGTGTTGCCGCGCATCTCTTCCGGAGCAATGGTGCGCGCGCGGATGTCGGCGCGCATGCGGTCCAGGCCGTGGCGCAGGTCCGCGGCATCGCGGTTGCCGACGTCGCGCAGCACGGGCACGAACAGGCCCTCGGGCAGGTCCGCCGCGATGCCGACGTCGATCTTCTTGAGCACGTGGCGGCGGGCGGTCTGGCCTTCGTACCAGGCATTGAGGCCGGGCTCGGCGCGGCAGCCGGCCACCAGGGCGCGCACCAGCCGGATGGTCACATCGGCGCCGGGCTGCCAGGCGTGGATGTCGGCGTCGTCCATCACCGTGGCGGCGGCCACTTCGGCCTGTGCCCGCGCCATGTTCTGCGCCATCGCCCGGCGCACGCCGCGCAGCTGTTCCGGCGCGCCCAGCTCGGCCAGCGTGCTGGCTACCCGCTCCACGTCGGCGGCGGTGACGACGCCCTCGGGACCCGATGCCGTGGCCATTGCCAGGTCCACCCCGAGCCGGCGCGCCAGCGCGCGCACCGCCGGCGTGGCCTTGACGCGCGCGGCCATCGCCGCGGCGGGTGCCGCGGAGCCCGCGGGCGCGGCTTCATTGACCACGTGCGTGCCGACCTGGACCGAGCCCACCACGGTGCCGGCGTCGGCATCGTCGCCCGCACCCTCGACGCCGACCAGCGGCGCGCCAAGGTGGACGATATCGCCGGGCTGCGCAAACAGCTTGGCGATGGTGCCGGCATAGGGCGACGGGATTTCCACGATGGCCTTGGCCGTCTCCACCGACAGCAGCGGCTGGTCAGCGGCCACGGTGTCGCCGGTCTTGACGTGCCAGGTCACGATCTCGGCCTCCTGCAGGCCTTCGCCCAGGTCGGGCAGCTTGAAGACTCTCATCGGCACTCCTTGCCTATCGTCGGCAACTCTCGCGTTACGCTGCCATCGCCTTGCGCGCCGCGTCGACGATGCGGGCGACGCCAGGCAGGTAGGTGTATTCCAGCCGCGCCAGCGGCACCACGGTGTCGAAGCCGGTCACGCGCTGCACCGGCGCGGCCAGTGAGTAGAGGCCCGCGTCGGCCAGCTGCGCCGCGATCTCGGCGCCGAAGCCGGCGGTGCGCGGGGCCTCGTGCACGATCACGCAGCGGCCCGTGCGCGTCACCGATTCCAGGATGGTCTGCATGTCCAGCGGCTTGAGCGTGGCCACGTCGATGACCGTGGCCGTCACGCCTTCGCCGGCCAGTGCGTCCGCGGCGGCGAGCGTCTCCTGCACCATCGCGCCCCAGCTCACCAGCGTGATGTCGCTGCCTTCGCGCAGCGTGAAGCAGGTGTCCAGCGGCAGCGCGGCGCCGTCGTCGGCCACTTCCTGGCGGAACAGGCGGTACAGCCGCGTGGGTTCGAGGAAGATGACCGGGTCCGGATCGGCGATGGCCGCCAGCAGCAGCCCGTACGCGCGCGCGGGCGATGAAGGCACCACCACGCGGATGCCGGGCATATGCGCGAACATCGCCTCCGGGCTTTCGGAATGATGCTCGGGTGCATGGATGCCGGCACCGCACGGCGAGCGCACCACCATCGGACATGACAAGCGCCCGCGCGTGCGATGCCGCATGCGTCCGGCGTGGTTGATGATGTGATCGACCGCCGGGTAGATAAAGCCGGTGAACTGGATCTCGGCCACCGGCTTGAGCCCCATTGCCGCCATGCCGATCGCCGCGCCGACGATGCCGCCTTCGGCCAGCGGCGTATCCATGACGCGCGCCGCGCCAAAGCGCGCCTGCAGGCCCGCGGTGGCGCGGAACACGCCGCCATTGACGCCGATATCCTCGCCCAGCAGCAGCACATCGGGATCGTGCTCCAGCGCATGGGCCAACGCCAGGTTGACTGCTTCGACCAGATTGATTTCCGCCATGGTTCGCTCGCTGTGGTCGCCAGGTGAAGGCGCAGGGTTTGCTGGTTACCCGTGCGGCGCCGGGAAGCGCCGGGCAATCTCCAGTTGCGCCTGCAATTCGGCCGGCATGGTTGCGTACAGGCAGTCGAACATCGCGGCCGGGTCCGGCTGCGGCACGGCCAGGTAAGTCTCCACGGCCTGCGCCACCTGCTGCGAGCAGGCCTTGACCAGCGCTTCCTCGCGCGCCGCGTCCCACGCGTGCAGCGCCAGCAGGTGCGTGCGCAGCCGCAGCAGCGGCTCTTCCTGCCAGTGCGCCTTGACGCTGGCCTCGTCGCGGTAGCGCGAGGCGTCGTCGGCGGTGGTGTGGTCGCCCAGGCGGTAGGTGATGGCCTCGATCAGCGCCGGGCCGCCGCCGTCGCGCGCGCGCGCGATGGCCTCGCCGACGCGGTGCCGCACCGCGACCACGTCGTTGCCGTCGACCTGCTCGCCGGGGATGCCGGCGGCAATGGCCTTCTGCGCCAGCGTCTGCGCCGCGGTCTGGCCGCTGCGCGGCATCGAGATTGCCCACTGGTTGTTGTTGATCACGATCACCAGCGGCGCGTGCCACGCGCCGGCCATGTTCATGCCCTCATAGAAATCGCCCTTGGAGGTGCCGCCGTCGCCCAGCAGGCAGACCGCCACGCGCGGCTCGCCGCGCAGCTGGAACGCATAGGCGGCGCCGGCCGCGTGGCAGACCTGGGTGCCGATCGGCACGCAGTTGGCAAAGTCATGCGGCGCCGCCGCAAAGCCGCTGCCGCGTTCGTCGCCGCCCCAGTAGAGCAGGCTCTCGGTCATCGTGACGCCCCGCACAAACTGTGCCGCGTGGTCGCGGTACGAGGGCACCAGCACGTCTTCGGGCCGCATCGCAAAGGCCACGCCCACGCCGATGGCTTCCTGGCCGAGTGCCGAGGCAAAGGTGCCGATCTTGCCGGTGCGCTGCAGCGCAATCGCTTTCAGGTCGAACTGGCGCGTCAGCACCATCGCCTGGTACAGCGGCAGCAGCGCGTCGGGGTTGCTGGCAAGGGGTGGGGGAGGAGAAGTGGGGGAGGAGGTGTCGCCCGGCGGGGCAAGGTAGCGGGTGTAGCCGATCTCAAAGCGCGCAACCGTGGACATGGCAGGTCTCTCGATGCGGTTGTCTCGACAGGATCCGCTGGGACGGCCGCGAGGATCTTCGCAGCTATCCGCAGCAATGATCGCGTTGTGATCCCTGCCGTGCTTTTTGGGCGCGGGGGACTTGAGCTTGAGTGTAGGGCATTTGCGCGGCGCGCGCGGCGCAAAATTGTCTTGCTGCGCACAATGCGCGCGACAGCTGCCCCCCCAAAAGCGAGAAAGCGCCTGGCGGCGCTTCCTTGCTTTCGGGGCGAGAGCGCGGTGGCTCAGCGCTGGTACGGCGGCTGCACGAAGCCCGCAAAGCGCTGCTGCGTCACGGCCTTGAACTCCGCCGACTCGTAGGCCTCCCGGATGTCCTTGACGAAGGGCTTGTTCAGGTCCGCCGTCTTCACCGCGACCAGGTTCATGTAGTAGTCGGGAATCTTCTCCAGCGCCAGCGCCGAGGTCAGCTTCAGGCCGGAGGCCAGCGCATAGTTGCCGTTGACGAAGGCATAGTCCACGTCGTCGAGCGAGCGCGGCAGCTGGGCGGCTTCCAGCTGGATCAGCTTGAGCTTGTGCGGGTTGGCGTCGATGTCGCGCTCGCTGGCGCGGATCGGGTCGGTGCCCGGCTTGAGCGTGACCCAGCCGATCTGCTGCAGGATGGCGATGGCGCGCGCCAGGTTGGTGGGATCGTTCGGCAGCGACACGGTATTGCCGGGCTTCACCTCGGCCAGGCCCTTGTGCTTGCGGCTGTAGATGCCGATCGGCGCGGTCGGCACCTGGATCACGTCGGTCAGCGCCAGCTTGCGGTCGGCTGAGAACTTCTTCAGGTAGGCCACATGCTGGAACGCATTGGCGTCGATGGCGCCGTCGGCCAGCGCCAGGTTGGGCTGCACGTAGTCGCTGAACTCAATGATGGTGACCTTGTAGCCGCGCTTTTCCAGCACCGGCTTCACGCCATAGCGGATCTGGTCGGCGTAGGGGCCGGCGGTGGCGCCGAAGCGGATTTCCTTCTTGTCCGGATCGGCCGCGCCCGCACCCTGCATCACGCCCAGTGCCAGCACCGCTGCCGCCAGCCGTGCGACGAAGCCGAATTTCCCGTATTGCATCTGATGCTCCCCGTTATGTTGTTGGAGGCCGGCAGCGTCCCGCCGCGGCGTCGGCTCATTGTATGGAAAGGCAGGCAATAGGCGAACGAGTTATTACGCATGGTCATATGCCGCTGGCGAATAAGGGCGCCGGCGCCTGGCTGCACTACGCTGAAGGGCAGCGTCACCCGTATGGAGGCCGCCATGCCCGAACAACTTACCCGGCATCCCGAAGTCACGATCCAGGTCTTGCGCAGCGCCGGGGCCAGCTGCGGCGAGGGCGCCCCGCAGGCCATCCTCAAGGCCTGCCCGCGCGAGCGCTTCTGCAAGCTGCCCGGCGGGGAGATCTGCGTGTATGGCCTGGACGGGGCGCAGGCGATGACGCAGTTCACGGCTGCCGACTGGCAGTCGCTCGCGCCCCTTGCGCGGGACCGTGCAGATGTTGCGGCCGCGGCGGGCTGGGAGGGGACCGCTGCCGCGGTGTTCATTGCCGGGCTTGCCGCCGGCGCGCTGGCGGCCGCGGCCCTGGCGCGCTGGCGGCGCAGCCGTGGCCGTGGTTGACGTGCCGGCGCTGGCACGGTGTTTGCGGCTTTCTCAGGTCATGACACCGATGCAGTCCGCCTCCAATCGTTTCCGCCGGCCAGGGCACGGCGCAGAGCGGCGCCTGTCGTGCGGACCCGGCGCGATCCCGTGCGCGCGCGAAAGCGCGCTGCCGGAAACTTTTATCCTGTTTGAAGCCGAGGCAGGCCAGAAATTGCATGCCGGGCTGGCGCACGCAGGCCTGCATTCCTGCACATTCCTGACGCCGGTCTTGCGGTGCGCGGCGACGAGGGGAGGCGCGCAATGATGGGCGCGACGACCTTCTCGGCGATCCGCCAGCACGCGCACTGGCCCGCGTGGCGCCGTGCCATCGGCATCCTGTTCATTGCCGCGGTGCTGGCGCTGATCGCGCGCAAGCTGGGCACCATCGACTGGGACGCGGTGCTGGCCGCGCTGCGCGGCTTCAACGCCCGCACGCTGGCGCCGGCGGCGGCCTTCGTTGCGCTGAGCGGCTTGCTGTACAGCCAGTTCGACCGCCTCGGCTGCCACTATGCCGGACACCCGTTGCCGGCGCGGCGGGTGATGGCGATCTCTTATGTCAGCTACACGCTCAGCCTCAACCTCGGGGCCACGCTGGGCGGCGCGGGCGTGCGCTACCGCCTGTACACGCGCGCCGGGCTGACCCTGCCGCAGATCTGGAGCCTGTTCGTGGTGGTGGTGAGCAGCAACTGGCTTGGCTATGCCTTGCTGGCGGGGGGCATCCTGGTGGCGCAGCTGGTGGTGCTGCCGCCGGAGTGGGGCGTTCCCGCGGCGCTGACACGGGTGCTGGGCGCGCTGATGCTGGCGGTGCCGGCTGCCTACCTGGCTGCCTGTGCCACCTGGCACGGCCGGCACCGGACCGTGCGCGACCACGATATCTACGTTCCGTCGGTCGGCTTCGCGGCGCTGCAAATCCTCTTGTCTGCAGCCCACTGGATGGCGATGGCGGCGATCCTGTTTTCGCTGCTGCATACGCATGCGGGGTACTTCACGGTGCTTGGGGTATTGCTGGCGTCGGGGCTGGCGGGCGTGGTGGTGCGGATCCCCGGGGGTCTCGGCGTGATCGAGACCGTGTTCCTGACGATGCTGGGCGGCCAGGTGCCGCACGGGCTGCTGCTGGCGGCGCTGATTGCGTATCGCGCGATGTATTACCTGATTCCGCTGATGATCGGGGCGATCGGCTACTTTGTGCTGGAGGCGCACGGCAAGCGTGGTGGGAGGTAGGTCGTGCTGGCGACCGATAGCTTTCGGGAGTGCTACCACCCTTCGCGTACGCTCCCCTCTCCCGCAAGCGGGAGAGGGAGAAACCCTGCGGATCCCTGTGACGCCTGCGGTCAGACTGCCGCCAGCGCCCGATCCAGGTCCTCGATCAGATCATCGATATGCTCGATGCCGACCGACAGCCGCACCATGTCCTCACTGACGCCCGCCGCCTTCAGTTCATCCGCATTGAGTTGCCGATGCGTGGTCGACGCCGGATGCGTGGCCAGCGACTTGGCATCGCCGATATTGACCAGCCGCGTGAACAGCTGCAGCGCGTCCAGGAAGCGCGCGCCGCCTTCACGGCCGCCTTGCTTCAGGCCGAACGACAGGATGCCGGGGCCGCGCCCGCCCAGGTACTTCTGCACCAGCGCGTGGTCGGCATGGTCGGGCAGGCCGGCAAAGTTGACCCAGTCCACCTTGGCATGCTGCTGCAGGTGGCGGGCAATCGCCAGCGCGTTCTCGGTGATGCGGTCCAGCCGCAGCGCCAGGGTTTCGATGCCTTGCAGGATCAGGAAGGCATTGAAAGGCGACAGCGCCGCGCCGGTATTGCGCAGCGGCACCACGCGCGCGCGGCCGATGTAGGCGGCCGGGCCCAGCGCCTCGGTGTAGACCACGCCGTGATAGGAGACGTCGGGCTCGTTCAGGCGCTTGAAGCGTTCCTTGTGCTGGGCCCAGGGGAACTTGCCGCTGTCGATGATGGCGCCGCCGACGCTGTTGCCGTGGCCGCCCAGGTACTTGGTCAGCGAATGCACGACGATATCCGCGCCATGCTCGAACGGACGGCACAGGTAGGGCGATGGCACCGTGTTGTCGACGATCAGCGGCACGCCGTGGTTGTGCGCCACGCGCGCGATGGCTTCGATATCGACCACGTTGCCGAGCGGGTTGCCCACCGACTCCACGAAGATCGCCTTGGTGCGCGCGTCGATCAGGTCGCCGAAGCTGGCCGGGTTGCGGCCATCGGCAAAGCGCGTCTCGATGCCGGACTGCGGCAGCGTGTGCGCCAGCAGGTTGTAGGTGCCGCCATAGAGCTGGCTCGACGAGACGATGTTGTCGCCGGCCTCGGCAATGGTCTGGATCGCATACGTGATAGCCGCCATGCCGGACGCCAGCGCCAGCGCGCCCACGCCGCCCTCGAGCGCGGCCAGGCGCTGCTCGAGCACGTCGTTGGTCGGGTTCATGATGCGGCTGTAGATGTTGCCGGCCACCTTCAGGTCGAACAGGTCGGCGCCGTGCTGGGCGCTGTCGAAGGCGTAGGCCACCGTCTGGTAGATGGGCACGGCCACCGCGCGCGTGGTGGGATCGGGCGAATAGCCGCCATGGACGGCCAGGGTTTCGAGTCTCATCTTCTTCTCTCTTCGTCTCGCTGTTGGGTGCCGGACCGGCGCGACGGGGCAGTGCCTGCCATGGCGCCGGGCATGCCGAGCGGTGCGCCGCGCGGGCGCACCAGGCCGTGCGATGGTACCAGCCGGCCCGCGCACGCCCCTGCGGCGTGGCCGCTATGGTTGCCGACGGCGCTCGCGCGAGGCAAGGAAACTTATTGCATTTGGATATGCGCGGTGCCGCAGCGCAGCGGTCATGCCCCGACCGCGAGCGGCGCTTCGACCTGCCGCCAGCGCAGGTTCTCGGGCCGGCGCAGCCCCAGGTGCTCGCGCAGCGTGGTGCCCGTATAGTGCTCGCGAAAGAGCCCGCGCCGGCGCAGTTCCGGCAGCACCAGTTCGATGAAATCATCGAGCCCGCCCGGCAGCCAGGGCGGCATCACGTTGAAGCCATCGGCGGCCTCGCCCTCGAACCACGCCTGCAGCTGGTCGGCGATGGACTGCGGCGTGCCGTGGATCGACCAGTGGCCGCGCGCGGTGGCCACGCGCAGGC
Source organism: Cupriavidus sp. FW306-1B-F12B (assembly GCF_058781795.1). NCBI lineage: Bacteria > Pseudomonadati > Pseudomonadota > Betaproteobacteria > Burkholderiales > Burkholderiaceae > Cupriavidus > Cupriavidus sp. FW306-1B-F12B. Next base: position 154,512 of record NZ_JBYSXC010000004.1, read on the forward strand.
ACAGCTGGCGGATGGTGAGACCCTCGCGCCGGGCCAGGCCGGTAACCAGCTGGAAGCGGCTCTTGGCGCCGTTCGGTTCGGCCAGGTTGTCGGGCAGCGGGCCGTCCAGCGGATAGCCGCTCAGGTCGATCCCGCCCAGGTGCTGCGACAGCAGGGCCAGCCCCACCGACGGATGGATCAGGCTCTGCAGCGCTTCGAATTTCTCCTGCGCCTCGGCCTCGCTGCGGCCCACCACCGGGAACACGCCAGGCAGGATCTTGAGTTGATCGGACGTGCGGCCATAGCGCGCGAGCCGCGCTTTCAGGCCACGATAGAAGGCCTGCGCATCGGCCTGCGACTGCTGCGCGGTGAAGATGACCTCGGCGGTGCGGGCCGCCAGTTCCTGCCCGGCCTCCGACGAGCCAGCCTGCACGATCACCGGATGGCCCTGCGGCGGGCGCGCGACGTTGAGCGGTCCGCGCACCTGGAAGTGCGCGCCGCGATAGTCGAGCGTGTGCAGCTTGTCCGCATCGAAATGCCGGCCGCTGTCCTTGTCGTACAGGAAGGCATTGTCCTCCCAGGTGTCCCACAGCCCGGTGACCACGTCGACAAACTCTTCGGCGCGGGCGTAGCGATCCGCGTGCGCGGGATGACGTTCGAGGCTGAAGTTGCGCGCTTCGGCATCCGACCACGACGTCACCACGTTCCAGCCCGCGCGGCCGCCGCTGAGGTGGTCGAGCGAGGCGAACTTGCGCGCCACATGAAAGGGCTCGTTGTAGGTGGTGGAGACGGTCGCCACCAGGCCGATGCGCTGCGTCACTGCCGCCAGTGCCGACAGCAGCGTCAGCGGCTCGAAGGTGGCGGCGCGCGCGGTGCGCGGCAGGGTGGCATCGTCCATGCCGCGGATGGCAACGCCGTCCGCCAGGAACAGCGCATCGAACCCCGCGGCCTCGGCGCGCTGCGCCAGCGCGATGTAGTGCGCCAGGTTGCGCCCGGCATCGGCCTGCGCTCCCGGATGGCGCCACCCGGCGACATGGTGCCCGGTGGCCTGGAGAAAGGCGCCCAGATGCAGGTGGCGCGGCGGCTTTTGCTGTGACATCGATCGTGCTCCCCGGAAGCAACTGGCCGGATCAGGCCGCTTGCCGTTGCGCGGCAGCGGCGGACTGGTTGGCCGGCGCCGCGCCTTCGCTGCGCACGCCCGCCTTCACCGCCTTGCTGCGGCGGCCATCCACGCCGACCGGAATGTCGCCGGCCACGGTGGCCCGGCGCACCACCCGGTGCGCGTCGCCATAGTCGTTGATGGCGTAGTGCTGGGTAGCGCGGTTGTCCCAGATGGCGACGTCGCCCGCGCGCCAGCGCCAGCGCACGGTGTTCTCCAGCCGGTGCACATGGCCCTGCAGCACGGCAATCAGGTGCGCCGAATCGGCCGACGAGTAGTCCAGCAGCTTCTTGACGAAGTGGCCCAGCACCAGCGTGCGTTCACCGGTTTCCGGGTGCACGCGCACCACCGGGTGCTCGGTCTCGTAGAGCGCCGAGGTAAATAGCTCGCGGTAGCGCTTCAGCCCTTCGTCGCTCGGATTGACGCGCGTGGCCGCGTAGTCGTAGTCGTTGGTGTGCAGCGCCCACAGCTTGTCGGCCAGTTCACGCAGCGGCTCGGGCAGGTCCTGGTACGCGGCGGCGGTGTTGGCCCACACCGTGTCGCCGCCGGCGGCGGGAACGGTCACGGCGCGCAGCACCGAGACCGCGGGGTAGGCCAGGTCGAAGGTCACGTCGGTATGCCAGGAATTGGCGCGGCCGCCGTGCTGTGAGTCGAGCTCCAGCAATTGCGTGCCGTCGCGAGAGGGCACGGTCGGGTGCGGCACGGTGTCGCCGAACAGGCGCGCAAAGCCCTGCTGCGCGGCATCGTCAAGATGGACCTGGTCGCGGAAGAACAGCACCTTGTGCCTGAGCAAGGCTGCGCGGATGGCGGCGAAGGTGGCGGGCGGCAGGTCGCCGTGCAGCGCGACGCCGCGGATCTCGGCGCCGATGCGGCCGGCAACCGGGTGGATGTCGAGCTGGACGGTCTGGTCTTGCGTGGCGTTGGCTTGGGTCATCGAGAAGCTCCGGGGATGTAAGAGGGTTGGGTCAGGCGAGTTCAGGTTCGGGGGTCCGCTGCACGACAGGCTCCTGCCCGGCGAATTCGCGCAGCACGGCATCGCGCGCCCGCGCGAAGGGAGGTCCGGCGCGTTCGCGCGGATGCGGCAGGTCCACCGGCAGGATGCGGCGGATGCGGCCGGGCCGGGGTTCCATCACCACCACGCGGTCGCCCAGGAAGACGGCTTCCTCGACGTCGTGGGTGACCAGGATCATGGTGATGCCCTCGGCCTGCCAGATGCGCTGCAGTTCCTGCTGCAGGTAGGCCCGCGTCATCGCGTCGAGCGCGCCGAAGGGCTCGTCGAGCAGCAGGATCTCGGGGCGCGTCACCAGTGCCCGCGCAATTGCCACGCGCTGCGACATGCCGCCGGAGAGCTGGTGCGGATAGGCCTGCTCGAAGCCGCGCAGGCCAACCAGCGCGATATGCTCGGCCACGTTGCGGCCTTTCTCCGCGTCGCTGCCCGGCGTGTTGAGCAGCGCCAGCCGGATGTTCTGTTCCACCGTCAGCCACGGGAACAGGCGATGCTCCTGGAACACGATGCCGCGCTGCAGGCTGGTGCCCGATACGCGCTTGCCGTCCAGCAGGATCTCGCCGCGGTAGTCCTCTTCCAGGCCCACCACCAGCCGCAGCAGGGTGGACTTGCCGCAGCCGCTGGCGCCGACGATGCTGACGAACTCGCCCGGGGCGATGGTCAGGGTGATGTCCTCGAGCACGGGCAGCGCCCGGCCCTCGACTTCGTACTGCTTGTGCAGGTGCGCGATGCTTAGCGTGCCGGCATGTGGCATTTGCGGTCTCCGTTCAATAAGGTGCAGCGTGGCTCAGCCCGCTGCCACCGAGCGCCCGCGCCAGGCGAGCAGGCGGGACTCGATGCGGCTGGCAATCCAGTTCAGCGTGAAGCCGACCAGGCCGACCACGATCACGCCGAAGATCACCAGGTCCATCCAGAAGTTCTCGCGGCCGTCGGTCATGGTGTTGCCGATGCCCTTGCCGGATACCAGCAGGTACTCGGCGCCGAGCGTGGCCAGCCACGCATAGATCAGTCCCAGGTGGATGCCGGCGAAGATCGACGGCGCCGCCGACGGCAGCACCACGCGCCACAGCACCTGGGTGCGGTTGAATCGCAGGACGCGCGCAACCTCGAGCAGGTCCGCCGGCACGGCGCGGATGCCTTCGAAGGTGTTCAGCACCACCGGGAAGAATGCGGCCAGCGACAGGAACACCACCTTGGCGGCATCGCCCAGCCCGAACCAGACCGAGATCAGCGGGATCCATGCAAACAGCGAGATCTGCTTGACCGTGTGAAAGCTCGGACCGACCATGCGTTCGAACAGGCGCGACAGGCCCAGCGCCGTGCCGAACACCAGCCCGGCGCTGGCGCCGATGGCAAAGCCGGCCAGGTCGCGCCACAGGCTGGCGGCCAATGCCGTGGCCAGCGCGCCGCTCTGCACCTGGCGCACCGCGGTGTCCCAGACGCCGGATACCGGCACCAGCAGCGGCGAAGTGGTCCAGCCAAAGCGCACGGCGGCCCACCACAGCGCGAGCAGCGCGAGCGGCAGCACCCAGCCGCGCAAGGCGCGGGGCAGGCGAATACGGGGGCGGATAGCGGAAGTGGTCATCGCGGCCTCGCCTCAGAAGCCCGGCTTGCGCCAGCGCAGCACCGCGCCTTCGGCCAGCGCCAGCGTCTTGTCCAGCGCAAAGCCCACCACGCCCACCACCACCACGGCGGCGAGCACCATGTCGAGCTGGAACAGCTGGCGCCCGTAGACGATCATGTAGCCCAGCCCCTCGGACGAGGCCAGCAGCTCCACCACCACCAGCGCCAGCCACGCGTGCGTCAGGCCGTAGCGCACGCCGTTCCACACCGGCGCGGCCGCGGCGGGCAGCACCACGCGCGACAGCGTCTGCCAGCGCGTGAGCTGCAGCACCCGCGCCACTTCCAGGTAGCGGGTCGGCACGCTGCCGATGCCCTTGTACGTGTTCAGCGCCACCGGCACGAAGGCGGCCTTGGCGATCAGGATCACCTTGAGCGCTTCGTCGATGCCGACCAGCAGCATCAGCAGCGGCAGCCAGCCCAGCACCGGCACCTGGCTGAACGCCTTGAAGGTCGGGTAGACGTAGTCGCGCAACGTCGGCGACAGGCCCATGGCCGCGCCCAGCGCCAGGCCGCCGGCCAGCCCCAAGGCAAAGCCACCGGCCACGCGCAGCGCGCTGATAGCCAGGTTGGCCTGCAGTTCACCGCTTTGCCAGAGGTCGGCCAGCGTGCGTGCGACATCTTCGGGTGCGGGCAGCACCTGCGGCGGAATCCAGGCATTGCGGGCGGCCACGTACCACACCAGCAGCAGCGCCAGCGGCACCGGCCAGGCCAGCAGCCAGCGTGTGGCATCCCGCCAGCGCAGTGGCCTGCGCGGGGAAGGCGCGCGCGGTGCTGCTGCTGCGGCGGGCAGTGAAAGCGATTCGGCGACGGACATGGTGTCAGGCTCCCAGGATCTTGCCGTTGGGTTGGTAGACGGGCCAGTAGCTCTGCAGGTTCAGGTCGTTGAGAGCCACTCTCAGGAAGCGCTGGTCGATCCACTGGTCCACGTCAAAGCGCGCACGGCTCAGCTTGAAGCGATAGGCCTGCTCGACCGCATCCTTGTAGCGGCTGACCAGGAAGGGATCGAAATTCGGGTTCAGCCGCACCCGCAGCGGCTCGCCGTCGAAGTCCTCCTTCCAGTGGTCATAAGGCGTGCCAGCACGCGCCCAGGTGCGCAGCACCTCCTCGCGATGGCTCTCGTCCGAGGCCCACCGCGCCGCCTCGACCGCGGCCTTCACCAGGTGCTGCGTGGCTTCCGGATAGCGCCCGGCGAAATCGTCGCTCACCAGTACATGGCTTTGCCGTGTGTAGGTCGGCGACTGGTTCTTGCTGGAGTACAGGATGCGCACCGCGCCCTTGTCGCGCAGGCGCAGGATGTCCATGGCGCCGATGGCGGCGTCGATGTCGCGCGTGGACAGCGCCGCCAGGTAGCCGGCCGTGTCCAGGTTGAGCAGGCGCAGGTCCTTGTCCGACAGCCCGTTCGCTTCCAGCAGGCGCAGCGCCGGCAGATGCATGTTGGTGCCCTTGAACAGCGACACGCGCTTGCCGCGCAGGTCGCTGACCGTCTTCAGCGGCGAATCGGGTGGCACCCCCACATAGATGTTGGCGCGCACGCCGGTGGCCAGCACCAGCCGCGTCTTCAGGCCCGCGGAGCGCGCCACGATGGACGGCAGGTCGCCCTGCAGTGCGAAGTCGAGCTGGCGGTTGGCCAGCGCCTCGTTGACGGCGGGGCCGGCGCCCTTGAAGAAGAACCACTCCACGCGCGTGCCGGTCGGCTTGAACGATTCCTCGAGCCAGCCGCGCGCATGGGCAATCGCCAGCGAACTGCCGGCAAAGCTGGGCGGGGTGCCGGTGGCGGGCTGGGCCACGCCGACGCGGATCACGTCGGGCCGCGCTGCCGGGCTGGCGCTGAACGCGGACAGCGGCGACAGCGACGCGGCCATGCCCAGCCCGGACCAGGCCGCGCAGCGCAGCAGCTCGCGGCGGGTCAGCGTGGGTGCTGCGGTGGCATCGGGGCGCGGGGTCGTCATCGTGCAGACCTTCTTGAAGTGGAGGACGGCTCCACGATAAGCGGCGCTGCGCGCGAACCTGAACGAATGATTCCGGCTTTGGTTATCGGCCCCGCGCATATGGCGCGCGGCGCGGCGTTGGCATATCGGCATGCAATCTTCTTCGTTGGCCGAGTGCCGGTGCTGTCCTACAGTCTGCGCATTTTGATCGCTACCAGACTGACCACGCCCTCACGATGAGCAATGACCTGACTTCCGGCCGCCGGCGCTTCCTGCAGCGCGGGGCGGTGCTGGGCGCCGCCGCGGCTGGCGCCGCCACCGCGGCGCGCGCTGAGCCGCTGACGGTTGCGCCGTGGACACGCACGCCGGGCGAGCCCGTGCTGTGGCATGCCTACGGCCAGCCGTCCCCGTTCGAGAAAGACGTGGTGCGGCGCAGCCGCAGCGCGGCGCCGCTGCCCGGCGCCAACTCGTCGATGACGCCGCTGCAGGACCTGCGCGGCATCATCACGCCGACCGGGCTGGTGTTCGAGCGCCATCACGCCGGCATCCCGCTGATCGACCCGGCGCAGCACCGGCTGGCGGTGCACGGGCTGGTGGCGCGCCCGCGCATCTTCACCATGGACGACCTGGTGCGCCTGCCGTCGGTATCGCGCATCCATTTCCTGGAGTGCTCGGGCAACACCGGGCGCGAGTGGAAGGCGCCCGGTGCGAAATCGGTTCAGATCAGCCACGGCCTGCTGTCTTGCTGTGAGTGGACCGGCGTGCCGTTGTCCGTGGTGCTGGACGAAATCGGCGTGGCGCCGGAAGCTGCGTGGGTGCTGGCCGAGGGCGCCGATGGTGCAGCCATGACGCGCAGCGTGCCGCTGGCCAAGGCGCTGGAAGACGCATTGCTGGTCTATGCGCAGAACGGCGAGATGCTGCGGCCCGAGCATGGCTATCCGCTGCGGCTGTTCCTGCCGGGCTATGAGGGCAACATGTCCATCAAGTGGCTGCGGCGCCTGAAGCTGGGGCGCGCGCCGTTCATGTCGCGCGAAGAGACGTCGAAGTACACGGACTCCTTGCCCGACGGCAGCGCGCGGCAGTTCACCTTCCTGATGGACGTGAAGTCCGTGATCACCTTCCCCGCGCCGGACCACAAACTGCGTGAGCGCGGGTTCTATGAGATCTCGGGCCTGGCGTGGTCGGGCCATGGGCGCATCCGCCGCGTCGAGGTGTCGGTCGACGGCGGCCGCAGCTGGCGCGAGGCGCAGCTGCAGGAGCCGGTGCTGGACCGCGCGCTGGTGCGTTTTCGCCTGCCGTGGCGCTGGGATGGCGGGCCAGCTTCGCTGGAGAGCCGCGCCATCGACGAAGCCGGCAACGTCCAGCCTACGCCGGACCAGCTCGTGGCCGCGCGCGGCGTGGCTTCCACCTATCACTACAACGCGATCCAGCGCTGGCGCGTGGCCGCGGACGGGAGTATTGCCAATGCGCGCGCTTGAACGATTCAGCGGTACCGTCGCGGTGCTCGCGCTGGCCTGCACCGCGCAAACGGCGGTTGCGCAGACCTATGGCATAGGCCGCCCTGCCAGCGAGCGCGACCTTGCCGCGTGGAATATCGACGTGACCCCGGACGGCACGGGCCTGCCGCCGGGCAGCGGCACGGTCGCGCGTGGCCAGCAGGTCTATGCGCAGTACTGTGCCGCATGTCACGGCGTCAATGGCGAAGGCAAGCCGGCCGATGCGCTGGTAGGCGGGCAGGGCACGCTGAAGGACGCCGCCAGGGGCAAGGACCCGGTCAAGACCATCGGCAGCTTCTGGCCCTACGCGACCACGGTATTCGACTTCATCAACCGTGCCATGCCCTACAACGCGCCGCAGAGCCTGGCACCGGACGAGGTCTATGCCGTCACCGCGTGGCTGCTGCACAAGAACGGCATCCTGCCCGCAGATGCGGTGCTGGACGCGCGCACGCTGCCGCAGGTGAAGATGCCGAACCGCGATGGCTTTGTCGCCGACGCGCGCCCGGATACCGCCAACGTGCCGTGCCGCAGCGGTTGCCCCGGCAAGCCCTGATGGCCCGCCAATGTCGAGACATGGATATGCGATAAGCGGATAAGGGCCAGCGATTTGATTCGTTGACCGTGCAGTGGCCGGCTCTCTACAGTGCAAGCTTGTACGCGGCATCCCGGATGCCGCATCGGCTTCCCCCGTGCCAGAGCTTGCCATGACGACCGCAACCGCCCACGCCAGTGTTTCGCGCCAGCAGAGCGCACCGCTTTCCACCGCATTGTCCGCAGACGCGGGCAACTTCGAGATCCGTCTGCTGGACGCGCCGCTGGGCGCGGAAGTGATCGGGCTCGACTTGTCGCAGCCACTGTCCGACGCGGATTTTGCCCGCATCCATCGCGCCCACCTCGACTACCACGTGGTGGTGTTCCGCGACCAGCAGATCACGCCGGCGCAGCAGATCGATTTCAGCCGCCGCTTCGGCCCGTTGCAGATCCACGTGCTGCACCAGTTCCAGCTGCCGGGCCATGCGGAAGTGCTGGTGGTGTCCAACGTGGTCGAGAACGGCAAGCCGATCGGGCTGGGCGATGCCGGCCACTTCTGGCATTCGGACCTGTCGTACAAGGAAAAGCCCAGCCTCGGTTCGCTGCTGCATGCGCGCGAGCTGCCCGCCGAAGGCGGCGACACGCTGTTCGCCAACATGCACCTGGCCTGGGACACGCTGCCGGCGGCGCTGCAACGCGCCGTCGATGGCCTGCAGGCCGAGCACACTTACCTGGCGCGCTATGCCGAGCTGCAGCAGCGCAGCCCGTGGCGGCCCAACCTGACGCCGGAGCAGGTCGCGCAGGTCAGGCCGGTGCTGCAGCCGGTGGTGCGCACCCATCCGGAAACGGGGCGCAAGGCGCTCTTTGTCAGCGAGCACTTCACCACCCGCATCGTCGGCCTGCCCGAGCAGGAAAGCCGCGACCTGCTGGACCAGTTGTTCGCGCACAGCGTCAAGCCCGCCCACATCTACCGCCACCAGTGGCAGCCACATGACCTGGTGTTCTGGGACAACCGCTCGCTGCTGCATCTTGCCGCGGGCTGTCCGCCGGAACTGCGGCGCGTGATGTACCGCACCACCATCGAAGGCGACGTGCCGCGCTGAAGGCGGCAGCGGTATCGCAAGTCATCCCAGGGCGCTCGCAGCGGCGAGCGCCAATCCACCGTATTCCCCGGAGTCCTGATCATGTTCACTCGTTTTTCCCGCAAGCTCGGCCTGCTGGCGCTGAGCGCCGGCCTCGCCATCACCGGCACCGCGCACGCCGAAGGCAAGCTGCGCATCGCCGAGCAGTTCGGCGTGGTCTACCTGCTGCTCAACGTGGCGCGCGACCAGCAGCTGATCGAAAAGCACGGCAAGCAGCAGGGTGTCGACATCAAGGTCGAATGGACGCAACTGTCGGGCGGCGCCGCGGTCAATGATGCGCTGCTGTCCGGTGCCATCGATATCGCCGGCGCCGGCGTGGGCCCGCTGCTGACGCTGTGGGACCGCACCCACGGCAAGCAGAACGTGCGCGGCGTGGCATCGCTGGGCAACTTCCCGTACTACCTGGTCAGCAACAACCCCAAGGTGAAGTCGATTGCCGACTTCACCGAGAAGGACCGCATCGCGCTGCCGGCGGTGGGCGTGTCGGTGCAGTCGCGCGTGCTGCAACTGGCTGCGGCCAGGCAATGGGGCGACAAGGAATACAACCGCCTCGACAAGTGGACTGTGGCGGTGCCGCACCCGGATGCGGCCGCGGCGATCATTTCCGGCGGCACCGAGATCACCGGCCACTTCGGCAATCCGCCGTTCCAGGAGCAGGAACTGGCGGGCAACCCCAACGCGCGCATCGTGCTGAATTCCTATGACGTGCTGGGCGGTCCGAGTTCTTCCACGGTGCTGTACGCGACCGAGAAGTTCCGCAGCGACAACCCCAAGACCTATCGCGCCTTCGTCGATGCGCTGGCCGAGGCCGCGGCCTTTGCCACCGCCAATCCGGAAGCGGCCGCCGATATCTACCTGCGCCAGAGCAAGGCCAAGACCGACCGCGCGCTGCTGCTGCGCGTGCTGAAGAATCCGCAGGTGCAGTTCCGCGTGGCGCCGCAGAACACCTTTGCGCTGGCCGCTTTCATGCACCGCGTGGGCGCGATCCGCAACCAGCCCAAGTCCTGGCAGGACTACTTCTTCCAGGACCCGGTCACCGCGCAGGGGAGCTGAGCATGGCCACCCATAACCTGCGCGTGGTGTCGGAGCGCGCCACGCCGTTGCTGCAGGTCGACGGCGTGTCGCTGGAGTACCGCATGCCCGAGCGCATCGTGCGCGCCACCCATCGCGTCAGCTTCGACGTGCATGCCGGCGACCGCTTCGTGCTGCTGGGCCCGTCCGGCTGCGGCAAGTCCACGTTGCTGAAGGCGGTTGCCGGGTTCGTTCCGCCCAGCGAGGGCGAGATCCGGCTCGAAGGCCGGCGTGTGCTGCAGCCCGGGCCGGACCGCATCGTGGTGTTCCAGGAGTTCGACCAGCTGCCGCCGTGGAAAACGGTGGTGCAGAACGTGATGTTCCCGCTGCGGCAAGCGCGCAAGCTGTCGCGCGCAGAGGCGCGCGAGCTGGCGCTGGACAGCCTGCACAAGGTGGGGCTGGCCGATTTTGCCGATGCCTACCCGCATACGCTGTCGGGCGGCATGAAGCAGCGCGTGGCAATCGCGCGCGCACTGGCGATGCGCCCCAAGGTGCTGCTGATGGACGAGCCCTTTGCCGCGCTGGATGCGCTCACGCGCCGGCGCATGCAGGAAGAGCTGCTGGCGCTCTGGGACGACGCGGCCTTCACGCTGCTGTTCGTCACCCATTCGATCGAAGAGGCGCTGGTGGTGGGCAGCCGCATCCTGCTGCTGTCGCCGCACCCGGGCCGAGTGCGCGCGGAGCTCAACAGCCACCAGTTCAGCCTGGCCAGCCAGGGCGGCGCCGAATTCCAGGCCGCCGCGCAACGCATCCATACCTTGCTGTTCGACGAGCCCGCCGCCGAGGCCGCGCCGCGTGCGCGCAGCGCGGCGGGCCGCTGAACCGGGACATCGCATCATGACGCAACCGACACTGACACTGGCCGACACGCATCGGCCCGAATACGAACGCGAGCCTGAACCCTTCACCGAAGCCCCGCTTGCGCGCGCGCTGCCGTGGCACCAGCGCCTGTGGCAACACGGCTGGCTGCGCAAGGCGGTGATCCTGCTGGCGCTGGGGCTGATCTGGGAGCTGGTGGCGCGCGTGCAGGACAACGACCTGCTGCTGCCGTCATGCCTGGCCACGATGCGCGCCTTCGGCGACGCGGTGGCCAGCGGCGAGCTGCCGGGCAAGGCGGCGATTTCGCTGTCGGTGCTGCTGCGCGGCTATGCCGCCGGGATCGTGCTGGCGTTCGTGCTGACCTCGCTGGCGGTGTCCACGCGCTTCGGGCGCGATGTGCTGGACACGCTCACCGCCATGTTCAATCCGCTGCCGGCGATCGCGCTATTGCCGCTGGCGCTGCTGTGGTTCGGGCTGGGCACCAAAAGCCTGGTCTTCGTGCTGGTCCATTCGGTGCTGTGGCCGCTGGCGCTGAACATGTACGCGGGCTTCCGGGCGGTGCCGCCGACGCTGCGCATGGCGGGCCGCAACTACGGCCTGCGCGGGCTGCGCTATGTCGCGCTGGTGCTGGTGCCGGCGGCGCTGCCGGCGATCCTGTCGGGCCTGAAGATCGGCTGGGCCTTTGCCTGGCGCACGCTGATCGCGGCCGAGCTGGTGTTCGGCGCGTCGTCGGGGCAGGGCGGGCTGGGCTGGTTTATCTTCCAGAACCGCAACGAGCTCTACACCGACCGCGTTTTTGCAGGGCTGGCCGCGGTGATCCTGATCGGGCTGCTGGTGGAGGGACTGGTGTTCACCACGCTGGAACGGCTGACGGTGCGCCGCTGGGGCATGCAGCAGTAGCCGCCCGCTTGCCCTGTGCCGGCATGGGGCGTAGGCTACGCCTCCGGTACGCAACCGGAGCCCGCCCATGATCGCCATCCATCAGGCCGCCGCACAGGGATTCGCCAGCCAGGCCGATACTTACGCGCGCGGACGCCCCGAATATCCCGCTGAAATCGACGCCTGGCTGCGCGGCACGCTGGGCCTGCGCGCAGGCCGCGCCGTGCTGGACCTGGGCGCTGGCACCGGCAAGTTCACGCGCCGGCTGGGGGAGACCGGGGCGACGGTGATCGCGGTCGAACCGGTGGCGCAGATGCGCGCTCAGCTGGCCGTGGCGCTGCCGTCGGTGCAGGCGCTGGAAGGCAGTGCCGAGGCCATTCCGCTGGCCGATGCCAGCGTCGATGCCGTGGTCTGCGCGCAGGCCTTCCACTGGTTTGCCAATGCGGGCGCGATGGCGGAAATCGGCCGCGTGCTGCGCCCTGGCGGCCGGCTCGGGCTGGTATGGAACGTGCGCGATGAAAGCGTGGACTGGGTGGCGCAGCTGACGGCCATCATGACGCCGTACGAAGGCGACGCGCCGCGCTTCTACAAGGGCGAATGGAAGCGGGTCTTTCCCGCCGGGGGCTTCGGGCCGCTGGCGCTGCAGCGCCTGCCCTACACGCATGTGGGGGCGCCGCAGCAGGTGATCGTGGACCGGGTGATGTCGGTGAGCTTCATTGCCGCGCTGCCGGCGGCGGAGCAGGCCCGCGTGCGCGCACGGCTGGAGGCGGTCATCGACGGACATCCCGCGCTGGCGGGCCGTGCCGAGGTTGCCTTCCCTTATCGCACCGAGGCCTATTGCTGCGAACGGCTGGCCTGACGCTATATCGTCGCCTGCCGCACCCAGAATGCGGCGCCGTGGCGTGCAATGGCGCCGGGCTCGGGTTCCCGGGCCGCCGCGGCACGCCGGCTGGCACGGATGCCGGCCTCGATCTGATCCCAGATGGCCAGCATGGCGACGACCTTGGGCAGTGCGGTCACGCCCGTGGATGTCGGCAGCCAGTCCGGGCTGCAAGTCCTGAACAGCGGCTTGCCGAGCGCGGCCTCGAGGCCGCGGATGTGGTAGTGCAGCCTTTGCGGATGGATGCGCAGCGCTTGCGCGGCGCGGACGGCATCACGGTGCTGCATCACTGCGACATAGGCGCGCAACGACAGGAAGCTGACGCGCCGGTTGCTGGATGGGTAAGCCATGGCTGGGCCGTGGCCGGGGCATGCTTGGCAGTTGACTGAAAGCACGGTGCCCGGCGAATCGAAAGGAAATCGATCGTAGCGGGACGCAGGCAGGCTGGAGGGTGCGGTTTTTCGAAATGATCCGGGGAAATTTCTGCAATGTGGGGTGGCGCGCGCCGGGCTCAGTGCATCGGCAAATGGCCGATCGCGGTCAGTGCCTGCACCACCTCGGGCGACAGGCGGCGTTCCCTGCATGGCACGCCCGCGGTCTCGAGCGTGGTCCAGAGGTCTGCGTCGCCGGTGACGATACGCTGCCGCAGCTGGGCCAGGTATGTGTACTCCGCGGAAGTCAGCGGGCGCGGGGCACTACGCAGGTCATCCAGGATGGCGCCAAGCGAGAGAGCGGGAACGGTCATACCAGGGTCGGGAAAAGCACGGCGGTGAGACATTGCAGCGAGGGTACGGAAAGCAGCGCAGGGATTGCGCGAAGGTCAGCAACACATGATTTTATCCACCCCGTGCAGCGGCTGCTGAATCAAAAGCAGGTAACTTTCCCTCTAATTCCGCTTGCAAACCGGGGAGTGGCGAGTACGCGCAAGCAATGTGGCGCATGCGGTAGCCGAGGGGGCGGCGAAGGCGCTTTGGCGGCGCCCCGGGCGGCGGCAGGTGCCGGCCACGGTGTTGCAGAAAAACGCCAGCGCGCCGGCCGGATACGCGAATGCATGCGGCATCTGTTGCGCGACCTCGCCGGACGTGTGCCGGGCCATTGACACGCGGCAGGGCGGATTGACAAGCGGGGGTGCGTTCTATACGTTGGCGCATCGTTCCGTCATCCGGTCCAACCAGGATCGCCGCCGTCAGCCATGCCACGCAAAGCCGCACAGGTTTCAGAAGCCGACAAGCACGCCGCCGCGGGCGGCGCCATCGCCGTGGACCGGGCGCTGTTCGTGCTGTCGGTGTTCCGTCTCGGCGATACCGCGCTGGGGCTGGCCGAGCTGGCGCAGCGCAGCGGCCTGTACAAGAGCACGCTGCTGCGCTTGCTGGCGTCGCTTGAGCACGCCGGGCTAGTGCGGCGCCAGTCCGACGGGCGCTATGGCCTGGGCCCCGAGGTGGCGCGGCTCAATGCCGTCTACGCCGCGTCGTTCTCATTGGAGGCGGTGGTGATGCCGGCGCTGCGCGAGCTGGTGCGCATCACGCGTGAAAGCGCGGCCTTCCATGTCGAGCAGGGCGAGCACCGGCTGTGCCTGTACCGCGTCGATTCGCCGCAGCCGGTGCGCGACCATGTCCGCGCCGGCGAACTGCTGCCGCGCGACCGGGGCGCCGGCGCGCGCGTGCTGCGCGCCTTTGCCGGCGAGTCCGGCACGCTCTACGAGCGCATCCGGCACGAGGGCGTGGCGGCACTGGTGGGCGACCGCAGCCCCGATCTTGCCGGGGTGTCGGCGCCGGTGTTCGGTCCCGGCGATGTGCTGTGCGGCGCGCTGACGCTGACCTGCCCGGCCTCGCGCTACCGTGAAGGCTTCCGCGTCGATGTGCTGCATGCGGCGCGCGCGCTGACCCAAGCGCTGGGCGGCTCCTTTCCGGACAGCATTGCGGACAACGCCCCCGCGGGCTGAGCCGCCGGGCTTGTGTGTGCCGCCGGCCCGACCCGGCTTGTCGGGGGTGCCACGGGCCTGCATGCGCGGGCTATCATGCGGCTGGCATTGAAAACAACGCACGTCACATTTTGTGAAAACAAGTGCGAGAGATGCCTGCATCGCGCCCCTGTGGCCCGATGCCCGCCGCTCGATATGACGGCGCGGCAGACGGCATCCTTGAGGAAATCCCCGTGCACCTGGACCAGCAGACCATTGCGGTGGTGATGATGGTGTTTTTTTGCAGCACGCTGATTATTGCGGCGGGGCTGGTGTTCGCGCTGCGCGCGAGCGAGGCGGGGCGGCTGTGGGCGTTCGGGCACGTGCTGGTGTCGGCCGCGGGCCTGGCGCTGGCCATCAGCGCGGCCAGCGGCACCGGCCAGCTGGGCACGCTGGGAGCGTTGGCGTTCGTGGCTGGCTGGCTGCTGATCTACCGCGGCGTGCGGGTCTATTACGGCGTGCCGGCCCATCCCGCGGCGCTGGCCGCCGCGGGTGTGATCGGGCTTGGCCTGATCGCGGCCACCAGCGGCATGCCCGACGGGCAGCAGGTGGTGCTGCGCATCGTCTACGGCCTGCTGGCGCTGGTCTCGCTGGCCACCTTTGCCACGCTGGCGCGTGCCGGGCGCGGGCGCCGCAGCATCGGCGCGCCGCTGGTGCTGGTGGCCAGCCTGGTGCATCTGGCCACGCAGCTGGCCGGCTTCAGCCATGCCATGAACCTGCCCGTGGCGGGCGGTGCGGGCGCCGCGCCGCTGACGCTGTTCTTTGCCGGCCCGGCCGGCTCGGCCTGGCTGCTGGCGCCGCTGATGGCCACGCTGCTGGGCCTGTTCGGCTTTACCGTGATGGCGATGGAGCAGATCGTCGCGCACAACGAAAGCGGCGCGCGCGTGGATGCCCTGACCGGGCTGCTCAACCGCGGGGCGCTGGAGATGTCGGCACTGTCGCTGGTGGCGCGCTGGCAGCGCGACGGGCAGGCGCTGTCCTGCCTGGTGATCGACATCGATTATTTCAAGCAGGTCAACGATACCTTCGGCCATCACGCCGGCGACGCCGTGCTGCGCGAAGTCGCGCATGCGCTGGACAACTCGCGCCGCGCCTCGGACGTGGCCGGGCGCTACGGTGGCGAAGAGTTCTGCATCCTGTGCCCGCATACCGACGAGCAGCAGGCCTCGGCGCTGGCCAACCGCATCCTGCGCAAGGTGCGCGCGATTGAACTGCCCGCCGGGCGCGGCCATGCCAGCGTCAGCATTGGCGTGGCGCAGCTGCGCGGCGGCCCGGGCAGCAAGGAAGCGCTGTGGCGCCTGCTGTTTGCCGATGCCGACCGCGCCCTCTACCACGCCAAGGAACATGGGCGCGACCGCTACGTGCTGGCCTCGTCCATGGCGGCGCCGGCGGCCGCGAGTGCATCGCCGGCGCCGCTGCTGGAGCCAGAGCCCGACCTGGCCGGCTGAACCGGTTATGCCTGCCGGCCAGGCTCCGGCACGTCGCGCTGCGGCGCACCGTCATAGGTCCACAGGAACTGGCGCGGCATCGGGCCCTTGTTGCGCCCGCCCTCGCAGGTCTGCTCCCAGGCATGCGCCAGGATGCCGACCGAGCGCGACAGGCAGAACAGCCCCCGCGCCAGCGGTGCGGCAAAGCCCAGCTCGGCATAGATCACCGCGGTGGCGCCATCGATATTCATCGGGATGGGCTTGCCGCGGCCGGCACCCAGCGCCGCCTCGACCGCGCGCGCGATCCCCGCGTAGCACCCGCTGACCACGCCGTCGGCCGCGGCCTGGTCGACCAGCGCCAGCAGCCGCGGCGCACGCGGGTCGACCGGGTGGAAACGGTGGCCAAAGCCGGCAATGAACTTGCCGTGCAGGTCGCGGTAGTGCCGCAGCGCGGCGGTGACGGCGTCGTCCATGGCGCCGCCCGCATCCAGCCGCTGCGCCACGTCCTGGTACAGCGCCACCGCCTGTTCGCCGGCGCCGCCATGCACGTCGCCCAGCACGTTGACGGCGGAAGCCATGGCGTTGTTCAGCCCCACGCCGCAGGTGGCCGCCATGCGCGCGATGGCAATGCTGGGCGCCTGCGGGCCGTGGTCGACCGCGGCCATCAGCGCCACGTCCAGCAGCTCGCCCTGGCCGGGGCCGGGCAGCTCGCCGCGCAGCATCAGCCAGATCATCTGCGCAAACGAGACCCGGCCGATCAGTTGTTCGATCGGGTAGCCGCGGTAGCGGATCTCGCCCGGGCGCATGTCGATGATGCCGGTGCGCCACCAGTCCTGCGACAGGCGCTGGCCCGGGTCCATGGCGTCATCCCGGGGCTGGCCGCTGGTTTCGATGCCGCTCATATCGCGCGCTCCTCGCTCAGTTGGTCGATGTCCGTATCGCTGTAGCCAAGGCTGGCCAGCACCTGCCGCGTATGCTGGCCCAGCTCCGGCGGCGGCGTGTCCACGGCCGGGGCCTCGCGGTTGAGCTTGAAGCCAGTGCGCACCACGCGGATATCGCGGCCCACGCCGGGCGCATCGGCAAACTCGCCGATCATGCCGCGCTCGCGCACCTGCGGATGCGCCAGCGACTGCGGCACGTCCAGCACCGGGCCGGCGGGCACGCCGGCGTCGGTCAGCAGCGGCCACCATTCGGTGGCCGGCTTCTTCGCCAGTTCCGCTTCCAGCGCCTGTGTCAGTTCGCCCCGGTTGGCCAGGCGCGCCTGGCGCTGCGCGAAGCGCGGGTCGGCGGCCAGCTCGGGGCGGCCCAGCACGCGGCACACGGCTTCAAACTGTTCCTGCTTGTTGGCGGCGATATTGAGCAGCCCGTCCGCGGTGCGGAAAGTGCCCGAAGGGCTGGCGGTCATGTTCTCGTTGCCCATCGGCGCCGGCACCTTGCCGGCGATCAGGTGGTTGGACACCACCCAGCCCATGGTGGCCAGCGTGGCTTCCAGCATCGATACGTCGATGAAATAGCCTTCGGTGCGCTGGTGGTCCGCCAGCGCCGCCGCCACCGCCAGCGCCGCGGTCAGCCCGCCGATGGTGTCCGAGACCGGATAGCCGACCCGCAACGGTGCGCTCTGCGCATCGCCGGTAATGCTCATCACGCCGGCCATGCCCTGGATGATCTGGTCATAGGCCGGCAGCCCGGCCAGCGGCCCGTCCTGGCCAAAGCCCGAGATCGCGCAGTAGATCAGGCGCGGGTTGTCCTGCTTCAGGGTCTCGTAGCCCAGCCCGAGCCGGTCCATCACGCCGGGGCGGAAGTTCTCCACCAGCACGTCGGCGCTTTGCACCAGCTTGCGGAACACCTCCTTGCCGCGCGCGTGCTTCAGGTTGAGGGTGACCGACTGCTTGCCTGGGTTCTGGGCCAGGAACGACACGCCCATCAGGCGCTGGTTCAGCTCGGCATCGGCGCCCAGCTGCCGGGCCAGGTCGCCGGTGCCGGGGGTTTCCACCTTGATGACTTCGGCGCCCAGGTGGGCAAGCTGGTGGCAGCAGAACGGCCCGGCCAGCACATTGGTCAGGTCGAGCACGCGGATATGGCGCAGGGGCTTTTTCATGTTCTGTACAACAGAATGATGATCTTTAACAGAGAACATGCGGAGGATAGGAGCCGCGTTTGGGCGTGTCAAGCCGGGCGCCTGGCCGGCACCTGCCATACAATGGCGCCCCGTCCGCGCGGCCTGCTGGCGCGCGGGCCTTTTTAGTGGTGTCTTGCAGGAAACGGAATCAATGATGTCAAACGCATGCGGCCTGGACTTCGGCACGTCCAACTCAACGGTCGGCTGGAGCCATCCGGCGCGGCCGGCGGCGCTGCTGCCGCTGGAGGACGGCAAGGTGACGCTGCCCTCGGTGATCTTCTTCCACGCGGAGGATCCGCTGGTCAGCTATGGCCGCGCCGCGCTGGGCGATTACCTGGCCGGCTATGAAGGCCGGCTGATGCGTTCGCTCAAGAGCCTGCTGGGCACCTCGATGATGGACGACAGCACCGAGGTGATGGGCCAGGCGATGCCGTTCCGCAAGCTGCTGGCGCACTTCATCCGCGAGCTGAAGACGCGTGCCGAGCAGGCCGCCGGCACGGAGTTTTCGCGCGCCGTGCTGGGCCGCCCGGTATTCTTCATCGACGAGAACCCGGCCGCCGACCAGCTCGCCGAAGACACCCTGGCCGAGATCGCGCGCGACGCGGGTTTCGGCGAGATCGCGTTCCAGTACGAGCCGATCGCCGCGGCCTTCGACTACGAGGCCCGGATCACGGGTGAGGAACTGGTGCTGGTGGCCGACATCGGCGGCGGCACCTCGGACTTCTCGCTGGTGCGCCTGTCGCCCGAGCGCGCCGCGCGCAGCGACCGGCGCGACGACATCCTGGCCAATGGCGGCGTGCATATCGGCGGCACCGACTTCGACCGCGCGCTCAGCCTGGCGCGCGCAATGCCGCTGCTGGGCCTGGGCAGCGCGCTGCGCAACGGCAAGGCGATGCCGTCCAGCCAGTATTTCGACCTGGCCAGCTGGCACACCATCAACCTGGTCTATACGCGCAAGGCGTGGTCGCTGGTGATGGACAACTACCGCGACGCGGCCGATACGGTGAAGCTCGACCGCCTGGTGCGGCTGATCCGCGAGCGCGCCGGGCACTGGCTGGCGATCCAGGTGGAAGCCGCCAAGATCGCCTTGTCCGACGCCGGCAGCACCGACGTGGACCTGCACCGGCTGGAGCAGGGGCTGACGCTGACCATCACGCGCGACGAGTTCGATGCGTCGATCGACAAGCTGGTGGTGAAGACCGAGCAGACCGTGCAGAAGCTGCTGGTGGATGCCGGCGTGGATGGCGCCGCGGTCGATACCATCTTTTTCACCGGCGGCTCCAGCAGCGTGCCGCTGCTGCGGCAGCGGCTGGCGGCGCTGTTGCCGCAAGCGCGTTGCGTGGAAGGGGACCGGTTCGGCAGCATCGGCAGCGGGCTGGCGCTGGATGCGGTGAGGAAGTTTGGGTGAGGGGCAGGCTACCGGTTGCCGTTGGAGTTTAGCGGCCTGCTTGTTTGCTCCCTTCTCCCGCCTGCGGGAGAGGGAGCATTTCATCGGCCAGTTCAGGTGTCAGCTTGCTGCGTCCGCACATCGCGCAAGCCGTATTCGTCCCCCAGCGCCAGCCGGGCCGCCCGCAGCGCGCCGCGCGCGGCCGCGGCATCGCCCGCCAGCCGCATCAGCGCCGGCAGTTCCCACGGCGCCCGCAAGAGCCCGCCCAGCACCGCGCCCACATCGGTCTTGCCATCTTCACCCATGCCCGCCGCCGCGGCAGCTGGGACCGCGCGGCTGGCCGGGTCGATCACCACGCGGCAGGCCGCGAACGGCAGCCGGCAAGCCGCCGCCATGCGCGCGGCGAGGTGCGATTCCATGTCGACGCAGAGCGCCCCCGTGGCCCGGTGCAGCATCTGCTTGGCGGCGACCGAAAGCACCGGCTGGTCCGCGCCGGCAAGTATCCCGACCCTGGCATGCGGCAGCGCCGCGTGCATCGCCCGGGTCCAGGTCATGTCGGTGTCGTAGCGTTCGACGGCCGCGCACACCGAGTCCGCCAGCACGAGGGCGCCCGGCGCCAGCGCGGGATCCAGCCCGCCCGCCACGCCAAAGCTGAGGATACCCATGCAGTGCCGGCTTGCCATCGCGGAAACGCCTTGTTCCAGTGCAAGTCCGCGCAGGCCGTGCACCACGCGGCAATGCGGGCCGGCGGCGATGCGCGCCTCGAACGCCATGCCGGTGACGACCAGCACGAAAGGTGCCGTCACAGCCCCCACGACACCTGGTGCGCGCCGCCGCGCTGCAGGTTGCGGTAGCGCGCCAGCGCCCACAGCGGGAAGTAGCGCGCATAGCCGTGATAGCGCAGGTAGAACACGCGCGGAAAGCCCACCGCGGTGAAGCGTGGCTCATGCCACAGGCCGCCGGATTGCTGCGTGCGCAGCAGGTAGTCGATGCCGCGCGCCACCGCGGCGTGCTGCGCGGCGCCGGCTGCCATCAGCGCCAGCAGCGCCCACGCGGTCTGCGAGGCCACGCTGGGCGCGGGCTCGTAGCCGCGGTAGTCGAGCCGGTAGCTGCTGCCGTCCTCGCCCCAGCCGCCGTCGGCGTTCTGGATCTGCTCGAGCCACGCCACGGCGCGGCGCATCTCGGGGGCTTCCGGTGCCAGGCCCGCCGCGTTCAGCGCGCACAGCGCGCTCCAGCTGCCATAGATATAGTTGGTGCCCCAGCGGCCGAACCAGCTGCCGTCGGGCATCTGCTCGGCCAGCAGGTAGCGCAGCGCGCGCGCGGCGGGTTCGCTCTTGCCCGGCGTGGCGCCGATCTGGCACAGCATCGACAGGCAGCGCGCGGACACGTCCGCGGTGGGCGGGTCCAGCAGCGCGCCATGGTCGGCAAAGGGGATGTTGTTCAGGTAGAGATGCGTGTTCTCGGGCTCGAACGCGCCCCAGCCGCCATCGCCGCCCTGCATGCCGACGATCCACTCGGCGGCGCGCGCCACGGCTTCGTCATAGCGGCCCGGCATATCGTGGGCGCGCATGTAGCGGTTCATCGCGGCGGCCACCACGGCGGTGTCGTCCACGTCCGGGTAATAGGCATTGGCGTACTGGAAGGCCCAGCCGCCGGGGCGCACCAGCGGGCGGCGCACGGCCCAGTCGCCGCGCACGTCCAGCACCTGCAGCGGCCTGAGCCAGTCCAGGCCGCGCCCGGCCGCGGCCGTCGCGCGCGCCTCGCCGGTTTCCAGCAGCGCGTGCGCGGCCAGCGCTGTATCCCACACCGGCGACAGGCACGGCTGGCAATAGGCTTCGTCGCCGTGCTCGACCAGCAGCCGCTCGACGGATTGCCGCGCCAGCGCGCGCGCCGGGTCGTCGGGCGGCACGCCCAGCACGTCGAACATCATCACGCTGTTGGCCATTGCCGGGAAGATGGCGCCCAGGCCGTCCTCGCCGTTGAGCCGCTCATGCACGAAGGCCTGCGCCGCGGCAATGGCGCACCGGCGCAGCGTGCGCGGGAAGAGCGGCTCGGTCACGCGCAGCAGCGCGTCCAGGCCGCGGAACACCGTGTACCAGCCGGCGTGCTGGTGCGCCGCGCGCGGCGGCAGCCCCACCGTATGGCAGTTGCCGACGAACAGCTCATTGATGCCGACCCCGCGCGGGTTGCGCGCCTGCGGGCGCAGGCTGTTCAGCACCAGCAGCGGCACGATCACCGTGCGCGCCCAGTACGAGACCTTGGACAGGTGGAACGGAAACCACTGCGGCAGCAGCATGATCTCGACCGGCATCATCGGCACCGCCGACCATGGCATCACGCCATACAGGGCCAGCAGCGTGCGCGTGAATACATTGCTGGCCTCGGCGCCGCCCAGCGCGTGGACGGCCCGGCGCGCGCGCTGCATGTGCGCGGCCTGGGGGTCGTCGCCGGCCATCTTCAGCGCGAAATAGGCCTTTACGCTGGCGCTGACGTCGGAGCGGCCTTCATGGAACAGCGGCCAGCCGCCATCGGGATTCTGGATGCGGCGCAGGTAGCGGGCCAGGCGGGCTTCAAGCTCCAGGTCCGGGGCTTCGCCGAGGTAGTGCACCATCAGCACGTATTCGGCGGGAATGGTGGCGTCGGCTTCCAGTTCGCAGACCCAGTGGCCGTCGGGGCGCTGCTGATGCAGCAGCGCGTCGATTGCGCGGCCGATGCCGTGCTCCAATGCCTGCGCGGTGTCGCGCGGCGCGGGGCTGTCGCCCGCGCTGGCCGCCGCGATCCGTGGCACTGCCGTGGCAAAGGCGGTCTCGTTCATCGACATGCAGACTCCTTGTGCCGGCGCACGGCGCGGCCGCGCCCGGCATGCATCGGGTGCAGCGCTCAGCCAATGGCGTGGCGCAGCAAGATCCAGAGCAATTGGGCGCGCGGCAGGCGCACGCGCCGGCGCGGCGCGCGCCAGCCCTGCGTGCGCAGCCGCGCCAGGATGCGGTGGTAGACCTCGGCCATGATGCGCGGCGAGCGCACCTGCCGCGACGGGCAGCGCGCCATGATGGCGTAGGCCTGGTCGTAGTGCGCCTGGGCCTCGCGCGCCACGGCCGCGCAGGCCTGGCCGACGGCGGGGTGGGCCACCACGGCCTGGGGCGTGTCCGCGCCGATGCCGGCCGCGGCCAGCGCTTCTGCCGGCAGGTAGAGCCGGCCGATGGCGGCGTCTTCGTCGATATCGCGCAGGATATTGGTCAGCTGCAGCGCGCGGCCCAGGTGGTGCGCGAGCGCGATGCCGCACGCTTCTTCCAGGCCGAACACGCGCACCGCCAGCCGGCCGACAGCGCTGGCGACGCGATCGCAATACAGGTCGAGGGTGGCCGCGTCGGGGGCGCGGATGTCCTGCACCACGTCCATGGTCATGCCGTCGATCACGGCAAGGAAATCCTGCTGCTGCAGGTGGAAGGCGCGGATCTGCGCGCTCAGCGGCTGCAGGGCGCGAGGCGGATTGCCGGTGTAGCAGGCGGCGATGTCGTGGCGCCAGGCATCGAGTGCGGCAAGGCGCTCGGCGTGCGGTGCGTTGCCGTCGGCGATGTCGTCGACCGCGCGGCAGAACGCATAGATCTCGAACATGGCCTGGCGCTGCGCTGGCGGCAGGATGCGCAGCGCGGCATGGAAGGAACTGCCGGCCGAGGCCGCCGGGCCCGCCTGGCTGCCGTGGTCGGCGGCGACAGGGGTGTCTTGCGTTGCGATTTGAGTACCGGCCACGTAACTCCTCGACACGCTGCATACCGTCCCGCACTGATCGCGCAGCATCCGTGCGCGCCCACTGGCGGGAGGGCGGTTGTGGGTCGGCCGATTATAGCAATTTCACCCGTCGCAAGATTGCCGCAGCGGCGGCCCCGGTGCCGGCGCGCCAATAAAAAAGCCCCGCGCCGAAGCTGCGGGGCTTTCCTTCCGGCCGGTCCGCTGGACCGGCCCGGCATCCACCGGTATCAGAGGGCCTGAATCTTGGTGGCTTGCTCGCCCTTCTGGCCCATGGCCTTGACGTAGCGTACCTTCTGGCCTTCCTTCAACGACTTGAAGCCATTGCCTTCGATTGCGGAGAAGTGCGCGAACAGATCGTTGCCGCCTTCATCCGGCGTGATGAAGCCGAAGCCCTTGGCGTCGTTGAACCACTTAACGGTACCGGTTTCCATATCTATCTCAACCTTGAATTTCAAAATGAGCGAAAACGCTCGTTATACACCGTGTGCAACGCACCCAGCGGATCCTTTTTATGTTCCCCGCCAGCGCATTCCAGATGACTTCGATATGTCGCTGTCGTGACAACCGAAAACGTCACGGAACGACAACACCAAAAGACACACCGCATGGGCGCTGCACAAGTGGGAATCATTCTGCCGAATTTTCCCGGCGTGTCAATCAGGCTAAGCGCCTAATCATGATGAGAGGTTCCGATAGGAGATATTAGCGTTTTCTACTTCGGCTTCAGTTCAGTGAATTCCCTGATTTTTTTATCGTGGGTTTGGTTGTGCGTGCACCGCCAGCGAGCGCGATGCCACGCCGCCGTGCATAATGGCTCTCGTCCGGTGCATGGGCGTGCCATCTTTTTTACAAATTCTTACGGCGCCCAATCCCTACCGCGTTCGGGGGAAGCCGGCGCGGCCCGGATATATCATTATGCTGACAATAAAGGCCAGGCCGGTGGCCGCGCTCGCGTCGTGCACAGACATACATGAGCGCGCCCACTGTATGCGGGCCCATACATAAAAGTTCTGAACGGGGAATCCATCATGGTGTTTCAAACCTAGCTGTCCGGAATTTCGGTTGCGGACAGCGTCACCACCCGTCGCGCACGGGGCCTGGACTGTTTCCGTTGTTTGCATTTGAGCCGAGCCGCGCCCGCCGTACGCCCGTACCGCAAGCGCGGCTGACGCGCGCCCGCAGCACGGTGGCGCGTTAACGCGCGAGCCGGCTCAATGTCTCAGTGTTGGGACAATTGTTGACAAT
Organism: Cupriavidus sp. FW306-1B-F12B; assembly: GCF_058781795.1. Classification (NCBI taxonomy): domain Bacteria; kingdom Pseudomonadati; phylum Pseudomonadota; class Betaproteobacteria; order Burkholderiales; family Burkholderiaceae; genus Cupriavidus; species Cupriavidus sp. FW306-1B-F12B. The sequence continues at coordinate 178,916 of NZ_JBYSXC010000004.1, forward strand.
GTGATCCATGCGTCTGTCCTAGCATTCGTTTCCGGATACCATCAGATTTTTCCGATTCTGAGATCCACAGTCGGACACAAGGCGGCAGCGACCGCCTCAGAGAATGTCGTGCGTGAGGCACTTGCCGGCGTGCGCAGACAAGAGGAAGCAAGCCTGTGAAGCAGCTGGAGGAAGCACAAGGGAACCGGGGCGGCCGCATGCCGTTCCGATCGGGGTGGGTAGGGATGCGCATGGCGCAGCGGGTGCAAGGCATCGCGCTGGCGCTGGCCCTCGGGGCGGCGACGGCTGCGGCCGCGCCGGCGCCCGCGGCGCAGGCGCCATCCATGCCGTCGATCGCCTTGCACTACGGCGCCAAGCCGCCGGTTGACGCTCTGCAAGCCTTCGACATCGCCGTGGTCGAGCCCGACAGCGGCTTCGACCCGCGCCAGGCGGCGACGCCGGCCACGGCCTGGTTTGCCTATGTCAGCGTCGGCGAGGTGCTGGAGAGCCGCGCCTACTTCAAGGACATCCCCAAGGCCTGGTTCGTCGGGCGCAATGACGCCTGGAACGCGCCGGTCATCGACCAGGCAGCCGACGGCTGGCCCGCCTTCTATGTGGACAAGGTGATCGCGCCGCTGTGGCAGCGCGGCTTCCGCGGCTTTTTCCTCGATACCCTCGATTCCTACCAGCTTGCCGCCAGGACCGACGCCGAGCGCGCACGGCAGGAAGCGGGGCTGGTGCGCGTGATCCGCGCCATCAAGGCGCGCTACCCCGAGGCGCGCCTGGTCTTCAACCGCGGCTTCGAGATCCTGCCGCAGGTGCATGACCTGGCCTATGCCGTTGCCTTCGAGTCGCTGTTCCGCGGCTGGAACCAGGCCCAGGGCCGCTATGTCGACGTTGCGCAGGCTGACCGCGACTGGCTGCTGGCGCAGGCGCGCACCATCCGCGAGCAATACCGCCTGCCGGTGATCTCGATCGACTATTGTCCGCCGGCTGACCGCCGCTGCGCACGCGAAACCGCGCAGCGCATCCGCGCGCTGGGGATCACGCCCTATGTGGCCGATCCCGGGCTGCAGACGGTCGGCATCGGCAAGGTCGAGGTGCTGCCCCGGCGCGTGCTGGTGGTGCAGGAGCGCCGCCCCGGGGTGTCGATCGACGATTCTGAGGGTGTGCGCTTTGTCTCGATGCCGCTCAACTACCTTGGCTATCGCGTGGATTTCGCCGAGACCAGCGAGGACCTGCCCGAGATCGGGCCGGACCGCTACGCCGGCGTGGTGGTGTACCTGTCAGGCAATGTCACGGCGCAGCCGGGACGCTTCCATGCCTGGGTGCAGGCGCGCATGGCGCAGGGCATGCCGGTGGTGTTCCTCAACGACTTCGGCACCAGCGTTAGCGGCGCGGTGGCGCGCAGCTTCGGGCTGAAGGCAGTCAAGGGCCGCGTGTCGGGCCCGGTCGAGGTGCTGGCCAAGGACCGGATGATGGGCTTCGAGATGCCGGTGGCGCCCGACCGCACCCAGGCCGAAGCGATCCAGGTGCCGGACGGCGCCGGCTACCGTTCGCTGCTGCGCCTGCGTTCGGGCACGCTGACCTATGACGCCGCCGCGATCACGCCGTGGGGCGGCTATGTGCTGGGGCCGTACGCGGTGCGCCAGAGCGGCAACGGCAACGGCCAGAGCCGCTGGGTGGTGCAGCCGCTGGACTTCCTGCGCGAGGCGCTGCGCCTGCCCGCCATGCCCGTGCCCGATGTCACCACCGAGAACGGCCGGCGCCTGCTGACCATCCATATCGACGGCGACGGCTTTGCCTCGCGCGCCGAGATTCCCGGCGGCGGCTTCTCCGGCGAGGTGCTGTTCCGCGAGATCTTCGACCGCTACCGGCTGCCGATGACGATGTCGGTGATCCAGGGCGAAGTCAGCAAGGACGGCATGTACCCCAGGCTGAGCGCCGAGCTTGAGCCGATCGCGCGCAAGATCTTCGCGCAGCCCTATGTCGAGGTGGCCAGCCATACCTTCTCGCATCCGTTCGAGTGGTCGCGCACGGTGCCGGCACAGCCAGGGCAGCCAACGCAATCCAGCGGCGCCGCCGTGGTCGAGGGCGACGAGGCCTTCCACCTGAGCATCCCCGGCTACAGCATGGACCTGAACCGCGAGATCGGCGGCTCCATCGACTACATCAACCGCACGCTGGCGCCGGCCGGCAAGCCGGTCAGCATGCTGCTGTGGTCGGGAGACTGCCAGCCGCCGGCCGAGGCGCTGCGGCTCACCGAGAAGGCGCGCGTGCTCAACATGAACGGCGGCGATACGCTGATCACGCGCAGCAACCCGAGCTGGACCGCGATCGCGCCGCTGGGCATCAACAAGCCCGGCGGCACCTTCCAGGTGTTTGCGCCCAACCAGAACGAGAACGTCTACACCAACCTCTGGCACGGCCCGTTCTATGGCTTCGAGCGCGTGATCGAGACCTACGAGCTGACCGACAAGCCTTATCGCTTCAAGCCGGTCAACATCTACTACCACAGCTATTCGGGCACCAAGGCCGCGTCGCTGAAGGCGCTGCGCAAGGTCTATGACTATGTGCTGGCGCAGCCGCTGCTGCCGCTGCACTCGACCGACTACGTGCGCAAGGTGCTCGACTGGCAGGACATGGCCGTGGCGCGGGACGTGGGCGATGGCCAGCCGGGCGGCACCGGTGCCGAATGGATCGTGCGCGGCGACGGCAACCTGCGCAACCTGCGCTGGAGCGGCGCCGGCATGCCTGACGTGGGCGCGGCGCATGGCGTGACCGGCACCTCGCCGGCACCGGGCGGCGGCGTCTACCTGCACCTGGATGGCGGCGATGCGCGCTTCGCCGTGCGCGACACAGTCACCGCCCCGGCCGCGCCGCAGCTGGCCGAAGCCAACGGCATCGTGCGCGACTGGTCGCAGCGCGATGGCGTCACGCGCTTCGCCTTCAGCGGCTATTTCAAGCCATTCTTCCGTCTTGCCAACGCCGGCAACTGCCGTGTGAGCGTCGATGGCAAGCCCGTACAGGCCGTCCGCGAGCGCAACACGCTGCGCGTGGATACCGCACCCGTCACCGATCCGAACCATGCCAGGCAACAAGTCGAAGTCCGCTGCGCCGGTTGAGCGCGAGCGGCTGCTGCCGCCGGCGCTGGTGCTGACTTTCACCGCGATGGTGGGGATCGGCCTGGCGCTGATGTTCCCGCGCGAGACCCTGCGCGAGCGCCTGCTGGGCCAGGGCCGCACCATCGACGGGCTGACCATGGCCTACCTGGAAGCCTGGTGGAAGGTCACGCCCGACGACCCCGGTTTCATGGGCGTGCTGGCCGAACAATACGCGCGCACCGGCCGGCTGGAAGAGGCGCAGGCCATGCTGGCGCGCATGCAGGCGGTGCAGGGCACCGACCTGTCGGGCCAGATCCTGCGCACGCGCATCGAGATCGCGCAGCAGCGCGCCTGGGCCGCGCTGCCGGATACGCCCGAGCGCGAACAGAACCTGGTGCAGCTGCGCAGCCTGCTGGACCAGGCTGCCGCGCGCAGCTGGGGGCTGGCCGACCTGCAAACGCTGGCCACACAGTCGCGCCAGGCCGGCGCCCAGGACGCGATGCGCAAGTTCTATGCGGCGCTGGCCAGCCAGGACCGCAACAACGCGGCCTTCTGGAACCGCCAGCTGGCCGACATGGCGATCGCGGGCGGCGACTATCGCAACGCTGCCAACGCCTTGTTCGCGCAGCAGGCGGCCGCCACCACGCTGGCCGAGCGGCGCGCGCTGTTCCTGAAGGCGGTGCAGACGCTGCAGTCAGGCAACCTGCTGGACGAAGCGCTGGCGCAGGCCGAGCGCCACGGCGGCAAGCTGCTGGACGATCCGGAGGTGCTGCGCTACCTGACGAAGCTGGCGCTGGCGGCCAACAAGCCGGAGCAGGCCAGCCGCTATGTCGAGCGGCTGCTGAAGGTCTCGGCGCGCACGCGCGATGCCGGCCCGGCGGCGCTGGCCGCACGCCAGGCCGAGGCGCGGCGCATCGCCGCCAGCCAGCCGTGGGCCGAGCGCGGCCTGGTCTTCCTCGACGGGCCGCGCGGCCTGGCCTTGCGTGAAGCGCTGGCCGCTTCCGGCCAGCTGGGTACGCGCAAGATTGCGGCGCAAGCTGCTGCGCCCGCGCAGGCGCCGGCGGAGCCAGCCGACAAGCCGTTCAACGCCGACGACTACGAACTCGCCTATCGCGTGTTCCTGTCGGCCGGCAAGCTCGACCAGGCGCAGCGCGTGGCCGAGACCGCGGTGCGCCGGCTGCCGGGCGAGGCGATCTGGCGCGAACGGCTGGCGCAGGTGGCCGAATGGAACCGCCAGCCGGCCGTGGCCCTGAGGAGCTGGCTCGACTATGCCCGCGCCACCAACGACGAGCGCGCGTGGGATGCAGTGATGCGGCTCGCCCCGGGCCTGTCCGACGATCGCGCCTACCTGGCCGCGCTGCGCCACCGCGCGGGCGGCTCGGACCTGAAGACCGTGGACGAGGTGGTGGCCGCCTACGAACGCCTGGGCGAGCCGGAAGAGGCCATGCGCTTCCTCGAAGGCCTGAGCCACGGCCCCAGGGCGCGCGAAATCTTGGAACGTCACGCCGCCCTGGCCGAGCGCGCCGGCAAGGACGAGCGCGCGTTCCAGATCTATACGCAGCTGCAGCAGCGCTTCGGCCCGCGCCCCGCCTATGCGCTGAAGCTCGCCAACCTGCTCTATGTGCGCGGCAAGCTGGCGCAGGCGCTGGACGCCATGCTGCCGGCGCGTGCCACGGCCGGGAAGGATGACATCCTCTACTGGCGCACCTTTACCGAGCTGGCGCGGCTGAACCAGCGCGACGACCTGCTCAAGGACGGCTATCGCCAGCTGATGCTGGCGGCGGCGCAGACACAGGACGAGCACTGCATGGAGATGCCGGCGGGCCCGGCGCGCAACGACTGCCTGGACGAAGTCCGCGACACGCAGGAGGCGGATTTCTCCAACCTGATCGCCTACTACGACAAGACCCCGATCGACGCCGGGCGCATCGCCGAGGCCGACTGGCGCCGCGGCGGCAAGCCGGAATCGCTGGAACTGGCGCTGTACTACTACACGCGTGCCCACGCCTACCGGCGTATCGGGCGCCTGTTGCAGGACATGACGCCCGAGCAGCGCCAGGCGGCAGCGCAGTCGAGCCGCTTCCTGATGCGGCGCGCGGAGTACTACCGCGTGACCGGCCAGCGCGACCAGGCCCTGGCCGACCTGCGCCGCGCCGCGGGCCTGCGCGATGCCGACAGCGAAACGCTGGCGGCGCTGCTGTGGATGCTGGTCGACCAGGGCAGCGATACCGAGGTGCGCGCGGTGATGCGCCGCGTCAAGGACGACGCGGAAGACAACCCCGACCTGTGGGGCGCCTTTGCCGCGGGCCATATGCGTTTCCAGGACGGGCGCGCGGCCATGCACTACCTGCGCAAGCTCAACGACGGCAAGAGCGCCGACCCGCTCTGGCTCAGCCTGATGGCCGATGCCTATGAAGCCATCGGCCAGACCGACATGGCCTGGCGCGTGCGCCGCCAGGCCTGGATCGACCTGCATCACGGCTGGTCCCAGCGCGGGGTGCGCTATGCCCGGCTGGGGCCCGACAACACCGACGGCGACGAAGAGTACGAGAACGAGTCCGGCGCGCCTTCGCGCGCGGACCTGCGCCGCCAGACCGTGGCGCTGGGGCAGATCTTTGCCTCGGGCGAGGTCTCGCGCGCGCTGGTGATCCAGATGCTGCGCGCGGACCGCGCTTCCACGGCGGCGCGCGAACTGGTGCCGCCGCAGGCGGGCGCGCCGTCGCAGCTGGGCGAGGTGGCCGGGCTGCCGCCGCTGCGCGAGCCCGCGTCGGCGGAGGTCGCACGCAATGCGGCCCGCCGCGATGCCGCGCTGTCCGCTGCCGGGCGCGATGCCGCGCTGGCATGGGCGATGTCGGCGGAATCCAACGAGCTGGCGCGAAGCTGGCTGGCCCGCCAGTACGTCAACCGGCTGCAGCGACCGGCCTATGCCGAGGTGGCGATCGCGCTGGACCGGCAGGACATGAACAGCGTTGACCGCATCCTGGAGCGCCAGGCCGGCCGCGTGCCGGTGGCCAACCAGATCGAGGCCAACCAGCGCCTGGACCGCATCAGCAGCGCGCAGACGCTGGCCTTCGAGACCCAGGAACGGGCCCGTTCCAACGACACGCTGCAGGACACCCTGCAGGAGACGCTGCTCTACAACGCCCAGGCGATCGAGCCGCGCGTGAGCTTCATGCACCAGAAGCCGCTGGAGTACACCGAAGGCAGCCTCGCGGGCGGCGTGCGCCTGTGGGACGGGTATGACCTGAACCTGCGCGGCACCTGGCGCGACCAGCGCAGCACCGATCCGCAGCAGCTGGTGAACGTGCCGTCGTCCGACCGGCGCGCCGACCTGTCGCTGGGCTATCGCGACAACAGCAAGCGCTGGCGTGCCACGGCAGGCTACCGCGAGGGACTGGACACAATGGCGACCGCGCGCTTCTTCGGCGAGTGGAACCAGCAGGGCCGGCTGCAGTTCAGCACGCTGGCCGGGCTGAACCAGCCGGCCGATGAATCGGCGCCGCTGCGCGTGGGCGGGGCCAAGGACGTCGTGGGGCTGGGCGCAACCTGGCGCTTCGGCCTGCGCGAGTTCGTCGGCGCGCGCATCGAGTACAGCAGCTTCCGCGGGCAGGACCGCAGCGCGCTCGGGCATGGCATGGTCTATGACGTCGAGGCCGGCTACAAGATCCGCACCTCGTATCCGGACTACACCGTGCGCGTGGTCGGCACGCATGCCAACTACAGCGCCAACGGCGGCAGCCTGACGCCGCGCATGGCGTCGCTGGTGCCGGTCGGCGACGAAGCCACGCCGGCGTTCTACATGCCGCAGGGCTTTACGCAGGCCGGCGTGCTGTTCGGCTTCGGCACTGAGCTGCTGGACGAGTACACACGCAAGTGGCGGCCGTTCGGTGAAGTGGGGCTGCTGCGCGACACGCGCGCACGGCAGAACTTCCGCGTGCAGGGCGGGGTGGCCGGATCGGTATTCGGCAATGACCACCTGGCGCTGTATATCTCGCACGAGACCGCGGCGCGCAACGGTGGCAGGCCGCTGACGGAACTGGGAATGCGCTATCGCTGGCTGTACTGAGCCGGCGGCAGCGGATGGCAGGGATCGGGTAACAACAGGACATGGAAAAGGGGATGAAGATGAACAAGCAAACCACGGCAATGACGGGCAAGACAGCGGCCAGGCGGCTGGCGGCATGGTGCGGCGCGCTGGGCGCGGCACTGTGGCTGGCGGCTTGCGCGGTGACGGATGTCGGCCGCGCGCCGGCGCTGGCCCGCGGCGAGACCATCGCGGTGCTGCCGATCGTGAACTACACCGAGACGCCGCAGGCCGGCCTGCGCGCCGAGGCGATTGCCGAGAGCCTGCTGAAGACCGGCGGCGTGGCCAGCCTGAAGCGTTATCCGGCCAGCCTCAACCCGGAAACGCTGTTCGAGCCGGCCGAGCGCGAAGCCGTGGGCAAGGCGCTGGAATGGGCGCGTGCCGAGAAGGCCCGCTACGCGCTGACCGGCGCGGTGCAGGAATGGCGCTACAAGGTGGGCGTGGACGGCGAGCCCGCGGTCGGCATCTCGCTGCAGCTGCTGGACGTGAACAGCGGTGAAGTGGTGTGGTCGGCCACCGGCAGCGACAGCGGCTGGAGCCGCGCCTCGCTGTCTGGCACCGCGCAGAAGCTGCTGCGCCGCCTGCTGGCGCCGCTGATGCAGGGCTGAGGCGGCAAGCCATCAGGAAGAGGCTGCACACCGATGCGGCGATGCAATGGTTGAAGCAAGGGGATGAGCGTGGCCAATACGGCTGACAAGACATATCGCGCGCGGCAAGGACAGGGCATCGGCCTGGGTGGGCGCTATGCGCGCCTGCTGGCGCCGGCGGTCAGCGGGCGCGCGGCCGTGGTGGAACTGGTGGTGGCCATGCTGGTGGCAATGGGGCTGGCGTGGCTGGTGTTGCCGCAGAACCCGCTGCTGCTCGGCATGGGCTTTCCGTGGGCCTGGCTGCTGCCGGTGATCCTGGCGCTGCGCTACGGCACGCTGATCGGCGTGGGCAGCGTGCTGATGCTGCTGGGCGGCTGGTACTTCTACCAGCAGACCGGCGTGATGGCAGGGCCGTTCCCGCGCCTGTTCTTCCTCGGCGGGCTGCTGCTGGTGCTGGTGGCCGGGCAGTTCGGCGATATCTGGGGCACGCGCCTGGCGCGCGCCCGCGCCGTGAACCGCTACCTGGACGAACGCCTGGCGGCGCTGACCAAGAACCACTACCTGCTGCGGATCTCGCATGAGCGGCTGGAAAACGACCTGCTGGCGCGGCCCACCACGCTGCGCGACACGCTGTCGCAGCTGCGCAGCGTGGCGCTGGATGAGGCCGCGCGCACCGGCCAGGTGCTGGCCGGCGCGCAGCCGATGCTGCAGGTGGTGGCGCAGGCCTGCCAGCTTGAGGCAGCCGCGCTCCATGCCTGCGATGGCGAGCACGTGGATGGCGCCCCGGTCGCCAGCATCGGCCCGGAATTCACGCTCGACACCACCGACCCGCTGGTGCGCCACTGCCTGGACACGCGCCAGCTGGCGCACCTGCGCGCCGACGGCCTGCAGCATGGCGCGCAGACGCGCTACGTGGCGGTGGCGCCGGTGCTGGCCGGCTCCGACCACCTGATCGGCCTGCTGGTGGTCGAGCGCATGCCGTTCCTGTCGCTGACCTACGAGAACCTGCAGATGCTGATGGTGCTGCTGGGCTACTACGCCGACGGCGTGGAGCACGCCGGCGCCACCCGCACCATCCAGGCGGCGCTGCCGGCCTGCCCATACCCGTTTGCGCTGGACTATGCGCGTCTGTCGCGGCTGCGGCGCGAGACCGGCATCGAAAGCTCGGTGGTGGCGCTGGTGTTCGACGCGGATCCGGAGCGCGATGCGCTGTTCGAGCAGGTGGTGCGCAGCCGGCGCGCGCTGGATGTGGCGTGGCCGGTGGTCAACGCCCATCACCGCGCCATGCTGACGCTGATGCCGCTGTCCGATGCGCAGGCGGTGGCGGCCTACCTGGTGCGCATCGAAGACATGCTGCGCGCGCAGTTCGGCACCGATTTCACCAGTGCGGGCATCGGCGTCTATACGCTGGCGGTGCCCGGCGCCGGCTCGGAAGACGCGCTGGTCAAACTGCTGCGCCGGGCCCAGGTGGATGGCGCGATCGCGCCGGCCACGCTGCCGGCCGGGGAAGCGCCCCATGTTTAAGCTCGGCGCCAGCGGGCTCGCCGCCCAGATCGCCGCGCTGGCGCTGCTGGCGCGCGCCGGCAACAGCACCGCGCTGCTGCTGGCCTTCTTCGGCATGCAGGCGGTGGCCGCCGCGCTGACCGCGCTGCTGCTGTGGCGCCTGCTGCCGCGGCGCTTTCGCGTGCCGTTCGGGTGGAGCTATGGCTTTCTCGCGCTGTTCTGCTTCTTCGTGCCGCTGGGCGGCGCGCTGGTGTGCCTGGGCAGCTACCTGTTCTCGAAGCTGTTCCCGCGGCGCGTGGACACCAGCGGCATCGGCACCGTGGGCTTGCCCGAGTTCGTCACGCACCTGATGTCGCGCGTCACGCACGGCGGCGGCGCGCGCCTGCGTGCGCAGCTGGGCAATGCGCGCGCGCCCCTGCCCGAGCGCGTGACCGCGCTGGTGGCGATGCAGTCGATGCCGGCGCGCACCGCCAGCCCGGTGCTGCGCGAACTGCTGGCCGACAGCGTCGACGACGTGCGGCTGCTGGCCTACGGCATGCTGGACGGCGCCGAGAAGCAGCTGACCCAGCAGATCCTGGCCGAGCTGCCGCGCCTGGAGAGCGCCAACAGCGCCAGCGAGCGCGCCGAGATCAGCAAGCGGCTGGCCGACCTGTACTGGGAACTGATCTACCAGAACCTGGTGCAGGGCGACGTCTACCGCTACACCGCCAGCCAGGTCGAGCGCTACGCCAGCGCGGCGCTGGCGCATGACGACAGCAATGCCTCGCTGTGGTACATGCGCGGGCGCCTGGCACTGGCGCGCAATGCCCCGCGCGAGGCGCGTGAATGGCTGCAGCGCGCCGAATCCCTCGGCTTCGCGCGCGAACGCGTGCTGCCGCACCTGGCCGAAGCCGCCTACCTGGAACGCGACTATGCCGCGGTGCGCCAGCTGATGGCATCGTTTGACAGCCCCTCGCCGCTCCCGCTGGTGCGGCCCCTGCTGCGGTACTGGCAATCATGAGCGAGATCCTGGTAAAAGGGACGTCGGCCGACGTCATGTTGCTGCTCGAAGGCACCTTCCCGTATGTGAGCGGAGGGGTGTCGAGCTGGGTCAACCAGATGATCCGCGCGTTCCCGGACCTGCGCTTCGGCATCGTCTTTATCGGCAGCCGGCGCGAGGACTATGGCGACATGGCCTACCAGCTGCCGCCCAACGTGGTGCACCTGGAAACGCACTACCTGTACGACTTCCCGCCGCCGCCGCTGGTCCAGGGCAGCACCGGCGATGCCAAGGCGTTCGACGCCTCGGACCGCCTGCACGAGCTGCTGCGCGACCCGGGCCGCGAGGCCGAGGCCGGCGCCATGATGCGCGAGCTGATGCCGGCGCTGCGCGAGGGCGGAGCGCTGGGCGAGGACGCCTTCCTGTACAGCCGCCGCGCCTGGCAGACCATCACCGAGCAATACCGGCGCTTCTGCACGGACCCGTCGTTCACGGACTATTTCTGGACCGTGCGCATCATGCACAAGCCGCTGTGGCAGCTGGTGCGCATTGCCGACAACCTGATCCCGGCGCGGGTCTACCACACGGTTTCCACCGGCTATGCGGGCTTTCTCGGGGCGCTGCTGCGCCACCGCAACCAGCGCCCGCTGCTGGTGTCGGAGCACGGCATCTACACCAAGGAACGCAAGATCGACCTGTTCCAGAGCCAGTGGATCCGCGACAACCGCAATGTGTTCGAGCGCGACATCTCCCAGATCAGCTACTTCCGCGAACTGTGGGTGCGCTTCTTCGAGACCATCGGCCGGGTCTGCTACGACGCTGGCGACGACATCGTCGCGCTGTACGAGGGCAACCGCCGCCGCCAGGTGCAGGACGGCGCGCCTGAGGTGCGTACGCGCAGCATCCCCAACGGCATCGACCTGCCGCGCCTGGCGCCGCTGCGCGCGCGCCGCAAGCCGGGCGTGCCGCCGGTGCTGTGCCTGATCGGCCGGGTGGTGCCGATCAAGGACGTCAAGACCTTCATCCGCGCCATGCTGACGGTGGTGCGCGAGTACCCCGAGGCCGAAGGCTGGATCGCCGGCCCCGAGGACGAGGATCCCGACTACGCGCGTGAATGCCGCAGCCTGGCCGAGAGCCTGGGCCTGGGCCAGAAGGTCAAGTTCCTGGGCTTCCAGCGCATCGACGCGCTGCTGCCGCAGGTGGGCGTGCTGGTGCTGAGCTCGATCAGCGAGGCGCTGCCGCTGGTGGTGCTGGAAGGCTTTGCCGCCGGCGTGCCATGCGTGACCACCGACGTGGGCTCATGCCGCGAGCTGCTGTTCGGCCTGCCCGGCGAGGACGCCGCGCTGGGCTCGGCCGGCGAGGTGGTGCGCATTGCCGATCCCGCGGCCCTGGCCGCGGCGGCGCTCGGGCTGCTGCAGGACCCGGCGCGCTGGCAGGCGGCCCAGGCCGCCGGCGTGGCGCGCGTGGAGCGCTACTACGCCCAGGACCGCATGGTGGGCAGCTACCGCGAACTGTATCAACGGCTGATGGCGCAGGCAGACGGCGCCGGGCCTGGCGGACCTGAGCGGCAGGGCGGCGGCAACCCCGCGCGCTGCCCGGTCCACGGAGGAGCCTGAGCATGGCTGGCATTGGATTCGAGCTGCGCAAGATGCTGCGGCGGGACAACCTGTCGGGCATGCTGAGCGCCTACGCGTATGCCGGCATCATCAGCTCCGGGCCGTGGATCCTGTCGATCGTCGGCATCCTGTTGATCGGCATGCTGAGCCTGCCCTTCGTGGTGCCGGGCTCGCTGATCACGCAGTTCCAGGTGTCCGTGACCTACCTGATTGCCGGCAGCCTGATCCTGACCGGGCCGATGCAGCTGGCGTTCACGCGCTTCACCTCGGACCGGTTGTTCGAGAAGCGCGACCACCTGGTCCTGAGCAACTACCACGCGGTGGCACTGCTGTCGACGGTGCTGTCGGGCGGCATCGGCGTGGCGTGCGCGGTATTCAGCTTCGGCGAGCAGTCGGTGCTGTACCGGCTGCTGATGGTGGCGGGCTTCGTGGTGCTGAGCAATATCTGGATTGCCGCGATCTTCCTGTCGAGCATGAAGCAGTACAAGGCCATCGTATGGACCTTCCTGCTGGGCTACGCGATCTCGGTCGGCGCCGCGCTGGTGCTGCGCGGCCACGGGCTGGAAGGGCTGCTGGGCGGTTTCGCCGCCGGCCAGCTGTGCCTGCTGACCGGCATGGTGACGCTGATCTACCGCAACTACACCAGCCGCCAGTTCATGTCGTTCGAGGTGTTCCAGCGCCGCCATGCGTACCCCAGCCTGGTGGCGATCGGCCTGCTCTACAACCTGGGCATCTGGATCGACAAGTTCATGTTCTGGTACGCGCCCTCCACCGGGCAGCAGGTGATCGGGCCGCTGCATGCGTCGATCATCTACGACATCCCGGTGTTCCTGGCCTACCTGGCGATCATCCCGGGCATGGCGGTGTTCCTGGTGCGCATCGAGACCGATTTCGTCGAGTACTACGACGCGTTCTACAACGCGGTGCGCGGCGGCAGCTCGCTCGAGCATATCGAGGACATGCGCAACACCATGGTCCAGACCATCCGGCTGGGTTTGTACGAGATCGTCAAGGTGCAGGCCATCGCCGCGCTGCTGCTGTTCGCGGTGGGCGTGTGGGTGCTGCGGCTGCTGGGCATTTCCGAGCTGTACCTGCCGCTGCTGTACGTGGACGTGATCGGTGCTAGCCTGCAGGTGGTGCTGCTGGGGGTGCTCAACATCTACTTCTACCTGGACCGCCGCCGCGAGGTGCTGCTGCTGACCGCGACCTTCGTGGTGCTGAACTTCGCGCTGACGCTGCTGACGCTGCACCTCGGGCCGGCCTGGTACGGCTACGGCTTTGCGGTGTCGCTGCTGGTGGTGGTGGCGCTGGCGCTGTACCTGCTGGACCGCAAGCTGGACCGGCTGGAGTACGAGACCTACATGCTGCAATAGGCCCTGCCGCCATCGTGCGCCCGGCTCCCGGGGCGGCACGATGGCGGCAAGGATGATGCAGATCGAAAGACGATCGCGGAGGGATCGGCGCAGTTGCCGCCGCCACCCCTCGTCGGGGCATCTCGACGGAAGGGCCTGCGATTGGGTAACATGGCGGCAGCCGGCGGGCTTCGGCCTGGCCCGTCGGATCAGATCGACGGCCGCGCCCCCCTGGGGGTGAATATGAGGAATGACTTGCCGGCCGAGCCGTCGACATGCCGTGGCAGAGACCGCAGTTGCAGTCGGAAGCTGGCAGAAGGATGTAGAGGTATGCGAATTGCCTCCGTGGAGGATGATCCGGATCAGGCCGAACTGATCCGGCAGATATTGAGCGAAGCCGGCTTCGAGTGCGAGTCCTTCGCCAACGGCGCGGACTTTCTGCGCGCGCTGCGCGAGCGCGCCTATGACCTGTTGCTGGTCGACTGGCAGTTGCCGGGCACCAGCGGCTATGAGCTGGTCAGCTGGGTGCGGCAGAAGTCCGGCAATATGCCGCCGATCCTGTTCGTCACCAGCCGCACCGCAGAATCCGATATCGTCGACGGCCTGACGGTGGGCGCCGACGACTACATGCTCAAGCCCATCCGCGCCGGCGAGCTGATCGCCCGCGTGCGCTCGCTGCTGCGCCGCGCCTACCCCGAGGCCGCGCAGGAAGTGGAGCTGATCCGGCGCGGCAACTACACCGTCGATACCCACGCGCGCACCATCACCATCGGCGGCGAGCCGGCGCTGTTGTCCCCGCGCGAATATGAGCTGGCCCTGTTCCTGTTCCGCAATACCGGGCGCCTGCTGGCGCGCGAGGTGATGGAGCAGGCCGTCTGGGGCCGCGCCATGGGCGCGGGCTCGCGCACGCTGGATACGCATATCTCGCGGCTGCGCCTCAAGCTGGCGCTGCGCCCCGAGAACGGCGTGCGGCTGACCTCCGTGTACTCGCACGGCTATCGCTTTGAAGAGGCTTCCGCGGCAGATGTGGAGGCGGATGAGGCCGGGGCGGATGCTTAGAACCCGTTTCACCATGAAAAAGGGGCGCGAAGGCTGCTGCCGGGCCGCAGGACTAGGCGTGGCCGACGCGGCGTGGTCATTCCACGCAAGGAGGCTGCAACAACGCCATGCGGCCCGGCAGCAGCCTTCCCTTCGGGTTCAAGCCAGGCGCGGCGCATGCGTCGTTACGGGCCTTGACCTTGGAATGACCAAGGCCGGCGGCCCGCGCCTAGCCTGCGCCGCGCCTGGCTTGAACGCGTCCCCTCTTTCATGATGAAACGGGTTCTTATGCGGATTGGATGTGCCGCGCTGGCCCTGCTGGCCGGCATGGCGGTTCCGGCGCACGCCGGGCCCGCGGGCGCGGAAGGCGCCGATTTTATCTACCTGGTGGAGCCGGGCGATACACTGATCGGCCTGGCCTCGCGCTACATGGCGTCCGAGGAAGGCTGGCGCACGCTGCAGCGCCTGAACCGCGTGGCCGATCCGTACCGGCTGGTGCCCGGCTCGCGCCTGCGCATCCCGCTCAGCCAGATTCCCGAACAGGCCGCCTCGGCGCGCGTGGTCCATGTGGCCGGCGCGGTCCGCGCCAATGGCCGGCCGGTGCAGGCCGGCATGACGCTGGACGAAACCACGCGCATCGAGACCCCCGCGGGCGGCTCGGTCACGCTGGAGCTGCCGGACCGCAGCCGCGTCACGGTGCCGCCGGCCACCACGCTCTCGGTCAGCCGGCTGCGCACGTTCGCGCGCAGCGGCCTGACCGACACCGTGATCCGCATCGACAAGGGTGCCGCCGATACGCGCGTGGCACCGCAGGGCGGCGGCGTCGGGCGCTTCGAGCTGCATACGCCGATGATGGTGACCGGCGTGCGCGGCACCCGCTACCGGGTCTCGGCAGACATGGCAGGAAGCCGCAGCGAGGTGCTGGAAGGGCGCGTCGGCGTCAGTGCGGCGCGGGGCGCCCGCGCCAGGCCGGCAGCGGAGCGCGCCATGACCGCGGCGGCTTCGGTCGGTGCCGGCTATGGCATCGGCGTGTCGGCCGGCGGCAAGCTGTCGCAGCCGGTGGCGCTGCTGCCGGCGCCGGCCCTGCTGCCCCCGGCCGAAACCGTGCTGGGCCCGTCCTTCGAGGCCGCCTGGCAGCCGGTGCCGGGCGCCACCGCCTACCGCGTGCTGGTGGCGCGCGATGCGGCGCTGAGCGAACTGGTCTGGACCGGCACCGCCAGTGGCGCCACTGCCACGACCGCGCGCGTCGACGGCCTGCCCGAGGGCACGCTGTACCTGAGCGTCAGCGCCATCGACAAGCACCAGCTGACTGGCCACGACGCCCAGGCACCGGTGTCGGTGCGGCTGAACCCGCCGGCGCCATTCACGCAGCAGCCTGCCGCCGATGCGGTGCGCTATGCCGACGCCGTCGCCTTCGAATGGGCCACCGTGCCGAGCGCGGCGCGCTACGAACTGGCGCTGGCCGCCGATCCGGCCTTTACGCGCGATGCCGCGGTGCAGGCGGCCTCCGAGCCCGCCGCCATGCAAGCGCTGGTGCCGGGCCGCTGGTGGTGGCGCGTGCGCAGCATCGATGCGGCGGGCCGGCCGGGCCCGTGGTCGGACGCGGTCCCGTTCAGCGTCGAACCCAAGCCGCCCGTGCCGACCCTGCACGACGACGGCGGCGCGCTGCATATCGGCTGGCCCGAGGGCAGCGGCGCCGGCGCGGGCTACCGGGTCCAGGTTTCGGCCGATGCCGGCTTTGCCACGCTGCTGGCCGACGAGCACACCACCACCAACACCATTGACCTGCCGCGCCCCGCGCCCGGCGTCTATTTCATCCGCGTGGCACGTGCGGCGCCGGGGGTGACACCTGACCCGGCGGCGTTCTCCGCGCCGCAGCGCATTGAAGTCAATGCCCTCCTGCGCGACTCGCAGGGCGGCGCAATCGGGTCGGGCGACCGGCCGGACGGTGGTGGCCGCATCCGGCTCAACTGACGCGCCAGGCCCGGCACCGGCCGCGCCCGGGCACGCTTTCGGGCAGCGCACGCTGATCGAATGGTGCCTGCTGCTTGCGGCCGTGCTGGCCCTGGTGGTGCTGGCCGCGCGCCAGGGCTGGGCCGAGCGCGCCGACCTGGCCGCCTACGACATCGCCATCAGCGCCCAGCATCATCCGGCCCGCGACGACATCGTCATCGTCGGCATCGATGACGCCAGCATCACCGCCATCGGCCGCTGGCCGTGGCGCCGCGCGGTGCTGGCGCAGCTGGTCGAGCGCATCGCCGCCGGCCGGCCGCGCGTGATCGGCGTGGACGTGATCCTGTCCGAGCGCGACACCCGCTATCCGCAAGACGACGCCGTGCTGGCCCGCAGCCTGGCCCAGGCCGGCAACGTGGTGCTGCCGGTGGTGGCCGAATCCGGCCCCGCCGGCATGCTGGTGCGCTACCCGCTGGCCGGGCTGGGCGCCGCGGTGGGGCATATCAACATGGTGGTCGATACCGATGGCGTGGCGCGCCAGGTCTATCTGAGCGAGGGGCCCCATCCGGTGGCCGCCGCCGGCGTGCCGCACCTGGCCGCGGTGATGGCGGGGTTCGGGCGCGCCGGAGAGCCGCCCGGCATCGCGCGCCAGGAGCCGGCCCGGATCACCGAAGCCAACGGCTGGGAGCGCAGCGGCCGCCTGCGCATCCCGTATGCCGGCCCGCCCGGCACCTTTGCCCGCGTGTCGGCGCGCGACGTGCTGGACGGCCGCACCAATCCCGCCATCTTTGCCGGCAAGGCCGTGCTGATCGGCGCGCTCGCCACCGGCATGGGCGACGTGCTGCCGACGCCCGTGTCGCGCGATGGCCGCGGCATGAGCGGGGTGGAGATCCTGGCCAATACCGTGCAGGCGCTGACCGACGGCGATGCCATCGTGGCGGTGCCGCGCGCGTGGCAGGTCGGCGGCACGCTGCTGGCGGTGCTGCTGGCCGCACTGGCCGCGCTGCGCCTGCCCCCGCGCGGCGCGCTGGTGGCCACCGGGCTGCTGCTGGCCGCCCTGCTGGGCGGCTCGCTGTTGCTGCTGGCGCTGGCGCGGCTATGGTTTGCACCCGCCGCCGCGGCGCTGGGCTGCGTGCTGTTCTACCCGCTGTGGAGCTGGCTGCGCCAGGAGGCGGCCCTGCGCTTCCTTACCGACGAACTGGCGCGGCTGGAACGCGAACCCGGCCTGATTGCCGCGCCGCGCCATGCCGGCGCCACGCTCGACAGCCGCATGCGCGCCGTCTACAGCATGAGCGCGCAACTGCGCGGCACGCGCCGCTTCCTGTCCGATGGCCTGGAAAGCCTGCCCGATGCCACCGCGATCTGCGACCTGGACGGCGCCGTGATGCTGGCCAACCGGCGCTGCGTGGCGCTGGCGCCCGCGGTGCTGGACGGCGAGCCCGCTCATGCGCCGGGCGCGGCCGGGCCGCCGCGGGCCGCCATCCGCGCGCTGATCGAGGCAATCTTTCCCGCGCCGGCACCGGCCCTGGCGTACTGGCAGTCGCTGCACGACCGCCACGCCGGCGCCCGCATCGCTCCGGTCCCGGTTCCCGACGGCGGCATCGAGGTGGCCGGGCGCGGCGACCGCCGCTACCTGCTGCATGGCGCGCCGCTGCACGCCGAGGCCGGCGCCGTGGCCGGCCTGATCGTCAGCGTGATCGACATCACCGCGATCCGCATTGCCGAGCGCCAGCGCGAGCAGATGCTGCGCTTCCTGTCGCACGACATGCGCTCGCCGCAGGCATCGATCCTGGCCTTGATCGAGCTGCATGAGCGCCGCGCGCGGCGCGATGGGGCAGCCGCCGGCGACGTCGCCACGGACAGCGGCGTGCTGGCACGCATCGCCGCCCATGCACGCCGCACGATGACGCTGGCCGACGATTTCATCAGCGTCGCGCGCGCGGAGTCGAAGACCCTGGCGTTCATGGAAGTGGAATTGGGCGGCCTGGTGCTGGATGCGACGGACCAGCTCTGGGCACTGGCCAAGGCCCGCGAAGTGACGCTGCAGATCGACCTGCCTGACGAGCCCGCGGTGCTGCAGGGTGAACCGACGCTGCTGGCGCGCGCCATCGCCAACCTGGTCAGCAATGCGATCAAGTTCAGCCCGCAAGGGGGGACCGTGACGGTCTCGCTCACGTGTGAGCCGGGCAGCTTTGTCGTTGCCGTGCAGGACCATGGGCCGGGAATTGCCGAGGCCGACCAGGCACGATTGTTCGAACCGTTCGCGCGCTTGCATGAGGGGCAGCAGGGCGCGCCGGAAGGCGCGGGTCTGGGGCTGGTGCTGGTGCGGGCCGTGGCCGAGCGGCATGGTGGCAAGGCCAGCGTGCGCAGCGCGGCTGGGGCGGGGGCGGTGTTCCGTATCGAATTGCCTGTGGCCTGAGCGGCACGCCAACGGCCGCAAGCCACGTTACGGCTGCCGACACAATTGTTGGCAGTCGTCACAGGGGGATTTGCGTAGCATCGGATTGCCGCTGGAGCCGCATCCGGTGGTCTTCGCGCCCACGCCAGCTCCCCCAGTTGCCGTAACTGGCGTGGGCGGCTTTTTTGGGGGCCCCTGAACTCAGTACCCGCCTTGCCCAGCACGCCTCTTTGCCTCTGGCAATCGCGGGCGTGGCTGGACCAGGTCGACCTTGTGCCGATTCCACCATCCCGGCTGGGCCAGCGCGATTTCTACTTGCTTTACCGAACGGCGGAGTGGCCCGGCCTCGCCGCAGACATTGCCCGGATCACGCGGACGGTGCCCACGTGGGAGCTCGTCCCAGCGATTCGCGCCATGCTGCCTGGGTTGCCGGCGGATGCGATCACCGCTGACACGGCTGAATCTGCCTCAGTCCCTACGCCTTGAACGTCAAGACAAAGCGTGTCCTTCCTCCCTCCGATTCCACTCCAATCCCCCCACCATGCGCAGCCACAATCGCCTGCGTAATCGCCAGCCCCAGCCCGGCGCCATCGGACTCGGGCCGCGCCCGCGACTTGTCGGCACGGAAGAACCGATCGAACAGCGATGGCAGCAACTCCGGCCGGATCGTGTCGCCCTCGTTCTCGACCACCACCGTCACCGCCTCGGCGGAGGGCAGAATCTCCACCACAATGCCCTTGCCCGCCGGCGTATGCCGCAGCGCATTCGACAGCAGGTTGCTCAATGCCCGCCGCAGCATCAGCCGGTCGCCGGTGATGCGGCCACGGCCGCGCAGGGCCATGCGCACACCCTTGTCCTCGGCCAACGCATCGTAGAAATCGAACAGCGCAGTGACTTCATCAGCCACCTCGATCGGCTCGGCGTTCGGCAGGGTGATGCCGTGCTCCATCTTCGCCAGGTAGAGCATGTCCGATACCATGCGCGACAGGCGCTGCAGCTCTTCCACGTTGGACGCCAGCACGTCGCGGTACTTGTCCGCATCGCGCGGTTGCGACAGCACCACCTGGGTCTGCGTCATCAGGTTGGTGATCGGCGTGCGCAACTCATGCGCCAGGTCCGATGAGAACTCCGACAGGCGCGTGAAATCGCGCTGCAGGCGTTCCAGCATGGCGTTGAGCGTCGCGGCCAGGTCGGCCATTTCCACCGGCACGGCATCGACCGGCATGCGCTCGTCCAGCTTGTGCGCGGTGACGGCGCGCGCGCGCGAGGCCATGGTGCGCAGTGGCCAGAGTCCGCGACGCGCGGCCCACCAGCCCAGCAGCCCGCTCGCCAGCGCGGCCAGCGCGGTGTAGAAGGCCAGCGACTGGCGGAAGGCGTGCATGAAGTGGGCGTGCAGCGCCGTGTCCATGCCGACCACGACCTGCAGCGGCCCCGGCTGTCCGGTTGGCACCTGCGCCAGCGCACGCATGCCGCGGTAGGTCTGGCCGCCCTGTTCCCAGGTGAAGGCATGCCGCTGCGCCGGCAGCTGCGCGGCGGCGGCCAGGGCCATGCCGAAGTCGAAGCCCTGCGTGGCATACAGGCGCTTGCCGTCGGCGGCGCGCACTTCGGCGACGAATCCGGCATGGTGTTCCAGCACCGGGCCCAGGCGTTGCGCCAGCGACGCCGCCGGGCCTTCGCCCGCGATCTTCTGGATCAGCCGCACGTTGTCGCCGAGCACGGCGTAGTCCTCGTCGGCGAAATGATTGTCGATCGCCAGCCAGATCAGCACGCCCAGCCCCAGCAGCACCGCGGCCGACGACAGCGAGAACAGGATGGTGAGCCGTGCCGTCAGCGACATCCGGACCTTCATTCAGCGTTCTCCGCTGCCTCGGGGGCTTCCAGCACATAGCCCATGCCGCGCACGGTCTGGATCAGCTTGGGCTCGAACTCATCGTCGATCTTCGCGCGCAGGCGCCGGATGGCGACGTCGATGACATTGCTGTCGCTGTCGAAGTTCATGTCCCACACCTGCGAGGCGATCAAGGAGCGCGGCAGCACTTCGCCGCGGCGGCGCGCCAGCAGTTCCAGCAAGGCGAACTCCTTGCTGGTCAGCGTGATGCGGCGCCCGGCGCGCGTGGCCCGGCGGCGGCCCAGGTCCAGCACCAGGTCGGCCACCTGGATGCGGTCCAGCGCCATCTGCGCCGTGCCCCGGCGCAGCAGCGTGCGCACCCGCGCGAGCAGCTCGGAAAAGGCGAAGGGCTTGACCAGGTAGTCGTCCGCACCCAGCTCCAGCCCCTTGACGCGGTCGGCCACGCTGTCGCGCGCGGTCAGGAACAGCACCGGCACGGCGATTTCCGCCGCGCGCAGCGCCTGCACGATGCGCCAGCCGTCGAGATCCGGCAGCATCACGTCCAGGATGACCAGGTCATAGGGCTCGGTCATCGCCATATGCTGGCCGTCCAGTCCGTTGGCCACAAGGTCGACGACAAAGCCCGCCTCGGTCAGCCCCTGGCGCAGGTATTCGCCGGTCTTGGACTCGTCCTCCACCACTAGCAGTTTCATCAGCACATTCCTTGATCGATCAGCCCTTTCGGCAGGGTCCGGCAACTCTACGCCGGCAACGCGGGCGCCAACATGACCGGAAGATTACCGGAATGTCATGTTCCAGTCAGACGTGCGTAGGGTGGCCTTCGCTACGCTTGGCATGCTTTCTACCAGGACTGATGACATGCGACGCCACCCCAGTACCGGCCTTGTGCTGCCCGATTTACCCCGCCGCCGCTTCGTGCAAGGGCTGGTTGCCGGCGGCGTGGTGGCCGGCCTTGCCGGCGTCGGCGGCAGCGCGTGGGCGCAGCATGCGGGCCAGCGCGCCGGGCAGGCTGCCCCGGCCGGCTCCGGCTCGGCGCCGGTGCTGCGCGGCACCGAGTTCGACCTGGTGATCGGCGAGTCGCTGGTCAACTTTACCGGCAAGCCGGCCATTGCCACCACCATCAACGGCATGCTGCCCGGCCCGACGCTACGCTGGCGCGAGGGCGACACGGTCACCATCCGCGTGACCAACCGCCTGCGCGAGGCCACCTCGATCCACTGGCACGGCATCATCCTGCCGTTTGAGATGGACGGCGTGCCCGGCATCAGCTTTGCCGGCATCCCGCCCGGCCAGACCTTCACCTACCGCTTCAAGGTCGCGCAGACCGGCAGCTACTGGTACCACTCGCATTCGGGCTTCCAGGAAATGACCGGCGTGTACGGCGGCATCGTCATCGATCCTGCCTCCGGGCAGGAAACCGTGCGGGCCGACCGCGACCACACCGTGCTGCTGTCGGACTGGACCGACGAAGACCCGATGCGGGTGCTGACCAAGCTCAAGGTCCAGGGCGACTACTACAACTACAACCAGCCGACCGTGGTCGACTTCTTCCGCGACGTCTCGCGCGACGGGCTGAAGCAGGCGCTGGACAAGCGCAGCATGTGGAACCAGATGCGGATGAGCCCGACCGACCTGGCGGACCTGTCCAGCGCCACGCTCACGCACCTGGCCAACGGCGTCACGCCGGCCGGCAACTGGACCGGGCTGTTCCGGCGCGGCGAGACCGTGCGCCTGCGCTTTATCAACGGCTCGGGCAACACCTTCTATGACGTGCGCATCCCCGGGCTGAAGCTGCGGGTGGTGCAGGTCGACGGCCAGGATATCGAACCGGTCACGGTCGACGAATTCCGCTTCGGCCCCGGCGAGACCTGCGATGCGATTGTCGAACCGCGCGACGACGCTTACACGCTGTTCGCGCAATCGATGGACCGTACCGGCTATGCGCGCGGCACGCTGGCGGTCAGGGAAGGGCTGGCGGCGCCGGTGCCCGCACTCGACCAGGCCGAATGGCTGACCATGACCGACATGATGGGCGCGATGACGGGCCACGGCGGGCATGGCGGCCATGGCGGGCATGCCGGACACGGCGGCATGCAGCACGGCGCCATGCCGATGCAGGGCATGGACCACGCCGGCATGGACCACAGCCAGCACGCCATGGCCGCCGCCGACCCGCTCAAGGTCCCCAGCAAGACCGCCCGCCACGCCCGCACCGAATACGGTCCGGGCACCGACATGCGCGTCGACATGGCGCGCACCAACCTGGACGATCCCGGCATCGGCCTGCGCAACAACGGCAGGCGCGTGCTGACCCTGGCCGACCAGCACACCATCGGCGGCGCCATGGATGCGCGCGGCCCCGGGCGCGAGGTCGAGTTGCACCTGACCGGCAATATGGAGCGCTACACCTGGTCCTTCGACGGCGTCGAGTTCGGCAAGTCGACGCCGATCTACTTCAAGCATGGCGAACGGCTGCGCGTGATCCTGCACAACGACACCATGATGACCCACCCCATGCACCTGCACGGCATGTGGAGCGAGCTGGAAACGCCGGACGGCAGCTTCCAGGCGCGGCGCCACACCATCCCCGTGCAGCCGGCGCAGCGCATCAGCTTCCTGGTCAGCGCCGATGCGCTGGGACGCTGGGCCTGGCATTGCCACCTGATGCTGCATATGGATGCGGGCATGTTCCGCGAAGTGGTGGTGGCGTGATGGCTCAACCTGAATTCGCAATCTCCATGCACAGGCACAAGAAGACGATACTGGCCGCGGCGCTGGCCTTGACCGCAATCGGCGCAGCCCAGGCGCAGGACCCGCATGCCGGCCATGCGCACCAGCACGATGCCCCGGCCGCCATGCAGGGCATGGACCATGGCCAGATGCAGGGCATGGAGCAGGACGGGATCCAGACCATGGACGGTGGCGGCGCGCCGATGCCGGACATGCAGGGCATGGCCGCCCCTGCCATGGACCACGGCGACATGAAGATGCAGGGCGGCAGCGCGCCGCCCGACGCGCGCGATCCGCATGCCTATTCCGGCGGCTACCAGCTGGGCGTCGGCAAGTACGCGCTGGGCGACAAACGCCAGCTGGTGATGGCCGACGAGCACCTGTTCGCCTCGGTGCTGGTCGACCGCCTGGAGTGGGCCCACGCCAGCGGCAGCAATGCCGCCGCCTACGAGATGCAGGCGTGGTTCGGCAACAGCTACGACAAGCTGGTGCTCAAGGCCGAGGGCGAAGCGTCGAAGGGCAAGCTGCACGAGGCCCGCACCGAGCTGCTGTGGGGCCACGCCGTGGCCAGCTACTGGGATACCCAGCTGGGCCTGCGCAACGACGCCGGCAGTGGGCGCCCGGCGCGCAACTGGCTGGCCTTCGGCGTGCAGGGGCTGGCGCCGTACTGGTTCGAGGTCGATGCCACGGCCTATGTCGGCACCAGCGGCCGCACCGCGTTGCGGCTGTCCGCCGAATACGAATTGCTGCTGACGCAGCGCCTGATCCTGCAACCACGCATCGAAGCCAACCTCTATGGCAAGAACGACCCGGAGGCGGGCATCGGCAGCGGCTTGTCCAACGGCACCGTGGGGCTGCGGCTGCGCTATGAGTTCAGCCGGCAGTTCGCGCCGTATATCGGCGTGGAGCGCTACCAGGCCTTCGGCAATACCGCCGACATGATCCGGACCTCTGGCGGCAAGGCGGGCGAAACGCGTTTCGTCGCCGGTGTCCGGGTCTGGTTCTGACACCACAACTTCATCATCCCCAAGCGGAGACAACCATGCATGCCAATCGCCCCCTGATCCAGATCCTGCTTGCCGCAACCGCGGCGCTGGCCAGCAGCATCGCTTTCGCGCACCCGAAGCTGGTGTCGTCCACGCCGGCGGACAAGGCCGAGGTGGCCGCGCCGCAGAAGATCGAACTGCAGTTCTCCGAGAACCTGGTCACCCAGTTTTCCGGCGCCAGCCTGGTGATGACCGGCATGCCGGGCATGGCCGACCATGCGCCGATGAAGATGGCCGTGAAAGTCTCCGGCAGCGACGACCCCAAGGCCATGGTGATCACGCCGGCGCAGCCGCTGCCGCCTGGCAGCTATCGGGTGGACTGGCGGGCGGTGTCGTCCGATACCCATCCCGTCAACGGCAAGATTGCCTTCACGGTGAAGTGATTGCAGCAGCCGGACTGGATGGCCGCCGGGCTGCGCCTGGCGCTCTATGTCGACCTGGCCTTGCTGTTCGGGCTGCCGCTGTTCTGCACCTATGCGCTGCATCGGGGGGAACGGGCCTCACGCTTCGCAAAGCGTTGCCAGGCGCTTGCGCTGGGCTGCGCCATCGCCGGCATCGGGCTTTCGCTGGCTGCCCTTGTGGTGATGGCGCTGGCCATGACAGGGGAGTCCGACTACGCCGCGTTGCAGGCCCACGTCTTCGCCATGATCGTCACAGGGACGGATTTCGGGCTGGCGTGGTCGGTGCGCCTGGCGGCCCTGCTGCTGTTCGTGCTGGCCTGCGTGTCCTGGCGCAGGCGGCCGGGCGCGCGCTTCACCGCGCTGACCGGGTTCGGCGGGATTGCGCTGGCGACGCTGGCCTGGGGGGGGCACGGCGCGATGCATGAGGGCGCCTTGCGCTATCTCCACCTGAGCGCCGACGTGGCCCACCTGCTGGCCGCCGGCGCCTGGGTCGGCGCGTTGGCCGCGTTCGTGCTGCTGTCGCTGGCGCGGCCGGTATCGGACCGGGCGGCGGTGGTGCTGCTGAGCCGCACCTCGAACGGGTTTGCCCGTATCGGCACCATCATTGTTGCCACGCTGCTGCTGACCGGCGCGCTCAACTACTGGTTCATCGTGGGCCCGGCGCTGCCGGATCTTGCGCCGATGTCCTATGGCGGGCTGCTTGTCGCAAAACTCGCGCTGTTCGTGGCGATGCTTGGCCTGGCTGCCGCGAACCGCTTCCGCCTGAGCCCGCGGCTGGCGTTGGCGGTGCAGGCCGGGGAGCATCGGGCGGCGACGCTGGCGTTGCGGCGCAGCCTGCTGCTGGAGGCCTGCGCCGCCGCGCTGGTGATGGCCCTGGTGGCCATGCTGGGGATGCTGTCTCCGGCACCGCCGTGAGGCCGGGGCCATCAGACATAGGCAATCAGGCGCCCGGCACAGATCACCAGCGACCACGTCACCATCGAGACAATGGCGCTGACGCGCGCGCCGGCCGGCGGCGCGACGCCGCTGTCCCAGCCCCGTTGCCCGGCATGCAGGCTGCGATAGGGCCCGAAGTGGAACCACAGCACATTGGCCAGCGCCAGTGCAATCAGGCACAGCTTGGCCAGGAACGCGGGATTGGCGGCCAGCTCATCGGCATGGGCCAGGAACAGCAGCACGCCGCTGGCCGCGACCGCAATGAAGGCGCCGACGGTGAAGGGCAGCGCATGGCGCAACAGCAGGCTCACCGGCAGCCGCCGGCCGAGCCCGGCCAGGCGCATGTCGACCACGAAGATGGAGCCGAACAGCAGCGCCATGCCGGCCAGGTGGACGATCTCCACTGCGGGATAGGCCCAGGCCGAACTGCGCAGGGCCATCGGGAACGGCAGCCGCGCCAGCGCGCCGGCCCATTCCGTCCATTGCGCGAACAGCACCGACATGCGGCGCGCGCCGGCTCAGCGCAACTCGACGGTCTTGCCGTCCACGGTGATGCGCTCGGCGCGCAGCTCGCCGGCCTTTTCCTTGCTGGCGTAGCCGACCAGCGTGACCTCGCGCCCCACGGCCACCTTGTCGGCGGTGGCGCCGCGCGCCTCCATCCGCGACACCGGTGCCAGCACGGCCAGCCAGCGCTTGCCGCCGGCATCGATGCGGATATGCGCGTGGGGGTTCTCGTAGTGGCTCTCGACGATCTTGCCGGTCAGCGTCAGCGGCTTGGTCTCGTCGTAGGTGGACCAGCCGTGATGGGCAATGGCCGGCACGGCGGCCAGCGCCAGCGCGGCGCTGGCGGCAAAGAGGGCGGGGCGGAACAGGGCGCGGAAGCTGGGCATGGGTGGTCTCCGGTCAGGACAGGTGCAGTATAGGCGCCGATCCCGGCCGCGGCAGGGAGACTTATGCGCGGCACGAGTCGGCGCGCTGCACCAGCCGGTGCAGGCTAGGACTCATGGGCTTGAGCGCGGCGCGTTCGGCCGTGAGCGCGATCGCCAGGTTGCTGCGGCGGCCGCGCAGCGCCGCCTCGAGCAGGGTCAGGCTGACGATGTCGCGCTGCGCATGGCTGCCGCCGAAGCGGTGGGCGATCAGGCGCACCGGCATCAACAGGTCGATGGCGGTGCTGTAATCGCCCTGGTCGAACGTGATCAGGGCATCGGCCACCGGCAGCCCCACATCGCGCGACATCATGGCATTGGTGCCGTTGCCCAGGGCGGCGCGCTCCAGCGCGGCGCGGACCTGGTCGGCGGCAGCGGGCCGGTGCGCGCCCAGGCTGGCCATCACGGCATGGACATCGTTGAAGGCGTAGTAGCCGGCCGCGCCGCGGCCGAGCCAGTCGTCCGCCACCGGCTGCCAGCGCCGGCCCACGTCCACGCCGCGCAGGTGCAGCCGCCACAGCAGCGCGGAGGCATCCACCAGGTCCAGCGCGATCGCCGGCGCAGGGCGCTTGATATAGCGGTCGTACAGCGCCAGCACCTCGTCGGTCCTGCCCGCTTCCAGATGGAACAAGGCCAGGTGCCACCAGTTGTGCACGGCCAGCATATTGTCGTCGGACCAGTCGTCGCGGCGCCCGTCCAGCCAGGCGATGCCGTCGTCCAGCCGGCCCTGCATCTCCATCACGTGCGCCACCGCGTGCACGGCCCACGGGTCGCGCGGATTGAGCTCCAGCGCGCGCCGGCCGCTTTCCTCGGCGCGCTCGTAGAGCTGGGTTTCTTCCAGGCCGAAGGCATGCATGCCGAGCAGGTAGCCGTAGCCCGGCATGCCGGCATCCCAGTGCGGCAGCGCCTGCGCCACGCGGTCGCGCAGCATCGATGACTGCCCCAGCAGGAAGTCGCCGAGATGCGCGGTCTGGATTGCCAGCAGGTCGCGTGGATAGTCGATCACGTTATCGCCGTAGAGACGGACCGAGCGCTCGAACTCGCCGTCCAGCCAGGCCCGTGCCGCGGCGATGTGG
Source organism: Cupriavidus sp. FW306-1B-F12B (assembly GCF_058781795.1). Classification (NCBI taxonomy): domain Bacteria; kingdom Pseudomonadati; phylum Pseudomonadota; class Betaproteobacteria; order Burkholderiales; family Burkholderiaceae; genus Cupriavidus; species Cupriavidus sp. FW306-1B-F12B. The sequence continues at coordinate 206,473 of NZ_JBYSXC010000004.1, forward strand.
CGGCGCTCGCGGTCGTTGGCGCGGGCGTGCAGGGCTTCGCCGGCTTCAACGCTCTGGCGCAGCATGGGCTCGGCCGTGCCATCGCCAGAGGTGACCGCCAGCGCCGCGCGCAGCGCGTGGCCCATGGCGAAGTCGGGGTCGGCGGCCAGTGCCGTGTCGATGGCGGCGAGCGGGTCGCCGTAGTAGCCGTTCAGCAGTTGCAGGGCGGTCTCATACTGCTCGACCGAGCGGGCGTTCTGGGTCGAGACCGGAAGGTCCCGTGAATCCGTGAGTGCCATGGCAATCTCCGTGCGCCCGCGGCAGCGGGGCTGTCACGAACCATCGTAGACGGCAAAACGCCCCGTGTAACGGATGCGGCGGGGTGCGCCGCACCATGCCTGCCGCAAGGCGCACGGCGGGGTGCGTTGTGCGCTATATGCCGCTGCCGCCATATCGTTGCCGTGTGTCGGTTAAACTGCCGCATCCCCAATCACGACCTCACGACCAGGTTTCCCATGAAAACACTTGCGCTTTTCCTCGGCACCCTGACCTTGGCCTCCGCTGCCTCCGCTGCCGCCCCGGCCGCCTCGGCCCCGGCCGCACCCGCGGCGGCGCCGCAGACGCTGGCGTCGGGCATGACCATCCAGCACCTGATCAAGGGCAACGGTGCCTCGCCCAAGGCCACCGACTCGGTGCAGGTTCACTACCGCGGCACGCTGGCCGACGGCACCGAGTTTGACAGCTCGTACAAGCGCGGCCAGCCGATCTCGTTCCCGCTCAACCGCGTGATCCCGTGCTGGACCGAAGGGGTGCAGGCGATGCAGGTGGGCGGCAAGGCCAAGCTGACCTGCCCGCCGGCCACGGCCTACGGCGCGCGCGGCGTGCCGGGAACGATCCCGCCGAACGCCACGCTTACCTTCGAGGTGGTGCTGCTGGGGATCGGCGGCTAAGACCCCGCGTCAGCGCGGCGCCTGCGGCTGCGCGGGCGCAGGCGTGCCCGCCGGCGCCTCCGCGGCGGGCGCTGCGGCCGTGCCGCCGTCGTCGTCTTCGTCGTAGTCTGGCAGCGACGTGTTCTCTCCCAGCAGGTAGCGGCGCCGCTGCAGGTAGGCATCGCGCACAAAGGCGTACTTGTCCAGCGCCGCCAGCTTCAGCAGGTCGGTGGCGCCCAGCAGGTTGGTGCGCACGTCAACCACGTTCATCCCGAACAGCGAATTGCGCACCGCCGGCTCGGCATAGGTGGTCGGGTCGAACTGGAAATTCACATACAGGCCCACGCCGTCGCGGAATGAGCTGGGGCCGAACAGCGGCAGCACCAGGTAGGGTCCCGACGGCACGCCCCACGTGCCCAGCGTCAGGCCGAAATCCTGCGAATGCTTCTGCAGCCCGGCGGGCGTGGCGATGTCGATCAGTCCGCCGATCCCCAGCACGGAATTGATCGCGACCCGCATGAAGCTCTCCGCTGCCTCAACGCCCTTGCCCTGCAGCAGGTTGTTGGCAAAGTTGCCGATGTCCGCGATATTCGAATAGAAATTGGTGACCGCGGTGCGCACCGGCTCCGGCGTGACCGCCTTGTAGCCCTTGGCCACCGGCACGGCCACGTACTGGTCGAGCTTGTCGTTGACGGTGAAGACCGCGCGGTTCATCGGCTCGAGCGGATCGTCGGGGCTGGCTTGCGGTCCGGTGGCGCAGCCGGCGAGCAGGGCGGCGGCAATGGCGGTGGTGGCAACGGATGTAGCGCGCTGGCGTAAAGGCATCGTACGAAGGGGATTGGGGTCGGCCGCATCGGGTTTGTGATTATGACCGGGCGGCCTTGTCATGTTTGTGATGGGCGCCTTCGCGCGGGCGGCCCATCAGGATCGGCTGGAAGAACACCGCGCCGACCAGCGTGCACGCCAGCGCCAGCGCCAGCAGCTTGCCCATGCTGGCGGTGCCGGGATGCTGCGACAGCCACAGGCTGCCGAAAGCGGTGGCGGTGGTGGCCGCGCTGTACAGCACGGCGTGCGTCAGGCTGGACTGCAGCAGCTGGGTCTTGCCGTGCCGCCAGGCAATCACGTAGTAGATCTTGAACGCGACGCCCACGCCCAGCAGCAGCGGCAGCGCGATCACATTGGCAAAGTTCAGCGCAATGCCGAACAGCACGCACAACTCCAGCGTGACGATGGCCGAAACCAGCAGCGGTATCAGCGTGCGCAACACATCGCCGAATCGACGCAGCGTGATCCATAGCAGGATGGTGATCGACACCACCGCCCAGATGCCGGCCTGCGCAAAGGCGGCCATGATGGTGTCGGCCGAGCCGCGGATCGCAATCGGCCCACCGGTGGCGGTCGGCTCCACGCGCTGCACCGCGGTGATGAAGCGGTCCAGCGCGGCCTCGCGCTGTGCGCTGGCGGGCGGCGGCAGCTTCGGGCTGACGTTGACCAGCGCGCGCCCGTCCGGCGTGATCCAGTCGCGCACCAGTTCGGGCGGCAGCGTCTGCTCGCTGACGGGCTGCGGGCCCAGTGCCAGCTGCAGCCGTGCCAGCGCCAGCTGCAGCGGCACGGCGATGGCGCGCTCGGCGCGGTCGCGCGTGGCGGCGTCGGCGGCTGCCAGCTGCTTCAGCGTGGCGGACAGGTGCGCGGCGTCGGCCGCGCCCGGACCGGGATGTTCGTCGGCGGCGATGGCCAGCTGCCGCGCGGCATTGCGCAGCGCATTGACGCGCGCGCTGTCGGTGGCGGGCGTGGCGGCGGGCTGCGTCAGCGCCGGCATCAGCGCGGCCGAGGCCTGGCCGATGGCCTGCAGCTTGGTCGGCTGGTCTGCGGGGATGAAAGTCTGCAGCGTGACCGCGCGCGCCACCTCGGGCAGCGCCGCCAGCTTGCCGGCCAGATCGCGCGCGGCCGGCAGCGAAGGCGCCAGCACGCTGACATCGTCGGTGCCGGCCTGCGGCGCGTCCTTGAGCGCCAGCAGCGTGGCCATCGATTCGGACCTGGGGTCCTTCAGGTGCAGCGGGTCGAAGTCAAAGCGCAGGTGCGGCAGCAGCGGCGCACCTGCCAGGATCGCGAGCAGGGTGACCAGCAGCACCGGCTTGCGATAGCGGTCGAAGAACCGGTCCGCGGGCGCCAGCCACGCGAAGCCCGGCGCCTCGGGTTCGCCGCCGGGCTTGAGCACGCAGATCAGCGCCGGCAGCAGCGTGAAGGTGGTGGCAAATGCCACCATCATGCCCACGCCCGCGATCAGCCCCAGCTCGGCCACGCCGCGGTAGTCGGTGGGCAGGAAGCAGAAGAACGCCGCCGCCGTGGCCGCGGCGGCCAGCGCCAGCGGCGCGCCCACCGCGCGCGCGGCCAGCCCCAGCGCTTCGACGATATGGTCGCGGTCGTGGCGCTCGGCGCGGTAGCGCACGCCGAACTGGATGCCGAAGTCCACCCCCAGCCCGACGAACAGCACCGCGAACGCCACCGAGATCATGTTCAGCGCGCCAACCATGGCCAGCCCCAGCGCGGCGGTGATCAGCAGCCCGGCAAACAGGCTGGCCAGCACCGCAACGATCAGCCGCGCCGAGCGCAAGGCCAGCCACAGGATCAGCACCACCACCAGCACCGTCAGCACGCCGTTGAGCACGGCGCCGTCGCTGACCGAGGCGAATTCATCGTCGGCCAGCGCCTGCGGGCCGGTCAGCCGCACCGTGGCCTGGTAGCGCTGCGCCAGCTGCAGCTCGGCCGCCGCCTGCCGGACCGCGCGCGAGGCGGCGGCCCCGGCCTGCAGGTCGCTGTAGTCCAGCACCGGGCTGAGCGCGATATAGCTGTAGACCTGGCCGTCGGGCCCGGGCTTGAGGCTGTCGTCGAGCAGCCCTGCCCAGGACAGCGCGGCGGGCTTGCCGGCCAGCACCTGGTCCAGTGTCCGTGCACTGCTACCCAGCAGCCTGGCCATGTCGCCCAGCTTTACCTGCCCCATCTGCAGCGGCAGCGTCAGCGTGGTGGTGAGGAGATCGGACAGGCCGCGCAGGGTCGGGTCATGTGCGAGCGCGTTGACCAGCGGGCGTGCCTGCACCAGCTGCTGCGTGAGCTGGCGCACTTCATCGGTGCTGGCGAACAGCAATCCGTTGCGCGCGAAGAACGGGCCGCCGCCGGGCTGGCTGACCGCGGTGAAGCGTGCCGGCTGGCGGCGCAGCGCCTCGGCCAGCGCCTCGGCGGCGGCGTCGGCCAGCTCGGTCGCGGGCGCCTGCACCACCGCCAGGATCAACTGGTTGCGCTGGGGAAAGGCGTCGCCGATGGCGGCATCGCGCACCGCCCAGGGGGCGTCGGATTCCAGCAGGCGGCCGATGTCGGTGTTGATCGCAAAGTTGCGGGCCACGTAGACGCCGCTGACGGCGGTCAGCAATGCCGCCAGGATGATGACGCGCCACGGCCAGGCGGTGGCAAGCCGGACAATGCGTGTCAGCAGCGAAGTCAGCATGGGCGGATCCGGAAGGAGCACGAACCGCGAGTATATCGGCTGGCAGCGTGGCGCATGCGGCATGCGCGGCCCGGGCATCCGCGATTCAGGCCGATCCGCTATAAACTGTCAGCCTGGCACCGGCGCTGCAGCGCCGGCGCCGCTTCACCGTCCTTCCTGGCTCTCATATCCATGACGATTCACGGTTTGCTTCACCTGGCGCCGCTTGCGGCGGTGGCCATGGTTTCCGTAGCGCACGCCCAGGCAGTCCAGCCCGGCGACCTGCGCGCCAGCCCCGAGCGGCTGGTGCAGGCCGCGGTGGAGGGCGTGATCGGCACCATCCAGTCCCATCCCGACACCCGCGCCGGCGACCTCGCCAAGATTACCGCGGTGGTCCAGAAGCAGTTCCTGCCCTACACGGATTTCCAGCGCACCACGCGGCTGGCGGTTGGCGGTGCCTGGCGCACCGCCACGCCGGAACAGCAGCAACAGCTCCATGAGCAGTTCCAGATGCTGCTGGTGCGCAGCTATGCGGTGTCGCTGGCGCAGCTGCGCGAGCAGAACGTCAAGTTCCGCTACCAGCCGGTCAAGTCCGGCAGCGGCGCCACCGATGTGGTGGTGCAGACGCGCGTGATCAACAATGCCGACGAGATGCAGATCGATTACCGGCTGCAGCGCACAGCCAACGGCTGGAAGATCTACGACATCAACATGATGGGGGCGTGGCTGATCGAGGTGTACCGCAAGCAGTTTGCGGACATCGTCGCGCGCAGCGGGGTCGACGGGCTGGTGAAGTACCTGACCACCCACAACGCGCGCCAGGCATCCGACACCTGAGCGCCGCACGCCATCAGGGCGCGGCGTGGCCGGTGTCGCGGTTGCGCCGCCAGTGGCGCAACTCCACCCATTGCCATGACAGCAGCGCGGGCACGCCGAACAGGATCTCGCGCGCGCGCTTGACCAGCGCCAGCGCCAGCGAGACCTGCGCATCCATCCCCAGCACCTGCCCCAGCAGCATCACCACCGCTTCCTGCACGCCCAGCCCGGCGGGCACGAAGAAGGCCACGTGGCGCGCGGCCTGGGTCAGTGATTCGATTGCCAGCGCCTGCCAGACCGGCACCGGATGGCCCAGCAGCATCAGCGCCAGCCAGATCTCCAGCGTGCCGCTGACCAGCCCTGCCAGTTGCCAGCCCAGTGCCGCCAGCAGCTCGCGCCGGCGCCGGTTGAGCGTGCGGATATGGGCATCGAGCCGCGCACCGTCGATCAAGGCGACGACGCGGTGATCTTCGCCAAACAGCTTGCGCGCCGCGCCTTCCAGTTTCTCGAAGATCGCGGTGTGCCGCAGCGACAGCGCGAACAGCACCGGCACCGGCAATGACAGCAGCAGCCCGGCCAGGATGACCCAGGCCCCGCCGCTGTCCTGCAGCGCGGCCACCAGCAGCAGCACCCCCATGGCCGAGAACAGGTACTGCGAGAACAGCGTCACCATCACTTCGACCACGATGCTGGCAGTCACCGCGGTGGTGTCGCGGATGCGCAGCCGCGTCAGGCGGATGCCGACCAGTTCGCCGCCGACCCCCACCGTCGGCAGCAGGCGGTTGACCGCTTCGCGCACCGTGGCGACCCACCACAGGAAACCGAGCCCCGCCTTCTCCTCGGGGTCGGCCGAGGTCAGCAGGACGCGCCAGGCTTGCGCGTCGAGCAGCAGCGGCAGTGCGTGCAGGGGCACCAGCAACAGCAGCAGCCAGCCGCCCTGCGCCACGATTGCGGCGATATCGCCGGCGCCCTGATGGATCACCAGTGCGGTGAGCGCCAGCAGGCCGATCAGCCCGGTCAGGTAAGCAATGCGTTTCATCTTGAAAAATCAGGGCACCAGCACGTCGGCAAAGCCGCCGCGCCGGTTGGCCGCGCGCTCCAGCGCGGCGCGCACGCGCGGCGACAGCAGCGCGGCCAGTTCGTCGGCGTGGCGGTAGCCGCGCATCGATGCGGTAATGGCCTCGCCAGAGACCACGGCCGGATGCAGGTAGATCTCGCCCACGCCCGCGGGCAACTGCGCCAGCGCCTGCAGCAGGGCTGCCTCGTCCATCTGCCCGCTGCGCGCGATGCCGACCACGTAGTCATTGTGCGCGATGCCGGCGCGGTCCAGGCGCCGGCGCAGCAGCGCCAGCCAGGGGCGCAGCGGCAACGGCGCGCCCTGCTCGCGCGGCAGGCGCATCGCGCGCAGGCCGTAGTCGCGCCCGATCGACAGGATCAGTGACAGCACCGTGGGGTGCAGGTGGAAATGCTTGTGCGTGTTGACGTGGTCAAGCGGCAGGCCGGTGGCGGCAAAGGCTTCGAACTGCGCGCGGATCTCCGCCGCCAGCTGGCGGCGCACGCGCGGCAGGAAGAAGAAGCGGCAGCCGTCCAGGGCCATGGCCGAGCCGAAGCGGGCTTCGGCGTCGACCAGGTCGGGGATCTGCGCGCGCGGCAGCGTGGCCGGGCCGTCGGCCAGCACCACGTGCAGCCCCACGCGCAACGACGGCAGCCGGCGCGCGCGCTCGACCGCATCCGCCACGGCGGGCGCGCCCACCATCAGGCTGGCGGCGTTGAGCACGCCGTCGCGGTGGGCCAGCTCCACCGCCTCATTGACGGCGGGATGCAGGCCGAAGTCGTCGGCGGTGACGATCAGCGCGCGTAGCGAGGCACAGGAAAGCGCGTGGGCCAGGATCAGGCCTCGTGCGAGCGCAGGAAGCGGAAGAACTCCACGCCTTCGCGCAGGCGCCGCTTCATCATGTCCCAGCTGCCCAGCATCTCGCGCACGATTTCCCAGATCTTGCCGGGGCGGAAGTAGAAGCGCTTATAGAAGGTCTCGACGCCGTGGTAGATGTCTTCCCTGGACAGGTGCGGATAGCTGATCGCGGCCAGCTGCACGCCCTGGTCGTTGACCAGGTTGATGACCTTGTTCTCCTCGAGCCAGCCGTTCTCCACCGCCTGCCGGTACAGCGTGGTGCCGGGATAGGGCGCGGCCAGCGACACCTGGATGGTGTGCGGGTTGATTTCCTTGGCGTACTCGATGGTTTTCTCGATGGTCTCGCGCGTCTCGCCCGGCAGGCCCAGGATAAAGGTGCCGTGGATCTGGATGCCCAGCTTGCGGCAGTCCTCGGTGAAGCGGCGCGCGATGTCCGTGCGCAGGCCCTTCTTGATGTTCAGCAGGATCTGGTCGTCGCCGGACTCATAGCCCACCAGCAGCAGGCGCAGGCCGTTCTCCTTCATGATCTTGAGCGTGCTGTACGGCACGTTGGCCTTGGCATTGCAGGACCACGTCACCCCCAGCTGGCCCAGCCCGCGCGCGATCTCTTCCACGCGCGGCTTGAAGTCGGTGAAGGTGTCGTCGTCGAACATGATCTCCTTGACCTCGGGCATGTTCTCCTTGATCCATTTGACCTCGGCAATCACGCTTTCGGCCGAGCGCGTGCGGTAGCGGTGCCCGCCCACGGTCTGCGGCCACAGGCAGAAGGTGCAGCGCGAACGGCAGCCGCGACCGGTGTAGATCGACACATAGGGGTGCTTCAGGTAGCCGATGAAGTAGTTGTCGATCTTCAGGTCGCGCTGGTAGACCGGCGCCACGAAGGGCAGCTCGTCCATGTTCTCGATCATCGGGCGCTGCCCGTTGTGTTCGAGCGAGCCGTCCGGCAAGCGATAGGAGAGGCCCAGGATGTCCTGGAGCGGCTTGCCCGCGGCCACATCCTGGCAGGTGTAGTCGAACTCCTCGCGGCAGACGAAGTCGATGGCCTCGCTGGCACCCAGCGTGCCGCCCGGATCGACCGCGGGCTTGGCGCCGACCATGCCGATCATCACGTCCGGCTCGCGCTGCTTCAGTTCCTCGGCGAACTTGGCGTCGGTGGGGAACGAGGGCGTGCTGGTGTGGATGATGACCAGTTCATAGTCAGCGGCGATATCCAGCGTCTGCTGCACGGTCAGGCCGTCGGCCGGCGCGTCGAGCACGCGGCTGCCCGGCACCAGCGCGGCGGGCTGCGCCAGCCAGGTCGGGTACCAGAACGACTTGATCTCGCGCTTGGCCTGGTAGCGCGAGCCCGCGCCGCCGTCGAAGCCGTCGAAGGAAGGGGCCTGGAGGAACAGGGTTTTTTTCATTGCGGCCTCTGGGGATGGATGCCGGTGGATGAAGGTTGGTTCGGGGTCAGCGCAGGACTGGTGTGCAGGGCATCGCGCACCGACAGCACCTGCTCGCGCCACTGCACGCGCTTGCCTGCCAGCGCAAATGCCCAGCCGGCCAGCAGCAGCGCATCGCGCAACGGTGCGCGCAGTGCGGCGGCGACGCTGCCTGCCAGCAAACTGCGCGCCAGCGCGCCGGCGGCCGCCACCGCAATCACCAGCGGCTGCGGCGCCAGCAGCACACCCAGCGCCAGCATCGGCCAGGTGAAGGTGATGAAGGTAAAGGCAAAGCCCGGCGGATTCAGCGATCGGATCGTGCGCAGCCAGCGCAGCTCATGCCGCCACAGGTCGGTGAAACGGTCCTCGGTGACATCGGTCGTGACCACCACCTCCGACAGCACCGTGCGCAAGCCTTGCTGCCGCGTCAGCTCGCCCAGCCAGTAGTCGTCGGCCAGCCGCTCGGACACGGCTGCGAAGCCACCGATGGCTTCCAGCGCATCCCGCCGCAGCGCAATCGTCGCGCCAAAGGCAAAGCGTTGCGAGCCGCCCGCGTGGGCGATGCGCACCGACGGCGCGAACCAGTCGTTGATGAACTGCGCGCCGATGCGCGACCACGGCCCGCCAGTCGGATTGCCGCGGTAGAGGCAGGTGACCACGCCCACGCCGGTGTCGGCCAGCGGCGCGGTCACGCGCGCCAGGTAGTCGGGCGGCACGGCGATATCGCTGTCGGCGATCACCAGCACATCGTGCTTCGCTTGTGCGAACAGGTTGACCAGGTTGCTGACTTTCAGGTTGGTGCCGTGCACTTGCGGGTCGACCACCAGCGCGATGTCGCACGTCGGGAAGTCGCGGCGCAGCCGTTCGACCACGGCGATGGCGGGATCGTCCGCGGCACGCACGCCGAATAGCAGCTGGAACGACGGATGCCGCTGCCGGCACAGCGTGGCCAGGTTCTCATACAGCCGGGGCTCGGCGCCGCACAGCGGCTTGAGCACGCTGACCGGCGTCGTTGCGGTGCCGCCGCTTGCCGCCGGCGCGCGGTGCGACAGCCAGGCCGCGGCCAGCGCATAGCCAGCCGACACGCAGGTCAGCGCAGCGCCTGGGAGGGTGGCGGCAAGTTCCGCGGCCATCGGCAGTGCGGTCAGTGCGTGGCCGCGGCGTTGGCCTCGGCCGGCCGCGGCCGGTTGGCGCGCGGCTTCGCGCGCTGGATTTCCTCGAGCTTGATCTCGACGTGGCGCGAGAACACGTATTCCGCCGGCCGCTGCCGGTCCAGCGCAATATCGGGCGCCATCGGCCCGCTGGTGCGCACGCCGCGCAGGCTCACGTCCAGCGCCTTGAGCGGATGGGCAAAGGTGTCGGCCACGGCGGTGGCCTCATAGCCGCTGTGCACCATGCAGTCGGCGCACTTCTCGTAGTTGCCGGTGCCGTAGGCGTCCCAGTCGGTCTCTTCCATCAGCTCGCGGAAGGTGGCGGCATAACCCTCGCCCACCAGGTAGCACGGACGCTGCCAGCCGAAGACGGTGCGTGCCGGGTTGCCCCACGGGGTGCAGTGGTAGGTCTGGTTGCCGGCCAGGAAGTCCAGGAACAGCGTCGACTGGCTGAAGGCCCAGTTCTTGCCGGCGCGGCCGCGGCTGAGGATGTCGCGGAACAGCTGTCGGGTCTTGCCGCGGTTCAGGAAGTGCTGCTGGTCCGGCGCGCGCTCATAGGCATAGCCCGGCGACACGGTGATGCCGTCCACGCCCAGCGCCTTGACCGAGTCGAAGAACTTCGCCACGCGCTCGGGCTGGGCATCGTTGAACAGCGTGCAGTTGATATTGACGCGGAAGCCCCGTTGCTTGGCCAGCCGGATCGCCTCGACGCAGCGGTCGTACACGCCTTCCTGGCACACCGAGCGGTCATGCATCTCACGGTCGCCGTCCAGGTGCACCGACCAGATGAAATACGGGCTGGGCTGGTACTGGTCCAGCTTCTTTTCCATCAGCAGCGCATTGGTGCACAGGTAGACGAACTTGCGCCGCGCGATGATGCCTTGCACGATCTGCGGCATGTCCTTGTGCAGCAGCGGCTCGCCGCCGGCGATGGAAACCACCGGGGCACCGCATTCATCCACCGCCTCCAGGCATTCCTGCACCGACAGGCGCTGGTTCAGGATGGGATCCGGATAATCGATCTTGCCGCAGCCTGAGCACGCCAGGTTGCAGCGGAACAGCGGTTCCAGCATCAGGGCAAGCGGATAGCGTTTCTGTCGCGACAGATGCTTGCCGACGATGTAGGCGCCCACGCGGGCGACCTGCAGTAGCGGAATAGCCAAGGCAGCTTCCTCTGGTTGGGTTCAGCCGGCGATATTCTCGTTGGCGGTGGCCGGTGCGGCCGCGACTGCGGCGGGTTCCTTGCCGGCCTTGCGCGGGGCCGATTGCGGCTTAACGTCGGCCAGTTCGGGCGGCAGCCGGAACTCGGCATGTTCCTCGCGCCCGGCCATGGTGGTGACATCCACCGGGCCCAGCCGGCGCAGCGCGTTGATCACGTCCTCGACCATTTCCTCGGGGGCGGAGGCGCCGGCGGTGATGCCCACCACGTTGGCGTCGCGCACCCAGGCAGGGTCCAGCTCGGCGCCTTCGGCGATCAGGTAGCTGGGCACGCCGCTTTCAGTGCCGATCTCGCGCAGGCGGTTGGAGTTGGAGCTGTTGGTCGCGCCGATCACCAGGATCACGTCGGCCAGCTTGCACAGGTCGCGCACCGCGCTCTGGCGGTTCTGCGTGGCGTAGCAGATGTCGCGCGTATCGGGACCGACCAGGTTGCTGAAGCGGCGCCCGAGCGCGGCGATGATATTGCGGGTGTCGTCCACGCTCAGCGTGGTCTGCGTGACGTAGGCGACCGGGGTGTCGGCGGGCAGGTCCAGCTGCGCGACCTCGGCCTCGTTCTGCACCAGGATCACCTTGCCCGGGATCTGGCCCATGGTGCCTTCCACCTCCGGGTGGCCGGCATGGCCGATCAGGATCACGGTGCGGCCGCTGGCCGCGTACTGGCGGCCCTGGGTATGGACCTTGATCACCAGCGGGCAGGTGGCGTCGATGGCATGCAGCTGGCGCTGGCTGGCATCGGCGATGACCTCGCGCGAGACCCCGTGCGCGCTGAAGATCGTCACGGCGCCGGTCGGGACTTCGTCCAGTTCTTCGACGAAGCGCGCCCCCTTGTCCTTCAGTCCCTCTACGACGTGCTTGTTGTGCACGATCTCATGCCGCACGAACACCGGGGCGCCATGCTTGACGAGGGCGCGGTCGACGATCTCGATCGCGCGCACCACGCCAGCGCAGAAGCCCCGGGGCTGAGCAAGAATCACCTGCATAGAGTAAGCCCCCCGACCCTTTGCAACGGGTTTCAGTGTTTGGGATGGCGGGACAGGAAATGCACCGGCATCCACCGGAGATCCACCGCAGATCACATTTCCGTCGCACGGTGGTTACTATATACCCGACACGCCGGCTTTGTCTGGCGGCGCTTTGGCCAGCGCGAGGCTGGCCAAAGCGCCTCCGCCTCACGGGAAAACGGGTTTATGACGATAAACGATGACGTGCTGGTGACAGGCGCCTCGGGCTTTCTCGGCTCGGCGGTGGCGCGCAGGGCGCTGGCACGCGGCTTCCGGGTGCGCGTGCTGGTGCGCCCGCAAAGCCCGCGCACCAACCTGGCCGGGCTGCCGGTGACCGTGGCGGAAGGCGACATGCGCGACCCCGGGGCCGTGGCCGCCGCGCTGCAGGGCGTGCGCTACCTGTTCCATGTGGCCGCCGACTACCGGCTGTGGGCGCCGGACCCCGAGGACATCGTGCGCACCAACGTCGACGGCACCCTGGCCGTGATGGAGGCCGCGCAGCAGGCCGGCGTCGAGCGGGTGGTCTATACCAGCAGCGTGGCGACGCTGCGCGTGGCCGGCGCGCGGGCGCCGGTGGACGAGACCGCGGCGCTGCGCCCGCACGAGGCCATCGGCGCCTATAAGCGCAGCAAGGTGCTGGCCGAGCGCGTGGTGGAAAAGCTGGTGGCCGAGCGCGGCCTGCCGGCGGTCATCGTCAACCCGTCCACCCCGATCGGCCCGCGCGACGTGCGGCCCACGCCGACCGGGCGCATCATCGTCGAGGCGGCCACGGGCAAGATCCCCGCCTTTGTCGATACCGGCCTGAACCTGGCGCATGTGGACGACGTGGCCGAAGGGCATTTCCTGGCGCTGGAACGCGGCCAGTCCGGCGAGCGCTACATCCTGGGCGGCCAGGACGTGATGCTGCAGCAGATGCTGCGCGACATCGCGCAGCTGTGCGGCCGGCGCCCGCCGACGGTGCAGCTGCCGCGCTGGCCGCTGTACCCGCTGGCGTACGGGGCGGAAGCGGCGGCGCGCTTTACCGGCAAGGAGCCGTTCATCACTGTGGATGGACTCAATATGTCCCGGTACCGGATGTTCTTTACATCAGACAAGGCGCGCCAGGTGCTGGGCTATCAGCCGCGGCCATACCAGGAGGGTTTGCGGGACGCGCTGGAGTGGTTCCGGGCGCAGGGGTATCTCGGCTGAGGGCGGCAGCGCGCGCTCAGGACCGCACCGGCGCCTGTGCCCGGCCCTTCCACTGCCCGCCGCGCCGCAGCCAGTAGCGCCGTGCCGAGTCGATGGTTGCCCCCAGGTAGAACAGCGCCGTGACCGGCAACAGCGGCGCCAGCCACGCCGGCTGCCGGTATTCGCGCAGCATCGGCAGGTAGGCCAGCACCATCGCGCCCCACGCCAGCCATGCCGGCCACAGCCGCCAGCCTCCGGCCAGCGCCAGCACCGGCGGCAGCAGATAGGTAATCACCATCCCCGACACCGCGCCCGCCAGCAGCAGCGGCGAGTAGCGCAATTGCGTATAAGCGCTGCGCGCGATCATGTCCCACAGGCTGCGCCAGTCGTTGTAGGGCCGCAACGACACGCTGTCGTCGGCCAGGTCCAGGCGGATCGCGCCGCCGGGCTTGATGTGCGCGGCCAGGCTGCAGTCGTCGATCAGCTCGCCGCGGATGGCGGCAAAGCCGCCAATGCGCGCCAGCGCCGCGCGGCTGGCCAGCATGCAGCCGCCGGCCGCGGCGGCCACGCGGCTGCGGCCATCGCGCACGCGGGCGAAGGGGTAGAGCTTGGCGAAGAAGAAGACAAAGGCCGGCACGATCAGCCGTTCCCAGGCGGATTCGCAGCGCAGCCGCACCATCAGCGAGACCAGGTCGCGCCGTTCGTGCTCGGCGCGCGCCACCAGCGCGGCCAGCACGCCGGGGCCATGCCAGATATCGGCATCGGTCAGCCAGACGTAACGGGCCTGCGCGGCGATGCGGTCGGCAGCGGCCAGCCCTTCGGACTGCGCCCAGACCTTGCCGCTCCAGCCGGCCGGCAGCTCGCGTGCGCCGATCACGGTCAGCCCACGCGCGCGCGCGGTGGCCGCGCCGGCGGCGCGGGCGATATCGGCGGTGCCGTCCTGGCTGTGGTCGTCCACCACCACCAGCGCCAGCCGGCCCCGGTAGCGCTGGCCCAGCACGCCGGCCACGGCGCGGCCGATCACCTCGGCCTCGTTGCGGGCGGGGATGACCGCGACCACCTCCGGCCAGGCCGCGGGATCCGGTGCGGCAGCCGGCTTGCGCACGCGCCAGAAGCTGGCGCGGGCAAAGATCAGCACCAGCCAGACCGCCAGCGACAGCAGCGACAACGCCAACGCAAGGTGCATGGGCCGGCCCTACTTGACGAAGCGCCGCGCCAGCCGGGCCAGCCGCGGCACGGTTTCCGGGCGCAGCAGGCGCGCGTCGTAGCCGGCCATGCGCCGGTCGTTCTCGGCCAGGCACAGGTCGATCATCGCGCCCGGCGTCAGCGCCTCACCCAGCGCCGCCGAGCCGTTCATGGTGAAGTTGGCGTCCTGGGCCACGCCGTCGGTGTCGATGCCGCGCGCGATGCCGATGCGCTCCCAGACCAGGAAGGCCCACACCCGCGCCACCTTCAGCGCAAACAGCGGGCGGCGCCACCACGGCAGGTTGCGCCGGTACCACGCGGCCCAGTTGACGAAGAACAGGATATGGCGGCCTTCCTCCTGGATCACCGGCTCGAAGGTCTCGACCAGCTCGGCGGGGAAAAAGCCGGAGCGCCTGGCCGCGGCGAACAGGCCGAAGGCGAAGAAGCTGTCGATGCACTCGCTGTAGCCGGTAACCAGCCAGCCCCATTCCGGATCGTCCGGGGGCGGGTAGTCAGGCTCGGGCGCGAGCGCGATGCCGTAGGCCTCGACCAGCTTTGACAGCACTACCTTGTGGCGCGCCTCTTCGCCGCCGTCCATTTCCAGCGCGCTGCGCAGCAGCGGGTCGCTGACGGTCTGGGCAAAGGTCTTGACTCGGATCGAGGCGCGGCCCTCGGTCTGCACGGCGATATCCCAGATCGGCAGCGAGGTGACGCGGTGCAGGGCCTCCGGCGACAGCTTCGGCCAGTCGATCACGGCGGGTTTGTAGGGGTTGTGGGTCTGCAGCAGCATATTGCAGAACATCTGCAGGTGCTGCGCGGAGCCGATGCGCACCGGCCCCGCGGTGGGGTCGGTCCAGTGGCGCATGGCATGGTCGGCCTGCTCGACGGCAGTGCGCGCGACCGTATCGGCAACCGCGATGGCGCGGGCCTCGGCATCGGCGGCGCTGTTGCGCGGCGGCGCGGCCGCCGCGTTGCCAGCAACCTCAGTGGTTTCGGACATTCGGCCCCCTGGCGTTGGATTGCCCGGGAGCCATTGTAGCGAGGCGCGCCGGCCGGCGCACCCCGCTGGCTACGGCAAGGTCAGGCGCGGTAGCTGACCGGGCCGCGCGAACGCATGTCCAGCGCGTAGTAGCACACCGTCAGCAGCACCAGCCAGCCCGGGCCCACGTACAGCGCCACGCGGGTCTCCGGGAAGTAGGCCATCAGCGCCACCACCAGCGCCAGGAAGGCCAGCGCGATGTAGGAGCCATAGGGCCAGAACGGCATGCGGAAGGCCAGCGCCTTGCGCTCGGCCGCCGACAGGCTGCGGCGGAACTGGATCTGCGTGACCAGGATGATGGCCCAGGTCCAGACCGCGCCGAAGGTCGAAATCGCCGTCACCCAGACGAAGACCTGCTCCGGCACCAGGTAGTTGAGCAGCACGCCGCACAGCAGCGCGGCGATCGACACCAGCAGCGCGCGGCGCGGCACGCCATTGCGGTCGACCTTGGCAAAGGCCTGCGGCGCCTGGCCCTGCTGCGCCAGGTTGTACAGCATGCGCCCGGTGCTGAAGATGCCGCCGTTGCACGACGACAGCGCCGCGGTCAGCACCACGAAGTTGATGATGCCGGCGGCGGTCTTGATGCCCAGCCGCTCGAAGGTCAGCACGAAGGGGCTGCCCTGGGCGCCGATCTCGTTCCACGGGTACAGCGACAGGATCACGAACAGCGCGCCCACATAGAAGATCAGGATGCGCCAGAACACCGAGTTGATCGCGTCAGGAATCGACTTCTTCGGATTGCGCGCCTCGCCGGCAGTCAGGCCGATCATCTCCACGCCGAGGTAGGCGAACATCACCATCTGCAGCGACATCAGCACGCCGGAGGCGCCGTTGGGCATGAAACCGCCGTGCGCCCACAGGTTGGAGATGCCGGTGGCGATACCGCCGTTGCCAAAGCCGAACACGATCATGGCGCCGCCGCCGATCAGCATCAGCACGATGGTGACGATCTTGATCATGGCGAACCAGAACTCGAACTCGCCATAGGCCTTGACCGCCATCAGGTTGACCGAGCCCATTGCCGCCAGCGCGGCCAGCGCCCAGATCCAGCGCGGCACGTCGGGGAACCACATGCCCATGTAGATGGCAACGGCGGTGATCTCCGCCACGCAGGTCACCAGCCACAGGAACCAGTAGTTCCAGCCGGTCAGGTAGCCGGCCAGCGGGCCCATGTGGTCCTGCGCGTAGCGGCAGAACGAGCCGGCCACAGGGTTGTGCACGGCCATCTCGCCCAGCGCGCGCATGATCAGGAAGATCACCGCGCCACCGATCAGGTAGCCCAGCATGATGGCGGGGCCGGCCATCTTGATGGCATTGCCGGCGCCAAGGAACAGGCCCACGCCGATGGCCGAACCCAGCGCCATCAGCCGGATATGGCGTTCGCCCAGGCCGCGTTGCAGATGTTCTGCGCTTGCACTCATGTGTCGTTGTCTCCGTGTCATCTGAAAGGCCGCGCCGGCCTTCGTGGGGCCGGCGGGAGCAGCTATTTTCTCGTCCGCGCGGGCCGCAAACGGAAAATAGCGGGCAGGTTAATCAGATAGCCGGGATATTTGTTGCTGAATTCGTGGTGAAAATCAGGAAAAATTGCTGGCGACGGGAGCGGCGATACCCGTGCGCGCAATCGTGTGGCTCGATGGCCTGAGCGCCGCGTGAAGCTGCGCGATGTGGTCTGGCGCAGTTCAGGCTGCGGCGGCGCCGCCGTAGGCGGGATAGTCCGTGTAGCCCTCGGCGCCGCCACCGTAGTGGTGCGCGCGGTCCGACGAGGCCAGCGGCCAGTTGTTCTCAAGCCGGGTAACCAGGTCGGGGTTGGCGATGAACGGCTCGCCGAAGGCGGCAATGTCGATCAGGTCATCGGCAATCAGCTGCTCGGCGCGTGCGCGTGTCATGCCACCCGCAAGGATCAGCGCACCCGTGAAGCGACGACGGAACCTTGCCAGGAAGTCCGCCGGCGTGGCCGAGCTGCCGCGCGTGCTCTGGTCCATGAGGTGGACGTAGGCGATGTTCCGCTTCGAGAGTTCGTCGGCCAGGTGGAGATAGGTTTGCTCCAGCTCGGGGTACTCGGCCATGTCGCCCAGTCCGCCATAGGGAGACAGGCGGATGGCCGTGCGATGCGCGCCGATCCGGGCTGCCACGGCGTCGATGGCAGCCAGTACAAAGCGGGTACGGCCTTCCAGCGTGTCGCCACGGAATTCGTCGGTGCGGTCGTTCACCGTCGGGTTCAGGAACTGTTCGATCAGGTAGCCATTGGCACCGTGCAGTTCCACGCCGTCGAAGCCGGCGGCGATCGCATTGGCCGCGGCTTCCGCGAAATCGGCGATCACGCCGTAGACCTCACCGCTGGCCAGCGCGCGCGGCGCGGACACGTCGACCGCACCGGGCGTGCCGTCGGCGGTATAGCCCCAGGCCTTGGTGTTCTTCGCAACCTGGCCGGTTGCGCTGACCGGCTGGATGCCGCCGGGCTGGATCGAGACGTGGCTCACCCGGCCGACGTGCCAGAGCTGCGTGAAGATCGTTCCGCGCTTGGCATGCACCGCGTCGGTCACCTTGCGCCAGCCTTCAACCTGTTGCGGCGTGTAGAGGCCCGGATTGAACAGGAATCCCTGCGCGCTGGGCGAGATCACCGTGCCTTCGGTCACGATCAGGCCGGCGTCGGCACGCTGGCCGTAGTAGAGCGCGTTGAGATCGTTGGGCACCCCGTCCGGGTTGCGCGAACGGGTCAGCGGCGCCATGGCGATCCGGTTGGATAGCGTTTGCTCGGCCATGGCAAAGGGCTTGAAGAGGGGGCTCATGTGTGCTCCAGGGAATGGGTTTCGATGGAGCGCAGTTTGCCTGGTTCATCTTTGCAGATTAAGCCGTGTATCAGTCAAATACTTTTGATTTTGCATCAAATATGAAAACTAGCTCTCGAATGCCTTCTGCCCGAGCACCTTGACCACATACTCGACAAAGCAGGTGATGCGGGACGCCAACGCGGTGTTGCGATAGTAGACCGCGTTGATCGACTGGCGCACATCGAGGGTCTGTTTCGCAAACAGCTGCACCAGCCGCCCGTCCTGCCGATCGTCGCGCGTCATGAAGTCCGACAGGCAGGCAATGCCCTGGCCGTTCAGGGCCAGGCTCCTGAGGGTCTCGCCGCTGGACGAGGCGATGGTTGGCTTGATATGCAGCACGCTGCCGTCGTCGTCGCGCAGCGGCCAGTCGTTCAGCGATTCCGGTTGCGTGAAGCCCAGCAGCGCATGCTGCGCGAGCTGCGCCGGTTTGGTGGGCGTGCCGTGGCGCTTCAGGTAGCCGGGACTGGCCAGGATGCGGATGCGGCTGGTGCCGATGGGGCGCGCATGCAGCGTTGAGTCCTTCAGCTGGCCGATGCGGAACGCCACATCGGTGCGCTTTTCGATCAGGTCGATGATGCCTTCGTTCGAGTTGAGTTCCAGTTCCACTTCCGGGTAGCTGGCGCGAAAGCCCTCCAGCAGCGGCACGATCACATGCAGCATGAACGGCGTTGCCGCATCCACCCGCAAGCGCCCAACCGGCCGCAGGCGGCGCGCCGCGATCTGCTCTTCCGCCTCGTCAACCATCGCCAGGATGGCGCGGGCGTGTTCCAGGAATGCCGCCCCTTCCTCGGTCAGCTCCAGCCGCCGCGTGGTTCGCCGCAGCAGCGTGGTCTGCAGCTTTTCCTCCAGCCGGCCCAGGGTGCGGCTGGCGGCGGAGACCGTCAGCTTGAGCTGCTCGGCGGCCGCCGTGATCGAGCCGGTGTCCACCACGGCGGCAAAGGCCAGCAGTTCGTCGATGGTCGTCTTCATTGTTGATTTTAAATCAAATGAATTTCCCTTATACACGGCTTTATCCGCAAAGGTAAGGGCGGCAAACTGCGTGCATTCGAGTTTCCTTCAGAGGTGTTGCACCATGAGCGTTCCTTCATTTGGTGTTGGTACTTTCCGCCTGACCGGCCAGGCCGTGATCGATTCGGTGCGCAACGCGCTGGACCTGGGCTATCGCGCCGTCGATACGGCACAGATCTATGGCAACGAGGCCGACGTCGGCCAGGCTATCGCCGAGGCCGGTGTGAAGCGCGACGAACTGTTTGTGACCACCAAGATCTGGACGGCGAACTACGCCGCCGGCAAGCTTGTGCCAAGCCTGCGCGAAAGCCTGGACAAGCTGCGCACCGACTACGTCGACCTGACCCTGATCCACTGGCCGGCGTCGGGCAATGGCGTGGCGCTGCCCGAATACATGGCGGCGCTGGCCGAAGCCAAGGCGCTGGGCCTGACGCGGCAGATCGGTGTTTCCAACTTCAATATCGCGCTGACGAAGCAGGCGCTCGATGCGGTCGGCAAGGGCGAAATCGCCACCAACCAGATCGAACTGAGCCCCTATCTGCAGAACCACAAGCTCACCGCGTTCCTGAAGGAGCAGGGCATCGCCGTGACGTCGTACATGACGCTGGCCTACGGCAAGGTGCTGAAGGACCCGGTGCTGGCGCAGATCGCGGACAAGCACCGCGCTACCGTCGCGCAGGTTGCGCTGGCATGGGCGCTGCAACTCGGCTATGCGGTGATTCCGTCGTCGACCAGGCGCGAGAACCTGGCCAGCAACCTGCTGGCGCGCGACCTGAAGCTCGACGCCGACGACATGGCGCAGATCGCCGCGCTGGAGCGCAACGGCCGCGAGGTCAGCCCCGAGGGCCTGGCCCCGGCCTGGGACTGAGGAGGCCATGATGTCCGATACACGCAATCCGCTGTTCCGGCCGCATTCGCTGGGTGCCCTCTCGCTGCCCAATCGTATCGTGATGCCGCCGATGACGCGCTCGCGCGCAAGCCAGCCCGACGACGTGCCGAACGAACTGATGGCCGAGTACTACGCGCAACGCGCCAGCGCCGGCCTGATCGTCAGCGAGGGCACCTGGATTTCGCCGCTCGGCAAGGGTTATGCGTGGACGCCCGGCATCCACACGCCGGCGCAGGTCGCCGGCTGGCGCAAGGTCACCGCTGCCGTGCATGAAGCGGGCGGGCGCATCTTCGCGCAGCTCTGGCACGTGGGCCGCCTGAGCCATGTCAGCCTGCTCGATGGCCACGCGCCGGTGTCGTCGTCCGCCATCCAGGCGCACGGTGTGAACGTGTTCGTTGCCGAACCGGATGGCAAGCCGGGCTTCGTGCAGGCATCCCGGCCGCGCGCGCTCAAGGTGGAAGAGATCCACGCCATCGTCGACGAATTCCGCCAGGCCGCGCGCAACGCGATGGCGGCCGGCTTCGACGGTGTGGAACTGCACGCGGCCAACGGCTATCTGGTCAACCAGTTCATCGACTCGGAAGCCAACAACCGTACCGACGAATATGGCGGCTCGCTCGCAAACCGCCTGCGGTTCCTGGGCGAGGTGACGCAGGCGCTGATCGAGGGCACGGGCAGCAAGGACCGGGTCGGTATCCGCCTGGCGCCGCTGACCACGCTCAATGGCTGCGTCGACGCCGATCCGGAAACCACCTATACGGCCGCGGCAAAGCTGCTCGGCGAGCTGGGCGTGGGCTACATCCATATCGCCGAGGCCGACTGGGACGATGCGCCGCATATGCCAGCCGCATTCAGGCAGCGGCTGCGCGAGGTGTATCGGGGCACGCTGATCTACGCCGGCAAGTACACCGCGGAACGCGCGCAGGCCGCGCTGAACGAGGGATGGGCCGATCTGATTGCCTTCGGCCGGCCGTTCGTGGCCAACCCCGACCTGCCGGAGCGCCTGCGCGCTGGCGCGACGCTCAACCCCCATGACCGCGACACGCTGTTTGGTGGTGGCGCACGCGGGCTGACCGACTATCCCGCACTGGCCGCCAACGCGGCCTGAGTGGAAATCAGGAGATTCAGAATGAAAACACTGGCGCAAAGCGCCCCTGGCCGCGAAATCGTCATCGACGGCATGCCGCCACGACGTCGCGCATGTCCGCGCTGTCCAGCCCTTCGGTAAACGCGCTGCGGATCTGGTCCAGCAGTTGCCTGGCCGGCTCGGGCCTGCCCTGGCGTTGCCAGAGCCGTGCAAGGCTCAGTGAGGCCCGCAACTCCAGCGACCTGGCATTCTGCTTGCGGGCTACCGCGATCGCCTGGTGAAAGCACGCTTGCGCGTCATCTTCAGACAGAAGGCCATCAGAACGGCAGCCGTGAAGGATCATCTCGCCCTTGATCCGATGCCACTCAGCTTCGCAATAGTGCTCACCGGTCCCTTGCACCGCGTCTTGCGCTTCGGCTAGCGCGTCCAGGGCCGCATCGACCTGTCCCATGCGTGCGTAGATCTGCGCCAACAATTGCTGGAAGTGCGATTGCCCCAGCGCCGCGCCCGTGGCGCGGTACGCCGCCAGCCCCTGGCGCATCTGCGCGATGCCTTGCTCATGCTGCCCTTGCTCGGCCAGCGCCCAACCGCGCAGGAAGGTCGACCAGGCAAGCCACACGGGGAAGCCCTGCTCGCCTGAGAGCGCGATGGCCGCGTCGGCGCACTCGAGCGTGAGCCTTGGGTCGCAGCGGAACTGGTGCAGCTCGGCCGCCAGGCAGAGGCCATGCGCGAGACTGAAGGGATGGCACAGCTGCCGGGCCAGTGTGAGCGAATTCCGTGCTCGCTTGCAGGCCTGGTCCGGATAGCCGAGATTCCACAGGACCAATGCCGAAAAGGATAGCGCCCGTGACTCCGGCTCGACGCCATGCATATTCACATGGACGTGATCCGGTTTGGCGCCATAGAGGGCGAGCGCATCTCGCAGGTGGCCATCGGAGGCCCTGAACTTCCCGCAGTAATACAAGGTCGTGGCGAGCGAGACATGGGCCTCGCCCAACAGCTCCGGGTCCTGCGACTTCCTGGCCTGGGCAAGCAGTTGCTTGCCCAGCTGGTAAGCCTTGCGATGCTCGGCGCGCAGGGAGAAATACGTGCGCAGGCCGACTAGCGTGGGAAAGAGCTGTGGGGTCTCCCCAACCTCGCCGCACAGCGCCAGGGCACGGCTGTAAGTGGCTTCGACCTCGGACGAGGCAAAGCCCCTGGCGGCGATCAGCGCCGGCCCGATGGCAAGGCGCAGCGTGAGTTCCTGGCGGGCGCGTTCGGGCGAATCGGGCTGGCGCTGGAGCAATTCCAGCGCGGCATTCAGGTGGCGGATCGCTTCGTGGTACGCGGAGCGCTGCACTGCCTGCTGGCCGGTGCACTGCAGGTACTCGACCGCCTTCGGCTCATTGCCGCTCAGGCTGTAGTGCCGGGCCAGCTCGCTGTAGTGATCCTTCAGCTGATGCTGGAACAGGGCTTCGATTGCCTGCGCCGTGCGCTGGTGCAGCGCGGTGCGCTCTTCGGTCAGCAGCGAGCTGCCGGCGACTTCCTGGGTCAGCGCATGCTTGAACATGTACTCCGTATCCGGGAATGCGGGCCGCTCGTAGATGAATTCGCCGGCCTCCAGCCTGGCCAGCAGCGGCTGCAACTGTTCCTCCGGCTGGGAGACCACGCGCTGGATCAGGCTCAGGGAAAACTCCTTGCCGATCACGGCAAGGCTCTGCAGCAAGTCTTTCTCGGCGCTGGGCAGCCGGTCGATGCGGGCGGCCAGCACGCCCTGGACCGTGGTGGGAATATGCAGCGCGATCGGGGTCTGCTCGATGCGGTAGTGGCCAGGTACGCCGAGCAGGGCCTTCTCCTCGGACAAGGTCTGCACCACTTCCTCCATGAAGAAAGGATTGCCCTCGGTCTTGTCCAGGATGAGCCGCTTGAGCGGCATCAGCGCGGGATCGTCGCCAAGCAGCGCGGCGAGCAGTTCCTGGGCCTCGGCCTGGCCCAACGGATCGAGCCGGAGCTCGGTGTAGCCGTCCAGCTGATGCCGGCCATGCTGGTACTCGGGCCGATAGTTGAGCAGCAGCAGGATCCTGGCACCTGGCAGGTGGCTGGCGAGGACATCCAGGAACGCCTCGGTCTCGCTGTCCAGCCATTGCAGGTCCTCGAAGACCAACTCGAGCGGCTGGTTGTGGCTCTCGCGGACCAGCAGGCGCGTGATCGCGTCGAACGTGCGCTGGCGCCGGATGCGGGGATCCATGTTCGGCAATGCCGAACCCGGCTCGCTGATGCCCAGCAGGAAGAGCAGGTAAGGCAGCAGCTCTTCCAGCGTGCGGTCCAGCATCAGCATCCTGCCTGCGACCTTCTCGCGGCACCTGCGCTCATCATCGAGCGGCTCGATCTGGAAATAGTTCTTCACCAGGTCGATCAGCGGCAGGTACGCGAACGACTTGCCGTGCGACACCGAGAAGGTCTCAAGCACCATGCAGCCGCGCTGCGACAGCACCTTGAACTCATGGAACAGCCGTGACTTGCCGACCCCGGCCTCGCCGACCACGCCCACGATCTGCCCGTGTCCCGCCTTGGCCCGCTCCAGCGCGTCACGCAATTGCGCCAGCTCGCCCTCGCGGCCTACGAACTGCGCCAGGCCTCGGCGTTGCGCCACCTGCAGGCGCGTGCGCAACACGCCCAGGCGCAGCACCTCATACACGGCAAGCGGCTCCCGAATGCCCTTCACCTGGGTCGCGCCCAGGGCCTTGAAGTCGAAATACCCCTCCGTCAGCTTGCAGGTCGCCTCGCTGACCAGAATGGAAGACGGCGTGGCGATGCTTTCCATCCGCGAGGCGATGTTGATCGTGTGTCCTACCGGATCGTAGTCGGTATGCAGGTCGTCCCGGCGGATGGACCGCACCACCACCTCGCCGGTGTGGATGCCCACCCGGATCTGGAGCGGTATGCC
This sequence comes from Cupriavidus sp. FW306-1B-F12B, assembly GCF_058781795.1. Taxonomy (NCBI): domain Bacteria; kingdom Pseudomonadati; phylum Pseudomonadota; class Betaproteobacteria; order Burkholderiales; family Burkholderiaceae; genus Cupriavidus; species Cupriavidus sp. FW306-1B-F12B. Next base: position 230,513 of record NZ_JBYSXC010000004.1, read on the forward strand.
TTGCTCCAGGCGGATGCGGTCGCCGTGGCGGCGCATCGCTTCCTGCATCCGCAGCGCCGCATACAGCGCGCGCTGCGGGTGATCTTCATGCGCGATGGGCGCACCGAACAGGGCCAGTATGCCGTCGCCCAGCGACTTGGCGACATAGCCTTCGTAGTGGTGCACGGCCTCCATCATCAGCGCGATCACGGGATCGATCAGGCGGCGCGCTTCTTCCGGGTCCAGGTCATGGATCAGCGCCGTGGAGCCCGCCATGTCGGCGAACAGCGCCGTGATGGTCTTGCGCTCGCCGGCGGTCGCGCCGCTGGCTTCCATTGCCGCCTGCTGCGCCAGGATGCGTTCGACCAGGTGGCGTGGGGTGTAGTCGATGGGAGCGGGCGCCGCCGTCGGCTGGTTTTCATCGGAAGGGCCGGCAGTCGGTAAGGTCAGCGATGCGCCGCATGCGGTACAAAACCTGTCGGCCGAACCCGAGTCGTGGCCACAGTGCGGGCAGCGTCGGCCCAGTCGCGATCCGCAATCCTTGCAGAACCTCGCGTCAGGAGGGTTCTCGGAACCGCAGTTTGTGCAATGCATATTGACCTCGTCACTTCAGGTCCCTTCTCTGGATGATTAGACGCTTTCTCCACTTTGGGATCAATGGGCGGCAGCCTGGCCGTGTTTTTCAGGTTCGGCTTCAATTCGAACATTTCACGGACCTGGAACCCAAGACCCGCTCGGTATCCTCGCCGAGACGAGGGGCAGGCTTATGGATGGAAGCAGGCGTCCTGGAGAACAGGGCCGTCGGGCGGGTGGTTACCACGTCGCCTTCGGTGGGGTGCGTCATGGTCTGGAACAGCCCGGTGCTTTGTACCTGGGGATGGGTCTGGATGGTGTGGATGGAATACATTTCCGCGACCGGGATATCCATCTCGCGGCACACGTCCATCATCTCCTTTGTGGTGTACTGCGCGGTAATGTTGCGCAGCTCCGCATAGATCGCCTGGATGTTCTTGTTGCGCTCGATCCGGCTGCTGATGTTGAACTGTTCGATGAATTCGCCGCGCCCGAAGCGGTGAAAGAAGGCCTTCCAGTGCTGCTCCGTATAGGGCAGCAGGGCGATGTACCCGTCCCTGGTGGGCGAGGGCTTGCGGCCGCCCTTGAGCAGGCGCGCATAGCCGGCGTCGCCAATGGGCGGCTGAAAGCCGTGGCCGCCCAGATGCTCCGTCATCGTGAAAGCGACCATGGTCTCGAACATCGGCACTTCGACGTACTGGCCTTCGCCGGTGCGGACCTTGTGGACGATCGCGCCCAGGATGGCGTTGGCCGTGGCCAGGCCCGCGATCTTGTCGGCCAGCAGGGTGGGCGGGTAGTCAGGGACGCCGCTTTCGTGTCCCACCAGATGGGCCAGTCCGCAGGCGCCCTGGATGATGTCGTCGAATGCGGGCTGGCCGGCAAACGCGCCGCCCTCGCCAAAGCCGGTGGCGGCGCAGTAGACGATGCCCGGGTTGATCTGCGCCACCGCATCGTAGCCGAACCCCAGCCGCTCGATCGCCTTGACGCGGATGTTGTGCACCAGCACGTCGCAGCGGCCGATCAGCTGGCGTAGCTGCGCCTTGCCTTCTTCCGTCTTGAGGTCGATGCACACCGAACTCTTGTTGCGGTTGATATTCATGAAGGTGGAACTCATGCCGGGCGTGCGGCTCACGCCGTTCGCACGCATCAGGTCGCCCTCGGGCGGTTCAACCTTGATCACCTCGGCGCCATAGTCCGCCAGCACCTGGGTGGCGACGGGACCCAGTACCACCGCGGTCAGATCCAGTACGCGGATACCGGCAAGAGGGCCTCGGGGAGCGGTGGCGTCCGGCTCCTTCTGGTCGTTCGTCATGTCGCTTGCGTTCATGGTTGCCTCGCTTCTCATCGTTATTACCTAGAGCAGATTCGTTGTATCCACTCTATAGTTTTGCTTGTCAGCAAGCAAGTAAGGATAAACATGGATACGTTGCACATCACGGTCGGGGACCTGCCACCCAAATGCGAGGCGCTCCGGCAGGAGGCACGAGCCTTTGCCAGGGAGCACATCACAAAGTATTCACGCGTCGAGCGGGCGCACAACTGGGCCGGCCGCGACCCGGATTTCTCCAGGAAGATGGGCGAAAAGGGGTGGCTCGGCATGACCTGGCCAACCGACATCGGCGGCGGCGGAAAGAGCATGCTGGAGCGCTATGTGATGCTGGAGGAACTGCTGGCCGTAGGTGCCCCGATGGGCGCGCACTGGGCCGCCGACCGCCAGATGGGGCCGCTGCTCATCCGCTACAGCCGCGACCAGCTTGCTCCCAAAATCATTCCGCAGATCCGCCGGGGCGAGGCCTTCATTTGCATCGGCATGAGCGAGCCGGACTCGGGCTCGGACCTCGCTTCCATCCGTACCCGCGGCACCAAGGTTGAAGGCGGCTGGAAGATCAACGGCCGCAAGGTGTGGACCTCGGGCGCGCACCATGCGCACTACATGGTGGCCCTGGTGCGCACCAGCGAACGTGGCGATGACCGCCACGCCGGCATGAGCCAGATCTTCATCGAGATGGACCGCCCCGGCGTGACGGTGCGGCCCATCGTCTCGCAACTCGGCACGCGCATCTTCAACGAGGTGATCCTCGACGATGTGTTCGTGCCCGATGACCACCTGGTGGGCGAGGAGGGCAAGGGCTGGAGCCAGGTGATCAATGAACTGAAGTACGAGCGATCGGGCGCGGAGCGCTTCCTGAGCAGCACGCAACTGCTGCTGGAGATGCTCGATGCGGCGCAGGCAGGCAACCGCCAGCAGGCCGTGGCCATCGGCAAGGTGATCGCGCGCTATGCCACCTTGCGCCAGATGTCGCAGGGCATCGCGCTGATGATGGCCGAGGGGCAGGACCCGTCGCTGGCCGCCTCCATCGTCAAGGACCAGGGGGCGCTGCTGGAGCAGTCGCTGCCCGACATTGCCTACGAGGTATTCCCCGACCGGCTGGGGGATGGAAGCGAGTTCGACCAGGTGCTGAACCTGGTGACGCTGGCGGCGCCATCGTTCTCGCTGCGAGGAGGGACGAGAGAGATTTTGCGCGGAATTATTGCGAAAGGACTGGGGCTGCGATGAGCGACAACATGATTGAAGAAACCGTCAAGCGACTGCTGGCCAACGAGGTGAGCCGCGAGCTGCTGACCGCTGTCGAGGCCGGTGAATTTGCCGGCGCACTGTGGCAAGCCATCGCCGACGCCGGCATGACCAAGATTCTCTGCCGCGAGGCGCATGGCGGCATCGAGGCCTCGTGGCCGGAAGCGTTGTCCCTGTTCTACCAGGTCGGCTATACCCAGGCGCCGGTGCCGCTGTCGCAGGCGGTGGTGGGGCAGTACCTGGCATCGCGCAGCGGGCTGGACCTGGCGGCCGACGGCGTGTTCGCGCTGGCCGCCGGCGCGCAGACGCGGGCACTGGCACTGACCGGCAATGAGGCGGGGACGCCCGCCACCCTCACCGGCACGATGACAGCGGTGAAGTGGGCGCGCCATGCCCATTGGCTGGTGGTGGAGGCGGCAGGCCACGTCTGCCTGGTGGATGCCAGGGGGACTGGCGTGCGGGTGGAGCCAAAGGCCGATGCCGCATCGCTGCCGGCCGACACGGTGGTGCTTGACCATGCCCCCGTGGCGCATGTGCTGCCTGCTGGCATTTCCGGGCTGAGCCGGCCGCTGGAAGTGTTCTACGCTGCCACCACCGCCGCGCAGCTGACCGGCGCGCTGGAATACGCGCTGGACCTGGCGGTGCAGTATGTGAAGGACCGCGTGCAGTTTGGCAAGCCCATCGGCAAGAACCAGGCTATCCAACAGCAGCTTGCCGTGCTGGCCGGCGAGGTGGCCTGCAGCTACGCGGCTGCGACCACGGCGCTGCGCGATCTGCCCGCCATGCAGGAGGACAGCGCGCCCCAGGCTGAATTCAGCGCCGCCGTAGCCAAGGTGACGGCCAGCGACGCGGTGCGCACGGGTGCCTCGATTGCGCACCAGGTGCATGGCGCCATTGGCTTTACCCACGAATACCCGCTGAACTTTGCCACCCGGCGCTTGTGGGCCTGGCGTGCCGAGGCCGGCAGCAGCACCGAATGGGCAGAGCGCCTCGGCCAGGCGTTCATCCAGGCAGGCTCGGATCAGTTCTGGCCGCACCTGACCGCGCGCACCCTGCCGTCGGCGGATGCCCCGGCAACGCCGGCTGACCCCCAAGCCCGACCCACGCATGCAGAAAGGACCGCCACCCATGTCTGAGACGCCGAACCAGGCCATCCTGACCAGCCGCGACGGCCATGTCGCCATCATCGAGCTGAACCGCCCGCCGCACAATTTCTTTGATGTGGAAATGATTGCCCGGATTGCCGACGAGCTGGACCGGCTGCAGGCCGACAAGACCTGCCGTGCGGTGCTGCTGCAGGCGGGCGGCAGCGCGTTCTGCGCGGGGGCGGATTTTTCGCGGCGCAATGGCGCTGAGGCGCCGCGTAGCGCCTCGCGCATTAATCCCATCTACCTGGAGGCACTGCGCATCTTCAGTTTCAGCAAGCCGATTGTGGCCGCCATCGAGGGCGCGGCCGTGGGTGGCGGCCTTGGCCTGGCGCTCGCGGCGGACTTCCGGGTGTCATGCGCAGAGGCCCGGTTCTCGGCCAACTTCAACCGGCTCGGGATTCACCCTGGCTTCGCGCTCTCGTACACCCTGCCTTCGCTGATCGGCAAGCAGATGGCGGCGTGGTTGCTGTACACCGGCGCCCGCGTGGATGGCGCCCGCGCCAGTGAGCTGGGGCTGGTGGACTTCATCGTCCCCAAGGCGGAGGTGCGCACCGCCGCGATGGCACTGGCCCGGGAAATGGCCACTTCATCGCCGCGTGCATTGCAGTCCACCCGCCAAACCTTGAAGGCGGACTCGCTCAGCCACATCCGCAATGCCATCTCGCGCGAGAGCGCGGAGCAGGCTACCCAGTTTGCGGGGCCGGACATGGCCGAGGGCGTGAAGGCCATGGTCGAAAGGCGGCTGCCAGTCTTTGAAGACTGAATCCGGCCAAGGCCAATCCATTTCGATATACAGGAGACAAGCACCATGCAACGGAGACAATTTGGCGCCACGCTGCTGGCTGGCGCGGCAGCGTTGGGTTTCCCCTACATCGCCCGGGCGCAGGGCAAGGTGATTCGCGTCATCGTGCCCTTCACGGCGGGCAGCGGCTCGGACGAGGGCGCGCGCTTTTACGCGGAGCTGATCTCCAAGGCGCTGGGACGCTCCATCGTGGTCGAGAACAAGCCGGGGGCCAGCGGCCTCATCGCCGTGCGCACTGTGCTGGCGGAACCGGCGGACGGCAACACCATCCTGCTGGGCAGCAACTCGCTGATCGCGGTGAACCCGGTGATGGTGAAGGACCTGGGCTACGACCCGTTCAAGGACCTGGTGCCGCTGCACGGCCTGGCGATCTCCGCCGCCGCCTTTGTGGCCGGCAACGACTCACCCTACAACAGCATTGCGGATGTGGTGGCCCGCTACAAGGCCACGGGCAACCCGATCTCGATCGGCAATTATTCCGAAGGCTATCGCCTGGTAGGCGAGTGGCTGGCGCAGGTAACGGGTATCAAGACCACGCCCGTGCCCTACAAGGGCGGAGCGCCCATGGTGACGGACCTGATCGGCAACCGGCTGGACATCGCCCTTAACGACATCACCGGCATCGCCCCCATGGAAAAGGCCAAGAAGCTCCGCGTGCTCGCCATCACCGGCGGGGCGCGCGACAAGCTGTTGCCGAATGCCCCGACGATGAAGGAACTGGGCTACACGGACTTTGAATCCTACGTGTGGTCGTCCTTCTCGATGAAGGCCGGCACCGCGCAGGACAAGCTCAAGGCGCTTGCCGCAGCGATTTCCGCCGCGCAAGGGACCGAGGCGGCAAAGGCATACCAGTCCAAGCGCGCGGGTACTTTTTTGAACAAGGCGCTCGGCGAATTGGGGGAATTCCAGCGTGCGGAATACCTGCGCTTCAAGCGTGTGGCGGAAAAAGCCAATATCCGGCCGAGTTGAGCGCCTGGCCTTACTGCTGCGCCGGAAACTGCGCACGCAGGGGCTTGTGTCGACGCAGTTCTGGAACGTGGCCCTTTCGCTTCGGTACAATTTGAGCTGCCGTGCAGCTCCGCGTGAATGGATCCAAACCCTGTTCAACGCAAGCCACAACGGCGCCATGGACCATTACCACTGCTTCGAGACATAGCCGGCCGATCCGTGCATCGGTCGGCGAGCCCGCGCCAGGCGCAGCCCCGGACCATGCGGGGCGGGCCGCGGGCGACAAAACGTTCACTACCTATGAAACAGCAAACCAGTCGCACCCAGGAGCAACGGCGTGAGGAGTCTGTCAGCCGTATGGTGCAGGCCGCTATCGAGCTGATTTCTGAAAAAGGCCTCGCCGGGCTGACGATGAATGAAGTCGGCACCAAGGCGGGCTATAGCCGCGGCCTGGCGCACAATCACTTCGGCTCCAAGGAAAAGCTGCTGGAGGAATGCCTGGAACAGCTCTCGCGTGAATTCAATGCCCAGCGCAAGAAGGATGGCAGCGATACCCGCGGCATTCACGGCATCTATTCGCTGGTGGACGCCTACACCCAGCGGCCGGAAAACGCGGTCAACAGTATCCGTGCGATGTTTTTCATCGTGCTTGACTCGTCCGTTGCCGACTCGCCGCTGCACGGCTTTGTCCACGACTACAACGAAAAGAACATGGCCTACGTCGAGTACAAGCTCAACGAGGCGAAAACCCTTGGGCAGATCCGGGCGGACGTGGACGCAAAATCCGCGGCCTTCATCCTGATGAGCCTGCTGCGCGGTATCTCCGTGCACCGCCTGAACCGGGCCTCCATGGACCCTGCAGCCGTGAAGGCGGAAATCCTGCGGATGATCGGGGAGTGGCTGGTGTAGAAGAACCATCGCCATGGCGATGTTGAGGGTGGGCTGAAAGGCAAGCACTTGGGAGACGCCGGCCGGTCCGAAGCATGGCAAAGACAGCGCCGGAGACGCGCGCGGGCCAGGGAGGGACTGCTATGGACAGCGGCATGGTCAAGTCGGCAAATCGGGTGTTCGATCTGCTGGAGTTGTTCGAGCGGGTGCGCCGGCCGCTGCGCGTCGGCGAGATCGCCGAGCGCCTCGGCATCCCGCAGTCCAGTGTCTCGATGCTGCTGCGGACCATGGTGGCGCGCGGCTACATGGAGTTCGACGCTCAGATGCGAACCTATTGCCCGTCGGTCCGCGTCGCGTTCCTGTGCGGGTGGACCACGAGAATGCACGGTACCGGCGCCTCGGTCCACGACGCCCTGCGCCGGCTTTCGAGCGAGACCGGCGAGACGGTGCTGCTGGGCCGCCAGAGCGGCAATATGCTGCAATACCTGTCCGTCATCGAATCCAGTCATGCTTTGCGCCTGTCGGTATCGTCGGGCACCATCCGGCCGATGCATCGCACCGCGATCGGCATCATGCTGATGAGCCGGATGGAAGACGAACAGATCGGGCGGCTGCTGCGCCGCTACAGCGCCGAGGTGGCCCCGGGCGAGCCGCCGGTACGCACTGACGAGATCATGCGCGAGGTGGAGCAGGCGCGCCGGCAAGGCTACTACGAGTCGGCCAGCCTGGCGTCGCCGGGGGCCGGTGTGATCGCCACGCTGGTGGCCACGCCGATACGCGGCCAGTGGCTCGGCATCGGCACCGGCGGCCCGGTAGCGCGTTTGCACGCACGCCGCAAGAAGTTGCTGGCCGCCGTGCTGGCGGTAGCGCAGGACTGCTGAACGCCGCCGCGGCGGCGCGAAATCAGCGGCCGGGCCGTTCCCTGCGCGCCCGGACGGCATCGAGCCGCGCCAGCAGGCGCGTGGCCTGCGCCAGGTGCAGGCGCTCGACCATGCGCCCCGCCAGATTGATCACACCCGCCGCGGCATGCTCGGGCCGCGCGAAGGCCGCGACGATCGCCTGCGCCTCGGCGATGGCGGCATCCGACGGCGTGAACGCCGCGTTGGCCGGATCCACCTGCGACGGATGGATCAGCGTCTTGCCGTCAAAGCCCATCCTGCACGACTGCAGCACTTCATTGTCGAAGCCGGCGCGATCGCCGAAGTCATTCCATACACCGTCGAGCACGTCCGTGCCATAGCGCTTTGACGCCAGCACCACCGACATCAGCCAGGGAAGCAGATACGCACGGTTGTCGCCCGGATACACGCCGGTCTCCTTGGCGAGATCGTTGGTGCCCACGACCAGGCAGTCGAGCTGCACCTGCCGGCGCTGGCCGGCTTGCAGGATGCCATCGAGGTGATGGATCGCGGAAGCCGTTTCGATCATGGCCCACAGCTTGGGGGCAGCGCCATTGGCAATGGCGTCGATCGCCTCGGCAAAGCGTTCCAGGTCTGCACCGGTGTCGACTTTCGGCAGCAGGATCGCATCGGCCCCGCAGGCGGCGGCAGCGCGCAGGTCGGCATCGAATTCGGCGGTTCCCAGCGCATTGACCCGGATCACAGTCTCATGCGCCGCAAACGGCTGCGTGGCAAAGGCGCTGGCCAGGTTGTCCCTGGCCTGGCCTTTCATGGCCGGCGCCACGGCGTCCTCCAGGTCGAACACGATGACGTCGCAGGGCAGGTTGCGGGCCTTCTCGATGGCGCGGGTATTGGTCGCGGGCACATACAGCACGGAGCGGCGGGGCTCGGTCTTGTTCATGGTCATGAGATATAGCGTCGCCGGTGGCGACGTGGACGTGAAGCGTTGAGGGCAGTGTGGCCATGGCGCGGCGCCGTGCGCCGCGAATGGCCGCGGACAAGAGTTTCGATCCCGCACGCACCGGCTTCCATCACATATGTGATCGATGCCCCGGCGTCGGCATCCATCACATATGTGATGCCGGGCCCGTCGGCGTTCGCCAATACTCGCTCCATCGACAACAACACGGCGCCGGCCAACGCGGCGATGCTTCCGAGTGGAACCTGACCATACCATCGACAAGACAGCGGACAGCACCGGCTTCACCCGGGCGCTGGCCGGCTGGATCAGCACGGTCGACGATGCCGAGCTCGGCGCGCCGGCTTTCGCCTGGGCACGGCACGCCATGCTCGACTGGATCGCCGTTACCCTCGCCGCCGCCCGCGAGCCGCTGGTCGAAATGCTCGTCGCCGAATATGCCGGCTCGCGCGATTTGCCGTGCGCGCTGGTGGGCAGCCCGTTGCGCGCCGATCCGGCGCAGGCCGCGCTGATCAATGGCGCTGCCGGCCACGCTCTCGACTTTGACGACGTCGCCTCGGCGATGCACGGCCATCCGACCGTGCCCGTGGCACCTGCCGCACTGGCGGTGGCGCAGGCCGCCGGCGCCAGCGGCAAGGACCTGCTGCGCGCGCTGATACTGGGGCATGAAGTCGAAAGCCGGGTCGGAGAAGTGGTTGGCGCCGAGCAGTATCGCCTCGGGCTGCACCCGACCGGCACCACCGGCACGCTGGGCGCCGCCGCTGCCTGTGCGCGGCTGGGTGGACTCGACCCGGAGGGCACGGCCCACGCGCTCGGGCTCGCCGCGACGCAGGCAGCCGGGCTCAAATGCATGTTCGGCACCATGGCCAAGCCGCTGCATGCAGGCAAGGCCGCCATGAATGGCGTGATGGCGGCCCGCCTGGCGGCGCGCGGGTTCACTGCCAACGCCAGCGGCATCGAGTGCGAGCAGGGCTTTGGCCGCACCCAGGCGCCCGCTGCGCCGGCGTTCCCGGCCACCTTCGAGCGCCGCGCAGGCATGGCGATCGAACGCACCCTGTTCAAGTTCCATGCGTCCTGCTACCTGACGCACTCCACCATTGAAGCCGTGCGCCAGGCTTGCCGTGAGCACCGTATCGACCTCGATGCGCTCGAGTCGATGACCATCTTCGTGTCGGGTGCGCATCGTGGCGTGTGCGATATCGCCAACCCGCAGACCGGCCTGGAGATCAAGTTCGCGATCCAGCATCTTGCGGCGCTGGCGATGGACGGTGCGCCCACTGCGTCGCTCGCCCTGTATTCGCCCGAGACCGCGCTCGCCCCACGCTATGTCAGGGCGCGGCAGCGGACCGCCCTGCAGGTGGTGCCCGGCCCGGACCGCAACGCCGCCACGGTCGAGATCCTGACGCGCGACGGCCGCACGCTGCGCGCGCAGGCCAATGTCGCGGTGCCGGCCGCGGACCTTGCCATGCAGTGGCGGCGCCTGGTCGACAAGGCGCAGGCCATCGTCGTGGCGCGCATCGGCGCGGCCAAGTTCGCGAAGCTGGTGTCGGTGGTCGACACGCTGGACCAGCTTCCTTCCGTCGAACCTTTGTTTGAGGCAATTCAATGACATCCACCCATCCCGCCATCGAGCGCGCTCCCGAGATCCCCGCCGATCCGGTCGTCGCCCGCCTGAAAGCAGAAGCCCGGCTGCGCGCCCGCGGCAACCGCTACGAGGATTTCGAGCCGGGCCGGCGCTTCGACCATCACTGGGGCCGTACCGTCACCGCGTCGGACAACACCATGTTCTCGGTGCTGACGCTGCACTACAACCCGCAATACACCAACGAGGCGGTGGCGCAGGCCAACGGCCACGCGGGCGTGCCGGTCAATCCGCTGCTGGTGTTCAACACCGTGTTCGGCCTGTCGGTGGAAGACCTGTCCGAGGGCGGCGGCCCCTTTCTCGGGGTCGACGAGCTGGCCTATCTGCGGCCGGTCTACCCCGGCGAGACGCTCTATGCCAGCTCCGTCGTGGTGTCGCGCAGGCCGGCCAGCAACCGCCCCGGCTACGGCATCGTCACGTGGCACACGCATGGCACCAATCAGCAGGGCGATGTAGTGATCGAGTTCAAGCGTACCAATCTGGTCAGGATGAGGGGATAAGCATGTCAGGAGACGGTCTGGGTTACATGACGGAAGCGCGTTGCATGATCCGCGATGCGGCGCGCGATTTCACGATGAAAGAGGTGCTGCCGGTTGCCAACGCGCTGGACGGCCCGGATGCGGAGATCCCGATGTCGCTGCGCGACAAGATGGCCGAGATGGGCTACTTCGGCATCACGATCCCGGAGGAGTACGGCGGCCTGGGCCTTGGCATTTTCGAGTATTGCCTGATCTGCGAGCAGCTGTCGCGCGGCTGGATGTCGGTGGCCTCGATCGTGGCCCGTGCGCAGGGCGGCTGGATCATGAAATCGATGCCCGAGGACATGCGGCGCGAATACTTGCCGCGCGTGGTTCGTGGCGACTTCCTCAATGCCAGCGCGCTGTCCGAGCCGGATACCGGTTCCGACCTGGCGTCGATCTCGTGCCGCGCCGTGCTGGATGGCGATGAGTGGGTGCTGACCGGCAACAAGTACTGGTGCACCTTTGCCGACGGCGCCGACTACCTGATCCTGTTCGCGCGCACCTCGGCGCCGCCATCGCCCGACAAGCGCTGGGAAGGCATTTCGTGCTTCATGATCGAGAAGCAGCGGGGCGGCTTCCCCGCTGGCATGACCGGCTCGCCGATCCCCAAGATCGGGTATTTCGGCTGGAAGACCTTCGAGCTGGCGCTCGACGGCGTGCGCGTGCCGAAGCGCAACCTGATGGGTCCGGAAGGCAAGGCCTTCCTGCTGATGGCCAAGGGCCTGGAGGGCGCCCGCGCGCATACCGCCGCACGGGCGATCGGCCTGGCGCAGGGCGCGCTGGAAGACGCGATCGCCTATTCACTGGAGCGGCGCCAGTTCGGCATGCCGATCGCCGAATACCAGGCGATCCGCTTCAAGATCGCGACCATGGCCACCGAGATCGAGGCCGCGCGTCAATTGCTCTACTTCGTCTGCAACGAGATCGACAGCGGGCGCCGCTGCGACAAGGAGGCGTCGATGGTGAAGTACTTCGCCTCGGAGATGGCCGAGCGCGTGACCTCGTCGGCGCTGCAGATCTTCGGCGGCGCGGGCTATACCAGGCTGTTCCCGGTGGAGCGCTACTGGCGCGACGCGCGCCTCACCAAGATTTTCGAAGGCACTTCCGAGATCCAGCAACGCATCATCGCCAACAGCCTGCTTGGCAAGTCCGAGGTCGAGGGCATGATCGCCAGCCGCGCGTTCGGCGGGCAGGTCCGACAGTCGAAGGAGGCGGCATGAAGCTCTGCGCACTCACCAGCCCCGACGGATACTTCGAGCACTTCGAAGCGGGCATGCTGATCCGCCATGCGCGCGGCAAGACCGTGACCGAGATGGACAACGTCATGCTGACCAACATGGTCATGAATACGGCCGAAGGGCACTTCAACGAAGACGCCATGCGGCGTGCCGCCGGCGGCATCTTCGCGCAGCGCGTGGTCTTTGGCGGGATCAACCTGTCGATGGTGCTCGGGCTTGCGGCGCAGGACACTGCCGAGCAATGCCTGCGCGAACTGACGCTGGACAAGATCCGCCTGTCGCATCCGGTCTTCCACGGCGATACGCTCTACGCCTTCACCGAGGTGCTGGGCAAGGAGGACGGCGACCGCGAGGATGCCGGCATCGTCCGCTTCCGGCACTACGGCGTGAACCAGGACGACAAGCTGTGCGTGCAAGCGGAGCGCACCGCGCTGATCAAGCGCGAGAGCCACTGGGGCGGGCGATGAGCGCAGAGGGGAGCATGGATGGCCATGCAGATGGCCGCCCCAAGGGCGCGCTCGACGGCATGGTGGTACTCGACCTGACCCAGATGCTGGCGGGCCCCTATTGCTCGATGATGCTCGCCGACCAGGGCGCGCGCGTGATCAAGATCGAGCCGCCCGGGGGCGACCAGACCCGACGCAACGGCCCGCACCTCGAGGGCGCGTTGCGGATGGAGTCCGGCGGGTTTGGCGGCTACTTCGGCTCGATCAACCGCAACAAGGAATCGCTGGTGCTGGACCTGAAGCAGTCCGCCGGGCGCGAGACCCTGTTGCGGCTCGTGCGCAGCGCCGACGTGCTGGTCGAGAACTACCGCGCCGGCGTGATGGAGCGCTTCGGGCTGGGCTATGAACGGCTCGCCGAGGAGAACCCCAGGCTGGTGTACGCGGCGCTGCGCGGCTTCGGCGACCCGCGCAGCGGCGAGAGCGCCTACGCGGGCTGGCCCGCCTACGATCCCGTCGCGCAGGCAATGGGCGGCATCATGGGGATCACCGGCCCGCAGCGCGGCGGCGCGCCGACCAAGATCGGCCCGGGCGTTGGCGACATCGTGCCGGCCATGTTCCTGGCCTACGGCATCGCAGCGGCGTGCTGGCACGCCCAGCGCACCGGCCGTGGCCAGTTCGTGGATGTGGCCATGGTCGATGCCGTGCTGGCGGTGTGCGAACGCATGGTGTTCCAGTACAGCGCCTCGGCGCAGGCGCCGGGACCCGAGGGCAACGGGCATCCGCTGCTCTGCCCGTTCGGGCTTTTTCCGGCCAGTGACGGCTTTATCAGCCTTGGGGTGCCGAACGACCGCTTCTGGCGGCTGCTGGTGGAGCGGATGGGCAATCCGCCATGGGCCGGCGATGCGCGCTTTGCCACCAACGAATCGCGCGTGCGGCACCGGGCCGAGGTGGAGCAGGCGGTCGCCGCCTGGACGGTGCGCCACACCAAGCGCGCGCTTGCCGAGATGCTGGGCGGCGAGGTGCCGTTCGGCCCGGTATTCGATGCCGCAGACATCTTCGACGATCCGCATTTCCGCATCCGCGGGATGCTGGTCGAAGCCGAGCAGCCAGGCGCAGCGCGCGGACTGACCATCGCCGGCAGTCCGGTGCGCATGAGCGCCACGCCCGGAGGCGTACGGCATCGGGCCCCCATGACCGGCGAGCACACCGACCGCACCCTGGCCGACCTCGGCTTCGATGCCGGCGAGATCGCCGCGCTGCGCGCGGACGGCGTGGTGCAGTAGGCGGTGGCGCCACGCCGTGACGACTACAGACAACACTAGTACAACAAGCAGGAGACAACATCATGCAGGAAAAAGCCAAGCGGCTGCGCCGCTGCCAGCTGTCCGTGCCGGGCTCGAGCGAGAAGATGATGGCCAAGGCCGCGGGCATGGGCGTGGACTTCATCTTCCTTGACCTGGAAGACGCGGTGGCACCCAGCGAAAAGCGCCCGGCACGGCGCAAGATCGTCGACGCCCTCAACGGGCTGGACTGGGGACGCACCACGCGCTGCGTGCGCATCAACGACCTGACCACCGAGTACGCGTACGAGGACATCATCGAAGTGGTGGAGGGTGCCGGCCGCAATCTCGATGTCATCATGCTGCCGAAGGCCATGTCGGCGGCGGATGTGCAGTTTGTCGACAAGCTGTTGTCGATGATGGAGAAGAAGCTTGGCCTGCGCCACCGCATCGGCATCGACGTGCTGATCGAAGAGGTGGAGGCAATGATGAACGTCGAGGCCATTGCCGCGTCGACGCCGCGGCTGGAATGCCTGATCTTCGGCATGGGCGACTACTCGGCCAGCCAGGGCGTATCCATGCGCGACATTGGCGGCAGCGGCGGCTATCCGGGCGACATCTGGCACTACCAGCGCCAGCGCCTGACGATTGCCGCGCGCGCGCACCGGCTCGACGCCGTCGATGGCCCGTTCGCCGACTTCCGCAGCCCCGACGCGTTCCGCGAGGAAGCGCGCCGCGCCATGATTCTAGGCATGGTCGGCAAGTGGGCCATCCATCCGTCGCAAGTCGAACTCGCGCAGGACGTCTTCTCGCCGACCGCCGCCGATGTGGCGCGTGCCCGCGACATGATCCGTGCCTATGACGAAGCCCTGTCGCAAGGACTGGGCGCCGTCCAGTACGAGGGCAAGATGATCGACATCGCCTCGGTCCGCATCGTCAGGAACCTGGTACAGCGGGCCGACCAGATCGGCATGTAGCGGCATGTAGCGGCATGCCGCGCCGGCCACCCGGGTGTCCGCGAGCCATCGCGGGCGCAGGCTTGAAGCATTCCGGAGAATACCCATGCGTTCTTCTTTTCGTCCGGGCAACGACTTGCCCGTGGATACCATCGACCTTCGCCGGCGTCGGGTGCTCGGCGCAGCGGCGGGAGCTGCTGCATTGCCCTGGCTGCTGCCACGCCATGCGCTTGCCAGCGACTGGCCCTCGCGCCCGATCCGGATCATCGCGGCGCAGGCGCCGGGCTCTTCCAACGACAGCACCGCGCGTGCATTCGCGGAGTTTTTCTCCACCAGGCTGAAGGTGCCGGTGGTGGTGGAAAACAAGCCCGGCGGCATCGGCATGATTGCCGCCGAGGCGGTGGCGCGCGCCAAGCCAGACGGGAGCACGCTGCTGTGCACCTTGCACAGCCAGCTGGCGCAGGCGCCAGTGTTGCTGAAAAAGCCGCCCATCGATCCGTCGCGCGACCTCACGCCGGTGGCGTCGATCAGTACCGGCGTCGGCGTGATGGTGGCGACCAAGGGGCTGCCGGCCAACACCTTCAAGGAATTGCTCGCCCTCGCGCACAAGCGGCCGGTCAGCGTCGGCAACTACGGCATCGGCTCGGGCTGGCAGCTGATGGTGGCCCAGCTGAAGAAGCTGACCGGAGCGCAGTTCGACATCATCAACTACCAGGGCACCGGTGCCATGATCGGCGACCTGCTGGCTGGCCATATCGATATCGGCGCCGGCTCGCTGCTCGGGATGTCCGGCGGGCTGGCTTCCGGCGGATTGAAGCCGTTGCTGCTGATCTCCGGGTTGCGGAGCGCGAAATTGCCCGGGATACCGACGTGGGCGGACGAGGGCATATCCGACCCGGTCTTTGCCAACCTGGCCGAATGCAATATGCTGCTGGGCCCCGCGGGGCTGCCAGCCGGCATCGTCAACAGCCTGGCCACGCTGGTGCGGCAGTCGGTCACGGAAACGGCGGCGGTCAGGAATGTGCGGGAGCAGCTTGGCAGCCAGGACACGCCATTGACCGGCGAAGCCCTGCAGCGCTTCATCGCGCGCACGTGGCAGACCTACCAGGCCATGACCAGGACGGTAGGGCTCAAAATGGAATGAGTAGGCTGCGAACCGCAGCGAAGTGGTGATGTCGTGCCTCAAAAAGGGAAACGCGCCTTAAGGCGCGCTTCTCAACTGCCTTGACCCCTCATCCGAGGGACGACAAGCACCAGTCTTTCGCGGCCAGTGCGGATTCGGGGGCGCGCCGGAAGCTGATGGCGAGCCGGTTATAGGCGTTCATCAGGCTGATAGCCATCGTGAGGTCAGCGAGCTCTTTCTCATTGAACGCCGCGGCCGCGACTTGGAATTCCGTCTCGGGCACGTGTGTGTCCGCCACCAGGGTGACCGACTCGGCCCATGCGAGTGCGGCCTTTTCACGGTGAGTGAACAACGGCCCCGCTTCACGCCAGGCTTGCACGAGCGCAAGCTTCTCGGGCGTATTGAAACTGTTGTGCCCATGCGGTAGCGAATGTCCTGCTCATTAGCATTTCCGACTCCGCGCAGACCCGCGCAGCTCCGTCGGCCATGATGCTCTGCGTCGCATCTCTGCCCCATACTTACTGTGCGCCGGCGGCATCAGCCGCGTCGGCGCGAAGCCGGCCCGCGCGCAACGAACGGGCGTCAGTCGGGATGGACGCGTGCGGCCGCGCGCCACGCCCCGGGCGGCTGCCCGAAACGCCGCGTGAAGCTGCGCGTGAAGGTGGTCTGGTCCGGGTAGCCTGACGCCAGCGCGACCTCGGCCAGCGGCAGCGCGGATTGCGTCAGCAGCTGCAGCGCGCGGTCCAGCCGCAGCCGGGTCTGGTAGCGGTGCGGGGTATCGCCGAAGGCCTCGGCAAACAGGGTCTGGAAGCGCCGCACGCTCCAGCCGAAATGCCCGGCGACTTCCGCCGCGCGCAGGGGCGCGGCCAGGTTGGCGCGCAGGTAGGCATCCACGGCCATCAGCGGGAATACCTGCTCGTCGCCGGGCATGCCGAGGCAGTCCGCCAGCGCCGCGGCCAGCGTGGCCGCCAGTTGCCAGTCGGTCTGCGGCCCGCGCGCTGCCGCGGCGGCGCGCCACGCCGACAGCGCGCGCACGCGGCTGCCGAAGGCGCCGTCCAGCGGGAACGTGCGCGGGCGCGCCATCAGCCGCGCGGGCAGCGCCACCGAGCGCGCCGGGAAGTCCGCCACCAGCTGCAGGTTGCCGTCCAAGCCCAGGAATTCATGATGGCTGCCGGCCGGCACGATCAGGCCGCTGCGGTCGTCCACGCGATAGACGTGGCCGTCGATCTCCAGCTCGGTGGCGCCGGCCAGGCCGAACAGCAACTGGTGGTAGCCGTGCTGGTGGCCGTCCGGCTGCGGGCGGTAGCGCCGGTGCTCGACCAGCGGCGAGGCGTGGGGTTCAGCGGGCTTCGGCATGCCGCAACCTGCCACGGGTCTGGCACAGCCAGACGCCCGCGCCGGCCACCGCCATGCCCAGCGCCTGCACCGCATCCAGCCGTTCGCCGAACAGCAGCCAGGCCTGCAGCGCGGCCAGCGGCGGCGCCAGGAACATCAGCGCCGCGGCATTGGCGGCCTGGCCGCGCCGCACCAGGCTGACCAGCAGCCAGGTGCCGGCGCCCGACAGGCCGATCGCCGCCCATGCCAGCCCGGCCCACAGCGCCACGCCGCCATGCCAGTGCAGCGGCGCGTCGGCGGCCTGGATCGCCACCATCGCGGCGGCTACCAGCATGGCGCCCAGGCATCGCGGCGCAGGCGCCGGGCTCTTCCAACGACAGCACCGCGCGTGCATTCGCGGAGTTTTTCTCCACCAGGCTGAAGGTGCCGGTGGTGGTGGAAAACAAGCCCGGCGGCATCGGCATGATTGCCGCCGAGGCGGTGGCGCGCGCCAAGCCAGACGGGAGCACGCTGCTGTGCACCTTGCACAGCCAGCTGGCGCAGGCGCCAGTGTTGCTGAAAAAGCCGCCCATCGATCCGTCGCGCGACCTCACGCCGGTGGCGTCGATCAGTACCGGCGTCGGCGTGATGGTGGCGACCAAGGGGCTGCCGGCCAACACCTTCAAGGAATTGCTCGCCCTCGCGCACAAGCGGCCGGTCAGCGTCGGCAACTACGGCATCGGCTCGGGCTGGCAGCTGATGGTGGCCCAGCTGAAGAAGCTGACCGGAGCGCAGTTCGACATCATCAACTACAAGGGCACCGGTGCCATGATCGGCGACCTGCTGGCTGGCCATATCGATATCGGCGCCGGATCGCTGCTCGGGATGTCCGGCGGGCTGGCTTCCGGCGGATTGAAGCCGTTGCTGCTGATCTCCGGGTTGCGGAGCGCGAAATTGCCCGGGATACCGACGTGGGCGGACGAGGGCATATCCGACCCGGTCTTTGCCAACCTGGCCGAATGCAATATGCTGCTGGGCCCCGCGGGGCTGCCAGCCGGCATCGTCAACAGCCTGGCCACGCTGGTGCGGCAGTCGGTCACGGAATCGGAGGCGGTCAGGAATGTGCGGGAGCAGCTTGGCAGCCAGGACACGCCATTGACCGGCGAAGCCCTGCAGCGCTTCATCGCGCGCACGTGGCCGACCTACCAGGCCATGACCAGGACGGTAGGGCTCAAAATGGAATGAGTAGGCTGCGAACCGCAGCGAAGTGGTGATGTCGTGCCTCAAAAAGGGAAACGCGCCTTAAGGCGCGCTTCTCAACTGCCTTGACCCCTCATCCGAGGGACGACAAGCACCAGTCTTTCGCGGCCAGTGCGGATTCGGGGGCGCGCCGGAAGCTGATGGCGAGCCGGTTATAGGCGTTCATCAGGCTGATAGCCATCGTGAGGTCAGCGAGCTCTTTCTCATTGAACGCCGCGGCCGCGACTTGGAATTCCGTCTCGGGCACGTGTGTGTCCGCCACCAGGGTGACCGACTCGGCCCATGCGAGTGCGGCCTTTTCACGGTGAGTGAACAACGGCCCCGCTTCACGCCAGGCTTGCACGAGCGCAAGCTTCTCGGGCGTATTGAAACTGTTGTGCCCATGCGGTAGCGAATGTCCTGCTCATTAGCATTTCCGACTCCGCGCAGACCCGCGCAGCTCCGTCGGCCATGATGCTCTGCGTCGCATCTCTGCCCCATACTTACTGTGCGCCGGCGGCATCAGCCGCGTCGGCGCGAAGCCGGCCCGCGCGCAACGAACGGGCGTCAGTCGGGATGGACGCGTGCGGCCGCGCGCCACGCCCCGGGCGGCTGCCCGAAACGCCGCGTGAAGCTGCGCGTGAAGGTGGTCTGGTCCGGGTAGCCTGACGCCAGCGCGACCTCGGCCAGCGGCAGCGCGGATTGCGTCAGCAGCTGCAGCGCGCGGTCCAGCCGCAGCCGGGTCTGGTAGCGGTGCGGGGTATCGCCGAAGGCCTCGGCAAACAGGGTCTGGAAGCGCCGCACGCTCCAGCCGAAATGCCCGGCGACTTCCGCCGCGCGCAGGGGCGCGGCCAGGTTGGCGCGCAGGTAGGCATCCACGGCCATCAGCGGGAATACCTGCTCGTCGCCGGGCATGCCGAGGCAGTCCGCCAGCGCCGCGGCCAGCGTGGCCGCCAGTTGCCAGTCGGTCTGCGGCCCGCGCGCTGCCGCGGCGGCGCGCCACGCCGACAGCGCGCGCACGCGGCTGCCGAAGGCGCCGTCCAGCGGGAACGTGCGCGGGCGCGCCATCAGCCGCGCGGGCAGCGCCACCGAGCGCGCCGGGAAGTCCGCCACCAGCTGCAGGTTGCCGTCCAAGCCCAGGAATTCATGATGGCTGCCGGCCGGCACGATCAGGCCGCTGCGGTCGTCCACGCGATAGACGTGGCCGTCGATCTCCAGCTCGGTGGCGCCGGCCAGGCCGAACAGCAACTGGTGGTAGCCGTGCTGGTGGCCGTCCGGCTGCGGGCGGTAGCGCCGGTGCTCGACCAGCGGCGAGGCGTGGGGTTCAGCGGGCTTCGGCATGCCGCAACCTGCCACGGGTCTGGCACAGCCAGACGCCCGCGCCGGCCACCGCCATGCCCAGCGCCTGCACCGCATCCAGCCGTTCGCCGAACAGCAGCCAGGCCTGCAGCGCGGCCAGCGGCGGCGCCAGGAACATCAGCGCCGCGGCATTGGCGGCCTGGCCGCGCCGCACCAGGCTGACCAGCAGCCAGGTGCCGGCGCCCGACAGGCCGATCGCCGCCCATGCCAGCCCGGCCCACAGCGCCACGCCGCCATGCCAGTGCAGCGGCGCGTCGGCGGCCTGGATCGCCACCATCGCGGCGGCTACCAGCATGGCGCCCAGGTTCTGCCAGGCGGAACTGGCGCGCAGGTCACAGGCGGCGATGACGGATTTCTGCAAGAGGGTTCCCATGGTGATGGAGACAATGGCCAGCACGCCCAGCAGCACGATCCAGGGCGACAGCGCCGGCGCGGCCGGGTGCATGCCGGCCTGCATCGCCGGGGCGACCACCAGCGCGACGCCGAGCGCACCCAGCGCCAGGCCCTGCCACGTCCGCCTGGAAGGTAGCTCCTTCAGCAGGGGAATGGCAAGCAGCGCGGTCAGCAGCGGCTGCAGCGCGCCCAGCAGGGCCATGATCGCCGGCGGCAGGCCCCTGGCCACGGCGCCGTAGCCGGCGCACAGGTAGATGCCCTGCATCAGCGCGCCGGCCAGCAGGTGGCGCGGCGCCTCGCGCAGCGGCGGCCAGGCCGCGCGCGCGGCCAGCGACCAGGCCACGAACATCAGCGCCGCCACGGCAAAGCGGCCCAGCAGGAACAGGCTGGTATCGGCCAGCGGCACGATGGCCTTGCCGACGATAAAGCCGGTGGACCAGATCAGGACAAAGGCAACGGTGGGCAGCCAGGCGGCAGCGGACAGGGGGCGCGACATGCAAGCAGGCGTTTCCGCCGGGGGCGGGATCGGAGGGACAGAGCGCGAGGCTAGCCAGGCAGCGCGCCGCTGTCTTGGCAAATCCGGCAATCGGCATGCTGAAAGCATTGGTAACACTCCGGCGGCGCCTCCGGGTCAACCAATGTGCGCTTGCCACGTAACATAGTGATGTTGATCGAACAGGGCGAGGAGCAAGGCATGAATCCGGCGCAGCATTCGAGACAATCCGGCCCGGGCCGGCTCGCCGCCTGGCGGGCCGCCGCGGCACTGGCACTGGCAGCGTGCCTGGCCGCCTGCGCACAGGTGCCGGCCGAGGCTGGCGGCAGCACCGCCGCCACCGACCTGCGCTGGCTCAACACCGTCACCTACGGCGCTGACCAGGCCACCCTTGGCCACCTGCGCCGGCTGGGCCGCAAGGGCTTCCTCGACCGGCAACTGACGCTGCCGCTGGCCGATCCGCCCGAACTGGCGGCTGCCATCGCAGCCTTGCCCAACCTGCAGGCCGATGCCGCCGCGCAGATCCAGGCCGCACGCGACGCGCGCCAGCGCATCGACGCATTGCCCGACGACGACCGCAAGCAGCAGGCCCGCCAGGCGCTGAACGCGCAGGGCCGCGAGATCGTGGCCGATGCCGCGCGGCGCCACCTGCTGCGCGCGCTGTATTCTCCGGCGCAGCTGCGCGAGCAGATGACGTGGTTCTGGATGAACCATTTCAACGTCTACTCGGGCAAGGGCCAGGTCCGGCTGCTGCTGGCCGACTACGAAGAGCGCGCCATCCGCCCGCACGCGCTGGGCCGCTTCCGCGACCTGCTGATGGCCAGCGTGACCGGGCCGGCCATGCTGGTCTACCTCGACAACGCCCAGAGCAGCGCCAACCGCATCAACGAGAACTACGCGCGCGAGCTGATGGAGCTGCATACCATGGGCGTATCGGGCGGCCCCAGCGGCTCCCGCTACACCCAGCAGGACGTGCAGGAGCTGGCGCGCGTGCTGACCGGCGTGGGCGTCAACCTGCGCGGCACGCCGCCGCCGCGGCTGCCGCCGGCGCGCGCGGGGCTGTACCGCAGCGAGGGCTTGTTCGAATTCAACCCCGCGCGCCATGACTTCGGTGCGAAGACGCTGCTGGGCCAGCGCATCGAGCCGGCCGGTTTCGACGAGGTGGCGCGCGCAGTGTCGATCCTGGCGCGCGAGCCGGCCACCGCGCGCTTTATCAGCGCCAAGCTGGCCGCCTATTTCATCGCCGACAACCCGCCGCCGGCGCTGGTCGAGCGCATGGCGCAGACCTTCACGCGCACCGATGGCGATATCGCCGCAGTGCTGCGCACCTTGTTCCTCGCGCCGGAACTGGACCGGCAACTGGCGGCGCCCACGCGCAAGTTCAAGGATCCGATGGTCTATGTGGTGTCGTCGATGCGGCTCGCCTATGAAGGCCGTCCCGTAACCAACCTGCGCCCCGTGATGAACTGGCTGAACCAGCTCGGCGAGCCGCTCTACGGCCACGTGGCGCCGGACGGCTACCCGTCGTCGGAAAGCGCGTGGGCCAGCTCGGGCCAGATGGTGCGGCGCTTCGAGATCGCGCGCGCGATCGGCTCGGGGCCGGCGGGATTGTTTGCCGGCGATGGCGCGAGGCCGAGCGGCGCGCGCTTCCCGATGATCGGCAACAAGCTGTACTTCGACACCATCGAAGCCACCCTTGGCCCCGCCACGCGCGCCGCGCTGGCGCAGGCGGAATCGCAGGCCGAATGGAATACCGTGCTGCTCGGTTCACCCGAGTGGATGCAGCGCTGACAGGGAGCAGACCATGCAACGCCGACAATGGCTGAAAACAATGGGCGGCGCCACGCTGGGGCTGGCGCTGCCCGCCATCGCCTCGCGTGTCTATGCGCTGCCGGCGCAGGCCGATGCGCGCTTCCTGCTGGTGTTCCTGCGCGGCGGCTATGACGCCGCCAGCGTGCTGGTGCCGGCGGGCAGCGACTTCTACTATGCCGCGCGGCCCAATATCGCCATCCGCCGCCCGCCCGCGGCCGGTACGGACGCTGACCCCAACGCGGCAGTGGCGCTGGCGCCGGCTTTTGCCGCCGACAGCGCCGCGCGCGGCATCGGCGACTGGGCGCTGCACCCGGCATTGGCCGCGACCATGCTGCCGTTGTGGCAGCGCGGCCAGTTGGCCTTCGTGCCGTTCGCCGGCACGCACGACCTGTCGCGCAGCCACTTCAAGACCCAGGACGGGATCGAGGCCGGTTTGCCCGGCGAAGGCGAGGACCGCAAGTCCGTGGCCTCGCTGCGCGGCAGCGGCTTCCTGAACCGCCTGGCGCAGGCCATGGGCGGGCAGGCCGCGCCCGTGGCCTTCACCGACGGCTTGCCGATGGTGCTGTCCGGTCCGCGCGACGTGCCCAATGTCTCGCTCAAGGGCAGCGGCCGCACCCCGTTCGATGCGCGCCAGGCGAAGCTGCTGGCGCAGATGTACCGTGGCACGCGTTTCGAATCGCTGATCGATGAAGGCTTCGAGCTGCGCGAAACGGTGGCGCGCCAGGCGCAGCCGCAGCCCGGCAGGTCAGGCAGTGACGCCGGCACCATGGCCGCGCGCATGCAGGAAATGCAGGCCGCCAACCGCCGCTCGCTCAGCGCGCGTGGTTTCGAGGTCGAGGCCCGGCGCATGGCGGGCTTGATGCGTGAGCGCTTCAACCTGGGCTTTATCGACGTGGGCGGCTGGGACACCCACGTCAACCAGGGCGGCGCGCAGGGGCAACTGGCCGGCCTGCTCGACAACCTCGGCCGCGGCCTGTCTGCTTTCGCTGCCGAGATGGGTCCTGTATGGGACAAGACCACCGTGGTGGTGCTGTCCGAGTTCGGCCGCACCTTCCGCGAGAACGGCACGCGCGGCACCGACCACGGCCACGGCACGGTTTACTGGGCCGCGGGCGGTGCGGTGCGCGGGGGCCGCATCGCCGGTGAGCAGGTGGCGGTAGAACAGGCCACGCTCAACCAGAACCGCGACTGGCCGGTGCGCAATGAGTACCGGGCGGTGCTGGGCGGGGTCTTCCGCAGGCTGTACGGGCTGGATGAGGCGCGGCTGGCGCAGGTGTTTCCGGGGGTGCGGGGGCGGGATATCGGGTTGGTGTAGCCCCCGCGCCGCGCTCTCCGGAGGGGCGTTCAGTTGCTGCGGTTGGCTGGGGTGATGACGGTTGGCGCGAGGGGCGTGATGGGCGCTGGGGGCGCAGGCGGTGCGGGCGGATTTGCGGAAGCCGGGGAGGCAGGGGCGGCGTTAGGCGCTGGTTCGGCCTGAGGGGGTGGCGCAACCGGAGCGCTGCCCGCGCTCATGTCCTGCGGCACCGCAATCACCGTCTCCCCCCGGTCCAGCGCCAGGCTGGGCTCATCCGGGCCGGCATCCGCCGCGGCAGACGATGCCGCACCGGCCGGCGGTGCGGCATCAGCCTCCGGCGCGGGCAGCGCCGGCCGACGCGGTGCCGGGCGCGGCGCCGGAGTCTCGCTGGCCTTGTCGCGTGTGAACAGCTGGCTGAACCAGCCGCGCAGCTGCGTTCCCAGCGATGCGAACAGGCTGGTCTCTTCGTGCTCGGCAAAGCGCGCGCGGCCGTCGACGATGCGCGAGCGCAGCGCGCGCTGGTAGAAGTCGCCCACCATCGGCAGCGCGCTGTGCGCGCCCTGGCCCCAGTAGTCGCTGCGCAGCGTGACGCGGCTGTCGTTGAAGCCGACCCAGGCGCCCGCCACCAGCTCCGGATGCATCAGGATGAACCAGCCGTCGGCATTGTCCTGGGTGGTGCCGGTCTTGCCGGCCACGTCGGCGCGGATGCCGAAGCGCGAGCGGATGCTGGCGCCGGTGCCGCGGTCGATCACGTCGCGCATCACGTCGAGCAGGGTTTGCGTGGTGGCGGCGGGCAGCGCGTGCTCGGCGCGCGCCGGCCGGAACACCTGCAGCACATTGCCCTGGCGGTCTTCGATGCGCGTCACCATGGTGGGCGCGATATAGTCGCCGGCGTTGGCGATGGTGCCGTAGGCGGCCACCATCTCCTTGAGCGTGACCGGGCTGGTGCCCAGCGCCAGCGACGGCACCACGTCGAGCTGGCTGTCGCGCACGCCCATGTCGCGCGCCAGCCGCGCCACGCGCGTCGGCCCCACTTCGTGCATCAGCTGCGCGGTGATGGTGTTGCGCGAATAGACCAGGCCGTCGCGCAGCGTCATGGCGCGGCCGGTGGGGCGGCCTTCATCGGTGGGGCGCCAGACCTCGCCGCCGGCCAGTTCGATTTCCACCGGCTGGTCCACCAGCGTGTCGTCGGGGGTCTTGCCTTCTTCAAAGGCCGCGCCGTAGACAAAGGGCTTGAAGGTCGAGCCCGGCTGGCGGCGCGCCTGCTGCACGTGGTCGAACGCGTCCTGGGTGTAGTCGCGGCTGCCGACCCAGGCGCGGATCTCGCCGTTGCGCGGATCGATGGCCAGGAAGCCCGCCTGGATGCGCGTCTTCTGCTGGTGCAGCGCGCGCATGAAGGCATGGTCGGACATCAGATGGCGCAGCGCCTCTTCCGGCGCGGTGCCGGCGGCGATGGCGGCACGGTACTCCGGGGTCTCGCGCACGAAGGCCTGCACCAGCGGCAGGTTGGCGGCCCAGCCCGCGCGCGGCGCCCAGGCCGCGTTGGCGATGGCCTGCAGCCGGTTGCCCTGCTGCACCACGGCCTGCGTGGCCATGGCCTGCAGGCGCGCGTCGATGGTGGTATGCACCACCAGGCCGTCGGCGTAGATGTCGTAGCCATTGCGGTCGGCCCAGCCGATCAGCCACTTGCGCAGCTGTTGCGCGAAATGCGGCGCGGGGCCGGGCGGCTCGGTCTGGCGCTCGAAGTCGATGCGCAGCGGGCGCTTCTTCAGCTGCTCGTAGCGCGCCGCATCCAGCTTGCCGCGCTTGACCATCTGGCCCAGCACGATATTGCGCCGGTCGAGCGCGCGCTCGGGGTTGAGCACCGGGTTGTAGTAGCTGTTGCCCTTGAGCATGCCGATCAGCGTGGCGCTCTGCAGCACGTCGAGCGAGCGCGCCGGGCGGTCGAAGTAGGTGCGCGCCGCCATCTCGATGCCGAACGCGTTGTACAGGAACGGCACCGTGTTGAGATAGGTCTCGAGGATCTCGTCCTTGGTATAGAGCGCCTCGATCTTGAGCGCGGTGATGGCTTCCTTGAGCTTGCGCGTCAACGTGGGCGCGCGGCCGATTTCATCGGGATACAGGTTGCGCGCCAGCTGCTGGGTGATGGTGGACCCGCCCTGGCGGTCGCCGGAGAAGGTATGCACCGCGGCCGAGGCCAGCCGGCGCCAGTCCAGCCCATGGTGCTGGTAGAAGCGGTGGTCTTCGGTGGAGATCAGCGCAGCCACCACATTGGGTGAAATCTGCGACAGCGGCACCCAGTCGCGGTTGGCCCACTTGAACACCGCCAGTTCCTTGCCGTCGGCGGACAGCACCTGGGCCGGCTGCTCGGACTTGGCCTTGCGGATATCGCTGATGCCCGGCGTGAACGGGATCAGGACCAGCACATAGAGCAGGAGGGCCGCGGGGATGGCGGCCAGGCCCACCAGCACGCCGCGCCGCGTGGGGCGCAGCGACCCGGGCCGGGTCAGGCCGGCGCGTGCAAGGCGCGCGGCCATGCCTGACAGGCGTTGCTGGAGGGGGGCAGGCAATGAAGCCTGCAGCGAGGCGAGCAGCGGGGCAAGCCGGGTCTTGATCTCAGCCAGCCTCATGAGGCGAAGCGGTCGAGGCACAGGCACATGGCGGCACGGAGCACTGGCATTACCGTCGTCGGAAAAGCATGCATCCTACCAAAACGTTCCCCTTGGTTACAGGGAAAACCCCCATTCGAGGGTTATCCGCCACTTGTTGCTGCGAAGCAAGGGTCACAAAGCTTTCATATTGCGCCACGACAATGCCGGAGCCGCACTTTGTGCGGACGATGCGCCGTTGCCGGGTTGCCCGGCGGACCGGGTTGGCCTTGCCGACCCGGCCTGGGTCCGGCGCGGTGTCGTGCCTCAAACAGAACACAGAGAAATCACAGTGAAGAAAGCTCTCCTTGCAATGACGGCAGCAGCGGCCGCGTCGGCCGTATCCGGGGTGGCGTCGGCCCAGTCCGCGTCGAACGTGACGCTCTACGGCATCGTCGATGCCGGCGTCGAAGTGATCAGCCACGTGCCGGGCAGCAACGGCGCCCAGGGTACGGCAACGCGCCTGAACTCCGGCAACCTGTCCGGCTCGCGCTGGGGCCTGCGCGGCACCGAAGACCTGGGCGGCGGCCTGAAGGGTATTTTCGTGCTGGAGAGCGGGTTCGACATCGATACCGGCACCTCGGGCCAGGGCAACCGCCTGTTCGGGCGCCAGGCCTACGTCGGCCTGCAGGGCGGCTGGGGCGCGGTCACGCTGGGCCGCCAGCAGAACGCGCTGTACGACCTGTTCGGCGCCTTCGACCCGATGGGCGTGGGCCCGCGCTACTCGCTGAACAGCGTTGACTCGGCCTTCAACGGCCGTGCCGACAATGCCATCAAGTACACCGGCAAGTTCGGCGGCCTGACCGCCACCGGCTTCTACAGCTTCGGCCGCGACAACAACGGCGAAGTCGCGGGCGAGCCCAAGGTCGCGCGCAACTTCGGCGGCGGCCTGTCGTACGCCGCGGGCGGCTTCTCGGTCGGCGCTGCCTACGACCAGTACCAGGGCGCCACCGTGGCGCTGCAGGACCGTGCCGCCAAGCGCGCCGCGGTGGGTACGGCCTATGCCTTCGGCGGCGCCAAGGTGTTTGCCGGCTATCGCTGGCTGAAGGACGACGGCGTGTCGAGCGCCAGCGCTGCTTCGACCCGCAGCAATGTGTACTGGGCTGGCGCGCAGTACCGCTTCACGCCTGCCTTCCAGCTGACCGGCGCGGCCTACTACAACGACACGCGCAATAGCGATGCCGATCCGTGGATGTTCGTGCTGTCGGCGGACTACTCGCTGTCCAAGCGTACGGATGTGTACCTGAATGTTGGGTACTCGAAGAACAAGTCGGGGTCGGCGCTGGGGCTGAATGGGGTTGGTACGGTGGTGGCTGGTGAGAACCAGACCGGTGCTACCGTTGGTCTGCGTCATCGCTTCTGAGCGTAACTGTCTGATGCCCGCCTGGCAGGTTGTGATGCCTGCATGGGTGGGCGATTAACTGTCATATCGACACCTGCGGATTGCATTGCGGGGTTCGTTGGGCCGGTTGGTTTGATCGGCCCTTTTTTCTCTGGTCCCCGCCCTTGGTTGCGGCGTGTTTCTATTGTTGCCATGCGGTCGGTTGTCGCCCTTGGCGGGCGTGGCTGTTTCGCCGGCGTAGCCGGCGAGTCACTTTTTGTCCGAGCGACAAAAAGTAACCAAAAAACGCGTCGCCTATGCGGCTGGCAATAAATTTCACGGTGTTGGTGGTTCGCACGGTGGTGGTTGCCGTTCGGCGTGGGTGCCCGTTCGACCCTGCTACGCCATGTGAGTGTGAGCCAGTGCCTCCGTTAACCCACTATTGAACAATCCCCATGCAGGGCGTAGGCCGCCTGCTGCCAGCCGCATCGCGGGGACGCCTACGGCTGCTGCGCAGGCTCAAAATGCGTTGACGGTCATTGGGCGCTTGCGCGGTGCGCAGCCGAAGGCGTTGATGCGATATCGCTCGAGAGCGCGGGCCACCGCCCGACTTGGGGATCGTTCAAAAGCCGGTTATCGCAGGCACTGGCACACACTCACATGGCGTAGCAGGGTCGAACCGCGACCACATCCAAACGGCAAGCACCGCCGCCCATATGACCGACGCCGCGTAATTGATTGCCAGCCGCATAGGCGACGCGTTTCTTGCCTACTTCTTGTCGCTTGGACAAGAAGTAGGTCGCCGGCTACGCCGGCGAAACAGCCCACGCCCGCCAAGAGCGACAAGCCGGTCGTATGGCGATGACTACCGATACCTTGCCGCCCCAATAAACTGCCCAAACCTCTCACACCAGATCACCACCGCCCCATACCGCGCCGGATCCACGCCAGCCGGCAACGCCACGGTGAAGTTGCCAAAGGTCTTCAGCTCACCAACCTGCAGCGACCGATCCTTGATCCGAAGGAAGGCCTCCTTGTTATCGACAAACTCCGGCGCCAGGTAGATCCGATAATCCGGCCCCGGCGCAACGCTGCCTTCAAAGGCAAGCGCCTGCGGCGAAACATGGAGCCGGCCGCTGACCCAGTGCAGCGCGTCGCTGCCCGCCAAGTCCTTGCGGAATGTGCCGGTGTAGCGCGACTGTTGTGACACAGCCTGCACTTGCTCCGCACTGGCGCCAGCCTGTTCTGTCAGGATCGGCAAGACATAGATGCCCGCAGCAAAGCCCACGGCCAGCGCGGCAAGGTGGGTCAGCACAAGGATGGCGGACTTGCGGAGCGGGTTGGCCGGCATGTTTTTCTCCCGAAGGCATGAGGATGCGGGTATGTCGTCGCCGGAGCCGGATCCTGACAGATCTGTGGTGCCTTAGCACATTCGCAACGGTTTCACCAATCCAACACACGGAAGTGGTTATGATTTGGTAGTCGCCTAGTCGAGAAGCTGCCTATGACCCTCCACGTCACGATCCGCACCATCCGTACCGGCACGCTGCAATCCGCCCGCTATCAGGCGCGGGTTTATCTCACCACCGATGCCGAAGCCCTGCCGTTGCTTGCAACGGACTGGAGCGAGCGCGAGGCCGATGCCTTCCGTACCGCGCAGTTCTGGGCGCAGCGCCACGCCTATGTGGTGTCTAATCCACGCGCCGGGACTTTCTACGGAGTTTCGTGCCGGCGCTGAAGCCGGCCCGCGGTTGGCGCGGTGCCCCCGCGTTGTGGCTGGCGGCCATCCTGGCCCTGGCCGGCTGCACCGCCGAAAACGTCGTCGGCGTCCTGTCGGGCGGCCGCGATGGCTTGTGGCGCAACGTGCAGCAGCGCTGCCTTGGCAGTACAGCGGCGGCTCATCCCGATTGCGCGCAAGTGGACCGGTCCCAGGGACTGGTGCTCTACAAGGACGCGATCGGCAAGTCGCATTACCTGGTGATCCCGGCACGGACGGTGACCGGCATCGACGACGCCAGAGCCTGGGACGGCGCAGGCGCCAACCCCTGGGCCTTCGGCTGGGCCGAGCGCGGCATCGTTGGCCGCTCGCTTGGCAAGGCCGTGCCCGACGACATGCTGGGCCTGGCGATCAATTCCCGCGCCTCGCGCAGCCAGGACCAGCTGCATATCCATCTCGATTGCATCAGCGCGGCCGCGCGCGCCGTGGCCAATGGCGCGGCCGGGCCGATCGGCACCGGCTGGACCACGCTGCGGATCGAGGACAAGCCGGTGCGCGCGATCTTTGTGCCGGCCAGCGCGCCGGTGCTGGCGGTCGACCCTTTCCAGCTTGTGCGTGACGGCACCAAGGGGGTCGCCGCCGCAGCGCCGCCGGACCGCGGCATCTTTGTCACCTATGTGCGGGAGCGGCAGGGCGGGGCAGGCTTTGTCGTGATCGACCAGCCCGTCGACAGCGCGGCCGGCAGCAACGGCCACGCCAGCGATTTCCTGGACCGGCGCTGCCGGCTGGCTGAAGGCCTGGCGAGCGCGGCGGGCTGATCGGCGGCCCGCCCGCCGGGCCTTACTGCGCACGGGCGCCCGAAGCCGCAGGCGTTGCAACGGGCTTCGCGGGCGTTCCGCCGGGCTTGGCGGGCGGAATGCCGGGCGTCGCCAGCGCGTCCAGCGTCTTGGCCGCCGCCAGGTGCTGCGGGATCATCAGCCCTTCACGCGCCGTTGCCACGGCGATCTGCGCGCCCTGGGCGCTGCCGCGGGCGACAAAGTCGCGTCCGTGGCGGTAGACCAGCCGCGTCAGCTCGGCCACTTCGGTATCGGACAGGTCCGGCCCGGTCACCAGGATCGCCGCCGTGGCGATGGTGCGCACCGGCGTGTGCAGGCCGGGATAGGTGCCCGGCGCGATGGTGGCGCGGAAATAGCCCGCCTTCTGCCCGACCATCGCGGTGATGACCCGTTCGTCCAGCGGCAGCAGCCGCAGCGGCATTTCGCCGAGCGCGTCGCGGATGCTGTCGGCCGGCACGCCGATCACCTGGATCACCGCGTCGACCTGGTTCTGGCGCAGTGCCACCAGCCCGGTGCCCAGCCCCACTTCCTCGGCCTTGAAGTCCTTGTCGGTCAGGCCATGCGCAGCCAGCACGCGCAGCGCGGTCACGCGCGAGGCTGAGCCGCGCTCGCCCACGGCGATGCGCTTGCCGCGCAGCTCTGACACCGAGCGGGCGGGATCGGCGTCGCGTACCAGCACGTGCACGGGCTCGGGGTAGAGGCTGCCGATGGCGCGCAGCGAGGCTTGCGGGCCGTCGGCGGCAAACACGCCCTTGCCCTCGTAGGCTTCCAGCGCCGCATCGCCCTGCGCCAGCGCCACCGAGACCTTGCCGGCGCGCAGCAGCCGCAGGTTCTCTTCTCCGCCGTGCGTGACCAGCGGCATCGCGCGCACGCGCGCCCCGTCCACCAGCGCCTTCGCAAAACGCAGGTACTGGCCGTGTTCGGCGCCGGCGGCAATGGCATAGCCCTCGTTGACCCGTGCCAGCCGCGCGCGGATGTTGGCGTGCGCGGTGGTCAGCTCCTGCTCGATCACGGCGCGCTGTGCCGGCGAGGCATCCTTCTGCACGGACTCGATCACCTTGCGCATCGCGTCCAGGATCGCCGCCGGGCCCCTTTGCGCATCGGTGGCGACGGTCGGGGCTTCAGCGGGGCGGTAGCCGGCCGGCAGCACGCCGACCCAGCGCTCGCCGTCGCGCCGGTACAGCGCCGTGCCATGCGCGCGGATGATGTCGCCGGCCTTGTTGCCGCCGCTGGTGATGCCGGTGATGCCGCGCGGGCCCGCGCCCAGCGCCGACACCAGCCCGGCCACGCCGGGCGAGTCCCAGGCGCCGAAGTCGTAGTCGCGCAGCAGTTTCAGTTCCGCATCGAAGTACACCACGCGGCGGGTTTCACCGGCCGGGGCCTTGGTGTCTGCCTGCGAGCCGCGCCGGTCCAGGCCGGCCAGTTCCACCGTGCCCGGCGGCAGCGCCTGCGCCAGCCGCTCGTTGATGCCGGCGCGGATGCCGTCGGCGGGCGGGCCGCCGCCGCAGCCTGCCAGCCAGGCGCTGGCCAGCAAGGCGATGAGGAGGGTGAAGAGGGCGCGGCGCATGTCAGCCTCCGATCAGCGGCAACGCCAGCAGCATGGTCAGCACGAAGGCGTTCATCAGGTCGACGAAGAACGCGCCTGCCAGCGGCGTGATCAAATAGCTGGTGGGTGCCGGCCCGTAGCGGGACGTGATGGCGCGCATATTGGCCATGGCGGTGGCGGTCGACCCCATGTTGAAGCCGATAAAGGCGGCCGAGGTGACCGCGGCCTCGTAGTCGCGCCCCATGAAGCGGAAGCACACCAGCACCACATACAGGATGATGAAGACCACCTGCATGGCGATGATCAGCAGGAAGGGTCCGGCGGACAGCGCCACTTCGGCCAGGTCCAGCGCCATCATGGTCATCACCAGGAACAGCGACAGGCAGATATTGGTGATCAGGTCGGTGGCGCGGTCGTCAAAGCGCACGCCGGCAAAGGGCAGCAGGTTGCGGATGGCGATGCCGAGCATCATGCACCACAGGAAACCGGGGATGGTGATGGCGCCGGTGGGCATCTGCGCGGCGATCCAGCGCCCGCCGATCACCGCGGCCAGGATGCCGGCGAGCGAGGCCAGCGCGCCCACGGTGGTGATGGGCGAAACCGCGGCGGCTTCTTCCTCGGTGTCGCCGGCCTCGCGCGCGGTCGAGCGCAGCTTGTAGCGCGAGATCAGGTACTGCGCCACCGGGCCGCCGATGATGCCGCCCACGATCAGGCCGATGGTGGCCACCGTCATCGACAGGTCCATCACCGCCTGCAGGTTGTTGACTTCGGCAAAGCGCTCGGCATAGGCGGCGCCGGTGCCGTGGCCGCCCACCAGCGTGATCGATCCGCTCACCAGCCCGAAGATGGGATGCAGGTCCAGCGTCCTGGCCATGGCCACGCCCACCACGTTCTGCACCAGGATATAGGGCAGCAGGATGATCAGGAAGATCACCAGTGCCTTGCCGCCGCGCTTGAGCATGCGCAGGTCGGCGCAGAGCCCGACGCCGCCGAAGAACATCAGCAGCAGCACCGGCTTCATGCCGGGATCGATCACCACGCGGAAGTTCGCTGCCGCCAGCGCCACCGAGGCGATGATCGCGAACAGCAGGCCGCCGGTGACAGGGTCGGGAATGTTGTAGCGCGACAGCACGCCGACGCTGCGGTTGACCAGCGTGCCGATCAGCAGCACCACGACGGCAGTCAGCAGCGAGCCCAGCAGGTCGAGGTTCATCGGGGGCGTCCTGGCGGAGAGGGTTGCGGGGGTACCTTGCCATCGGGCGCCGCTGGCCGTGCCGGGGGTGCACTGGCCGCCGGCAATGCCTGACGGGGAGCATGCATCACTACGGGTTGTAGACGCGCGGGTGGAATAAGGCAAGGAAAGGATGGGGGTGGGGCGCAGCGACTACCGGGCCGTGAATGCCGATGCCGTGCCCCCTCTCCCGCTTGCGGGAGAGGGGATCGCACTTGGGATCGCCTATTATAAGGGTATGAGGCACGGTAAGGCATTGATTCGTTTGCCTTTTCCGTGCTTTTTCTGTGCAGCCGTGTGAAATCGTCCCCTACAAATCGCCGCCTCGCTTGTAGGCAATTTGTGGGCAGAACCGGAAGCCGCCACATGCCCAAGAACCTCACCACCCGCCAAATCAGCCGCCTGCCCGACGGAACGCACCGCTGCGCGCCCGGCCTGTACCTGCAAGTCCGTGGCGGTAGCCGCGTCTGGATGCTGCGCTATTCCATCGCCGGAAAGGCCCGCACAATGAGCCTTGGCAGCATCGAAAACGTGACCATGGACGAAGCCATGGCCGCCGTTGCTGCTGCTCGCCTGCGTGTGCGTCGTGACCGCGTGGACGTGCTGGTAGAACGCCGCACCCAACGCGTTCAAGAAGTCGCCACCCTGCGCGCGGCACACGCGGCGGAAGTGGTACCGCTGCGCAAAAGCGGGCACACGTTTGGCGAGGCGATAGACATTGCCGTGGAGGCCGAAGCCAAGGCGAAGTCATGGAAGCCGAATCCTGACGCCGCTGCGCGGTGGACTTCCCCGATCAAACGCTACTGCGGAATGCTGGTGAGTCGGGACGTGACGCAGATTACCGAAGCGGCCATTGTCGAAGCCCTAGCGCCGCACTGGGAAACCAATCATGTGATGGCCGTTCGCACTCTAGGCCGTTGCATCATCGTGATGGGCCACGCGCGCCGGCTGAACTGGATCGCCGGTGATAACCCGCTGGTCCTTGAACGGATCAAAGAGAAACTGCCGCCCGTGGCGAAGACGAAGGGAAGGCACCACCCAGCCATGCCGCTGCAAGTGCTGCCCGACTTCATGCGCAAGCTTGAAGCGACCGACACCACCATGGCCGAGCTTTTCCGATTCCTGATCTTGGCCGGAACGCGCAGCAACGAAGCGGCCGGCATGCGCTGGTCCGAAGTGGACATGGCCAACCGCACGTGGACGATTCCGGGCGGCACGCCGCAATCTCGCTTGAAGCGTTGGCAGCATGGGGACTTCCGTGTGCCTCTGTCCGATGGCGCCTTGGCGATTCTCGAAGCCCGCATGGCGGTGCGTGGCGATGATGTGGACCCGCTGGTGTTTCCCGACCCGAAGGGCAAGCCGTACAACGCGGACAAGCTGACGAAGCTGTTGCGCGATGCGGGGTTTGCCAAGGGCATGGCGTCAGTCCACGGCATGCGCTCGACACTGCGGGGATTCTTGGCCGAACACTGCGAGGGGGATCGCGTTGCAAAGGAATTGTGCTTGGCCCATGAGACGCGCGAGGATACCGAGGTCGCCTATGATCGCGGCGATTGCCTACGCGAGCGACGCGGCATGATGGCCGCATGGGATGCCTACTGCGCGGGCCGTGTGTCACTCGACACCACCACCAATTCCAAAGTCGTCTTGCCATTGCGACACGTGCTTGCCGTGGCCGCCTGATAATCTCTTTTCGTATCACCAAGGCCCGGCCAAGCGCCGGGCTTTTTTATTGTGGGCGCGGTTTCTAGCGATAGTGTCCGCTTTACTTGCCACGTGTGGAAAGGGATTTTTCCTTTCCGGTTTCCACATGGCTGCATATGCTTTGCTCGCACGGAAAAAGCACTGACCTGCACGGAGAAATCCTCATGGCTATCCGAGACGAAAGCGGCGTGCCCAAGCGTGGCCCGGGCCGCCCGCGCAAGCAACCGCCGAGCGTTGCACCGCTGTTCACAGACCGCGATGGTCTAGCGCACCTCATAGGCGTGTCCCGCAGACTCACCTATGACCTTGAGCGTGACGACCCCGACTTTCCGGTCGGCGTGACCATTGGTAATCAGACGAAATTCGGCACTGCTGACGCCGAGCGCTACGCCGCCCTCAAGATAAAGCGCGCCCGCGAAGAACGGCGCGCCAAGGCGAAGCAACGCGACACCGAAACCGCCGCATAGCCACATCACCACTGCGCGCGCCATAAGAGCGCGCCAGCGCAGCACCACCAATAACAAGGAACGATCCATGGACGAAGACCCGCCCGGCATTGGCCGGGCGGAATGGGCGGCCTTTCGCTCTGAATTTCGAATTGGGTTCTTCACCATGATTGACGATGAATACCTGACACGTGTTTGCGTAGAGCCAGTACCTGTGGACGTGGATGTACACCACCACAAATGCCCGGCCTGCGGTGGGCGAGCACTCGCACGAAAACGCAGTGATGGATCGGGACAGCTGCATTGTTTTGCGCGCTGTACGGATACGCAGATGCTTGCCGCCGTTGGACTGACACAGCGCACGCTGTATTCACAGGACGGAAGGATTCGCCCCGATGATGACCCGTACTGGTGGCGCGAGATTCCGCGTAGGCGTGGACAGCGGCCAATGTTGGAGCAATAGGTTATGGGCAACGCACCGAAGCGTAAGGCCAAGGCCGCGCCGGAAACATTTCATGGCGACTACAACGCGTTTCCGCGCGCCGTGGAGCATTCCGCCGCCGTGGTCAGCCTTTCCGATTCGGCCTATCGACTATTGCACGCGGCATTGGACATGCACCGGGGGGCGAACAATGGGCATATCGCTCTGACCCTCGCCAAGTTGGCGGCATACGGGTGGAACAGCAACCGGAAGTTGACGCGCGCCACCCACGAACTGTTGGACCGGGAATTACTGATCCTGACACGGCAGGGTGGCATGGGCGTGGGTCCGTCCCTATTCGCGTTGGGGTGGTTGCGCATCCATGACTTCAAGGGGCTGGACATCGGCCCGCAGTCATATCGGCAAGGTGCTTGGTTGAACTATCAGCACGGTGGACCTGCTGCACCCGGAACGGGTGCGGGCAACGTACCACGATATGGAAAAACGGGCGAAACGCTGTACCCGGAGCGGGTGCGACAACGTACCCGGAGCGGGTGCGGGACTGAACCCGGAACGGGTGCGGCAACTTCGCCGCTG
Organism: Cupriavidus sp. FW306-1B-F12B; assembly: GCF_058781795.1. NCBI lineage: Bacteria > Pseudomonadati > Pseudomonadota > Betaproteobacteria > Burkholderiales > Burkholderiaceae > Cupriavidus > Cupriavidus sp. FW306-1B-F12B. Next base: position 266,821 of record NZ_JBYSXC010000004.1, read on the forward strand.
TACCCGGAGCGGGTGCAGAAACCCCCAAAAAAATTAGATCGCCCACACCCGCTCCGGGGGACAGTTACAACGTTGCCAGTTGGGGCAGGAAACGAAGCCGGGAAAGAACCACCATTGGGTGCATCGCAAAAAGACGCCCGCCCCGATGATCCCGAAGTAGCGGGAATGCTGGGTTGATGCCATGGCCGACCAACTGCCCTCATTCGAAGACGTGGCCTTGGCGTTGACCCAATGCAAGCAATGGGCCGCCGAACTGGCCGACCTCGAATCATGGCCGGCAGACCTGCGTGCGGACATTCTCGACCGCCTACGCCGGGCACCGGCTGTTTCCCTGCAAGCCCAAGCCGAACACTTCCGGGTGCGAATACACGAAGCGCGGACGCGTGCCGGGATCGTTCCGGCAGTCCGCCGCCTGGAACGCGAACCACCACCAGCGCCGCCACGACCACCGCCGAGATGGAAGCGCGAGTGGCAGCGAAAGAAGGCCGAAGAGCGCATGAACGCCAACCACCAGCAGACGGAGCTATGGAACCCATGACGAACCAGAATGAAGCCACACGCGGGCCGCGCTGGCCGGACAGTGCCGGCGCACTGCTGCTGCACATCGAACACGCCGGCACCGCCGGGGAGTGGGTTGTATCGACCGATCCCGCCGACCCGCGCGACCTGTGCTGCCGGCTGCGCCGAACCTTTCGCCTCGCCGCGTTGGCCGACGCGGAATGCGCGCTAGTCGCGGAATACGGCGCGCTTTTCATTGTGATCGGGTCCACAGACATGCGCCTGTGCGACCTGCACCAACCGGGCGCGGTGGAGCGCATCACGGATGACCAGCACTGCGGCCCGGCCGAACGCGCGTTCCTGCAATCCGTTTGGGCTTTGTTTCCGCCTGAACAATTCGCATCCGCCACCTGATCCAACCACCGGAGACACCACCATGACCACGGAAGACAAGGCCACCGCCGCACGTACCGCCCGGCTGGCACACACGCAGTCCATCGGCCGCAATCTGCTGGCCCGCTGCTATGACGGCACCGCCAGCCCACGGCAGGCCATCAAGGCGTTCTGTGTGGCCTGTGTCGGGGAACGGCGCAGGGACGTGTCCGCCTGCACGTCCTTCGCCTGCCCGCTGTATCAGTACCGCCCGGTTTTTTCTACAGACCCCCGGGAGAGCGACGCGGATGCGCTGGAATCGTCCGAATCGACGCGGGACATGGTGGAGGACCACCCCGACCGAAAAACGATTCTGGAACGCTAGATCGCCCGCTAGGGGGCTGATTCGCCAAACACGATTCCACCGCCTACGGTGGATCACAACAGCGGAGGACATGGCATGGCAGAAACCACACCGCCCGCCTTTGGCGGCTTAACCCAACAGGACTTGGATTGGCTGGCCGTGTTCAAGGCGGCCAACCCGGTGCAGGCAGCGGACCTTGCGGCCGCATTTGACATGGCCTGCAACGTGCTGCGCGAACGCGGCTACACCTGCGCCACCGATGACCGGGCGGACAAACTGCGCGCGGCACTGGCGCGGTACGTCAGCGAATCCCAACAATGACCGCCGCTCTAAGGTTGATTCTGACGATGACTGGCCCGAACCTTTTCGGCCTGCGCATTGAACGGGCCGCGCACCGTTGGGACGCCGAAGACCTGTCTCTCCCCGAGTTGGAAGCCGTGGCCCTGACATGCGGCACGGCCTTGTTCCACGAATCACGTGGTGAAGAAAAATTGCCGCCCGATCTTATCGAAGTCCTAGTGCCTCCGGAATTGAGCGCGGATATGGGAAGCGCGCTGCGCCGGATGATTGTTGCCGCCGTCAAAGTCGGGTTCATGCGCACTGCCACCACGTTATCCCCACGCCAATAAAGGAGTACAGCAAATGCAAGTGACCGCCACCAAAGGCCGCAACGTGCCCCCCTTCGCTGCCGTACTGGCCGCCACCGTACGCGCATACGCTTCGGGTGACACAAGCCGCAACACCGATGTGGGCGCGATGCTCAAGGCCGTGCAGGCACCTGCCGATACCGTGACGCCGGGATGGGCGCAAGAACTGGTGCCGGAAAGCATCGCGCAGTACATCACTAGCCTGTCCGATAGCGTCCTTGGCCAACTTCTGGCCAACGCCATCAAGGTGAACGCGGACAGCGGTATCAGGGTTCCCACGCGACTGGACAGCGTGGCGGCCGCGTTCGTCGGTGAAGGCCAGCCCATCCCGGTGATGGCCGGTGCCTTCGGTGGTCCGAATTTCCGTACGCAGAAATTGGCCATCATCGCGGCCTATTCGCAGGAACTGGCCAACGTCCCCGGCGCCGCGCCGCTGGTGGAAAGCATCTTGCGCGAGTCAGTCAGCGCGGGCGGTGATGCGGTGCTGCTGTCCGACGCTGCCGGCACCGACGCGGCACCGGCCGGCCTTTTCGCTGGTGTGACCCCGATTGCGGGCAGCGCCGATGCAGCGGCCGACCTTGGCAAGTTGGTCGCGGCGGTGCCCAACACCATCCGGCCCACGTTTTTGATGAGCGATCTACAAAGCATCGGCGCGGCGGCGGCCAACATCATGCAAGGCGGGACCGTCGGCCGTGCCCAAGTCATCGTGTCCGGTCATGTACCGGCAGGCACTGTCGCGTATCTGGACGCGCAAGATCTTGTTTTTTCCGTGGGTGACGATGTGGAAGTTTCGCGCACGGACGAAGGCGTGATTCACGCCGACGATGCCCCGGCCGCGCTGGTGGATGGTGCCGGCACTATCGGAAGTCCCATCACATCCTTGTGGCAAATCGGCGCCTTCGGCCTGCGCATGGTGCTGCCGGTGTCGTGGACGCTGCGCCGTGCCGGCCGCGTTGCCCTGCTGACCGGCGCAACGTGGTGATGCCATGGGCATGAACGCGAAGGAACGCGAAGCCGTGGGCGGACTGATGGCCGCCTACGCTGAACGCTTGCGCGAATGCGAAGCACAACAGCGCATCATGGCCGAACTGATCGCCAAGCAAGGCGCCGCATTGCGCGAGTTGGGCCGCCACGTGTCCGAACTGGTGAACACGATACCAGGCCGCAGCGCAACGCAATGCCGCCGAACGCGCCGAATAAAGGGGTACGAAAAATGTCCTTTGAAACCGACTTTAAAACTGACAACCCGATTCTTTCCGGCTTAACGCCAAAACAATGGCGTGCCTTGGAGCCAGTGATTTACGCATTAGTGGAACTCATCGTGGATGCAGAAAACCGGCTTGATGCACTGGAAGCGGCCACCGGCATCAAGGCTACCAAGCCGCGCATTCGCGCGTTGGGCGTGGCCACCGTACCGACACCACCAGACCGGGATGCCCTGCTGTCCAAGATTCGCGGCACGTTGAATCAAGCCAGCATCGTGGAGTCCTGAACCATGCTGACGCCTGCGGCAAATGGCCATGATTCCCTAACGCGTTCGGGCCGAAAGCCTAGCCGCAGATTGGAGTATCGAAACTACACCGAACAGCTCCCCGAGCTTGTATGTGTGCGTGGGCCACTGGTACGGCGGCGAAGGCTTCGCCCTGTCATCAGAACGCAGGGTCACGACAGCGGCCCGGCCCGCCTGGGTGCAATGCGTCCGCAGTGCCAATGCCGGCGCATTGCTTGCCGCCGTTGCTGCGCTGGCCCAAGACATCGCCGCCGACCCGCCTGAACGCCTGCGCATCGTGGCGTGCGACACCCTGGACGGCGGTGTGGCGGCGCGCGCCGTGCTGCTGTTGCTGGCCGCCATGTCCCCACAGTCCGATGACGAATTACTGGCGGCCTGACCTTGCACGCACCTGATCCCTTCTATGCCTCGCGTGCGTGGGCCAAAGTCCGTGGTGCGGTCCTGCGGCGTGAGTCATACACCTGCCGGCAGTGCGCGCGGCACGTTGGCTTCCGGGTGGTCCACATCAAACCGCGTGACACGCACCCGGAGTTGGCACTTGCGCAGTCCAACTTGAAGTTGGTGTGCTGGTGCTGCTGGGCCGCAGGCCGCCGGGCCGTTGGCCATGACAATACCCCAGCGGCTTGAATGCCGAGCCGTGACGCTGCGAAGTCCGCGTGCCAGCCCCCCCGGACATCCACCGCAGCAGAAAAATTGCCCACAGCGGCGTTTAAAAGCGGCTGGGCGAGTAGCGCGGGGCAGCACACGGGCGGGGGCGGTGTCGAAACCACCACAAAAACGCGCGAGCGGGCCTCGAAGCTCCTTCAACAAAAATTCCGAAAAAAAGCCCCCAATTCTGGGCCTCACCAACTAACGGTCCGACTTCGATGAATTGCAAAGACCCTATCGACTTCATCCATCGATTCTTTTTCGCTATGGGTGCACGTTTTTGTGCTGGGAGTCAATCCCGCGTCAGTATTAAGTAGGCTGAGGTACGCTCTCCTCAAGAAAAGGGAGTCCAGCATGTATGATCTTGCGATTCCCTCTTTGTGTCTGTCCGAATTATGCACATCATACTAAAGAACCATGTCACCGCATTGGCAAATGATTTCGAACATGAAGAGTTATCAGAGTCAAAACTGTTCGAGTTATTTTGCAACTACTGTGTAGTGTCTAAGCATTTTTTGGGTCGCTTCGATCCTATTGACGTTACCACTGACGAAGATGATGCCTCATTGGATGGGGTTGCAATAATTATCGATGGGGACCTGATTAACACGATCGATGACGCAGTTGAGTCATTCAATACCCACAAAACAAATTTATCCGTAGATGTCATCTTTACTCAGGCCAAGTCCGGCGAAAAATTCAAAAAAGAAGAAATAGCGAATTTCAAGATCGGCCTGGAAGATTACCTGTCGCTCGAGCCAAAACTTCCGAATGGTGAACTAAATTCGAATTCCATCGAAATTCTCAAGGTTGTTTTCAACAACCTCAAAAAGATTCGCAATAGGCGCCCTAATGCCCACGTTTATTATTGCACCGGCGGCGTTTACAGCGCAGATCGAGAAATCAAAGCGACATTCGACATAATTGAGCGTTATGTCAAAGAAACTGACCTATTTTTTGAGGTAACAGTTCGGGCCTTGGGTCGCGGCGAGTTACTGAAACTGTACGCTGATTTATCGGAAAAGAATGAGGCAAAGCTGAAACTTCTTGATTATTTTGGAATGCCTGCAATGCCGGGAATTCCGCAATCTTATGTAGCTGTCGTAAATGCTCAAAAATTCGTCGAAGGACTATTAATCGATGGCGACGGCAATCTGCGTCAATCCGTTTTCGAAGAAAATGTCCGATCATACTTGGGCAACGAAAATGACGTTAACCTCGCCATTCAGAACACGCTTGAAAACCCGGAAAAGAGAAGCTTGTTCTCTGTTCTAAATAACGGCATTACCATTGTGGCACCGGAGCTTACCCTCACCCCAAACACCAAAGAGGTCGAACTCACGAACTACCAGATCATAAACGGCTGCCAAACCAGCAGCACCCTCTATGAAAATAGGCTTCGCCTTGATGAGTCCGTCAATGTCGTAATCAAGTTTATTGAATCTCCCGATAACGAGGCATCCACCGACATTATTGCGGCGACAAATAGTCAGTCTGATATTTCAAAAGAGTCGTTTTTTGGCCTACGCAGTAAGGCGAAGTTGGTTCAAAAATACTTTGATGCACAGAATCATCAAGTTCAGCCCGAAAATTTCATTTATTTTGAACGTCGTCAGGCTGAATTTAACAATGCAGGCTATCAGCTAACTCGCATCTTCGATGTAAGAGAAATGGCTCGTTGCTACGCGGCAATGTTTCTTGATGCCCCCCACAACTCAGCGAGATATGTTGCGAAAATATTTTCGGTGACAGGAGAAAATCTTTTCCGTGAAGATGATCATGAATCTTACTATTATGCATCCTGCCTGACCCTCTACAAGTATCAGGCTCTAATTAATGGACGGAAGATCGGTGCTCACAACCACCTCAAGCTCCGCTGGCACATACTTCAGCTTTTCAAATGGCTGTGTCACGAGAAGACCGATACACCTGCACCAAACTCGAAAAAAGCGGAATCCTATGCGTTAAAAATAATCGAGATACTCAACTCGAATGACAAAAAATACTTGAAGATTTTCGAGCGATGCCAAAAGATTATTAGCCAAGTAGGGCTCCCTACCGACGACGCACTAAAACGCGGCAGATATTCGGCCGAATTGCTTGCTGCCGTTCAAAAATAGCACACCAAAGGTAGCCTCCTTGGGGGGGCTAGCGCCCCCAATAGCGCCGACCAAACTCACGCAAACAATACAGCGTGTCGATTCCACCAATGTGGGCGAAGTCAAACGGCTGTCCATTAAGGTTTGTTAGGTCAACCGTGATGCGGGCCATGTCTTCTACACGATCAACCATGTACCGGCACCGTCGTAACGGATTCCGGATTTCCCAACGGGGTTCCGAAATGTCGTGCGCAAAAGCATTCCGAATCTGACATACCAGCTCGGCAAAGTGTTCGTCTTCCGTTTCCGGTGCGTCGCCATTTCTTGCCCGCATTGGTTTTTCTGTAGCCTCCTCGAATTCTTCGCGGCACCTGTTCAGCGTGATTGCCGCTGCCCCGAAGGCAATCAGAACTTGATTGCCGCACGCGATGCGCAAGTCGTCGTAAGAATGGAAGATGTGGTCAGGCAGCACCCACACGGCCCGACCGTCCGCACACGTCAAGGGCTTGTCAAATTGAGCCAAGTCGAGTTTCCCCTGTTCGGCATAGTCATACAGCTTTGCCGCAAACGCCAATTGAGCAAACGCCGTGTCTAGGTAGTTCATTTGGGTGCCGTCCCCTTCTTATTTTCCGTAGTACACAATTCTAACGGGTGGGACGGGTGGGACGGAAAAAGGACCGGGCCACCCCGCGAGGCATAGGCGGCCACGGTGTGCCCCGGGTCCATGGTGCGCCGTTGCGGCGCGGGTGGCTGACCCGGACGGGCAAAAAAAGGGGGCGGTTCACCCGCCCAATGTGCTGCCCCTCGCTACGTCTACAAGTGTAGGCCAGCGGTCAGCCGGGCCACGGTGGGCGAGTCCTTCCGGAGCGCCCCCGAATTTCGCGTAAAATTCAGGCCAGTTGGCTGCCCTGTTTCCCTGTAGGCAATCTTGTAGGTAGGAATCCCCAATTCCCCGGAAACCGCGCCAGATAAGGCTTCGGTGTTAGAGGGGAGCAAACCCTCGCTCAGCGCGCCCGCAACGCGTCCACGATATTCATCCGCGCCGCCCGCACCGCCGGCAGGAATCCGCCCGCCAGCCCCATCACCATCGAGAACGCCAGCGTCTGCAGCGCGATGGCCGGGGTCAGGATGAAGCGGAACGAGAGGTCCGCGAAGGTCTGGAAGTTGGTGGTCGAGAACGACGCGAACTGCATCAGCGCGGCGCATGCGAGGCCCGCGATGCCGCCCACCAGCCCCAGCAGCGCGGCTTCGATCAGGAAGGCGGTCAGCACGTTGACGCGCTTGAAACCCAGCGCGCGCAGCGTGCCGATCTCCGCCACGCGGTTGGCCACCGAGGCGTACATGGTGATCATGGCGCCGATCATCGCCGCGACCGAAAAGATGGTGGACAGCGTGAAGCCCAGGATATTGATAAAGCTGGACAGCGCCTTGGACTGGTCGCTGTAGAAGGCCTGCTCGCGCTTGGCCTCGTCGGCCAGCCGCGGGTCGACGTCGATCTCGGCGCGAAAGCGGTCGAACAGCGCCGAATCCGCCAGACGCACCACCATCGACGAATACGCATTGCGCCGGAACGACTGCATCAGCTGGTCCACGTCGCCCCAGATCTCGGAGTCGAAGCCGCTGCCGCCGGCGTCGAAGTGGCCGGCCACGGTCCAGTCGCGCTGGGCAAAGCGCAGGTGCTCGCCGATCTGCACCCCGGCAAAGCCGCCGGCGATGCTGCTGCCGACGATGATCTCGGACGAGCCCGGCCGGAACATGCGTCCGGCCACCAGCCGCACCTGCGGGCGCAGGTCCATGCCCGGCGGCGAGATGCCGCGGATCACCACGTTGGACGGCTGCCCGGTGCTGGTCTTGGTGAGCGAGATCAGCACCACCGCCTCGCGCGAGGCCAGCGGCCGGCCCGCGCCGCTCATGGCCACGGCCGGGTGCATCTCCATGATGCTGGCCTGGTCGCGGTTGACCGAGCTCTGGATCTCGGTCTCGGCGCCCTTGCGGATCAGCACCACGTTGTTCTGCTCGCCGGTGGTGACCAGGGTCTTCTTCAGGCCGGCGTCCAGCATCAGCATGGTGGCAAAGACAAAGACCACCAGCGCCAGCCCGCCCGCGGTCAGCGCGGTGGTCAGGCGCCTGGCCCACAGGTTGCGCGCGATATAGGTCAGCGGGATCGCCACGTCAGTCTCCGCGCGCTAGCCGATGGCCCGCAGGCCCTCGACGATACGCACGCGCGCAGCCTGCACCGCCGGCACGATGCCGGCAAAAACGCCCACCGCCAGCGCGCAGGCCGCCTGCAGCTGCATGGTCTGGGGCGACACGGTGAAGACCGGGAACACGCCGCCCACGGCCTGCTTGAAGGCGCTTGCCACCGGCGGTGTCGCCAGCATGCCGAGCGCGCCGCCGGCCACGCAGATCGCCAGCGACTCGCCGAACACCAGCAGCGCCAGGAAGCCGGGGCCGAAGCCCAGCGCCTTGAGTGTGGCGTATTCCACGGTGCGCTCGCGTGCGCTCATCGCCATGGCGTTGGCCATCACCGCCATGATGATCACGATCACCACATAGGACACCACGCGGATCGCCGCGATGATCTGGTTGGACATGGCGACAAAGCCCAGCTGGAAGGCCTGCTCGGTCTCGGTCAGCGTCTCCGCCAGTGAATTGCGGAACACCGCATCGACATTGCGCGAGATCGCGGCGGTGTTGTCGGGGTTGTCCACGCCCAGCACAAAAACGCCGACCTGGTCGGCCTGGCGCGGGGTGCGCTTGCGCACGGTCTCGTTCAGGTATTCCCAGTGGAACACCATCTGGCGCGTGATGGTGCTCTCGTCGCGCCCTTCCATGATGCCGCGCACCACGAACTCCCAGGTGCCGGGGTAGATGGTGCCCTTGATCGGGACCACGTCGCCAAGCTTGAAGCCGAACTGGTCGGCCAGCTGGCGCCCGACCAGCGCGCCCTTGCGGTCGCGCTGGTAGTCGGCGCGCTGCTGGTCGGGCACGATGAATTCCGGATAGAGGTCGAGGTAGTTGTCGGATACCGCGAACTGCGCGAAGAAGTTCTTGGGATCGCGGTAGACGCCGCCGAACCAGTTGGAGCGCGCCACCGAGCTCACGCCGTCGACGCCCTTGATGCGGCTTTCGTAGCTCAGCGGCAGCGGAAACACCAGCGAGATCGCATTGCGCGTGACCAGGCGCGCGCTGGAAGCCGCCGATGCGCCCGCATACCAGGCGTCGATCACGGTCTGCAGCAGCCCGAACGCCAGTACCGCGATCACCAGACCGAACACCGTCAGCGCGGTGCGCAGCTTGTGGCGCAATGCGTTGCGGGTGATCAGCTTGAGTGCGTACATGACGACTTAGGCAATCTCGCCACGGATCAACTCTCCCTTCTCCAAGTGCACCAGCGACCCCGCCGCGGCCGCGGCGTGCGCATCGTGCGTGACCATGATGATGGTCTTGCCGGCATCGGCATTGAGCCGCTGCATCATCGCCAGGATCTCGGCGGCGGAGGTGCGGTCGAGGTCGCCGGTGGGCTCGTCGGCGACGATCAGGGCCGGGTCGGTGATCAGCGCGCGTGCAATCGCCACGCGCTGCTGCTGGCCGCCCGACAGCTCCGACGGGTAGTGGCGCATGCGGTCGGCCAGGTTGACCATGTCCAGCACCAGTTCCACGCGCGCACGACGCTCCGCACGCGGCAGGCTGGTCAGCATCAGCGGCAGCTCCACGTTCTCGAACGCGGTCAGCACCGGCATCAGGTTGTAGAACTGGAAGATAAAGCCGACATTGGCGGCGCGCCAGTCGGCCAGCTCGGCTTCCGGCAGCCGCGTGATGTCCAGCCCCGCCACGTGCAGCGTGCCGCTGTCGGGCCGGTCGATGCCGGCGATCAGGTTCAGCAGCGTGCTCTTGCCCGAGCCCGACGGTCCCATCAGCGCAACAAATTCGCCTGCGCCGATATCGAGCGAAATATCGGTCAGCACCGGCACGGTCTGCACGCCGCGCCGGTAGGACTTGGCGACGTGGCTGATCTGCACCAGCGGTGCTGCGCTCATGCTGTCCTCTCTACGGCTTGGCCACGGTGACGCGGTCGCCGTCGCCGAGATTGTCGGCCGGCGACAGCACCAGCACGTCGCCCGGCTTGACGCCCTGCACGGCTACCAGTTCGCCCAGCTTGTCGCCGGTCTTGACCTGCACCTCATGCGCACGGCCGTCCTTCACCACATAGGCCAGCTCCCGGCCCTGGCGCGTGACCACGGCGGCGGGCTGCACCGCCACCACCGGCTGGCGGTCCTGCGCCGAGGCGGCGCGCGACAGGAAGGCGATCTTGGCGCTCATGTCCGGCAGCACGCGCGCATCGCGGTCGACAAAGCGCACCTTGACCAGCACAGTGGCCTTGGAGCGGTCCACCGTCGGCACGATGCGCGACACCTGCCCCGCCAGCCGCAATCCCGGCAGCGCATCCAGCAGCAGCTCGCACGGCTGGTTGGCGCGGATCTTGCCGATATTGGATTCGGCGACATCGGCTTCCACCTCCAGCGTCTCCATGTCGGCGATGGTCACGATCGCGCCCTTGGTGTCGGCGGCGGCAGAGAAGGGCGTGATGTTGTCGCCCACGTTGGCATGCTTGACCAGCACCACGCCATCGAAGGGCGCGCGCACCACGGTCTGCTCCACCGCGACCTCGGCCGCGCGGGCATTGGCCTGGGCCGAGGCGATCGACGCGCGCGAACTGTTGACCGAGGCCCGCGCCTTGTCAAAGCGCGCCACGTCGGCGTCGTACTGGGTGCGCGAGATGGCGTTCGGCACGATCAGGATCTTCGAGCGGCGCAGGTTCACCTCGGCGTCCTTCAGCTCGGCCTGCTGCAGCGCCAGGTTGGCCTGCGCCACCTGGACCTGTGCCTGCGCCTGCGCGAACGAGGCGGCGACGTCCTTGCTCTCCAGCCGCGCGATGATCTCGTCCTTCTTCACGTGCGAGCCCTCCAGCACGCCCAGCCATTCCAGCCGGCCCTGCGCCTTGGACGCGACCGCCGCCTTGCGCTGCGGCACGACATAGCCGGTGGCATTGAGCACGGTGAAATTCTGCGTGGGATAGGCGGAGGTGACGGTGGCGGTCTGCACCGCCTGCGGCCCGGCCAGCTTCATGGCGATGCCGGCCAGGGCCAGCACGGCCAGCGCGATCACTGCGTAGCGCAGCCACCTGCGCCGGGGGCGGATGCCGGCGCCGGCCGCGGCGGCGCTCCGGTCGATTTTCAGCCTGGACAGGTCGTGGTCAGCCACTGCGCGCTTCCTCTCGCTGTGATGGGAGGGGCTCCCAGTATAGCGGCGAGTGAAAGGGTGTCCATTGCCCGCGAGCAAGGGTGAAAACCACCTGGGCGGCTAGTGACTGGTCTCCACCGCCAGCTTCAGCTTCGCCAGCGCGAAATCCCATTGCCGCCCGATCGCTTCCAGCGACCGGCGCGCGGCTTCGACCTGGCCGGGCTCGAGCTGCCACAGGCGCTCGCGGCCGGCGCGGCTGTCGCGCACCAGCCCGGCCTGCGCCAGCACCTGCAGGTGCTTGGTGACCGCCTGGCGCGTCATGGCGCTGCCCGCGGTCAGCTGCGCGATCGACATCGCGCCGCCCGCGCACAGCGCTGCCACCAGCCGCAGCCGGGTTTCGTCGCCAAGCGCGGCGAAGACGGTCGCAGCATCGCGCGCTTCGAGCGCGGGCGGGGTTTCAGGCTGCGCCGCTGACATGCTTGCGGATGTTTTCCATCTGCCCGTCCCAGCCGCCGCTGTTCATGCGGAAGGCTTCCATGCGGCGTTCGGGCGGGATCTGGTCGAAGCCGGATTCGACCACGGTCAGCAGCGTGCCGCCTTCGGCTTCCTTCAACTCGAACACCACCAGCGTGGGCGGTTCTGCCGAATAGTCGCGGCCGCGCTCCATTGGCGCCGGATGCCAGCGCCAGGACAGCAGCCTCGGTGGTTCCATGCGCTCGACCTCTACGTCGAACTTCAGGTATTCATAGCCGGGATAGGTGATGCTGCCCACGGCACGCTGGCCTGGGGCGAAGGTCACGCCGTCGAATTTCACGCCAAACCAGCTGCCGAAGGTGTCGGCGTCGGCCAGTGCGTGCCAGACGCGTTCGATGGGTGCGGCCAGCAGGATGCTGCGCTCGATGCGGTCGGTGGATGAAGCCATGTCCGGTCTCCTTGTTCAGGGATGAATAGGCAACGTTGTGGTTGCATGTTAGGAGACCGGGTGGGGAAACGCAACCAAAAGGTTGCGAATGACCTCAGTATGGTCAGAGATCCAGCACCAGCCGCTGGCCCTTGCAGCGCGACACGCACAGCATCATCGTCTTCTGCGCGGCTTTTTCGGCATCCGACAGGTACTGGTCGCGGTGATCGGCCTGCCCTTCCAGGATGGTGGTTTCGCAGGAGCCGCAGATGCCTTCGCGGCACATGCAGTCCACCTTGATGCCCGCCTTCTCGATAGCGCGCAGCAGCGGTTCGTCGGCGCCGACCTGCAACGTCAGCCCGCTTTTCTGCAGCACGGCCTCGAAGGCGCCGCCGGTGGCGTCGACCTCGTTGCGGAACTGCTCGAAGTGGATGCGGCCCGCGTCCCAGCCCGCGGCGCGCGCGGCGTTGACCACGGCGTCGTTCAGCGGCGCCGGGCCGCAGACATAGACGTGCGTGTCGGCAGGCTGCGCGGCGATCAGCGCGGCGAGGTCGAGCATGGTGCCGCTGTCGCTCTCGTACAGGTGAAGCTGGCCGGGCTGCAGCGTGGCGGGCAGCACCTCCAGGAAGGCGGCGGAACGGGCGTTGCGGAAGCAGTAGTGCAGTTCGAACGCCGCGCCGCGCGCGGCCAGCGCCTGGATATGCGTCATGAACGGCGTGATGCCGATGCCGCCGGCGATCAGCAGGTGGCGGCCGGCGCCGTGGTACAGGCTGAACAGGTTGCCAGGCGCGCCGATATGCAGTTCGTCGCCTTCGCTGACCTGCTCGTGCATATAGCGCGAGCCGCCGCGCGAAGCCTCTTCCAGCCGCACCGCGATCTGGTAGTGGCCGGGCTCGCCCAGCGTGCTGGTCAGCGAATAGGCATTGCGCAGCCGGCCGCCGTCCATATGGACGACCACGTGGCTGCCGCTGTCGAAGGCGGGCAGCGCGCCGCCGTCGCAGGGTTGCAGGGTGAAGCGCTTGATGCCGGCGGCCAGCGGCTCGACGCGGCCGACGCGCACGCGGAGCGTGTCAGTCATGGCGGTACCTCGGAATTCAGGAAAAGCAGGGAAATCGGGAAAGGGGGGCAGGCCGGCATCGGGCCGGCCTGCCGGAGCCGTCAGGTGATCACCGTCAGCTTGGCAGCGATCCACACCACCAGCCCGCCGACGACCAGCGCCACGTAGGGCAGTACGCCGGCGCGCGCATTGGGCAGCTCCATGTCGCGGCGCATCGACTCGGGGAAGCGGCCCTTGTCCTGGATGTAGTGGCGGTACACGAACACCGGCACGATCAGCAGCGCGGCGATCAGGCCGTTGCGCAGCGTGTGCTCGCCCTGGAAGTTGGCGCCGGCGCCGACGAAGGCCAGGTCGAAGAAGCCGAAGAACGCGCCCAGTGCCAGCAGCCAGTTCTTGCACTTGTACGGGCGGGCCCAGTCCGGGCGGTCCATGCGGTGGATCCAGCCCGACTGCAGGTTCAGGAACACGAAGATCATGTAGCAGACGTTGCTGATCGACAGCACCGCCATGTAGTTCGACATCAGCAGCAGGAACAGGTTGAACACCAGATCAGTCCACATCGCGCGCGTGGGCGAGCCGTGCTCGTTCACGTGCGAGAGGTAGCGCGGCAGCCAGCCGTCGACCGAGGCCTGGTACAGCGTGCGCGACGAACCCATCATCGAGGTCATCACGATCAGCAGGATCGCCAGCACCAGCATCACCACGATCACGTTGAACACCACCGCGCCGCCGCCGACGAACCTGGCCATGGCCGCGCCCACGCCGGAGCCGTCGACGATGGCCGGTTCCAGCATGCCCGACAGGCCCAGCGAGCCCTGGAAGGCGATCGGCACCGCGATGAACATGAACAGGCACAGCACGCCGGACCAGAAGATCGCCTTGAAGGTGTCCTTCTGCGGATCCTTGAACTCGCGCGTGTAGCAGACCGCGGTCTCGAAGCCGAAGGTCGACCAGCACGCCAGGAACATCGCGCCCATGGCGGTGCTGATGCCGGCGGCGTTCCAGCCGCCCAGCACCGGGGCGCCTGCGGCGTCATGGGTCAGCGGCAGCAGCGGCAGGAAGTTGGTGGACGGCATGTCGCCGGTGAACATCGGCACCAGCGCGATCAGCACCAGCGGCGTCAGCGAGGCAATGCCCAGGATCCGCTGCGTGGTGGCCGCGGCGGAAGCGCCGCTGTGCTGCAGCTTGAAGGTGACCAGCAGGAAGGCGGTGGCCAGGATGAAGGTGGAGTTCACCCGCAGCGTCAGGCCCTTGCTGACAAAGCCCAGGTCCACCAGCGTCAGTTGCCAGGTGTTGATGACCGAATCGGGCGGGAACAGCGCGCTCAGCATGTAGCCGGCGGCGAGGCTGGTGCCCAGCGCCAGCATCGGCGACCAGGCCACCCAGTTGCACCACACCGAGACCGGTGCGACAAACTTGCTGTAGCGCACCCAGCCGAGCGCGCCATACACCGAGGCGCCGCCGGACTTGTGCGGATACAGGCCCGAGATCTCGGCATAGACGAAGCACTGCGCAAAGCCGACCAGGATGGCGAGGATCCAGATCACCCAGGCCGGGTTGCCGATGGTGGCGGACACGCCGCCGATGGTGAAGAGCACGCCCGCGGGCACGCCGCTGGTGACCCAGAAGGCATCCTTCCAGGTCAGGGTGCGCTGCAGTTCATGCGATTGGGTTTGCTGCTGCGATTGGGCGGGGGCGATCGGCGCCTGCGCGCCGATCGACAGCACGTCTTTCTGTGAATACACGATGTCTCCTTGCTTCCCGGGTTGCCGTTTATCTGGAGCTGCGCTCCGTCACGGTCTGCCGTCTGCGGTCTGGGTGGGTACGTTGCGGTACTGCCTGCCGGGGTTACGACGGTCGGGAATGTCTGGCGGGGATTCTGGGGGCGTTTCTCATCCTTGTCTCCTGTTGTCATCCCGGGGTTGCCATGCGGCCCGTTACGGGTCTCAGGCATGCGGGTTTCTTGTCGATTCACCATAGGTTAATTAGATTACCAATGGTGTATCGGGGTGAGTATAGAAACGGCTGGGAGCCAAGGCAACGGAAGTTTTGTATCGTCGTTGCCAAGCGCCCTGGCCGCCTCTTCGTTACTGCTGCACGGGCTGTCCCGGGCGCGGTCCGCCCAGCGTTTCCACCACCGCATGCCCCGCCCGCCGGTTGCGCCACCAGCCCAGCAGCGTCAGCCCCAGCCAGAAGCACTGGGTCAGGAACGACGCCAGGTTGAAGGCGCCGGTCAGCGAGATCAGGATGCAGCTCGGCCCGATCACGTTGAGGACGACGGCCAGCCTGCCGGTCGGGGATTTGTGCAGGACCTGCACGGCAAAATGCGCGGCAACGTAGGCGGCAACGCCGACAAGTCCGGTCGCGTCGGTAAGACCCAGGGAGGCCATGGTGGTAGGAAGCGGTAAAACAGCGGTTGAAGATTGCCGTCAGAACGTCTTGGTCACCGAGACCAGGAACGTGCTTTTCAGCGGGTTGGAAACGGACGGGTTGCCGGACGAATCCAGCGCCCCGGTGGTGTACTTGTCGTAGACGTCGGTGCGTCCCCAGCCGCGGGTATAGGCGCCGGTCACGGTCCAGCCGCCCTCGAAGGCCTTGGACAGCGCCACGCGCACGTCGCGGAAGTTGTAGGCGGCAAAGTTGCGCACGCGCTCCTGGCCGTAGTGCAGCAGCAGCGTGACGCCATGGCCCAGGTCGAAGGTGCCGTTGATATCCAGATAGCCGGAGCCGCGGCTGTGCAGGTCATTGCCGGCGAGCAGCGAGGCGCTGTTGTAGCCGAAGTAGTCGGGCGTATAGGTCAGCCAGTACTTGACGTTGAACCACTTGTACGTCAGCGACGCGACGGCCTCGCCGTAGTTGTACTTGGTCTGCGCGTACTGCAGTTTCGCGCCCGGGTACAGGTAGTAGTAGACCTGCCCGGCATAGGTGAGATCGCCGACGGTGCCGGTGTAGCCGGCATACAGATCCCATTCGACGGTGCCGCCCTCGATGAACTTGTCGCTGATGCTCGACATCCACGTACCCGCGGAAAAGCCGCTCGGGTGGGCGTAGTCGATGCCGCCCTGCACCGCAGGCCTGCCCCAGGTCTGGCGGAAGCCGCGCGATACGTATTGCGATGTCAGGGTCAGGTTGGCGCTCAGCGGCGCTGGCGATGCAGCCTCGGCCGGCGGCACGGTTGCCGTGACCTGCGGCACCGGCGCCACGGCCAGCGTGGTTTCGGCCCCGGCACTGGTCTGCGCCTGCGCGCTCAGCGCCTGGCACAGCAGCAGGGGCAGGGCGCCTTGCAGGGCCCGTTTTGAAGCAAAGCATTTGCGCAGCATGGAAGTCTCCTCCTTGCAGCCGGTCTGGGTTTGTTCTGGGTAGCCGGCTTTGTGGTGTGGGTGCGCGGCGCGCCGACCGGACGCACGCTGCCCGCCGGGGACCGAAGTCCCGGCAGCACATGCGTCGGTCAGGGGTTCTGGCGGGAAGCCCGCGCGCCGCGCCGCCTGGTCAGGCGGGCATCGGCATCGGCATCGGCATTCGCGCAGTGGCTGGCGGATGCCGCACCGCGTCTGCCTGCGCCCCGCCACGCGCGGTGGCGGCCTTGTAGTAAGGCGCCGTCGAGCGTTGCAGCGGTGCGCGGCCGCGGATCACGTCGGCCAGCTTCTCGGCCATCATGATGGTGGGCGCGTTCAGGTTGCCGGTGATGATCTTCGGCATGATCGAGGCATCGACCACGCGCAGGCCCGACAGCCCGTGCACGCGGCCCTGGTTGTCGACCACCGCCATCGGGTCGGAAGCGTCGCCCATCTTGCAGGTGCAGGACGGGTGCAGCGCGGTCTCGGCATGCTCGCGCACGAAGGCGTCGATTTCGGCATCGCTCTGGATCATCATGCCGGGCTTGATCTCGCGGCCGCGGAACTGGTCCAGCGCCTGCTGACCGATGATCTCGCGCGTCAGGCGCACCGCGGCGCGGAACTCGCGCCAGTCGACGTCGTGCGCCATGTAGTTGAACAACAGGCGCGGCTTCACGCGCGGGTCGCGGCTGGCCAGCTTGACAAAGCCGGTGCTGGGCGAGCGCATCGAGCCCACATGGCACTGGAAGCCATGCGACTGCACCGGGTTGCTGCCGTCGTAGTTCATCGCCAGCGGGATGAAGTGGTACTGCAGGTTGGGCCAGGCAAAGTCATCGCTGCTGCGGATAAAGCCGCCCGCCTCGAAGTGGTTGGAGGCCGCGGTGCCGGTGCCGCGCAGGTACCATTCGATGCCGATCGCGGGCTTGTTCCACCACTTCAGCGCCGGGTACAGCGATACGGGCTTGGTGCATTCGTACTGCAGGTACATCTCGAGGTGGTCCTGCAGGTTCTCGCCGACGCCCTTCAGGTCTGCCACCGACTCGATGCCAAATGCGCGCAGCTCGTCCGCATTGCCCACGCCCGAGCGCAGCAGCAGTTGCGGCGAGGCGATCGCGCCGTTGCTGACGATCACTTCCCGGCGCGCACGCGCTTCGCGCACATGGTCGCCCTGGATGTACGAGACGCCGATGGCGCGCTGGCCGGAGAACAGGATGCGGTCCGCCAGCGCGCGCGTATGCACGGTCAGGTTGGGCCGGTCCTTGGCCTGGTCCAGATAGGCCAGCGAGGTGCTGCAGCGGCGCCCGCGCGCGGTGGTGGTGCGGTCCATCGGGCCGAAGCCTTCCTGCTTGTAGCCGTTCAGGTCATCGGTCTGGCCATAGCCGGCCTGCTCGCCGGCCTTGATAAAGGCGCGGAACAGCGGGCTGATATCGGCCTTGGGCGTGGTCACGTGCAGCGGGCCGTTGCCGCCGTGGTAGTCGTTGGCGCCCTTGTCATAGGTCTCGGCCTTGCGGAAGTAGGGCAGGCAGTCGGCGTAGCTCCAGTTCTCCAGCGACTTGTTTTCTGCCCAGCCGTCGTAGTCCATCGCGTTGCCGCGGATATAGACCATGCCGTTGATCAGCGACGAACCGCCCAGCCCCTTGCCGCGGCCCTGCGTCATGCGCCGGTTGTTCATATGCGGCTCGGGCTCGGTCACGTAGGCCCAGTTGTAGGTGGTGCCCTGCAGCGGATACGCCAGCGCGGCCGGCATCTGGGTGCGCCAGTCCAGGCGCCAGTCGGGGCCGCCGGCTTCCAGCAGCAGCACCGAGACATCGGCATCCTCGGTCAGCCGCGCGGCCAGCACGCAGCCGGCCGAGCCCGCGCCGACGATGATGTAGTCGTACTCATGGATTGCCTGCATGGTGCAATCTCCTTGTTTGCTTGACGCCGTGCGTGGCGCCCGGGGGCGGGCCTGCCGCGCACGCGATTGCGAAGTCAGCTGCGCTCAGGCGCCAAACCAGCCCATCGCCTTGGGGGCCAGGTTGATATAGCTGTGCTTGAGTTCGGTGTACTCGTCCAGGCCGACGCGGGCCAGCTCGCGGCCGATGCCGCTCGCCTTGTAGCCGCCCCACGGCGCTTCCGGGAAGTACGGGTGGTAGTCGTTGACCCACACCGTGCCGAAGCGCAGCCCGCGCGACATCCGGTTGGCCTTGTCCAGGTCGCGGGTCCAGACCGCGCCGGCCAGGCCGTACGGGGTGTCGTTGGCGGCATGCAGCACCTCTTCCTCGGAGCGGAAGCGCTCGGCCGTGATCACCGGCCCGAAAATCTCCTCCTTCGCAATCTTCATGTCGGCCGTCACGTCGGCCAGCAGCGTCGGTTCCAGCCAGTAGCCCTTCTTGAAGACGTCGCCCGCCGGCCGCTTGCCGCCGTGAACCAGCCGTGCGCCCTCGGCAATGCCGGCCTGCACCATGCCCAGGATCTTCTCGTGCTGTTGCGCCGACTGCACCGGGCCCATCTGGGTCTCGCCGTGGAAGCCGTTGCCGATCACGATGCGCGGCAGGCGCTCGGCCAGCCGGCTGATGAATGCATCATAGATGCTGTCCTCGATCATCAGGCGCGAGCCGGCGGAGCAGACCTGCCCGGCGTGGAAGAACGCGGCATTGAGCGCGTAATCCACCGCTGCGTCCAGGTCGGCATCGGCAAAGACGATGTTCGGGTTCTTGCCGCCCAGCTCCAGGCCGATGCGCTTGAAGTTGCCGGTGGCGGCCTTCATGATGCTTTCGCCGGCATAGGCGCCGCCGGTGAACGAGACCAGGTCCACGTCCAGGCTCTCGGCCAGCTCGGCGCCGACTTCGGCGCCGCCGGTCACCAGGTTGAACACACCGGGCGGCAGGTCCAGCTCGGCCACCAGTTGCGTGAAGTGGTGCGTGGTCAGCGGCGTCAGGTTGCTGGGCTTGATCACCACGGTATTGCCGGCGCCCAGCGCGGGCGCGATCTTCCATGCGGCCTGCAGCAGCGGGTAGTTCCACGGCGTGATCAGGCCGCACACGCCAACCGGCTCGCGCAGCGTGCGGCTGATCACATGGTGCGGGGCTTCGTTGACCGCGCCCGACTCGGATGCGACCAGCCCCGCGAAGTAGCGGAAGGTGGCGGCGATATCGCCCATGTCGGTCCGGCTCTCGGTCAGCGTCTTGCCGGTGTTGAGCGACTCCAGGTGGGCGAGCTTCCCGGCATCGCGGTCGATCAGTTCGGCGATCTTGTTCAGCAGCCTGGCGCGGTCACGGATCGTCGTCTGGCGCCACGGGCCGTCGAAGGCCTTGCGCGCAGCGGCGATGGCCAGGCGCGCGTCGGCGCGGGTGGCTTCGGCGGCCTGGGCGATCACGGACTCGTCGGCGGGGCTCAGGATGGCGCGCGTGCCTTGGTCGATGGGCGACTGCCACTGGCCGTCGATATAGAGCTGGGTCTGGATCATTGCTGCGGTTCCGGTTCGGTGGTTCGTTTCAGGCGGCCAGGGCGTCGAGCACCATCTGCTGGAAGTGCTGCACGCCGTGCTCGCCGATGGCGGAGGTCTTGTCGTCGGTGACCAGCAGCGGGCCCTGCCCGTTGCGGTAGCCGCGCGACTTCAGGCCGCGCTGCACCGATTCGACGATGCTCAGGTCTTCGGGCTTGAGCACGTTCTTGTAGTACTCGATCAGTTGCTCCTGCTCGGCCGTGGGCGTGCTGTCGCGGAAGTAGAACTCGAAGTGCTGGATGGTGGTGTCGGCATCCACCGGGAACATGTAGAACACGCCGTAGTTGCCATCTCCCGGCAGCACGTTCAGCGTCACGTTGGGCCACAGCCAGTAGGCGGCGAAGTCGGTGTTGGGGGCGTCGCTGTCATAGGTGAAGGCGTCGCTGCCCGAGCGCGTCTGGCCGACCTGGCTGGTGTAGAGGCCGCGCACTTCGTGCTTGTAGGTCTCCATCCTGATCGACTCGACCAGCGCCGGGTGCGCGGTCTGGCAGTGCAGGCATTCCAGGTAGTTGTCGACCACCACCTTCCAGTTGGCCTTCATCTCGTAGCTGAGCTTGTGCGCCGGCACCAGCTTGTCGACGTCCGGGCAGCGCGCGCGGATTTCGTGGTTGAGGCCGCCTGCCAGCTCGGCCAGCGGTTTCGCGTCCATGTCCAGGTTGACGAAGACCAGGCCGCAGAACTCTTCCACGCGCACCGGCGTCAGGCCGGCGTTGTCCTTGCAGAAGCCCGGCACGTTCTCGGCGTTGCGCACGTGGATCAGCTTGCCGTCCAGGCCGAACGACCAGGCGTGGTACGGGCAGGTGATGACGTTCTTGGCCTTGCCCGCGCCATCCGCAAACAGCTCATGGGCGCGGTGCGGGCAGACGTTGTAGAACGCGCGCAACACGCCGTCGCGGCCGCGCACCACGAACACGTTCTCGCCGGCCACTTTCACCGTGGCGTACTGGTTGTTCTCGGCCACCTGGCTCTTGTGCATCACGCACACCCAGCTGCGCGCGAAGATGGTCTTCTTCTCCTGCTCGAAGACTTCCTGCGAGGTGTAGTAGTGGGCCGGCAGCGTATAGGCCAGCGGCGGGGTGGTGCCGCAGGCGGGGGCAGTGGTCTCTTGCATGGGGTTGTCTCCTCGTTGGTCTCGGTGCTTTATCGATTCACTAGTAGTTAATTAAATTACTATTGGTGATGTGAGGTGAAGTCTAGTGAGGAGCGTAGGGGTACTGCAATTCAAAAAAACGATTAAATCTTCTAACTTGATGGTCTGTAGCTATCAATTCGCGCGATTTGCTGGGATGGTGTAAGGTTCGAGTAACTCAATTCACCATCGGTTGAAAAAAAGCAGAGGGGATGCCCATGACGGAAGACACTTTTGCCACGCGCCTGAAGGGGGTGCTGGAAGGCAAAAGGATCATGCTCAAGCAGGTGGCAGAGGCGCTGTCGGTATCGCCGTCGGCGGTGCACAAGTGGACCCGCGGCGGCGAGATCGAATACGAGCGGCTGCTCGCGCTGGCGCGCTTCCTGGGCGTCAACTGGCTGTGGCTGCGCTACGGCGAGCAGGCCATCGCCGACCTGGAGGCCAGCACCGCCTCTGACCCGCACATCAAGGAACTGCGCCAGAAGCACCTGGCGGAGATCATGGAGAGCGAGGCGCGCATGAAGTTCGCGCAGGAGGTCTCGGGCATCGTCACCTGGGAATGGAACGTGCTGACCGATGGCCTGACCTACTCGTCCAACGACGTCACGCTGTTCGGCCGCCATATCCGCAACATGGACGACTTCTGGGCCTGCGTGCATCCGGCCGACGTTGCGCGCCTGCGCGAGGTGCTGGCGCGCACGCTGGGCGCGCAGGAGATGCACGAGTGGGAGTTCCGCGTCGTGCACGGCGACACCACGCGCTGGATCTCGTCGCGGGCCACGCTGGTGCGCGACTTCGACCAGCGCCCGGTCAAGATGATCGGCGTCAGCCTGGACATCACCGAGCGGCGCCGCGCCGAGGCTGCGCTGCGCCAGAACGAGGCGCTGCTGGCCAAGGCGCAGGAGATTGCCCACCTGGGCGGCTGGTACTGGAATATCCAGACCGACGACTGCGCCTGGACCGACGAGGCCTACCGCATCTTCGGCTGGGCCCCGCAGGCGTTCAAGGTGACCATGGAGCGCTACCTGGCGTCGATCGTCGAGGAAGACCGCGCCCGCGTGCAGGCGGCCATCCGCGCGGCCATCGTCGACAAGGCGCCGTACAGTGTCGACTACCGCATCCAGCTGCCCGACGGCAGCCATCGCGACATCCATGAGGAAGGCGAGGTCACGCTGGACGAGCACGGCAACGCCCTGACCATGGTCGGCGCCTCGCAGGATGTCACCGAGCCGGCAGCGCCGCCGGCAAGAGGCGGCGGCAAGGCCCCGCGCAAGCGTGCGGCGGACAGGCCACGCACACCAGCCTGACAGCACCACAGGGCGGCATGCATTGCCGCCCTTTTTCTTGGGGCGGGTCTTCCGCGTCACTTGAAGGAATAAGACCGTTTGTTTCAGCGTAAACGTTAGTGGAACGTTTGTTTCATGTTCCGCTATGATGGCATCTCCATGGCGCCGGATCCCGCGCGCCTGTACAAGGAGGAGATCCATCATGTCCCTGGCCAAGCCAGCCATCCCGCAGTCCCCGGGCCACGCCGCCTTGCTGCCGGACGCCGCCGCCACGGCGTTCGCCAAGGTCACGCGCCGCATCGTGCCGTTTATCGTGCTGTGCTACTTCTTCAGCTACCTGGACCGGGTCAACGTCGGCTTCGCCAAGCTGCAGATGCAGCAGGCGCTGGGGCTGAGCGACGTGGTCTATGGCCTGGGCGCCGGCATCTTCTTCTGGGGCTACATGCTGTGCCAGGTGCCCAGCAGCCTGCTGATCTACCGGCTCGGCATGCGCCGCAGCATGGCGGCCATCATGATCCTGTGGGGGCTGGTATCCGCCGCGACCATGTTCGTGACCACGCCGATGGAGTTCTACGCCGCGCGCTTCCTGCTGGGCGTGACCGAGGCCGGCTTCTTCCCGGCCGCGGTGATGTACCTGAACAAGTGGTACCCGGCCGACCGGCAGTCGCGCATCATGTCGATCCTGTTCCTGGCGATGCCGCTGGGCATGGTGCTGGGCGGCCCGATCTCCGGCGCGCTGATGTCGGCCACGCATGACCTGCACGGGCTGCAAGGCTGGCAGTGGATGTTCCTGATCGAGGCGCTGCCGGCCATCGTGCTGGGCCTGCTGCTGTTGCGCATGCTGCCCGAGTCGCCGGAGGCCGCGCCGTGGCTCACGCCGGCCGAAGCGGGCGCCATCACGCGCACGCTGACCACCGAGAACGCGAAGAAGAACACCCGCTTCATCGCCGCGCTCAAGTCGCCGATCCTGTGGATGCTGATGGCGATCTGCCTGCTGTTCAATATTGGCAACTACGGCCTGGTGTTCTGGCTGCCCACCATCATCCAGTCGACCGGGATGTCGTCGCCGCTTGAGATCGCCATGCTGACGGCGATCCCGTATGCGGTCGCGTGCGTGGCGATGAACGTCAACGCCACGCACGCCGAGCGCACCGGCGAGCGCCGCCTGCACTCCGCGCTGCCGCTGCTGGTGGCCGCCGTTGGCATGTGGGCGAGCACGCTGTTTCCGCACAACACGGTGATGGCGATGGTGTTCCTGACTATCGGCATTTCCGGCCTGATGGCCACGCTGTCGATGTTCTGGGGCCTGCCGGGCCGCGTGCTGGCCGGCACCGCCGCGGCTGGCGGCATTGCCATGATCAACAGCGCGGCCAGCCTGGCCGGCCTGATCGGCCCGGTGCTGATGGGCGGCATCAAGCAGAGCACCGGCAGCATCTCGCTGGGCGTGCTGGCGCTGGCCGGGCTGATGCTGGCCGCGGCCGTGCTGATCCTGGCGATTCCGCGCCAGCTGATGCAATCGCGGAGCTGAGGGATGGCGCAAGCAACCATGGCACAAGCAAGCGACGACGCTCCCGCCGGCCTGGTGGCGCAAGCCGCCGCGAGCCTGCAGGTGCCGGTGGCACCTCAGGATTGCGAGCAGGCCGCCGCGCTGCTGGCCGGCATGGCGGCCATGGTGGCGGGCCTGCGCCAGGCGCTGGCGCAAGCGGAGGGGCAGCATGGCTGCTGACACGCTGATCGCCGCCGCCATGGCCGCGCAGGTACGCAGCGGCGAGCGGCTTGCCCTCGACCTGGTGCAAGACGCCCTGCAGCGCGCCGAAGCCGCCGCGCCGCTCAATGCCTGCTCGGCGCTGCTGGCGGACAGTGCACTGGCGCAGGCCGCCGCGCTGGACCGGCTGCGCGCGCAGGGCCGGCCGCTGCCGCCGCTGGCGGGCGTGCCGTTCGTGGTGAAGAACCTGCTGGACGTGCGCGGCCACGCCACGCTGGCCGGCGCCGCGCCACGCGCGCAGGAGCCGCCGGCACCGCGCCATGCCGATACGGTCGAGGCGCTGGTCGCCGCGGGCGCGGTGCCCGTTGCGCTGGCGGCGATGGACGAATACGCGTGCGGCGCCACCGGCGAGAACGTGATCGGCGGTCCGGTGCGCAATCCGCTCGATCCGTCGCGCATCACCGGCGGCTCGTCGGCCGGCACCGCGGCGCTGGTGGCTGCCGGGGTGGTGCCGTTCGGGCTGGGTTCGGATACCAATGGGTCGATCCGCGCCCCGGCAGCGTTCTGCGGCATCTGGGGGCTGCGCCCGACCACGGGGCGGTTGTCCCTGGCCGGATGCGTGCCGTATGCGCAGAGCCTGGATACGGTCGGCCCGATGGCCGGCAGCGCCGGTGACCTCGCGCTTGCCTATGCGGCCATGCTCGGCGTGGACGCGCCTGCTGATCCGCAAGGCCGTGGTGCCGCGACGCTGCGCGTCGGCGTGCTCGGCCGCGGCTTCTCTGATTTTGCCGAGCCCGCGGTGCAGGCGGCAGTGCTGCGCGTGGCTTCGGCCTTTGGCGCGGTGCGCACCATAGACCTGCCCGACGCCGACACGGCGCGCGACGCCGCCTCGGTGATCTCCGCCTACGAAGTCGGGCGCAACCACCAGGCCATGGGGTTCTCCGAGCGCCATGGCGGCTACAGCGCCTTCGTGCGCCAGCGCATCCTGGCCGGGCTGGCGATGCCGCGCGGCTGGTATGACATCGCGCGCCAGCACCAGTCGGCGTGGCGGCAGCGGCTGCTGGCGCTGTTCGATGACGTCGACCTGCTGCTGGCCCCTTCAACCCCCTATGCGGCCACGCCGATCGGCGCCGACACCGTCAACGGCACCGGCCGCATCTATCGCCCGCGTGCCGATGCCGGGCACCTGACCCGGCCGTTGTCGCTGGCGGGCCTGCCCGTGGTGGCCGCGCCGTGCGCGGGCGAGGGCTTGCCCGCAGGCATCCAGATCGTGGCCGCGCCATGGCTGGAGAACCAGGCACTGGCGGCGGCGCGCTTCCTTGAGGCGCAGGGGCTGTGCCGCAGTGCGACGCCCCGATGGCTGTAACGACTGTTTCATGGAGTTCGGGGCCGTTGCGGCAAAGGCATTCGCGCCGGCGTCGCATCGTTGTTGTTTCATAATAATGATTAAGGAAACAAATGTTGCATTGACTCGGGCCATGCCCCTATACTGCAAACGCGTAGCCGGGTCCAACCCAGGTACTGAACGGGATAACGAGATGCAAGAGCAAAGGCAGCAGCAAAAGCGACGGCTCATGGCCACCCTGTTGTGGCTGGGCGCCGCGGGCCTGGCTGGCCCGGCAGTGGCGGACAGCTATCCGTCGCGCCCGATCCGCCTGGTGGTGCCGTCAGCCGCCGGCGGCAGTCCTGACGTGCTGATGCGCGCATTGGGCGCCGAAGTCGGCAAGTCGCTGGGCCAGTCGTTCGTGATCGACAACAAGCCCGGCGCCTCGGGCGTGATCGGCATCTCCGAACTGGAGCGTGCCGCGCCTGACGGCTACACGCTCGGCTATGCCAACAACGTGACGCTGTCGATCAACAAGAGCACCTTCCGCAAGCTGCCGTACCGGCCCGATGCCTTCGTGCCGGTGGTGCTGCTGTTCAAGGTGCCGAATGTGATCGCGGTCAGGCCGGAGATGCCGGTGAAGACCTTTGCCGAGCTGGTGGCCTACGTCAAGGCCAACCCGGACAAGGTCACCTATGCCTCGCCGGGCCAGGGCACGTCCGGCCACCTGACCGGCCAGCTGCTCGCGGACAAGGCGGGGCTGGCCTGGACGCACGTCGGCTACAAGGGCAGCCCGCAGGCCGCCACCGATGTGATGGGCGGCCAGGTCAATGTGCTGATCGACAACATGCCGACCATCCTGCCGCTGATCAAGGCCGGCAAGCTCAAGCCGCTGGCAGTGACCAGCCTGGCGCGCTCGCCGCTGCT
Organism: Cupriavidus sp. FW306-1B-F12B; assembly: GCF_058781795.1. Taxonomy (NCBI): domain Bacteria; kingdom Pseudomonadati; phylum Pseudomonadota; class Betaproteobacteria; order Burkholderiales; family Burkholderiaceae; genus Cupriavidus; species Cupriavidus sp. FW306-1B-F12B. Next base: position 293,354 of record NZ_JBYSXC010000004.1, read on the forward strand.
GCCGGCGCTGCCCACCATCGCGGAGTCCGGCGTGCCGGGTTTCGAAGGGGTGGCCTGGGGCGGCCTGGTCGCGCCGCAAGGCACGCCCGCCGGGGTGGTGGGCAAGCTCAACGGCGCCTTCAACCGCGCGCTGGCGGATCCGGCCATCAAGGACAAGTTCGCCGCGCTGGGCGCCGAGACGGTCGGCGGCACGCCGCAGGCGCTGGCCGGCTATGCCGCGCGTGAAACCGACAAATGGGCGGCCGTGGTCAGGCAGGCCGGCATCACGCCGCAATAACACCGCCGACGAGACAAGGATTGACGATGGCATCGCAACCAGCCGCGCCCCGGCGCGCCGACCTGATCTTCCGCAACGCCACGGTCGTGGACGGCACGGGCGCAGCCCGCCGCGTGGCCAATGTGGCAGTCGCGGGCGACCGCATCGTCGCCGTGGGCGACTGCGCTGACATGACTGCGGAACATACCGTGGACGCAGCCGGCCGCGTGCTGGCACCGGGCTTTATCGATGCCCACACGCACGACGACGGCTACCTGCTGGTGCATCGGGACATGACGCCCAAGGTGTCGCAGGGCATCACCACCGTGGTCACCGGCAACTGCGGCATCAGCGTGGCACCGCTGGTCAGCAGCGCGCCGCCGCAGCCGCTGGACCTGCTGGGGCCGCCCGCGCTGTTCCGCTTCGATACCTTCGCGCAGTGGCTCGACGCGCTGCGCGCGACGCCGGCCAATGTCAACGTGGTGCCGCTGCTCGGGCATTCGACGTTGCGCGTGCGCGCGATGCCGGAACTGGACCGGGCCGCCAATGCAGAAGAAATCGCTGCGATGCGCGACGAGGTCAGGCTGGCGATGGAGGCGGGCGCCTTCGGTGTCTCGACCGGCACGTTCTATCCGCCCGCGGCAGCCGCCACCGAAGCCGAGATCATCGCCGTGAGCGAGCCGGTCCGCACCCACGGCGGCGTCTATTCCACCCACCTGCGCGACGAGACCGACGACATCGTGCCGTCGATCGAAGAAGCGCTGCGCATTGGCCGCGCGCTTGGCTGCCCGGTGGTGTTTTCCCACCACAAGGTCGCGGGCAAGCGCAATCATGGCCGCTCGGTCGAAACCCTCGGGCTGCTGGCCGACGCCGCGCGCCTGCAGCCGCTGTGCCTGGACTGCCATCCCTATCCCGCGACCTCGACCATGCTGCGGCTGGACCGCGTGCGCCAGTCCACGCGCACCATGGTCACCTGGTCCACCGGCTACCCGCCCGCGGGCGGCCGCGACTTCCACGAGCTGATGCAGGAGCTTGGCCTGGACGAAGACGCGCTCTTGGCAAAGCTGCGCCCCGCGGCGGCGATCTATTTCATCATGGATGAGCGCGACGTCGAGCGCATTGCGCAGTTTCCGCTGACCATCTTCGGCTCGGACGGCCTGCCCTTCGATCCGCGCCCGCATCCGCGCCAGTGGGGCACCTTCCCGCGCATCCTGGCGCGCATGGTGCGCGAAGACCAGCTGATGACGCTGGAAACCGCAATCCACAAGATGTCCGGCCTGGCTGCGCAGCAATACGGGCTGGCGGACCGCGGCCGGATCGTGCCGGGCGCGTTTGCCGACCTGGTGCTGTTCGATGCGGACCGGGTGCAGGACCGTGCCACCTTTGAAGACCCGCTGCAACTGAGCACCGGCATCCACGGCGTCTGGGTCAACGGCGCCAGGGTCTGGGAACAGTCCACGCAGACGGACAGCGAAGGCAGCGCACTGCCCGCGTTTTCCGGCCGCGTGCTGGAGCGCTGCCCCGCCGACACCGATTCCGCTTTGCCCCGCTGACGCGCGGCCCCACCACCACATCATCATGACCCACGTATTCCATCGCAATCCGCGCCAGAAGCTGCCCGTTGCCGTTGCCGGGCAGGGCATCGAACTGATCGACAGCGAAGGCCGGCGCTATCTCGACGCCTCCGGCGGCGCCGCCGTGTCGTGCCTGGGGCACGGCCATCCGCGCGTGATCGAGGCGATCAAGGCGCAGCTCGACACCATCGCCTACGCGCATACCTCGTTCTTCACCACCGAGGTGTCGGAAACGCTGGCCGAGACGCTGGCGCAGGCCGCGCCTGGCGATCTCGACCATGTCTACTTTGTCTCCGGCGGTTCCGAAGCGGTGGAGTCGGCGCTGAAGCTGGCGCGCCAGTATTTCGTCGAAGTAGGGCAGCCCAGCCGCCGCCACTTCATCGCGCGTCGCCAGAGCTACCACGGCAACACCCTGGGCGCGTTGGCCATCGGCGGCAACGCCTGGCGGCGCGAGCCCTTCCTGCCGCTGCTGGTGCCGGCGCACCACGTGTCGCCGTGCTATGCCTACCGCGACCAGCAGGCCGGCGAGACCGACCCGCAGTACGCACAGCGCCTGGCCGACGAGCTGGAAGCGAAGATCCTGGAACTCGGCCCGGACACCGTGGCCGCCTTCGTCGCCGAAACCGTGGTGGGCGCCACCGCCGGCGCGGTGCCGCCGGTGGGCGACTACCTGAAGCGCATCCGCGCCGTGTGCGACAAGTACGGTGTGCTGCTGATCCTGGATGAGGTGATGTCAGGCATGGGCCGCACCGGCTACCTGTTCGCGTGCGAAGAGGATGGCGTGGTGCCCGATATCGTCACCATTGCCAAGGGCCTGGGCGCGGGCTACCAGCCGATCGGCGCGATGCTGTCGACGCGCAGGATCTACGACGCCATCGTCGGCGGCAGCGGCTTCTTCCAGCATGGCCATACCTATATCGGCCATGCCACGGCCTGCGCCGCGGCGCTGGCGGTACAGCGCACCATCGCCGAAGACAATTTGCTGGCCAACGTGCTGGCCCGCGGCGAGCAACTGCGCGCGCGGCTGCGCGAGGTGCTGGGTGACCATCCCAACCTGGGTGATGTCCGTGGACGCGGCTTGTTCGTTGGCGTGGAGTTCGTGGCCGACCGCGACAGCAAGGCCACGCTCGATCCGGCGCTGAAGACGCATGCGCGGTTGAAATCCGCCGCGATGCAGAATGGCTTGCTGGTCTATCCGATGGGGGGCACGGTCGACGGCGTGCGCGGCGACCACGTGCTGTTCGCACCGCCGTTTATTTGCACGCCGCAGGATATTGACCGCATCGTCGAGCGCTTTGCGGCGGCGGTGCAGGCGGTGCTGCCGGCTTGCGTGACGGCTTGAATTGCTGAAGGCTCCTGCCTCCCGCGGGTTTGCCCCCCTCTCCCGCTTGCGGGAGAGGGGGGCAAACAAGCGGTCAGCGGGCCATGGCCGCAGCTGCAGCGCTGCCCACATCAGCCGAACGCAGCAACCTGCCTGAATGCGCCATGCCCCGGCGCCTGTGCTGACGCCGGTTCCGCATCCAGCTTGAATTCGCCCACCACGCGCTGCAGCTCAGTGGCCTGGCCCGCCAGTTCGTGCGAGGCACTGGCCGCCTGCTCCACCAGCGCCGCATTCTGCTGCGTCACGGTGTCCATCTGCGCCACCGCCTCGTTGACCTGCGCAATCCCGGCACTCTGCTGTTCAGAGGCCGCAGTGATCTCGCCCAGCAGCCCGGTCACGCTGGCCACTGCCTGAACGATCTCCTGCATGGTCTCGCCGGCCTGGCCCACCAGTGCCGAGCCGCTGTCCACCTGCTGCACCGAATCGTCGATCAGCTGCTTGATCTCCCGCGCCGCCGACGCACTGCGCTGCGCCAGCGTGCGCACCTCGCCGGCCACCACGGCAAAGCCGCGCCCCTGCTCACCCGCGCGCGCGGCTTCCACCGCCGCGTTCAGCGCCAGGATATTGGTCTGGAAGGCAATACCTTCGATCACTTCGATGATGTCCGTGACCTTGCGCGAGCTGGCGCTGATCGCCGACATGGTCTGCACCACGTTGCCCACCACTTCGCCACCGCGCGCGGCGATGCCCGATGCGGTTGCCGCCAGCCCGTTGGCGGCGCGCGCGCGTTCGGTGTTCTGCTGCACCATCGAGGTCAGCTCGCCCATGCTCGACGCGGTCTCTTCCAGCGCCGCTGCCTGCTCTTCCGTGCGCTGCGACAGGTCGGTATTGCCCGCGGCAATCTGGTGCGAAGCGGCGGTGATCGAATCGGTGGAAGCTCGGATGCGTGTCACCAGGTCGGTGAGCATGTCTTCCATCTCTCCCAGGCCGCCCAGCAGCCGCCCAAACTCGCCGCCCCGCTCGGTGTCGAACTCCTGGCTGAGGTCGCCCGCCGCCACGGTTTCGGCAATGTAGACGGCCTCGGACAACGGCGCCTCGATGCTGCGCGCCAGCGCCCAGACCGCGCCCACCGCCAGGCATAGCCCACCCACGCCCAACGCGATCAGCAGGCGGCGCGCATCGGCCGCATCCTGCATCCGCGGCAAGGCCACCGCGATCCCGATCGCCATCAGCGACCACATGGCGCCAAACGCCGCGCCCAGGCGTATGCGAATCCCCAGGTTTTGCATGTCTGTCCCCCGTTTCCACCCCAGAAGTGCAGGCGCCGGCGTGCCGGCTGCCTGTCTTGCCAATGTCTTCGCTGGCCAACTCTTGCTTAACGGCGGGAACGGTGCAGTCTTTAGCGGCTTGCAGGACAGGCAGACCTGCGCCGCCGCTGGTGGTGCCGGGCGGCAGCAATATGTCGCGGCATCGACTTACAATTGCAATTGAGTTGCGTTAATATGGCGCCGGTCGACACAGCCAGCGCCTCCATCAATGCGTAAGCATGCGAACATCGTTCGTCTCATCTGGGCCGTGCTTCTGCTCTTGCTAGTGCAGGCGTGGGCCGCGGTGACGCACGTGCATGCGGTACCGGGAACGCGGTTGGAGGCTGTCGTGGCGAACACAAGCGCAGGCGCAATCCCCGATACGGCCGCCACGCCGGACACGTCCGACACGGACCGCGTGCCTGCCGATGGCACGACGGAATGCGATTGCCTGTGGTGCTCGCCCCGGTTGCATCTCTTCATCAGCGCCGCCATCGCGGTGCAATTGCTCTGCGTCATCCTGCGCCTGTTGTCACGGGTACGGCAGGTCGATGTCGCCGCGCCGACATGGCGTACCCGCTTCCTCTCTCCGCCCGCCTTGCGCGCGCCACCGGCGCTGGCCCGCGCCGCCGGCTAACCCCCGGCCGCATCCCTTTCCCTTACATCTGATTGCGCGTCCGCTGCGTCATGCCAGGCGGGCGGCATCCTCACGTCTGAATTTTGTACGGCAAGCCCGGTGCCCTTAGCGGATACCGCCGGGCTGCCGCGAGGCCTCATGAACAAGAACGAAAACACGGGTGCCGCGCGCCCCCTGGCCTGGACACTGCTCGCGCTCTCGTCGGGCGTCTTCAGCCAGGCCGCATTTGCCGAAGGCCAGCATACGGTGCTGCCGGAAGTCAGCGTGGTGGCGACGCAGGACACCAGCCTGCAAGGCAAGCGCAAGCTCGTGACCACGGACAGCACCGGCCTGCCGGCCGCGGTCTCGGTCGTCACCGCCGACGAGTTGGGCACCATCAATATCGGCCGGGACATCTCCAACATGTTCCGTCGTGTACCTGGGGTGGTGGCCAACAACATCGACCAGGGCGACACGGGCAACGGTTTCCGCATGCGCGGCTTCGCCACCCAGGGCACGCACGGCGCCGACACCGCAGTCTATGTGGACGGGGTGCCGCAGAACATGCCGTCCAGCCAGGCCGGCGCCGGACATGGGCCTGCATTCCTGGAATGGCTGACCCCGGACATGATCGGCCAGATCGACGTCGTCAAGGGGCCGGTGTCCGCGTTGTATGGCGACCAGAACCGGGCGGGTGCCGTGCCGATCAGCACGCAGTCGGGCGACGTGCCCTCCAGTATCGGCATCGGCTTCGACCGGTACAACGGCAAGCGCGCAACACTGGTCCTGTCAGGCAGCCATGCCTTGCGGCCCGGGTCCGAGTCGATCCGGTCGCTGTTCGTGGCCGATATCTACCGCACCCATAGCTACCGGTACGACGGCAGCACCGACCGCGACAACTTCTTCTGGAAGCTGTCGACCAGGATCGGCGATGGCGTCTACAGCCTGCGGCTCAACCACTATCGCTCCGAATCGACAGCCGCCGGCTACCTGCTGCTGAGCGACCTGCAATCCGGCAAGGTGGACCCGCGCTCCACGCAATACGGGCTGCCGGGCTTCGGCAGCGGCAAGCGTTCGATGTTCGCGCTGAATCGCGCCCCGGCGCATGGCGAGGACGGCTGGCATGCGACGTTGTACGGGGAAGCCTTCGAGCGCGAGCGCGGCATTGCCACCAGCAGCGTGCAGCACACCGTGGGTTCGGATGACCGGAATATCTTCGGCGGCCGGCTGGCCAACAATTTCACGTTCGGAGACCGGGCCGCGCTCATGGTCGGCGCGGAAGTGCGCCGCGACCGCGGCGACGCGCAGCGCCGGATCTGGGTGCGTGGCGTGCCCACTGCGAACTATATCAACGCGCAGCAGCTCGACCTGCTCACCTACGGGCTGTTCGTGCAGGGGCAGTTCAAGCCGGTCGAAGCGGTCAAGCTGACCGCGGGCCTGCGGCGCGACTGGTTCGACTACGACATCGTCAACCGCAAGCTGCCGGCAGCGAGCACCGACTACTTCTCGGGCGTCACCACGCCCAAGCTCGGCGCGGTCTGGTCGGTGCTGCCCCGGCTCGACCTGTTCGCCAACGTCGCGCAGGGCTTCCGTTCGCCCGCCGCGGAGCAGATCAGCAGCAGCGGGGCCACGGGCCCGCTGGGCGCGCCCGGCGGCACGGTCTATGACGTGTCGCCGTCGAAGGTGAAATCCTACGACGTGGGCTTTACCGCGACGCCGGCCAACAACCTGACCGTGACCGCAGCAGCCTACTACACGCTGAATGAGGACGAGATCGTGGGGCAGCCGGACGGATCGTTCAAGTCGGTCGGCGACACGACGCGCAAGGGATATGAGCTGGAGGCCCGCTGGCGGCCCATCCGCCCGGTGTCGGTCTACGCCAGCTACGGGCAGATCATCCAGGCCGAAGCGAACAACCCGCTGCCCAACACGGGGGCCAGGCTGTCGGTTCCCCGGCACCAGCTCAAGCTGGGCGCCGAGTACCGCCAGCGGCTGCAGGGCGCGCAGCTGACCGTCAATGCCGATGCCTATCTGACTACCGGTATTCCCTACTACATGGGAACGCCGCAGACCCAGCTGCGCTTCATGCCGGCCTACACGCGCTTCGACCTGCGCGCGGTGCTCGACTGGAAGCAATACCAGTTGTCGCTGTTCGCGGTGCTGCAGCCGCACCGGTTCTCGACCGAGGCCGCGTATGGGTCCGCAGCGGGGCTGCTGGTAGCGCCGCAGCCGAAATGGCAAGCCGGCATGGCGGCACGCTATTTCTTCTGACGTATTCGACGGAGACACGACATGCTTGAAATTCGTGACCTGGTCGTCCATCGCGACGGGCGTCGCGTTGTGGACGGCCTGAATATTACCGTGCCGAAGGGCTGCGTCTACGCCTTGCTGGGCGGCAACGGCGCGGGCAAGACCACCACCATCGATGTGACGCTGGGGTTTGTCCCGCCGGCCGGTGGCACGGTGCTGGTCGACGGACTGTCGCCCGTTGCCGATCCGGCTGCGGTCAGGCGGCGCGTCGCCTACCTGCCCGAGAACGTCGCGCTGTATCCCTACTTGTCCGGCGCGGAAAACCTGGATTACTTCTGTGCGATTGCCGGCATCGGCCTGTCGCGCGCCGAGGCTACGGCGCTGCTGGACGGCGCGGGGCTGGCCCGCGACGCGCACGGCCGGCGCGTAGCGAAATACTCGAAAGGCATGCGCCAGAAGGTGGGCCTGGCCATTGCCCAGGCCAAATCCGCGTCATTGCTGCTGCTTGACGAGCCGACTTCGGGGCTGGACCCGGCCGCGGCCGATGACATGGCAAACCGTGTCCGGCAAGCGGCGGACGCGGGCATGGCGGTGCTGATGGCCACGCATGACCTGTTCAACGCCAGGCAGCTCGCCGACCGCATCGGCATCCTGCGTGCCGGCGTGCTGGTGGCCGAGTTCGACGCGGCCACCGTCGGCCACGAGGCACTGGCCTCAACCTACCTGGCCCATGCGCGCGCGCAGGGTGTTGCGCCATGATCAGGACCGTGGTTGTGAAGGAATTCAGGGCGATGGCCAGGGAGGGGCGCTTCGCAGCACTGCTTGCGATCGGCGCCGCGGTATTGGCCGTCGCCATCCTGGCCTCGCTGCAGCGGCATGCCGCCGTCGCCAGCGAGGTGGCGCAGGTTGCCGCCGCGACGCGGCAGCAGTGGGACGACCAGGGTGACAAGCATCCGCATCGCGGCGCGCACTTCGGCCTGTACGTGTTCCGGCCGGCCTCCGCGCTGACGGTGATCGAGCCGGGGCTGGGCGACTACTTCGGCCAGGCGCTGTGGCTGGAGCCGCACCGGCGCAATGTGGCGCGCTTCGAGCCCGCGCAGGATGCGCTGCCATCCACCCGCTTCGGCGACCTGAGCGCCGGCTTCGTATTCGCGGTGCTATTGCCGCTGCTGGTGATCGCCGTCACTTTCGATGCCGTCAGCGGCGAGCGGCAGCGCGGCACACTGCGCATGATGCACGGCGCCGGCGTGGCGCCGGCCAGGCTCGTGGCCGGCAAATTCCTGGCGCTGGGCGCGGGCTTTGCCGTGTTTGCGCTGGCCGTGGCGCTGGCCCCGGTCATCGCGGCCAGCGCCGGCGGCACGCTGGATGGTGCGGTCTGGTGGCGGGCCGCGGGCCTGGGTGCCGCCTATCTGCTATACACCGCGATCCTGGTGGGACTGGGCCTGGCGGTGTCGGCCTGGGTGGCCGACGGCAGGAGCGCGTTGTTCGTGCTGGTGGGCCTGTGGCTGGCCTTTGTCTTCGTGATCCCGGGCATTGGCGCGGCGGTTGCGCGGCATGCCGTGCCGCTGCCGTCGGCGCAAGCGTTCTGGGCGGCGATCCAGCGCGACTACACGGAGGGATTGCCGGGCGACGGCAGCCTGGCGGCCCGCACCGAACGCCATGACGCGGCGCTGCTGTCGCGCTATGGCGTCACGCGCCTCGAGGACCTGCCCGTGGGCGCGGCGCCGCTGCGGCGGCTGGAGCGCGACGCCTACGCCGACCGGGTCCATGCGCTGCATTTCGATGCGCTGTGGCAGCGCTATGCGGCGCAGGAGAACGTGATGCGCGCCGCCGCGCTGCTGAGCCCCACGCTGGCGGTCCGCAACTTCGCCATGAAGATGGCAGGAACGGATCTCTCGCACCAGCGCGACTACGAGGCCGCCGCGGAGCGCTATCGGCGCAGCGTCAACACGGTCATCGATGAATGGGATGCCGGCCACACGCGCGGCATGACTTCGTTCGATGCCAGGTACGCCGGCGCCGCGCTTTGGCGCGCAATCCGGCCCTTTGCCTACACCATGCCGCCGGCGCTCTTCGCGCTGCGGGCAGCGTTGCCGGAGATCGCGATCATGTTCTGGTGGTGCGGGCTGGCCGTGGCCGGCCTGTTCTTCTCTCTTCGCAGGATACAGCCATGAGCCCCATTAGACAGACCAGGCAGGCGCTTGCCGCGCAATGCCGCCGCTTCTGCGCGGCGGGCAGTGCCCGTTGGGCGCTGCTGCTGTTCGCTGCCGCCCTGTGCGCGTGCGCGCTGGCATCGGGTCTCAGTGCGCGCGCATGGCATGAAAAGCTGCAGCAGCTGGAAGCAAACGGGCAGGCGGCATTGCGCCTTGCCCAGGCCAAGGCATCGCCGGCATCTCCGGAGCAGGCCGCCATGGCGGCATTCCGGTTCGCAAGGTCGGATGCCCCGGTGGCGCAGTTGCGGCCAGGTGGCGGGTTGGCGCTGGCGAGCAGCGTGCTGGACCTCCTGCCGCCGTCGATTCGCGTCACTGTCGAGATCCGCCACACCGACGCGCGCAACGAGGAGCGGCTGGCCAACCCGCTGTTGCAGCGCTACGGCACCTTCGACCTGGCGACGGCGATCGCGCTGCTGGCGCCGCTCTTGCTGGTGTGCCTGTGCGCAGGCATGGTCCAGGGCGAGCGCGAACACGGCACGTGGCGGATGTCGATGGCGCAGGGTGCGGCCGGCGGGCGTGTGCTGTTCGCCGCCATCGCGGTTCGGGCGGGCGCGGTCTGGCTGATTGCCGTGCTCGCTTCCGCGCTGGCATTCCTGCTGGACCCCGCGGCAACGCTGTCGGCGTATCTCGCATGGCTGTTTTGCGTGACGGCGTTCATCGCGTTCTGGAGTGCGGCCAGCGCTGCGCTCAACCTGCTGCCCGGTTCCGGCGCCACGGCGGTGCTGGCCGGGCTTGGCCTGTGGGCCATCGCCACCTTCGGCACGCCTGCGATGGTCGCGGCGCTGGCGGATCGCACGATGCCGATGCCGTCACGGCTGGCGGCAATCGTCCAGATCCGCGCGGCGCAGCAGAGCGCGGAAGCCAGGATGTCGGAGCTGGTGGAAGAGTGGTATCAGGCCAATCCACAGTGGGCCCCGGCCACGGCACGGCAGCACGCATGGCCGGTCAGCTTCATGCCGCGCTACCTCGACCAGGCAGCGCGGATCCGGCCGGTCGCGTCCGCGTTCGACCACGCGCGTGCGGTGCGCTTCACGCAGGCGGAGCGATGGGCCTGGCTCTCGCCGCCGCTGTCGCTGCTGCTTGCCGCCGACCGGCTGGCGGGCAGCGACGCGCCGCGGTACGCCAGCTTCATGGCACGGGTGGACCGCTTCGAAGTGCAGTGGCGCGCGTACTTCGTCCCGCGCATCATGAGCTATCGCGGTGTGTCGACGGATGAATATCGGAACGCGCCGCGGTTCGAGTGGGTTGAACGAGAGCGCGGGGCGGTGGGGATTGGCGGACTGCAGCAACTCGGACTGGCAGCGGCGATGCTGGGCTTGCTCTTTGTGTTCCGGGCGCGGTTGGCGCGCCCTTGACCGCCGTGGTATGTTCTGCCCGTCGCGCGGCCGACGAGGCCGCTTCCCGCCCATCGGACCGCATGAACCAGCCCATCGACACCGCCGACGACGATTTCGTCGACAACTACACCCCGGCCCTGCTGGCCCAGGCCAGCCAGCTGATCTCGGGGGAATTCCACGTGATCGTGCAAGCCAATGGTTTCACCATCTCAGACTGGCGCGTCCTGTCCACGCTGTCCGGCGGCAAGCCAATCAGCATCGGGGAACTGGCGCAGATCTCGGTGACCAAGCAGCCCACGGTGACGCGCCTGCTCGACCGCATGGAGGCGCAGGGTTACGTCAAGCGCATCCCGCACGGGACCGACCGGCGCATCACGCTGGTGCGCATCACGCCGCGCGGGCAGAAGCTGACCTCCACCCTGATCGCACAGGCCCGGGCCCACGAGGACCATGTGCTGGCGCCGCTCGGCAAGAAGAAGGCCGACGAGCTGCGCGCCACGCTGAAGCTGCTGATCCACCTGCACCGCCCTGCCAACTGAGGGCAGGGCCGCGCCTCAGGCCGGCCGGCACATCTGGAACAGCATCGATTTGCTGACCTCATAGTAGTCGGCCGGACCGCCGCCGCGCAGGATCGGGCGTGCGGCGGCGGTGTCATAGACCCCGTCCGGCAGGAAGGCCCGGTCGATATGCACGCCGACCACCTCGCCCAGCACCATCCAGGTATCGAGCATGGCGCCGTCGGCCCGGTTCAGTTGCATGACTTTGGTAGCGCGGCACTCGAACGATACCGGGCTCTCCTGCACGCGCGGCGCCGACACCAGCCGCGACGGTACCGGCGTCAGGCCAGCCAGGCCAAACTCATCGACTTCCGGCGCCACGCCCGCGCTGGTGGCGTTCATGCGCTCGGCCAGCGGGCGCGTCACCAGGTTCCAGACAAAGTCGCCGGTGTTCTCGACGTTGCGCACGGTGTCCTTGTAGCCGATGCTGGAGAATGCCACCACCGGCGGCGTGTAGTTGAAGACGTTGAAGAATGCGTAGGGCGCCAGGTTGGCGCGCCCGGCCTGGTCCACCGTCGAAATCCAGCCGATCGGGCGCGGGCCGACAATGGCTGCCAGCGGATCGTGCCTGAGCCCATGGCCGCGCGTGGGCTCGTAGAAATGAATGTCGTCCATGTGCGTGTGCGAAACGTCGTCCCTGCACGGGCAGGGGCGACCAAAGCGTGGGATGGCGCTCAGTATTTGCCGCTCAGCAGTTCACCGCAGCCGGCGACCTCGGCGCGCAGGTTCAGCTTGCGCAGCATCTGCCAGGTGGTGGCCACCGCCGCCGACACCGTCGGGATGCCCGATTCGTCCTGTACCTTCTGGATCGACGGCAGCGACTGCATCTGCACGCAGGCCGACAGCACGATGGCGTCGACGCCGGTGGTGTCGATGCGCTTGTAGATCTCCAGCAGGTTGGCCGGATCCTGCGCGGCGACCTGCAGGTTGTCGGGGATCTCCAGCGCGGTGTAGTCCTTGACCTCGATGCCTTCGCTCTCGATGTACTCGACCACCATCTTCGTCAGCGGCTTCATGTACGGGCACACCACCGAGACGCGCTTCGCGCCCATGGCGTGCAGGCCGTCCACCAGCGCGCCGGCGCTGGTCACCACCGGCGCAGGGTTGCCGTTGTCGACGGTGCGCTGCGTCAGGCGCGCCTCGGAGACGCGGTGATAGCCCTTGCCCATGCTCATGATGGCCACCAGGCAGGCGTAGCCCAGCACGTCCACGCGTGCGTCGGACAGCTCGATGGCGCAGCGGTCGCTGTCGCGGTCCATCGCCTCCAGCTCTTCCTTCACCACCTTCTTCATGCGCATGCGGCTGGAGTGGAAGGTGAAGCGCTCGGCGAAATCCTTCTCGCGCTCGCGCAACATGGCGGGGATTTCCGTCTCCATGGTGGTGTTGGAGGAAGGCACGATCTGCCCGATGCGCAGCGGCTTCTGGGGCGTCAGCAGGAAAGACATTTACTTGCTCTCGAAAAGGTCGAATGCGTTGAGTTCCGCTTCCTCGGCGTCGAGGTCGAAGGCCTGGCTGGCGCCGTCCAGGAACTGGGCGGGCTGCAGCGGGCGGCGGTCGACGCGCAGGTCGAAGATGTCGAAGCGGTTGTAGTGGCCGGTGATGTCGTGCATCTGGCGCGGCTGGATGCAGCGGGACAGGTCGATGTCGGCGTAGACGATGCCTTCCGCGTCGATCAGCGGCTCGCCGATGACGCGGCCGTCCGGCCCGAGGAAGCCGGAGAAGGCGCTGTTGCGCCGCGACAGCAGCTCGCGCGCCTTCGGGTTCAGCGGGCTCATGGCCTCGATGATCTCCTCCGACACGGTCGAGCACGACACCGCGGTGAACACCTTGCCCTCGAAGCAGTGGGCGGCGGCGCGCACCTTGATGGCCTCGGCCATGTCGTAGTCGGCCGGGGCCACCGGCAGCGCGATATAGCTGGCCACGTGCATCATCTCGCCCTGCGACAGCAGCGAGAAGCGCGCCAGCGTGTTGGTGTTCTCGCCGCAGGCCAGCGAGCCGAGCGGGCCGACGCTGGTCTGGTGCACGCGCAGTGCCGAGGCGTCGCCATTGGCCCAGGTCAGCTTCTCGGCCCAGGTCGGCACCAGCTTGCGGTGGCGGCCCAGGATGCGGCCTTCGTCGCTGATGGTCACCAGCGTATTGAAGAGGGTGCCGACGCCGGTGCGGCTGCGTTCGTTCACGCCAACGATTACGTTGATGTGGTTGGCCTGCGCCGCCTGCGCGATCTTGCGGATCTCCGGGCCGGGGATCTCGATGGACGCCTTGACCAGCTTCTCGAACCAGGGGCTGGCGTCGACCGGGTTGGTCAGCCAGCTCCAGTACGGGTAGCCGGCCACGAACACTTCCGGAAAGGCGACCAGCTTCGCACCGTTGTCGGCGGCTTCCTTGATCAGGCGGCAGACCTTGTCGACCGTGGCGTCGGCATCGAGGAAGACCGGAGCCGCCTGGACGGCCGCAGCCTTGAATTTGGGCAGATTGAGCATATGTGTGCCTCGCTTGCAGCGGTCATCCCCGCTTGCGCGGGGATGACGGGATTTAGACAGCTACCACCGGGTGGCGCAGCTCGCCGATGCCTTCCACCGTGGCTACCACGGTGTCGCCCGGCCACAGCCACTCCTGCGGGGTTCGGCCCGCGCCCACGCCGTCGGGCGTGCCGGTGGCGATGATGTCGCCGGGTTCCAGCGCCATGCCCTTGCTGATGTCCGCGATCAGCGCCGGCACCTTGAACAGCATGTGGCGGGTGTTGGAGCTCTGCTTGGTCACGCCGTTGACGGTCAGCGACAGGTCCAGCGTGTGCGGGTCGGCGATTTCGTCGGCGGTGACGATGACCGGGCCGAACGGGGCATAGGTGTCCTGGCCCTTGGAGTAGATCCACTGGCCGGCGCGGCGGCAGTCGCGCGCCGAGATGTCGATCATCACGCTGTAGCCGAACACGTAGTTGAGCGCGTCGGCCTCCTTCACACCCTTGCCGCGCGTGCCGATGATGACGGCCAGCTCAACTTCCCAGTCCATCTGCTGCGTGATTTCCTTGTTGTGCTCGATCGCGTCGCCCGGGCCAATCACGGTGGTGGGCGGCTTGGAGAAGATCACCGGCTCCTTCGGCAGTTCCTTCGAGGTGTCCAGGCTGCGGCTGGATTCGGCGACGTGCTCGACGTAGTTCAGGCCGATGCCCCAGATGTTCTTGCGTGGGCGCGGGATCGGCGCCAGCAGCTTGACGTTCGAGGCCGGCACGGCCACGCCGAACGGCAGCTTGCCGCGGTATTCGTCCAGCAGCGCGCTGGTCGAGCGGACTGCCTCGGGGCCCAGGTCGATGAACTCGAGCATGGTGGAGGGAATGCTCACGCCGACGGCGGCGCCGAAGCGGGCGAGGTCAACGACATTGCCGTCGACGATGGCACCCAGGCGGGCGGCGGCAGCGACTTCAGCGCGATAGGTTACGAGACGCATGGTTTGATAACTCCGGAAAAGGCCGCAATCGGTGCGGCTGCACAATTTGGAAAATAGGTACTGCTGAGGTTCAAAGGACCACCTGATGCCCGCCGTTCTCCGCCAGCGCTTGCTCGCGGTAAAGCCCGAGCGAATGCATTACCGGCAGGTCGTTGAAGCAGAACAGCACGGCGTCATCGCTGGCCGACGCGTTTGCGTGCTCATGGAAGGCCCACGACGGCACGCAGAAGATGTCGCGCTCAGTCCAGTCGAAGCGCTGGCCGTTGATGACCGAGTAGCCACTGCCCTTGGCTACCTGGTAGACAAAGCTGCCCGTGTGGCGGTGGGCCTTGGTGGCTTCGCCCGGACGCAGCAGCTGCATGCTGGCGCCGATGGTCGGCATCACCGGGCCGCCGGTGACCGGGTTGACGTAGTGCATCAGCACGCCGTCGAACGGGCTGCCGTCGGTGACCTTGCTGTGGCGCACCAGCGCCTCGCAGGTCGGGGCCCATTCGTACTTGTAGAGCGGCGAATACGGCTTGCTCCAGTTGCCCTCATGCGGGCGCAGGCCCTTGCCGCCCCAGATCGCCGGCATGTCGTCGACCGGGTGCGTCACGGCCTGCTGCAGATCCGGGTGCACGGCGTAGAAGCCGGCTTCCATCGCATTGACCAGCGGGATGTCCAGCCCGTCCTGCCAGATACAGGTGGTGCCTTCGGCCGCCACGCCATGCTCGTGCCAGGTGCCGTTGGGCGTGAGCACGAAGTCGTTGGCGTTCAGTGTCATCTTGTGGCCGTCGACGATGGTGTAGGCGCCGCTGCCTTCCATGATGAAGCGCAGCGCCGACGACGAGTGCGCGTGTGCCGAGGCGGCCTCGCCGGGATGCATCACCTGCAGGCCCGAGTAGAGCCAGCCCACCGCCGCCGAAACGTCCTGGCGGCCCGGGTTGTTCAGGTAGATCACGCGGCGGCCGGCTTTCTCCGGCGTCACCAGGTCGACCGAGCGCAGCACGTGGTCACGCAGGTCGCGGTAGCGCCACAGCACCGGCACCGATTCGGACTTCGGCTGCCACGGCTCGATCTTGTTGGCCACGGTCCAGAGCGCGCCGGTCTTGAGCGCATCGAGCTCCTTGTAGTAAGAAACCAGCTCGGGCGTGTCTTCCACGTCGGCGCGGCCGGCTACGTTTTCGCGGTAGGTGTCATACGAGGTATTCGACATCGTCTTCCTCTCTGGTGAGTTCATAGGGAAGCCATCAGGCCCCCGCGGCCACGCGCCCGAGGTTGCGCTCAAGCTGGTCCTTGGCTAGCAGGTACTGCTTCGGCCATTCGACGCGGCGGTAGCCAAGCTTCGCGGTTTCGCGCAGCAACCAGGACGGGTCGGCCAGATGCGGGCGAGAGATGGCGCACAGATCGGCACGGCCCGACGCGATGATTCCGTTGACCTGGTCGGCTTCGGTAATGGCGCCGACGGCGATCGTCGGCACGCCCGCCTCGTTGCGCACGCGATCGGCGAAGGGGGTCTGGAACATGCGTCCGTACACCGGCTTCTGCTCGGGGCTGACCTCCCCCGAAGAGCAGTCGATCACGTCCGCACCGGCTTCCTTGAACAGGCGTGCCATGGCCACCGCGTCGTCGGCGCTGTTGCCGCCCTCGACCCAGTCAGTGGCGGAAATACGCACCGACACCGGCTTGTCCTGCGGCCATGCCGCACGCACCGCGCGCAGCACTTCCAGCGGGAAGGCCATGCGGCTTTCCAGCGCGCCGCCATATTCGTCGGTGCGCTGGTTGGTCACCGGCGA
The DNA here is from genome assembly GCF_058781795.1 of Cupriavidus sp. FW306-1B-F12B. NCBI lineage: Bacteria > Pseudomonadati > Pseudomonadota > Betaproteobacteria > Burkholderiales > Burkholderiaceae > Cupriavidus > Cupriavidus sp. FW306-1B-F12B. The sequence goes on from NZ_JBYSXC010000004.1 coordinate 310,004, forward strand.
GATAAAGCCCGACAGCAGGTAGCCATGGCCCGCCTGCAGCTCCAGCCAGTCGAAGCCGGCAGCCGCCGCGCGCCGGGTGGCGGCGACAAAGTCATCGCGTACGCGGTCCATGTCTGCGCGGGTCATGGCGCGCGGTGTCTGCGAAACGCCCGGCAGGTACGGCAGGGCGGAGGCCGCGATCAGCGACCAGTTGCCCTCGGCCAACGGGTGGTCCATCTGCTCCCAGCCGAGCTGGGTCGAGCCGCGGCGGCCGGCGTGGCCAATCTGCACGCCGATGCGCGCGCTGGTGTGCTCGTGCACGAAACCGACGATGCCGGCAAACGCCGCCGCCTGCTGGTCGCTCCACAGGCCCGGGCAGCCCGGCGTGATGCGGCCGTCCGGCGACACTGCCGTCATTTCCACCATCACGAGGCCGGCGCCACCCAGTGCCCGGCTGCCAAGGTGCACCATGTGGAAGTTGCCCGGCACGCCGTCCTGGCAGGAATACATGGCGGTGGGCGACACCACTACGCGGTTCTTCAACTCCACGCCGCGCACGGTGTACGGCGTCAGCAGCGGCGGTACGGCGGCGGCCTCCGTGCCGGCACGTTCGGCCAGCCACGATTCGTAGCCTTCCAGCCAGGCCTTGTCGCGCACGCGCAGGTTCTCGTGCGAAATGCGCTGCGAGCGGGTCAACAGCGAATAGGCAAACTGCTCGGGCTCCAGGTCTTCATAGCGCTTGACGTTCTCGAACCATTCGGTGGAGTTGCGCGCGGCGTTCTGGATCTTGAGCACTTCCACCGAGCGCACGGCTTCGTAGTGCTTCAGCGCATCTTCCAGCGAGCCGTCGATGTTGCGCAGGGTGCGCGCCAGCTCGATGGCATCTTCCAGCGCCAGCTTGGTGCCGGAGCCGATCGAGAAGTGCGCGGTGTGGGCGGCATCGCCCATCAGCACCACGGGCACCTTCTTCTCCACGCCGCTGTCGCCGGCCAGGGTGTTCCAGTGCACCCACTTCTCGCAGATCACGCGCGGGAACTGGATCCAGATCGCCGAGCCGCGCAGGTGGCCGGCGTTGCTGATCAGCGGGTTGCCGTCCAGGTACGGGGCGAACAGCTTCTCGCAGTAGGCGATGCCTTCTTCCTGGCTCATCTGGTCGATGCCGGCGGCCTTCCAGGTTTCTTCCGGGGTCTCGACGATGAAGGTCGAGGTGCCGTCTTCGAAACGGTAGGCATGTGCCTGGAACCAGCCATGCTCGGTCGGCACGAAGATAAAGTTGAAGGCGTCGAACACCTTCTTCGTGCCCAGCCAGACAAAGCGGCAGTTGCGCGTGTCGATGTCGGGGCGGAAGGTGTCGGCATAGCGCTTGCGCACCACGCTGTTGAGGCCGTCGGAAGCCAGCACCAGGTCGGCGTTGTACTTGCGCGCGATGGCCTGGTCGTCCTCGACGTAGTTCTCGAACACCAGTTCCACACCGACTTCCTCGCAGCGCGCCTGCAGGATGTTCAGCAGCTTCTTGCGGCCGATGCCGATAAAGCCGTGGCCGCCGCTGCGCACCGCGCGGCCCTTGAAGTGGACTTCGACATCGTCCCAGCGGTTGAACGCATCGCCGATGGTCTCAGCCGAGACCGGGTCGGCCTCGCGCAGGTTGTCCATGGTGGCGTCGGAGAACACCACGCCCCAGCCGAAGGTGTCATAGGGACGGTTGCGCTCGACCACCACGACCTTGTTGGCGGGATCCTGGAGTTTCATCAACAGGCCGAAATACAGGCCGGCGGGGCCACCGCCGATACATACAATGTTCATGGCTGCTTCCAATCAGGTTACTACCGGAGCCCTTGGAACCCGCGCTGCGGGTCCGTCGGCATTCAGACGGTGATTTCGGGATAAGGCTGGTCTGCGGGGGCAGGGCCGTGTTCGATGGCGCCCCGCAGGTCATCGGGCACCGGGAGCGCCAGGTGCGTGTCCAGCGAAGTCATCACGATGGTCTGCGTGGCCGACATGCGCAGCTCGCCGTCTGCGCCCGTGCAGCGCCAGTTCAGCGTGATCGACTTGCCGCCGACCCGCACCACTTCCAGCTCGAGCCAGACCTGGTCGCCAAAGCGGCTGATCGCCTTGAAGTCCACCTCCAGGTGCACGGTCGGCATGCCCAGCCGGCGTGCGCCGATCACGCCGTGATAGCCAGCCGGCAACAGGCAGTCGACCCAGCGTTCGATGAGGTCGTTGAACAGCACGAAGTACTGCGGGTAGAAGACGATGCCGGCCGGATCGCATTCCGAGAAATGGATCTTGTGCTGGCGCCGGAAGGTATGCGTAGTGCTCATGGTCTGCGGTTCCTGCTAGGGGTTGGCCCGTGTGGGTCACGCCAGCGCGTGGCGGGCGAGGGCTTCCTTCAGCTTCTTGCCGTGCTCGTCGGCCAGCGCGGCCTCGCGCAACTCGCGCAGCGTGGCCGGGGCCAGGCGGGCGCCGGCCCGCATCACGGCGTTCATCAGGGTCTGGTAGTTGGTCAGGCCGCGCACATGGGTGTCGCTGTAGCCTTTCACCAGCCGCTGGCACTGCACCACTTCCAGCGCCAGCGCCGGATTGAGGCGCGCGGCGGCCAGTACCTGGGCCAGCCAGCCCTCGATGCGCTCGGTTTCCAGCGCATAGCGCAGCGTGCTGCGGCGGATGCCGCGCAGGCGCGACACCGCCCACAGCATCAGGTAGCCGCGCAACGAACTGGTGGTGACCACGCGGCCGGAGGTGGTGAAGTGGCGCACCAGGCGGTGCACGAAATGCGGCTGCATCAGCCAGCGGCCGATTCCGGCCGGCAAGGTCTCGCAGATTTCTTCCAGGCGCGGGTGCATGAACTCGTTGATCGCCAGCAATTGCTTGTCGCCGGCGCGCACCTCGCCCCGCACCCGCGCGAAGCGCGAGTCGCGGGTCTTGATGTCGGCCACGCGAATGGTGTCCTCGTACGACATCCACAGCGCCAGGTGGCGCGCGGTTTCGCGCAGCAGGGCGCTGTCGTCCTTGCCGACGGCCTGGCGCACGGCGGCCAGCCGATCCAGATACAGGCCGGCATAGGCCACGTCCTGGTAGTCGATCATGCGGCGCACGCCTTCGACCACGACTGGCCAGTTTTCGGCCGGCTGTTCGGCGCGGGCGCGATGCAGCAACTGCGCAACCCTGGGATCCTGCGGCTTGAGTTCGCCCAGCGGCTTTGCGGCTTCCGCGGCGGGCGTCTCGGCGGCCTCGGCCGTGGCGAACGCCGCGCCGAAGGCGCGCAGGCTGGGCTTCACGCCCACGCCGCCGCGCTCGATGGTGGCTTCGAACTGCGCGCGGCTGAACGGCAGCACGCCGGTGCCGGCCAGCGCGCCGAACAGCACGGCGCTGATGACGCTGCCGCTGGCTTCGGCGGCCTGCGCCATGTCGAAGCGCACAAAGCGTTTGGCGGCCTTGCCGGCGTGGGCGATCAGCTCGTTGCTGTCGACGCGGCCATCGCCCATCGCGGACTTCTCGGCAATGGAGTACACGCGGTGGGTGGAAGACACCAGCGTGGTGCGCTCCGGCGTCACCAGTCCGCGCTGCACGGCGCGGCCGGCTTCCATCAGCTCGGAGGCGAGTACCACATCGACATCGCCAGGGGTGGGCATCAGCGCCAGCACCGGCTGGCGGCCAGCCTGCTCGGCCAGGTCGCGCGGGAACAGCTCGACGTAGTAGATGGTAGCGCCGGTGCGCTGCGCCACGCCGGGCACCGACGTGGTTTGCGCGATATAGCCGTTGTGCTCGCCCAGATCCACGATCCAGTCGGCCAGCACGCCGCCGCCCTCGCCACCCATGGCGAGGATGGCGACCTTGATCGGCTTGGCGCTGAGGTTGTTGGGTGCGTTCACGATTGAACCTCTCGAAACTTGGTGTTCAGAATGCAAGGCGGGTGCGGCGCGCGGCATCGCGGCGCTGCAGGAAGCCGATCACGGCGTCGCGCAGGCGCTGGCGCAGCTTGTCGATGCGGGTCGGGTTGGTGACGATCTGCGCGCGGTAGAACGACGGGCAAAGGACCGCAGCGTGCGACACCTCGCCGCACAGGCCGCAGCCCACGCAGCTGTCCAGCACGGAGGCGACCGGATCGGTGCGCAGCGGGTCCGGGTTGGGCTTGATCGTCAGCGAAGGGCAGCCGGACAGCCGGATGCACGAGTGATCGCCGGTGCAGGTGTCTGAATCCACGCCAAAGCGCTCGCGTACCACGCGCTGGCCGTCTGCGATCGCCTTGCGCGTCTTCGGCTTCTCGCGGCGCTGCTTGTTCAGCATGCATTCGCTCTGCGCGATCAGCACCTTCGGACCCTTGGCACCGGTGGTCAGCGCTTCCTTGAGGGTGGCCTTCATCGCCTTCAGGTCATAGGTGCGGCGGATGGTGCGTACCCACTTTACGCCCACGCCCTTGACCGCGTCCTCGATGGCGTGGCCGGTGCTACGGGTGTCGTTCAGCGCGGTCGAGGACAGGATGTCCTGCCCGCCGGTGGCCGACGTGTAGCTGTTGTCGACCACGATGGTCAGGTTATCGCTCTTGTTGAAGACCGCGTTGGCGATGCCGCTGGTCAGGCCGTTGTGCCAGAAGCCGCCATCGCCCATCACGGAGATGGCGCGCTTGCCGCCGGGCGCGTTCAGCGCCGCAGCGCTGGCGCCGCCCAGGCCGTAGCCCATGGTGGTGTTGCCCAGGTTGAACGGCGGCAGGATCGAGAACAGGTGGCAGCCGATGTCGGCGCTGACGTGGTGCTCGCCGATCTCGCGCTCGACCAGCTTCATCGCGGTGAAGATCGGGCGCTCCGGGCAGCCGGTGCAGAAACCGGGCGGGCGCGCATGCACGCTCTCGTCGACCAGCTTCTGCGGTTCCAGCACCTCGGCAGCCACGGCGTCGACGGTGGCGGCCGGCGCCTGAACCAGCGGGATCACCTTGCGGGCCGGCTTCGGCTCAGGCAGCGGTTCAAGCTTGCCGTACTGCTCCAGGAAGGCGCGCAAGCCCTTGAGCACGGTCGCGGTGTTGTACTCGCCGGCCAGCGGCAGCAGGTCCTTGCCATGCAGCGTCGCGGTGGTGCCGGCCATGCGCAGGATGTTGGCGGCGTTCTGCTCGATAAAGTTGGGCTGGCCTTCTTCCAGCACCAGCACGGCGCGCTTGCCCGCGCAGAAGCGTTCCCACTCCGAATCGATCAGCGGGTAGGCCACGTTCATCACGTACAGCGGGATCTTCGACTCGCCGAACACATCGGCCAGGCCGAGCTGCTCCAGTGCGCGGACCAGCGTGTTGTAGCTGCCGCCCTGCACGGCGATGCCGATGTCATCCATCTCGCCCTGGAAGAACTCATTGAGCTGGCGTTCCTCGATGAACTTCACGGCGGCGGGCCAGCGCTGCTTGATCTTCTCGTGCTCGTGCACGAAGCTCGCCGGGGGCAGCACGATGCGGCTGAGGTCGCGCGTGGGGTGGTCCAGCGCGTCCTGGATCGAGAAGCGGCTGCGGCGGTTGTCGGAAGCGACGAACTGGCCGTGTACGTGGCACGAGCGCACGCGCAGCTGGAGCATCACCGGTGTATTGGAAGCTTCGGACAGGTCGAAGCCGTCCTTCACCGCCTGCACGATGCACGGCAGGTTGGGGCGCGGATCGAGCAGCCACATCTGCGACTTCATCGCGAACGCGTGGCTGCGCTCCTGCATGATCGAGGAACCTTCGCCGTAGTCTTCGCCGACGATGATCAGCGTGCCGCCGGTGACCCCGCCCGATGCCAGGTTGGCCAGCGCGTCCGAGGCCACGTTGGTGCCCACGGTGGCCTTGAACGTGACCGCGCCGCGCAGCGGGTAGTTGACCGAGGCGGCCAGCGACGCGGCCGCGGTGGCTTCACTCGCGCTGTTCTCGAAGCGGATGCCATGCTCGGCAAGGATGTCCTGCGCATCGGCCAGCACGTCCATCAGGTGCGAGATCGGCGAGCCCTGGTAGCCGGCGACGTAGGCGACACCGGACTCCAGCAGCGCCTTGGTGACCGCGAGGATGCCCTCGCCGCTGAATACCTCGCCGGAACCCAGGCGCAACTTCTTGACTTCTTCGGCAAACGAACGCTCAGCCATGGCTTCTCTTCCTGACGCCCACGTTGTGGCGAGATGAATATAGTTTGAACATAAATATTTGCATAATCATATATATGCGCGGAACTCGAGGTCACGTGGACGGCTTCCGTGGAAGCCGAATTCCCTTTTCAGGCGCTTTATGCGTTGCTTTGCTGGGCGGCGCGGGCCACGACTGGTTGCCGTGTCGATGGCAGCAGCGCCACAGCCAGTGCAGCGACAAGGCCCGCAATGGAGAACGTGATGAAGTTCCAGCCGAAACTCAGGCCTGAGCCGGCCACGTAACCGCCGACGAGCGGGCCGCTCATGGCGCCGATTCGCGCGAAGCTCAGGGCCCATCCTGTTGCCGCGGCCCGTGCGTGTGCCGGGTAGTAGCCGGCCAGATAGCCTGTAAGGATCAGGGATGCCGAGACGCTGCCAACGCCAGCCAGCGCGACCAGCAGGTAGTTGACGACAACGGAGTTGCGGAACATCAGCGCGCCGATGGCGAGAGCGCCGATCAGGTAGAAGACCGCGACGGTGCCACGCGCACCCATCTTGTCGGCCGCGCTGCCCAGGAACAGGCCGCCCACCGCGGAAGCGAGGCTGAAGATAACCAGGAAGGAAAGGCTGGAGCCGAGGTCGTAGCCATTCTTGCGCATGATGGTCGGCAGCCACGTATTGAGGCCATAAACCAGCAGCAAGCCGAAGAACAGTGCGATCCAGAAGCACGCCGTCGCGCGCAGCTGCTTGCGGGCGAACATGCTCGACATCACGTCGCGCCAGGTGGCGCGGGCGGCGCTGCTGGCGGGCCGGACTTGTGACGGCAGCCGGCCATGACCGGTGCGATCGGCCAATGCCTGCGCTTCATCGATTCGCCCTTGCCCCACCAGGTACTCCAGCGATTCGGGCAGCATCCACGCCATCAGGGGTATCAACACCATCGGCACGGCACCCAGGCCAATCACGCCACGCCAGCCAAGGCTGGGCAACAGCCACATCGCAATGAGTGCGGCGCAAAGGATGCCCACGGAATACCCCGAGTACATCAGCCCATAGTTGAAGCTGCGGCGGTGCGGCGGCGAGTACTCGATGGTCAAGGCGGCGGCTACGGGAATGACGCCACCAAGGCCGAGCCCGCCGATGAAGCGCAAGACGCCGAAGATGGCCGGCGTCGGCGCATAGGACGCGCCCAGCATGGTCAGCGAGAACAGGGAAACACAGAGCAGCAGCATGCGGCGGCGCCCGATCATCTCGCTCAGCGTGCCGATCAGGAAGGCGCCAAAGAACATGCCGACCAGGGCATAGCTGCTGAGGGCACCGAGTTCCAGCGGCGTCAGGTTCCAGTTGCGGTCGTCGGCGAGTGCGGGCAATACCGCTCCCATGACGCCGACGTCATAGCCTTCAAAGAGAATCGCAAGGAAGCATACGAAAAGTACGGTATGGGTCGCGCGAGAAGCGGGGTGCCAGGGCTGAATGGTGCCAGCTGGGGTCATTGTCTGTCTCCTGATGGGTGGCGGATAGGGAACCGGAGAGGCCGCCAGGGAACCTGTTTCGCGCGATCGTCGCCACGCGTTTGTTGTCGTTCCACATAGTTTAGGCATAAACATATGATTGTGGAAATATTTTTTTGGAGCGACGAAGGAAATCTGGTCGGCGCCTCGACCGGAGGCGCCGAGGCTGCCACTAGAACTTGTGGCGCAGGCCCAGCCCGAAGGTGTTGCCCGGATTCAGGTCGGTCACCTTGTCATAGCGCCAGGCGGCGTAAAGGTCGGTGCGCTTGGAGAACGGGTAGTCGTAGGCCAGCGTGGTGGTATCGCGGCGGGCCGAGCCCAGCGTCTCGTTGCCGCCCTGCCAGGTACGCACCCACGTTGCCATCAGCGAGCCCGGTCCCAGCGGGGCGCTGGCGCCCACCTGCATGGTGCGGTTGCGTTGCCGGCTCAGCGTGCTGAAGCTGTTGTCCGACTGCGCGTACTGGCCGAACAGCTTGACCACCTTGAAGTCGTAGGACACGCCCGCCAGGTAGGCCATCTGGTAGCTGGCGCCGCTGGCAGCGAACTCCGGTGCATTGACCCCCACGCGCTGCACCGCCAGCGTGGCGCCAAAGTTGCCATTGAAATAGGTGGCATTGCCGCCGTAGTTCTGCTTGCCCTGGTGGCCGGTGCTCTCCCCGGTGGCGTAGATCGCATTGAAGCGCAGCCCGCCGAAGCCCGGACTCTGGTACAGCACCGAATTGTCCCAGGCGGTGTCACCTGCGACCGAGTTGCCGACCGGCGCGCCCGGCGGCGTGGTGTAGGCATGCAGGAACATCGGCGAGAACACGGCCGAATCCGCCAGCGGGTTGAACAGCAACATCGACACGAACCACGGCGTGGTGTTGCGGCCGAGCTTGATCGCGCCGAAACCTCCGTTCAGGCCAACATAGGCATTGCGCCCGAACATGACGTCGCCGTCGAAGCGGCCGACCTTGCCGTTGTCGGTACGGAAAAAGCTCTCCAGCGTGAACTCGGCGTTCAGGCCGTTGCCGAGCGCTTCCTGCCCGCCAATGCCCCAGTAGGAGGTGGTCAGGCCGGAACTGTCGACGACCGCGGTGCTGTGGGCATCGCCACTGGCACGCACGGAGCCGGCAAAGGCGTCAATCGTGCCATAGAGCTGCACGGTGCTCTGGGCCTGCGCGGCGCCGGAGGCGAGGCTGCCGGCGGCCGCCACGGCGGCCAGCAGGATCCTGCGTTGGTGTTTCATTGTCTCCCTTCCTTTCTCATTTCTTGTGGACGTCTGCGGCTCTGTCAGGTGGCCGCGATCGCCAGTACCCGCAACGGACTGCCCGACCCGTTCTGGATCTTCAGCGGTGCCGCCACGATCAGCGTGCCGGTGGGCGGAAGCTGGTCCAGGTTCTTCAGGCATTGCAGGCCGTACTTGTTCGCGCCGTGCATCAGCGTGTGGCACGGGTAGGGCAGCGGCCAGGCGTAGGACTGGCCGGCATCGGTGTTGATGGTTTCAACGCCGAAGCCGTGGACATTGCGTTCATGGATCAGCCACTCGACGGCTTCTTGCGTTGGCCCAGGCGTGTGAGCGCCGTCGTCGCGCAGCCCCAGGAACTCCGCCGGATCCGTCTTCTTGCTCCAGTCGGTGCGCAGCAGCACCCAGGCGCCGGCGGGAATGCGGCTGTGGTCGGCTTCCCAGCGCTGCAGGTGCGCCACCGTCAGCACCCAGTCGGGGTTCTCCGCCACTTCGGCGCTGGCATCGACCACTACCGCGGGGGCGATGAAGTTGGCCGGGTCGATGGTGTCCACGGTGTTGTTGGCGTGGTCCTTGCCCGAGATCCAGTGCACCGGCGCGTCGAAATGCGTGCCGGTATGCTCGCCGCAGGAGAAGTTGTTCCAGTACCAGCCCGGTCCCTTGTCGTCATATTGGCTGATGCGTTCCATCTTGAACGCCCACACCTGCCCGAACTCGGGGGGTAGCACCAGCGCGGGGAAGTCCGGCGACAGGGTCTGCGTCAGGTCGATGATCCTTGCCTTGCCGCCGGAAAGGTCCGCGGCAAGCTGTTGCACGGTGTTGCTCATGGGGTTTCCTTGTTGTGTGCGCCGTATCAGGCCGAAGCGTGCGCCAGCCGCGTGTACCGTCCCTGCCAGTAGAGCAGCGGCGCCGGGGCCTGTTCGGCCACATGGACCGCCCGCACGCGCCCGATGATCAGGATGTGCCCGTGGCGCTCCAGCAGTTCCTCGGCCTCGCAATCCATTGCCACCACGGCATCGGCCAGCACCGGGGCGCCATCGGGGGTCAGCTGGGTCCAGGCGTCGCTGCCGTAGCGCGCGGCGCCGGCCTCGCCGCCAAAGCCGGTGAAGCGCTGCGCGATCGCCTGCTGCTCCACGCGCAGCAGGTTCACGCCGAAGCGCCGCGTGCTCTGCAGCAGCCCGGCCGAAGAACTCCTCGCCTTCATCGACGCCACCACCATCGGCGGCTCGGCCGAGAACGACGACACCGAGGTTGCGGTGAAGCCGCTGCGCTCTTCGCCTTCGGCCACCGTCACCACGGTCACCGCGCCGGCGAAGCCGCGCATTGCCTGCTTGAACTGTTGCTGCAGCGCCGCCAGCCGGTCGTGCTTACTGGCCGCCATTTTTCGACCCTCCGGGCTGGCGCAGGCCGCGTGCCTCCAGGATCGGCAGCACCGTGTCGCGGAAGTACGGGAACTCCTTCACGTAGTCGACGAACGACAGCGTGGTGCCCTTGAAGCCGGCTTCGGCCAGCGCGCAGATGCCATCGGCCACTTGCTCGGGCGTGCCCACCAGCGGGAAGCCGCCGTGGCCCGCCGCCATGCGGTCGCGGATCAGCGCCAGCAGGTCGTGCGGGAACGACTGCGCGTTGGCGAACTGCAGCGCCACCAGGTTGTCCACCGCGGCCCAGTCGGCGTTGTCCTGCGCAAAGTGGCGCAGGTAGTCGCGCGCTTCCTGCTCGGTCGGGCGGCACACCACGTGCGAGAAGGTCAGCACTTGCACCGGCTTGTCCGCCGCACGGGCCTTGGCTTTCAGCTCGGCCACTTCCACTTTGGAACGCTCCAGGTCGATCGCCGGCGTGAACAGGAAGTTGGCGTTCTGGATGGCGAAGTCGCGGCCTTCGCCGGAGCCGGCGGCGTTCAGGATCGGCGGGCGCTCGCCGTGCCACGGCTTGGGCAGGCCGTAGATGCCCTTCAGGTGGAAGTTCTCGCCGTCATAGTTGAAGGCGCCGTCGCGCTCCCAGATCTGCTTGATGACGTCGAACCACTCCTGCGCATAGCTGTAGCGCTTGTCGTGGCCGGCGGCCAGCGGCAGGCCCAGGGCTTCGTACTCGGGGCGGTTCCAGCCCGCCACGATGTTCAGGCCCGCGCGGCCCTGGCCGATCTGGTCCAGCGTCGCGATCTGCTTGGCCACCACCGCCGGGTGGTTGGCCGCGGTGTGGATGGTGGCGAATACGGTCAGGTTCTTGGTCTGCGCCAGCAACCCGGCCGCCCACGTGATCGTTTCCAGCACCGAGCCGTGGAAGTCGGTCTCGCCGCCGTAGCCGATCCAGCGCGCGATCGGCAGCATGAAGTCGATGCCGGCATCGTCCAGCATCCGGGCCAGCTTCGCGTTGTTTTCCCACGAGTTGTCCCAGCGCTCGCCGATCTTGGTCACCGACATGCCACCCGAGCAATTGGTCGCAAACGTGCCCAGTACAAAGTCCTTCGTGTTCAGAATTTTTCTCATGCGTATCTCCCGGCCAAGTAGAATCCCTAGCATGCGCCGCACGCGGATAATGCGGCGCCCGTACTGCCCTGAAAAACCCACGCACGCAACGTGCGTCGAGCTGACAATGCCCAAGACCTCGAGTAACTCCACGCCATCCGCGAAAATCGACCGTACTGCCGAACAACATCGCTGGCACCTGGCGACGGATGATTTCAGCGTCGAGATCACCGACCTCGAATACGCCGTCATGCGGGTTTATCAGTCGTTCCTGCGGTGGCAGTCCGAATGCCTGGCGGCCGTGACCGGGATTACGCTGAGCGGGCAGGAAAATACCCTGCTGCACATCATCCGGATGCACGAGCGGCCCAAGACCATCAAGGACCTGCTGCACATGACCAATCGCCAGGACGTGCCCAACATGCAATATGAGTTGCGCAAGCTGCTCAAGGCCGAACTGGTCGACAAATACGGCAGCGCACGCACGGGCATTTACTACTTCGCCACTGACGAAGGCATAAGGGTGTGCGACGAATTTGCCCGCTTGCGGCGCGAGACACTGCTCGAGACCGCGCAAGGCGAATTCGGCCCTAAGCCCGGCGCGCTGAGGGCGGCCGGACAGCTGGAACAACTGGAGAAGGTCTACGAGATCGCTACGCGTGAAATCGCGACCTATCACCGCCGTCGCTAGAAGGAGTGGTTTTGGAAACTCATCGGGGGGGCGCTGTCTCCTGGTGGCGCGTGACGTATCGCGCGCATCAAATAAATAATCAAATAAAAGATTTATTTGATGCAAATGTAGCGCACTCCCGCAGGCTTCGCCAAGGCATTTTGAGTTAGGGGAAACACCAAGAGGGATGGCCCTGATGGTTCGCCGTCGTGGGGCTGTCTGGCCCGACGATTAGCCGAAGGCAGGAACTACCTCTTGAGGAAAGCTGCTGGAAGGGGTCTTGTCGCGATAATTTCGCGACCGGTGGGTGCTGGAGCTGGCGGCGCTCGTTGCCCGATAGGGTTGGGGGTGTGCGGGAGTGGCGGCATGCCCGCTGGCGTGCCGCCTGGGTGTCCGTTTTGCGCTTAGTCCACCTGCGCGCCCGATGCCTTCACGATGCGGGCCCACTTGTCCATGTCGGACGCCAGCATCTTGCTGAACTGCTGCGGCGTGCCCGTCATCACTTCGGCGCCCTGTGCCGCCAGCTTGTCGCGCAGGGTCTTGTCCGCCAGGATCTCCTGCATGGCCTGGCCGAGCTTTTGGGTCACGTCCTTCGGCGTATTCTTTACCGCGAACAGGCCGACCCAGAGGTCGCCGCTATACCCGGGCACGGTTTCGTTGATCGCGGGAATGTCCGGCGCGAACGGCGAGCGCTTGGCGGAGCTGACGCCGAGCGCGCGCACCTTGCCCGCCTTGATATGGGCCAGCACCGACGGCAGGCTGGCGAAGGCCAGCGGCACCTGGTTGCCCAGCACATCGTTCAGCGCCGGCGCGACGCCCTTGTAGGGCACGTGTTCGAGCTTGATGCCGGCCATGCTGTTGAGCATCTCGCCCAGCAGGTGGTTCAGCGTGCCATTGCCGGCGGAGGCATAGCGGTAGTAGTCCGGCCTGGCCTTGGCCATCGCGATCAGTTCGGGCAGCGACTTGGCGGGGAAGGCGGGATTGGCCACCAGCACGTTCGGCACGCTTGCCACCGGGGCGATCGGCTCGAAATCCTTGACCGGGTCGAACGGGATGCTGCGGTACAGCGACGGGTTGATGGCCTGCGTGCTGCTGATGGTCATCAGCAGCGTGTAGCCGTCCGGCGTGGCGCGGGCCGCTGCCTGGGTGCCGATATTGCCGCCGGCGCCCGGGCGGTTTTCCACCACCACTTGCTGGCCGAGCCGTTGCGACAGGGTCGCGGCGACCAGGCGCGCGACGATGTCATTGGTGCCGCCCGGCGCCTGCGGCACGATCATCTGGATGGGCTTGGACGGATAGGGGGCGGCGGCGAGGGCCCTGGCGCTGAACAGCGGCAGGCATGCGGCCAGGGCAGCGGCGGCTGCCAGGGCGCGGCGGGTGCGTTGCATGGTGTCTCCTGGAATTGCGGGGCCGTGAATGCCGGCCCAGGCTGGTGGCAACTCTAGCCGACTGCCGCGCCGGCGTGAAATTCAATCGCCGACTACGGGCATAAGTTTTATTGATCGGCCGCAGGCGGCGGAATGAGCGGCTTGAGCGACCCGCCTGCCGCAATGCGCTCGGCCACCAGTTCACGCAGCACCTCCGCCACGGCCTCGGCCGCGCTGGTGCGCGGCAGCGCGCGTGGCCAGCACAGCGACAGCGTGCGGCGCAGTTCCGGCACGATCAGGTGCCGCGGCACTTCGCTGTCCGCGTCGGACAGCGACGACGCGGGCAGGATGGTGCACGCCAGGCCCTCGCGCGCGGTCGCCAGCAGGAAGGGCAGCGAATCCAGGTCGGCCACCACGTTCAGCGACACGCCGGCCTGCGCGAAGGCAAGCTCGACCACTTCGCGCAGGCCCTGCGAGCCGCTTGGCAGCACGAGTGGCAGCTCGCCCAGTGCCTTGATCGCGACCGTGGCGCCTTCCGCACCGGCCTGCACCCGGGACTTCGCTTGCGCCGTTGCGCGCCCGCGCGTCACGGGAGGCGTCCCGACCAGGTATAGCGATTCGCTCGCCAGCCGCTCCAGTTCCACCGCGCGCGACGGCACATCGCGGAACAGGATGGCGAAGTCCAGCCGGTTGTGGTCCAGCAGCTCCGAGATATAACCGCTCATGCTCTCGAACAGCTGCAGCCGGATTTGCGGATAGCGGGCGCGCACCGCGCGGATCAGCGGCATGCCGAATGCCGCTGCCGCCGTGGTGGGCAGGCCGATGGCAACCATGCCGGTAACATCCGTGCCGGCCACCCGGGCCTCGGCGCCTGCGATCTCCACCTGCCGCAGGATATTGCGGGCGTGGCGATAGAGCGTGCGGCCGGCTTCCGTGGGTTTGACACCTTTGGCGCCGCGGTGGACCAGCGGCACGCCCAGCTCTTTTTCCAGTGCCGCCAGCTGCTGGCTGAGTGCGGGCTGCGCCACGCAGACCACTTCGGCTGCCCGCGTCAGGCTGCCCTGGTCGACGATGGCGATGAAATAGCGCATGGCGCGCAGGTCCATGGCAGGCTCCGGGAGAATTCCAAGGTATTCATTCTACTTATGATCCCCTCGGCAATCGGTATTTCCCAGGTGCGGCCCGCTCCGGTAGATTGCCGTCAGGACATTGCGCAAAACCGGATACCACCATGCCCCATCCCCTCGAAGGCATCACCGTCGTTTCCCTGGAGCAGGCGATCGCGGCCCCGTTCTGCACCCGCCAGCTGGCGGATCTGGGCGCGCGCATCATCAAGATCGAGCGGCCTGGCAGCGGCGACTTTGCCCGCGCCTACGACACGCGCGTGCGCGGCTTGTCTTCGCACTTCGTCTGGACCAACCGCTCCAAGGAGAGCCTGACGCTCGACGTCAAGCACGCCGGGGCCGCCCCCGTGCTGGCCGGACTGCTCGAACGCGCGGACGTGCTGGTGCAGAACCTCGCGCCCGGCGCGGCCGCGCGCCTGGGCCTGGACTTCGATAGCCTGAGCGAAAAGTACCCGCGCCTGATCGTGTGCGATATCTCGGGCTATGGCAGCGACGGCCCGTACCGCGACAAGAAAGCCTACGACCTGCTGGTCCAGAGCGAGTCCGGCTTTGTCTCCGTGACCGGCACGCCGGACGACGGCGTCAAGGCAGGTGCCTCGGTGGCCGATATTGCGGCCGGCATGTACGCCTATACCAATATCCTGGCCGCGCTGCTGGAACGCGGCAAGACCGGGCGCGGCAAGCGCATCGATATCTCGATGCTGGAATCGATGGTGGAGTGGATGGGCTTCCCGCTCTACTACGCCTTCGATGGCGCCGAGCCGCCGCCGCGCGCGGGCGCGGCACATGCCACCATCTATCCCTATGGCCCGTTTCCGACCGGCGATGGCAAGACCGTGATGCTGGGACTGCAGAACGAGCGCGAGTGGGTCGTGTTCTGCCAGGCAGTGCTGGGCGAACCCGATCTCGCCACGCATCCCGACTTTGCCAGCAACAGCCTGCGCAACCAGAACCGCGCTGCGCTGCGCGCGCGCATCGTCGACAGCTTCTCGGGCCTGACCGCCACCGAAGTGGTCGACCGGCTGGAGGCCGCCAGGATTGCCAATGCGCGGGTCAATACCATCGCTGACGTTTGGGACCACCCCCAGCTGGCGGCGCGCCAGCGCTGGCGCCAGGTCGACACGCCGGTGGGCCCGGTGCCGGCGTTGCTGCCGCCGGGCATGACCGAGGCACGCATGGACCCGATTCCGGCGCTCGGCGCGAGCACCGATGCCATCCTGGCCGAACTGGGCCAGACCGCGGCGCAGATTGCCGCGTTGCGCTCGGCCGGCGCAGTCTGAAAGGAGCAGCCATGCCGATCGCCAATCCTCGCAGCTACCTGTTTGTCCCGGCCTCGCGCCCGGAGCGCATCGCCAAGGCGATCGGCTCCGGCGCCGATGCCGTCATTGTCGATTTCGAGGATGCGGTCGCGCCCGCCGACAAGGGGCAGGCCCGCGACGGGCTTGGCGCCCCATGGGCGGCGCTGGGCCAGCAGGCAGCGGCAGCCGGCGTCGCCATGCTGGTGCGCATCAACGGCGCCGATACCGCGTACTACGAAGACGACCTCGCCTGGTGCCGCGCACAGGGTGTCGCGGAAATCGTGCTGCCGAAGGCCGATCCGGCCGGCGTCCATGCGCTGGCTGCGGCATTGCCCGGTGTGCGCTGTTTCCCGCTGGTCGAGAACGCCGCCGGCTTCGCCGGCTTGCGCGAGCTGGCCCGTGCCGGCGGCGTGGTCCGGCTGCTGTTCGGCAGCATCGACCTGATGTTCGATCTCGACGTGCAGGACGACGGTGAAGCGTTGCACTACTTTCGCAGCCGGCTGGTGCTTCATTCCCGCGCGGCCGGTTTGCCCGCGCCCGTGGATGGCGTTTGCACCGCAATCGGCGATGACGCTGCACTTGCCGCGGAAACGCGCCGCGCCCGGACCTTCGGCTTTGGCGCCAAGCTGGTGATCCACCCGGGCCAGGTCCGCGGCGTGCACGACGGCCTGGCGCCGTCGGCCGATGAGCGGCACTGGGCCGGGCGCGTCATGGCCGCGGCCGCCGCTGCCGACGGCGCCGCGGTGGCGGTCGACGGCAAGATGGTGGACCGCCCGGTGCTGGAGCGCGCGCGCCGGATCTTGTCCGGAGCGTAGTCCACCACAGTCAGTCCAGCCGCTTGCCCGCCGTCTCCGGCACCATCGCCAGCCCGACCAGCGAAATCAGGCCGCAGCCGATCACATACAGCGCCGGCGCGCCGGCATTGCCGGTCAGTTCGATCAGCCAGGTGGCGATCAGCTGCGCGAAGCCGCCGAACACCAGCACGCCGATGCAATAGACCACCGACAACCCGCTCGCGCGGATGCGGCGCGGGAACAACTCAGTGATCAGCACCACGGACGGCACCACGTTCAGCACCAGCGGCAGGGCCAGCATCGCGACCACGGCCAGCAGCGTGCCGAGCGACGGCCGTGCGTTGAGCAGCAGGAAGGCGGGATAGACCAGCACCAGCATCGCCACGCGCGACCACAGGATGGCGGGCTTGCGGCCGATGCGGTCGGACAGCCTGCCGGCATACGCAGACAGGGCCACCTGCACCAGCGCGGCGACGCAGCCGGCGGCCATGCTGAGCCCGAGCGGGATCTTCAGCACCGTCACCGCGTAGCTGGTCATGTAGTGCAGCACGATATAGGTCGCGGAGGTGCCGCCGATCGTCACCAGCACGCCGGCAACCACCACGCGGCCGTGCCCACGGAAGATTTCAGCCAGGCCGGCGCGTTCATGGCCCCGAGCGCAGGCGGCCGGCACTTCGGCGGTTTCTTCCAGGTGGCGGCGGATATAGAGACCGAGCGGGATCACCAGGATGCCGATGGCGAACGGCACGCGCCAGCCCCAGCTTTGCAGGGCATCAGGCGAGAGGCCGTTGGTCAGCGACAGTCCGACTACCGCCCCCAGCAGCACGCTCACGCCCTGGCTGAACAACTGCCAGCTGCCGTAGTAGCCGCGGGAATGGTCGTCGGCGTACTCCATCAGCAGCGCCGTGGAGGCCCCGACCTCGCCGCCCAGCGCAAAGCCCTGCAGCAGCCGCGCGAGCACGATCAGCAGCGGCGCGGCCAGGCCGGCCTGCGCATAGGTGGGCGTGACCACGAACAGCAGCGAGCCCAGCCCCATCAGCCACAGCGTCAGCGCCATGGCCGGCTTGCGCCCCACGCGGTCGGCGTAGAGTCCGATCAGCAGGCCGCCGAGCGGGCGCGCGACAAAGCCCACGCCAAACGTGGCCAGCGACAGCATCAGCTGGCCGAAGCTGCCGCTCACGGGAAAGAACAGCTGGCCGATCAGTACCGCGAAGAAGCTGTAGACGGTGAAATCGTAGAACTCCAGGCCGTTGCCAATGGTGATGGCTGCGATCACGCGACGGCGCGGTGCGGCGCGGCTGGCCGGGGGCACGGCATAAGCGCCGTCCAGCGGCTGCGCGGGCAGGGAAGTGGGCATTCGGTGTCTCCGTGGGGGGGGTGGCGCCGGCCTCGGGGCCGGTCATTGTCGATGGGAGCGTGGCTCAGCGCAGGTAGCGCTCGACCAGCTTGACCCAGTAGGTGGCCGCAAGCGGCAGGCAGGCGTCGTTGAAGTCGTAGCCGGGGTTGTGCACCATGCAGCCGCCCTCGCCATCGCCGTTGCCGACGATCAGGTAGCAGCCCGGGCACTCTTCCAGCATGAAAGAGAAGTCCTCGCTGCCGGTCAGCGGCACCATGCTGTCGATCAGGCCGTCCTCGCCCAGCCATTCACGGGCGACCTCGCGCGCCATCCCGGTGGTGGCCGGGTCGTTGACCAGCACCGGGTAGCGGCGGTCGTAGTGCACCTCGGCGCTGGCGCCGAAGCTTTCGGCCTGGGCATGCGCCAGCGCGGTGATGCGTGCCTGCAGCAGGTCGCGCACCTCGGCCTTCAGCGCGCGCACCGACAGGCGCAGCTCGGCGCTCTCGGGGATCACGTTGGCCGCCTTGCCGGCTTCGATCGCGCCGACGGTCACGATGGCCATGTCGAGCGGGTTCACGTTGCGCGCCACCACCGACTGCAGCGCCATCACCATCGACGCGCAGGCCACCACCGGATCGACCGCCCGGTGCGGCACCGCACCGTGGCCACCGCGGCCGGTGACGCGGATCGTGACGGTATCGGACGAGGCCATGAACGGCCCGCCCAGGAAGCCGAACTTGCCGGTCGGGTGGCCGGGCATGTTGTGCAGCGCGAACACCGCATCGCAGGGAAACAGGCGGAACAGGCCGTCCCGGATCATCTCGCGCGCGCCGCCCATGCCTTCCTCGGCCGGCTGGAAGATGACGTGCAGCGTGCCGCGGAAAGGCTTGTGCTCGGCCAGGTAGCGGGCCGCGGCCAGCAGCGTGGCGGTGTGGCCGTCATGGCCGCACGCATGCATCTTGCCGTCGATCTTGCTGGCATACGGCAGGCCCGTGGCTTCGCGGATCGGCAGCGCATCCATGTCGGCGCGCAGGCCGATGGCGCGGCCTTCGCTGTGACGCAGCGTGCCCACCACGCCGGTGCCGCCCAGGCCGCGATGCACGGCATAGCCCCAGGCCTGCAGGCATTCCGCCACCAGGTCGCTGGTGGCGAATTCCTCGAAGCCGAGCTCGGGATGGGCGTGGATACGGTGACGCAGGTCCACCATCTCGGCTTCGATGGCGCGGATGCCGGGCAGGACGGGATCTGGATGCATGGGGTCTCCGGAGGCTTGGTCGGGGGATTGCGTGGGGCGATCTTATGCAGGGCCCGTGCGTGCCGATAGCCGCAATACTGTTATCCTGACAACCATTGGTTGTCACCATCCCGAACCGCCATGACGATGAAACTCCACCAGATCCAGGCGCTGGTAGCCGTTGCCGATGCCGGCAGCATCCGCGCCGCCGCCCGACTGGTCGGGCTGTCGCAGGCGGCGGTCACCAAGGCGCTGCGCGAGCTGGAAAGCGAGGCGCGGCTGCCCTTGCTGTCGCGTACCGCCAGCGGCGTGGCGCTGACCGACGCGGGGCAGCGCATGCTGGGCCACGCCCGGCTGGTGGTCGGGCAGCTCGCCCGCGCCGGTGAAGAACTGGCCACGCTGCGCGGCGAGGGGGTGGGGCGGCTGAGCATCAGCGTCACGCCCTGGGTCATGCTGACTTTCCTGCCGCGTGTGCTGCTGCGCTTTCGCGAGCGCATGCCGGGCGTGCAGGTGGAGATCTTCGAAGGCCTGACCGCGGTGGCCTTGCCCCGCCTGCGCGAAGGCACGCTGGACTTCGCCGTGGGGCCGTTCACGGCGGCGATGTCCACGCAGGAATTCGAGTGCGAGCCGCTGCTTGCCTACACCTCGTGCGTGATCGCGCGGCGCGGGCATCCGTGCGCGGATGCGCGGTCGCTGCACGGACTGCTGGAGCAGGACTGGGTCGTCAACTACACCGCGGCCAGCTACGAGTCCTTTATGCGCAACCTGTTCTGGCAGCATGAAGCGCGCATCGACCCGGCGCGGCTGCATTGCGCGCACTCCACCGCGCTGCTGCTGGAGCTGATCCGCAATGCCGGCATGATCAGCTATTGCCCGCGGCCGCTGCTGCTGACCGAGTCGATGCGCGGCTGGGTCCAAGGCTTTGCGCTGGCCGAGCAGTTCGAGACCAGCCGGCTCGGCATCATCACGCGCCACAATGCGGTAGGCAGCCCCGCGGCGCAGTGCTTCACCGATTGCCTGCTGCAGGAAATCCGGCGCCGCGCGCGCTCGGCGGCGCAGAAGGACAGCGAGTTGTTCGACGCGCTGGAAGTCTTGTACTGACCGCTCAGGCTCGCGACTGCCCGGAAAAGAAAATCGGCCCCATGCGGGGCCGATGCGTCTGGGTGCGGCCGGATCAGGCAGCTTCTTTCAGTTCCGCCAGCGCGCGCCGGCCCGCGACCAGTTGCTGCGCCACTTCGGCCACGCGGGCACCCAGGTGCTCGGCGGTGCGCAGATCGGCCAGCGGCGGCACCACGTCGGCGCTTTCATCGGCGTTGGACTGAGCGGCGGCGCCCAGGAAGAAGCCGTGGCGGTTCAGCGAGTCTTCGGTCGACTTGGAGTTGTTGTGGCCCGGGGGCAGGCCCAGGTTGACCCAGTGCATGCCGTGCTGCGCCGCGAAGATCGCGATCTGCTGCAGCGTGGCCAGCTTGTCGCCGGAGCGCGAAGCCGCGTTGGTGAAGCCGGCTGCGACCTTGTTGGCCCACTTGCCGCCCTTGGCAAAGACATTGCGCGAGGTGGCGTCCATAAAACCCTTGAACTGTGCCGAGGCGCTGCCCATGTAGGTCGGCGCGCCGAAGATGATGGCGTCCACCTGTTCCAGCGTGTCCCAGTGCTGGTCGATGTCCTCGACCGGGATCAGCAGGCTTTCGGTGCCTGCGACATTGCCGGCGCCGCGCGCAACGGCCTGGGCTTGCTTGGCGGTGTGGCCGTAGCCGCTGTGGTAGACGATGGCGACGCGGGTTTGTGCGGTGGTCATGATGGCGGATCCCCTTGATAGTAGCGAAAATCTGAATACCCTTATGCTGCATCGCGTGATGGACTGGTGCGGTTGCGGCGGGTGGTGAAAGCAGTGTAGGGAGCCGTGGGGCGGGCTGCGTGAGCGTCCATGCAATCAGTTGTTGAATTTTTCTGAACAACCAGAATCCGGTGCCGGCTCCATCTCCGCGGGTTTTCCCCGCAGCCAAGCGCGTGGCAATAGTGCTGTGGACACGATAAAGTTGCGACACATTCACCTGTGCCCGGCGCCTCCACATCCGCGCCAGAACCCGCAACCGCTTTCCGATCCCATGAAACCAGGCGGCAGGCAGATTTTGGCGGTCCGGCAGCAGCGCCGTTCCGGTAACCCCGGCATCCCGTTCGCGAACCGCTCCGCGCTGGCGTTCGCCGCGCTGGTCCTGGCCAGCGCCGGCGCGCGTGCCGCCGACCCGCCCGGCACGGCAGTGGCCGCCGCCACCGCCGAAACCCTGCCCGACGTGGTGGTCAGCGCCACCCGCAGCGAACAGCGCCGCTTTGATGCGCCGGCGGCGGTGGACAGCGTGCCGGTCGATCCGCTGCGCAGCGCCACGCCGCTGGTGAACCTGTCCGAGGTGCTGGCCGGCGTGCCGGGCGTGGCGGTGCGCGACCGGCAGAACTACTCGCAGGACCTGCAACTGGCGGTGCGTGGCTTTGGCACGCGCTCCACCTTCGGCGTGCGCGGCGTGCGCCTGTATGTCGACGGCATCCCGGCCACCATGCCGGACGGGCAGGGCCAGGCTTCCACTGCCGACCTTGCCAACGCCAGCCGCGTCGAGGTGCTGCGCGGCCCGTTTGCACAGATGTATGGCAATGCGTCGGGCGGCGTGGTGCAGGTGTTCACGCCCGATCCGCCCAGGGATGGCTTTAGCGGGCGCGCGTCGACCGGCTTCGGCTCGGATGGCCAGTGGCAGGCGGGCATCGCGCTGGCCGGCGGCAACGACCGGCTTGGCGGTTCGCTCGACGCCTGGACCTACCAGACCGACGGCTACCGCGACCACAGCGCGGCGCGCCGCTACCAGCTCAATGCCAAGGTAGTGGCGCAGCCGGCGAGCGGCACGCGCGTGACCGGCCAGTTCAACTATTTCAACCAGCCGCTGGCGCAGGACCCGCTGGGGCTCACGCGCGCGCAGGCCGATGCCAACCCGCGCCAGGCGGTGCCCGCAGCGACCCAGTTCGATACCGGCAAGAATGTCGAGCAGGCCCAGGCCGGCGTGGTGGTGGACCACCAGCTGACCGGGACCGACAGCCTGTCGGCACGCCTGTACGGCGGCACGCGCAACCTGTACCAGCGGCTGGGCTTCAGCGGTGCCGCGCCGAATTCGGCCGGCGGCATCGTCGACCTGGACCGCACCTACGGCGGCGCCGCGCTGTCATGGAGCCGGCGCACCACCACCGCCGCCGGCCTGCCGCTGCTGTGGAGCGCCGGGCTCGAAGCCAACGGCATGCGCGATGGCCGCAACGGCTACGTCAACCAGAACGGCACGCAAGGCGCGCTGCGCCGCGACGAGACCAATACCGCGACCGACCTCGGCGCCTTTGCACAGTTCGACTGGACCTTCCACCCGTCCTGGCAACTGGTGGGCGGCGTGCGCGCCAGCCGGGTGCGGCTTGGCATTGATGACCACTTCATCAATGCGGCCAGCCCCGATGACAGTGGCAACGCAACCTACAGCAACCTCAGCCCCGTGCTTGGCGTGGTGTGGCACGCGCTCGACTCACTCAACCTCTACGCCAACCTCGGCCGCGGCTTCGAGACGCCGACGCTGACCGAAGTCGCCTACGGCCCCGGCGGCGTCGGCAGCAACCTGGGGCTGCAGGCCTCCACCAGCCGCCAGGGCGAGATCGGCATCAAGTGGCAGGCGGCGGGGCAGCGGCTGGAGGCGGCGCTGTTCGATGCCGACAGCCACGACGAGGTGGTGCCCCAATCGAACAATGCCGGGCGCACCGTCTACCAGAATGTCAGCGGCGTGCACCGGCGCGGCTTCGAACTGGGCTGGCGCGGTGGCTTTCTCGGTGAGGTGGGCACGCCAGGCAAGGGCGGCGGCAGCCGTATCGAGGCAGGACTGGCCTATACCTGGCTCGATGCTTACTTCGGCGACAGCTTCGTCAACGCGCAGGGCCAGACCGTGGCGGCCGGCAAGCGCCTGCCCGGCACCGCGCGCCACAGCCTGGGCGCGGACCTGTCATGGCGGCCGGCAGCGCCGCTGACGCTGGGGGCCGAGCTGCGCGTGGACAGCCGCGTCTACGCCGACGACCTCAACACGCAGGCCGCGCCAGGCTATGCGGTGTTCAACCTACGCGCCGGCTATGAGTTCCGCATCGGCCCGACCCGGCTCTACGTCTTCGGCCGCATCGACAACCTCACCGACCGGCGCTATATCGGCTCTGTGATCGTCAACGAGGCCAACGGGCGGTATTTCGAACCCGCGCCCGGGCGGCGCTTCTTCCTGGGGCTGCGCGCTGCCCTGTGAGATGCGCCGGGTGGCGCTCTGCTGTGGCTAGCTCCTGACCAGCAGCACCGGGCAGTGCGCGTGCGCAAGCACCCGCCTGGCCACCGAGCCGATGATGGCATCCAGGAATCCGCCGCGGCCGTGCGAACCCATCACGATCAGGCTGGCGCCGATACTGCTCGCATACTCGACGATGCGGGCCGGTGCGAAGCCGACGAAGCCATGGCACTCGCAAGCGATACCGGCCTCGCCCAGGATGCTGGCCACGGACTGCATCGCCTTCTCGTTCTGTTCGCGATGCCAGGCATCCAGGGTGGACCGGTCGATGAAGGTCTTGATGTCGCCAGCCACATCCGGTTCGCAGTGCACCACGTGTACCACGAAGTCGCGGCTGAACAGGGGATTCTGTACCAGGTAGCGGGCGGCCGCGTCGCTATAGGCCGACCCGTCGGTCGCAAGCAGGATCTTGTTCATGGAATCGCTCCTTATGTGCGCCGGTTCCCCGCCCTGCGCTCACGCGGGGCGCAGTGGCCGCCCAGTTCGTCCCCGGCGTGCGCAAGCGTGCGCCTGGCCCTGGCCCGGCTGACCAGGACGGACACGAACAACGTCATGGCGACGGCGCCGAGAGACCAGTGCACCGGCACATGGAACCACGGCTCGGCCAGCATCTTGGCGCCGATAAAGGCCAGCACGATGGCCAGGCCGTACTTCAGGTAATGGAAATGCTGCGCCAGGTTGGCCAGCAGGAAATACAGCGCCCGCAGCCCCATGATGGCGAAGATGTTCGAGGTGAAGACAATGAAGGGATCGGTGGTGACAGCGAAGATGGCCGGAATGCTGTCGACGGCAAACACCAGGTCGGTCGCCTCGACCAGCAGCACCACCAGGAACATCGGCGTCGCATGGCGCAAGCCGTCGATGCGCACGAAGAAGTGCTCGCCGCGATAGTCCGCGGTGATCCGCATATGCGCGCACAGGAAGCGAACGATGGGATTGCGCGAGAGATCGGGGGTACGCCTGGAAACGAACAGCATCTTGATGCCGGTGAACAGCAGGAACACGCCGAACACATAAAGGATCCACGAGAATTCGCTGATCAGCCAAACGCCGAGCAGGATCATGACGGCGCGCATCACGATCGCGCCGACCACGCCGAACAGCAGCACCCTGCGCTGCAACTCCGGCGGCACCGCAAAGTAGCCGAAGATCATCGCGAACACGAACATATTGTCGACCGACAGCGACAGCTCGATCAGGTAGCCGGTATAGAACTCCAGCACCTTGCGGTCTGCGGCCTCGCGTCCGGCGCTCCCGGCCAGCAGCCACCACAGCGCGATGCCGAAGAGCACGGCCAGCGTCGACCAGGCCAGGGTCCAGCCCAGCGCCTCGCGCGTCGAAACGCGGTGCGCGTGCCGGCCGCCAAGGACGAACACGTCGATGACCAGCGTTCCCAGCACCAGGACCAGGAAGCCGGCCCACATCGGCGCGGTGGCAAAGGTATCCATGCCGCTAGTGTCCTGCTCCGTCGGCAGATGTCATGGCAAGTTCCTCGCGGCGCGGCACACTAGGCCCGCCTCGCATCCCGGTGCGTCGTGCGCCGCGCATCCGGTTCGCCGCAGTAGTGCAGGATCTCGGCGCGGGCAGTGTTGCGCAGGCGCATGGCGGCGGGCCAGTCTGCGCCGTCCGGCCAGAGCGGGCTGCCGATGACCACGCCGATCGGCCCGCGGCGCGGCAGCCACTGGCCGTCGCGCAGCACCGAGCGGGTGCCGCGGATGGCGACCGGCACCACCGGCGCGCCGGCCCGCGCGGCCGCCAGGAAGGCGCCCGAGCGGAATGCCTGCAGCCCCGGCGCGCGGCCGAAGGTGCCTTCGGGGAAGAACAGCGCCGAATGCCCGGCGCGCACCGCGGCCACCACGCGCTCCACGTCCTCGTGCTCGCGCACGTTATCGAAGCGGTCGATGAAGTCGGCGCCGATGCTGGCCAGGTAGGTGCCGGGAATGCGCTGGCCCTGCAGCTCGCGCTTGGCGACCATGCATACCGGCGTGGGCAGCGCCGCCACCAGCACGATTCCGTCCAGGTAGCTGGCATGGTTCGAGACCAGGATGCAGGGCCGGTCGCGCGGCAGGTGCTCAAGCCCTTGCACGAACCAGGGCACCGCGCCCAGCCTGAGAAACAGCCGGGCAACGTGGTGGCTGAGCGTCCAGCCCAGTGCCGGCCGGTGCAGCGCAACCGATGCCAGCCAGGTCGCCGGCGCCAGCGTTGCGAACAGGAGCCAGGCATAGAGGGCGTAGGACAGGCCCGCGGCGGTCTGCCGGCCGCGCCGCAGCTCCGGCCGCAGCGCGCGCCAGCCAAAGCGCGCGATCTGCAGCCAGGGCGCTTCCACGCCGCGGCCGGGGCGCCCGTGCTCGAAGCGCTCGCGGCAGGCGGCGCGCCGGATCTTGCCGCTCGATGTCTTCAGGATGCTGTGCGGCGGCACCAGGGCGATGTGGTCGGGCGGCATGCCCAGCACGTCGAGGGCGGTCTTCAGCGCCTGCCGGTGCAGCGCCCGGCGCGCCTGCACATCCTTCTCTGCGGTCTCCGCCATCACCACGATGCGTTCGGTGCCGCTATCCGGATCGGGGCTGCCGAACACGGCCACGCAGCCCTTGCGTATGCCGGGGATGGCGCCGACCGCCTGCTCCAGTTCGTAGGGATAGATATTGCGGCCGCCGCGCACGATGGTTTCCTTGGCGCGCCCGGTGATATAGACCTCATCGGCCGCCATATAGGCATAGTCGCCGGTGTTCAGCCAGCCGCGGTCGAACAGCTGGCGGGTCTGCACGGGATTGCGGAAATAGCCGCTGGTGGCCGAAGGGCCGCGGAACTGCAGCAGGCCCTCATGCCGCTCGCCCAGTTCGCGTCCGGTGGCGTCGACGATGCGGACTTCGTGGCCGGACAGCGGCCGGCCGCAGGACGGGAATTCCAGGGTCTCGCGCTCGCCAGTGGGCGCGTGTTCGCCCGCGGGCACGGCCACGGCAGTGCGCGTGAATTCGTCGCGGTCGATGCGGTCGGCCGCCAGCCCTCGGCCAAGCGGCGGAAAGGTCAGGCCCAGCGAGGCCTCCGCCAGCCCGTACACCGGCGCGGCAGCCTGCGGGCGCAGGCCGTAGCGGGCAAAGCGCTCCATGAAGGCGCGCATGGTCTGCAGGCTTACCGGCTCCGCGCCATTGAAGACGAAGCGCCAGCTGGACAGGTCGAGCCCGGCCAGGTCGGCATTGGCCAGCTTGCGCAGGCACAGCTCGAAGGCGAAATTGGGCCCGCCCGAGAGCGTGCCGCGGTACTTGTGGATCGCCCAGAGCCAGCGCTCGGGCCGCGCCAGGAAGGCAAGCGGCGACATCACCACCAGCGGGTAGGCGTAGTACAGGCTGCCCAGCCAGGCGCCGATCAGGCCCATGTCGTGATAGAGCGGCAGCCAGCTGACAAAGACGTCTTGCGAGCCGACGGCCAGGGTCTTGCCCATGGCGCGCAGGTTGGCCAGCAGGTTGGCATGGCTGAGCACGACCCCCTTGGGCGAGCCGGTGCTGCCCGAGGTGTATTGCAGCAGGGCGATGTCGTGCGTGCGCAGCATCGGATGGACCGGGGCGCCGCCGCCGTCCGCCAGCTCCTGCGGCGTGAGCACGCTATGCAGCGTTCCCGTGCTGGCCTTGAGCAGGGCCGCCAGCGGCCGCGCCTGTGCCACCGTGATCAGGACCGGCGCCTGCGCGTTGGCCAGGATGCCGGCGTGGCGCTGCAGGTGGTCGCCGATCTGCGCCAGCCGCGCCGGCGGGTAGAGCGGTACCGGAATCCCGCCCGCCAGCAGCACGCCGCAGAAGCTGTAGAAGTAGTCGGGGCTGGTAGGCAGCATGATGGCCACCGCCGTGCCCGCGCTCACGCCGCGGGACACCAGCCCGGCGGCGATGGCCGCGGCGCCGCGGTGCAGTTGAGCAAAGCTGATCTGCGTGTCTGCGCCGTCGCCGTCCTGCAGGATGATGTGGGTGCGCTCCGGGTGGCTGCGCAAGTGCCAGCGCAGCACGTCCGGCAAGGTGGCGGCGCTGTCGGGCGCCTGTGCCGCCGGGGCAGGGCGGGCCTGGCGCAGGTGCGTGCCGCTCGCGCCGGGCGGCAGGTCCTGGGCGGCGAGCAAGGCGCGCAGCAGCGCGCGCGGGGTGTCGGCCTGGGCCAGCACCTGCTCCGGCAGGCTGACGCCGAAGCGGTGTTCAAGGCGGGTCAGCAGCTCGGCGCGCGTCAGGCTGTCGAAGCCCAGGTCGCCTTCGAGCGTGCTGTCCAGCGCGGCCGTCACTTCGGACTCTGCCGGCGGGCGCATGGCCGAAGACATCTCCCGCACGATGCCGAGCAGGGCATCTTCGTAGTTCTGCCTCGGGGGAGAATCCGCTTTCATGCGCGTACGGCCTCTGTCCACGCGACACCGCGGCCGCCGCCGAGTGCTGGCTGGCACGGCGGCCCTTGCCGATGACGCCTGGACTGACACCCTAAAGATAGGCTGCGTGGGGAAATTGTCGAGGCAGGTGCCGAACCGGGCACAGGCGGGCAGGCCCCCGACTGCACGCCGATCCGGCAGCATCGTGCACATGACAATGAAATCCGCGCCCGCGTGCGGGCTGCCTTTCTATGCTGGAAGGTAGAGCGCGGACGCGCATTCCCGAGGATGGCAAAGCCATGAACGATGATGCAGCCCTGGCCGGCCGGATCCTGGAGGTTGCCCTGATGCTGGGCGAGCGCAGCGGCTGGGATGCCCTGCACCTGCATGACGTCGCCGACGACATGGGCATTGGCCTGGACCAGATCCATCGGCATTACCGGCAGAAAGACGACCTGGCCGAGGCCTGGTTCGAACGGGCCGACCTTGCGCTCGTGCGTGCTTCCACGCGTGAAGGCTGGGCCGCCCTGTCCCACCGCGAGCGCCTGGAGCAGGCCATCCTCGCCTGGCTCGAGGCGCTGGCCCCGCACCGGCAGCTCACCGCCCAGATGCTGCGCTACAAGCTGCAGCCGGAGCACGTGCATCTGCAGGTGCAGGGCCTGCAGCATATCAGCCGCACCGTGCAATGGCTGCGGGAATCGGCGCGCCTGCCCGAATCCGGCTGGCGCCGCGAATTGGGCGAGGTCGTGCTGACCGGAATCTTCCTTTCCACCTTTGGCTGTTGGCTGCGCGACCGTTCGCCGGATTCCGGCCGCACGCAGGCGTGGCTCGAACGCCAACTGCGCTGCGCCGAGCGCCTGGCCTGGCGCCGCCCTGTCGACAAGGAAGCCCGGTCCGGATGGACACGATCACCCATGCCTTGATGGGGGCGCAGGCAGCGTTTGCCATCCCCATGGCCGAGGTCCCCGGCCGGCGACTCAGCACGCGCGAACGCCTGCTGCTTGGCGCTGCCGCCGGTGCCTTTCCGGATATCGATTTCCTGGGCTTTTTGGTCCATCCGCTGCGTTTCCTGGCGCAGTGGCACCAGGGGCCGACCCATTCGCTGCTGCTGCTCCCTGCCTGGGGCGCGCTGCTTGCCGGCCTGTTCTGCCTGGCGGCGCGCCGGCGCGAGGCCTGGAGGGAAGCGTTCGCCGTCAGTTGCCTTGGCGTGGCCAGCCACATCGCGCTGGACCTGATCACCGTTTATGGCACCCGCATCTTCTATCCCGGCTCCGAACGGCGCTTCAGCCTTGGTACCAGCTTCCTGATCGATCCGCTGCTGAGCGGCATTGTCGTGTCCGGACTGGTCCTGACACTATTGCTAGCGCTGCAGTGGCGCGGTCGGGCGGCACTGGCGGGCATGGCGCTGCTGTGCGCCTATGTCGGCGTCCAGGCTGTGCTCAGGCAACGGGCGCTGGAACTGGGCAACGAATCCTTGCGTGCCGCCGGCATCCACGCGCAGCGCGTGGATGCGCTGCCCCAGCCGTTCTCTCCGTTCAACTGGAAACTGATTGCCCGCGCGGAGACGGACTACCGCGTCGCCCACGTCAACCTGGCCGGGCATCCGGCCTGGGTGCCGCAATGGCAGGTGCTGGGCCGCCTGCCGGCCATGGCCAGGGCCTACGAGCCGCCCGGGCGCATGGCCTGGACCCAGCGGCCGCGGCTGCCGGAGGCGCCGGCTGAGCAGGCGCTGGCATGGCAGCTCTGGGTGCGGCCGGACTTTGCCGATTTCAGGCAGTTCGCGGTCTATCCGGCCTTGTCCGCCATCACGTCGATGCGGGCATCACCATCCGTGCCGCCGGGCGCAGCGGTCGCCTGCGTCTGGTTCACCGACCTGCGCTACGACCTGCCCGCGCTGGAAGACACTTTCCGCTATGGCTTTTGCCGCGACAGTGCGCAGGCACCGTGGCGGCTGTACCGGCTTGCCTATTTCAGCCAGGACCAGCGCCAGCGCCTGGACTAGGGCAGCGCGGCGCTTGGCCACGCATCGATTTGCCTGTTCCGCGATAGACCTTTAAGGTGTCGGCTTTGGCCGGCGCATACCGGGATTCCGGGGCCCGGCCGGCCCGGAGCCCGCCACATGACCACACCCCAGCCCGACGACCGCACCCGCCGCATCATGCTGTGGGTGGTGGCGGTCGGCTTCTTCATGCAGACGCTGGACTCGACCATCGTCAACACCGCGCTGCCATCAATGGCGCACAGCCTGGGCGAGAGTCCGCTGCGGATGCAGTCGGTGGTGATTGCCTACTCGTTGACCATGGCGGTGGTCATCCCGGCCTCGGGCTGGCTGGCTGACCGCTTCGGCACCCGCACCATCTTCCAGACCGCCATCGGGCTGTTCGTGGTGGGTTCGCTGCTGTGCGCCTACGCGCCGACGCTGAACTTCCTGATCGGCGCGCGCGTGGTGCAGGGCGTGGGCGGGGCCATGCTGCTGCCGGTGGGGCGGCTCTCGGTGCTGCGCACCTTCCCGCGCGAGCAGTACCTGCAGGCGCTGAGCTTCGTCGCCATCCCCGGCATGATCGGCCCGCTGATCGGGCCGACGCTGGGCGGCTGGCTGACGCAGGTGCTGTCGTGGCACTGGATCTTCCTGATCAACGTGCCGGTCGGGCTGCTGGGCGCACTGGCCACGGTGCGCTATATGCCCAACGCGCGGCTGACCGGCATCGGGCCCTTCGACATCGCCGGCTACCTGCTGCTGGCCATCGCCATGCTGTCGCTGTCGTTCTCGCTCGACGGGCTGGCCGGGCTGGGCTTCCAGCACGCCACCGTGCTGATGCTGCTGATCGCCAGCATGGCCGCGCTGACCGCCTACGGGCTGCACGCCAACCGGCGCAAGCAGCCGCTGTTCCCGCTGCGGCTGTTCCGCATCCACAGCTTCAGCGTGGGGCTGCTGGGCAACCTGTTCGCACGGATCGGCAACGGCTCGATGCCGTTCCTGATCCCGCTGACGCTGCAGATCAGCCTGGGCTATTCGCCGTTCGATGCCGGCCTGATGATGTTGCCCGTCACCGCCGCAGGCATGGCCTCCAAGCGCCTGGCCACGCGCCTGATCCAGCGCCACGGCTACCGCCGCGTGCTGGTGGCCAATACCTTCGTGGTGGGGCTGGTGATGGCCGCCTTTGCGCTGATCACGCCGCAGTTGCCGCTGTGGCTGCTGGTCCCGCTGCTGGCGCTGTTCGGCATGGTCAATTCGATCCAGTTCACGGCCATGAACACGGTCACGCTGAAGGACCTGAGCGGGGCCGGCGCCAGCAGCGGCAACAGCATGTTGTCGATGGTGCAGATGCTGTCGATGAGCCTGGCGGTGACCGCGGCGGGCGCCTTGCTGGCGACCTTCCAGCACCGCTTCGGCGGCGATACCGCGGCGGTGCTGCCGGCGTTTCATGCCACCTTTGTCTGCATGGGGCTGATCACGTGCGCGTCGGCCTGGATCTTCATGCAGCTGGGGGTGCGCGAAGCTGCGCCGGCGATACCGGTGCAGCATGGCGAGAAGGAGGTGTGAACGCCTGCGCCCTGGCGCCTGCGTGACACATGGGCCGCTTTGCGGGGGGCGGCCGCGAACTTACCCGGCACTTCGCGGCTCCTATCCAAATGAGCCGGCAGCGCCCGGTGCAAGGAGGCGCCCATGCAGCCGACAGGCAAGCCCGAGACCGAACCCGCCATTCCTCCGTCGTCAGGTGCCACTGCCGGCGGCAGCACGGTGCCGCGCACGGCCCCGGCCACCCCTGACGGCGCCGGCGCGGTGCCGGGGCCATCGGCGGCGCCCGGCAAGGTCCATGCGGCGGCGCAGCCGGCGCTGGTCACGGACCGGGACTGCCCGCCGCCGCACACGCTGCCCGGCTGCGCCTGCGCCGATATGCTGTCGCCCGCGGCGCGCTACTGCGAGCTGTTCGTCGACGTCCAGCACAGCGGCCTGTTTGCCGACAGCAAGACCTTCCCTGACTGCATTCCCAACTGCGACCCGGACCTGATCGTGGCGCGCTACCGCGAAACGCGCGACACGCCGGGATTCTGTCTGGCTGATTTCGTGCAGGCGCATTTCACCCGCGCCACCGTGCCGGAGAGCCACTACGTGTCAGACCCGGCCAGCACCCTGCGCGAACATATCGATGGCCTGTGGCCGGTGCTGACGCGCGAGCCCGTGGCCCATCCGCCGCTGTCGTCGCTGTTGCCGCTGCCGCACCGCTATGTGGTGCCGGGTGGGCGCTTCGGCGAGCTGTATTACTGGGACTCCTACTTCACCATGGAGGGGCTGGCCGGCAGCGGGCGCGGCGACCTGATGGTGGAGATGGCGCGGAACTTCGCCTACCTGATCGACACCTATGGCCTGGTGCCGAACGGCACGCGCAACTACTACCTGAGCCGCTCGCAGCCGCCGGTGTTTGCGCTGATGGTGGACCTGCTCGAGCGCGAGCAGTTGGCCAGCGCCATCGACTTCCTGCCGCAGCTGCGCCGGGAATACGCCTTCTGGATGGACGGTGCCGACTGCGTGCGGCCGGGCCATGCGCACCGGCGGGTGGTGTGCCTGCCCGACGGCGCGGTGCTGAACCGCTACTGGGACGACCGCCCGTGGCCGCGCGAGGAAGCCTTCCTGGAAGACATGGAGACCGCGATGCGCAGCGGCCGGCCGCATCACCTGGTGTTCCGCGACCTGCGCGCCGCGGCGGAATCGGGATGGGACTTCAGCTCGCGCTGGCTCGATTCGCCATCCACGCCCACCGGCCAGCCCGCGGACCTTGCCACCATCCGGACCACGGCGATGCTGCCGGTCGACCTCAACGCACTGCTCTGGCACCTGGAAACGCGCCTCGCCGCGCTGTGCGAGCAGGCGGGCGATGCCGCGGCAGAGGCTTATCGCGTGGCGGCGCGGCGGCGCGAGGCAGCCATCCTGCAATACATGTGGAACGACCACGCCGGCGCCTTTGTCGACTACGACTGGTGCCGCGGCGCGCCGCGGCTGTGCCTGACCGCTGCAACGGTGATGCCGCTCTATCTCGGTCTTGCGCTGCCGCCGCAGGCGCAAGCCGTGGCACAGGCGGTGAAGGACCGGCTGCTGGTTGACGGCGGGCTGGCCACCACGGAATGTGCTTCGGGCCAGCAATGGGACCATCCCAATGGCTGGGCGCCGTTGCAATGGCTGGCCGTGCGCGGGCTGGTGCGCTATGGCCACGACGACCTGGCGCGCGAGATCGCGCAGCGCTGGCTGGCGACCGTGGCCAGTCTCTACACCCATGAATGCAAGCTGGTGGAGAAATATCGCATCCGGCATATCGAAGGGGCGGCCCGGGGCGGGGGTGGGGGCGAGTATCCGTTGCAGGATGGCTTTGGCTGGACCAATGCGGTTGCGGGGGCGTTGATGGCTCTCTATGGGGAAGTGCCGGCAACGTGCCGGGGGGATGATGTGGTGACCTGAGGTGGGCACACTGCGGTCGGATCGCGTTGGGGGATTTGGCATTGCTGCTCAATGCGGTCGGTTTTCGCTCTTGACTAGCGTGGGCTGTTTCGCCGGCGTAGCCGGCGAGTCACTTCTTGTCCGAGCGACAAGAAGTAACCAAGAAACGCGTCGCCTATGCGGCTGGCAATCAATTCCACGGCGTTGGTGGTTCGCACGGTGGTGCTTGCCGTTCGGCGTGGTTGGCCGTTCGACCCTGCTACGCCATGTGAGTCAGGGATAGTGCCTGCGTTAACCCGCTATTGAACGATCCCCATGCAGGGCGTAGGCCGCCTGCTGCCAGCCGCATCGCGGGGACGCCTACGGCTGCTGCGCAGGCTCAAATGCGTTGACGGTCATTGAGGGCTTGCGCGGAGCGCAGCCGAAGGCGTTGATGCAGCCACCATTCAAAACTTCACCGCCACACTCATCCAGTACCGCCGGCCATCCTCTACATGCCCATAGTCGGTGTAGTTCACCTGCTTGTCGAAGAGGTTGTAGATCCCGGCAAACACCGACACGTTCTTGGTAACCGCATAGGTCGCCCCCAGGTCGACAAAGGTGTACGACGGCGCCACCACGGTGCTGGAAGACGGCCCCGTGATCGGCTGGCTTTCCTTGCCGCGGTAGTTGACGCGCGCCCAGGCATTGACCTTCTCGCTCGGCCGCCAGTTCAGCGTGGCCACCAGCAGGTGCATCGGCAACTGGTTCAGCGGCTGACCCTGGTACTGGCCGCTCTTCTGTTCCGACTTGGTATAGGTATAGCTGCCGGTCAGCGACCACGCTTGCGCGATCGGCCAGCGCAGGCTGGCTTCCACCCCGCGCGAGTAGGCGCGGTCCACGTTCATGTAGGTGGTCGGGTTGGCGCCGAACCGGTTGGGTCCGTCGGTGCACTGCGTGGCCGGGCAGGCGACGCGCGTGATCTTGTCCTTGAAGTCGTTGTTGAACAGCGTCACGCCCGCCTGCAGGCCGTTGCCCTTGTCATAGAGCAGGCCCAGTTCCTGCGACAACATCGTCTCGGGCTTCAGGTCCGGGTTGCCGTACATATTGCCGCCGCGGCTGGTCTGGCCCCAGCCGGCCACGGTCTGGCGCAGGTCCGGCGCACGGAAGCCGGTCGACACCCCGCCCTTGACCGTCCAGCGCTCGGCCGCATGCCACACGCCGTACAAGCGCGGGCTGTAGTGCTGGCCGAAGTTCTGGTCATGGTCCATGCGCACGCCGCCGGTCAGGGCAAAGCTCTGCGCCAGGCGCCACTCGTCCTCGGCAAACAGCGCCCACTGGTAGCGCTCGACCTGGTTCGGGCCGCCGGCGATCTGGTTGCCGGTCTGGTCGTTCAGGCGCTGGTTCAGGTATTCGCCGCCGACCGACAGCATATGGTTGCCCAGCGGCATGGCCCAGCTGGTGCGCAGGTCCAGGTTCTTGATCTTCATCCGGCGGCTGCGGTTGTCGAATTCCTCCTGCTGGATATAGCTGTCGGAGACGCCAAAGCCCCAGCGGCCGGTATGCGACAGCGCGTATTTCTCGCTGCGGTAGTCGGTCTCGGAGGAGGTGGGGCAGCCGCTGCGCGGGCAGGCGGTGCCGGGCGGCAGCGGCGGCACGGTCTTGCCCACGGTCTCGCTGCGCAGCTGGCGCATGCCGGTGGCCTCGAACACGATGTCATGGTTGCGCGTGGGCGTTAGCGCCAGCTTGGCGGTCAGGCTCTCGGCGCGGCGGCCGCGGAAGCCGTAGTCGATATCGTCCTCGATGCGGTGCGTGCTCTGGCCGTACAGCTGCAGGCCCAGCAGGTCGCTCTTGAGCGGGCCGGCCAGGTAGAAGTTGCCCTGGTAGAGATTGCCGGAGTCGCTGTTCTCCTGCAGCGTGGCGTCGCCGCGCAGCTCGCCCGTCCATGTCCTCGGCACCTTGCGCGTGATGATGTTGACCACGCCGCCCATGGCATCGGAGCCGTACAGCGACGACATCGGGCCGCGCACCACCTCGATGCGCTCGATCGCGGACAGCGGTGGCGTCCAGCTGCTTTCCACGCCGGACGAGTCGGAGTTGGTGCGGGTCTCGCGCGAGCTCTGGCGCTTGCCGTCGATCAGGATCTGGGTGTATTTGGCGCCCATGCCGCGCAGGCTGATGTCGGTCCGGTCGCCGCCGCCGCTGACGATCACGCCCGGCACTTCCACCAGCGCATCGTTGATGTCGCGATAGGCCTTGTTCTCCAGGTCTTTGCGCGTGACCACGCTGATCGACGCGGGCGCGTCGCGGATGTCCTGCTCACTGCCGGCCGCCGTCACCACCACGGTGGCGAGGGTAGCTTCCGTCTTCGGCGCCTGCGCCTGCGCCTGGGCCCAGGCTCCCGTCATGCCGGAGGCGGCGCATACTGCCGCCAGCATCCGCATCCATTGACCCTGTTGTACGCCCGCCGGTGCTGCCAATCCTGCCGCCGCCGTTGTTGCCGACCCGATCCCGGCGACCTGCCTGAACTTCATCATTTTCCCTGTCTTCTGTAAATAACAATCATTCTCATATTAAAATTCGAAATGAAGGTGCCTACCAGTCACTTTGGATAGCTTTTGTTTTCTTGACGTTTCTTGACGGAACCGGGGACCGGCGGCCACGTCCACGCCCGCAAGGCTCCCGGCAAGCTGCATGCTGATGTACTTCCACACGCCGCTCGCGCGCGTGCTGCTGATCGACGACGACCTGGAACTGGCGCAGATGCTGCGCGAGTACCTGGAGCCCGATCACTGCACCGTCACGCTGGCGCACACCCGCCAGCAGGGCGAGACCCTGCTGGCCCGCAACGACTACGACGTCGCCCTGCTGGACCTGATGCTCCCTGACGGCAACGGCCTGGACCTGCTCCGGCTGCATCGCGCGCGCTCGCAGCGCCCGGTGATCATGTTCACCGCGCACGGCGATGAAACCGACCGCGTGCTGGGGCTGGAACTGGGCGCCGACGACTACCTGAGCAAGCCGTTCAGCCCGCGCGAGCTCAAGGCGCGCATGCATGCGGTGCTGCGCCGTTTCCACGGCGCCGCGCCTGCCGCGCCTGCACAGGCCTCGTGGCTGGAGGCTGGCGCGCTGCGCCTGAACCTGGCATCCGGCCTGGCCATCCACGGCAACGCCGAGGCGCCGCTGACCGGGGCCGAGCAGCGCGTGCTGGAAATCCTGATGCGGGCGCCGGGCCGGGTGGTCGCGCGCGCCGAGATCGGCCGGTTCGCGCTGGGCCGCGTGCCGGAACGCTACGACCGCAGCCTCGACACGCATATCAGCGCGCTGCGCCGCAAGCTGGCGCTGGACGGCATCACTTCGCCGCTGCTGATCCGCAACCTGCGCGGGCAGGGTTATATGCTGGTGCAGGCGCCGTGAACTGGCGCCGCCGCGTGCGCGCGCTGTTTCCGCTGCCGCTGTTCTGGCGCAACTTCCTGACCTTCTGGCTGGGCATGGCCGCGATCGTTGGCATCGGCATGGCGCTGACGGCCGCGGTGGCCTGGTACCGCTTCGACACGCTCGATGGCCTGAGCCCCGCGGCGCTGACCGAGGATGCGCTCGAGGTCGCCCAGACCCAGGGGCGCCCCGGACTCGAGCGCTGGCTGCGGGCGATGGATTCGCACGCCTCGGCGCTGGACATCTACATTGTCGACGACACGCTG
Organism: Cupriavidus sp. FW306-1B-F12B; assembly: GCF_058781795.1. Lineage (NCBI taxonomy): Bacteria > Pseudomonadati > Pseudomonadota > Betaproteobacteria > Burkholderiales > Burkholderiaceae > Cupriavidus > Cupriavidus sp. FW306-1B-F12B. The sequence continues at coordinate 346,866 of NZ_JBYSXC010000004.1, forward strand.
CAGGAACTGCTGGGCCGCCCGTTGCCGGCGCGGCTGCGCAACCGCCTGGCCGACCGGCTGGTGCCGATGTGGCGCGCGGGGTTGATCGGCCATGCTGTCGCGCATGAGCCCAGGCCCGGCGCGCGCGTGTCATGGTGGGACCCGCAACCCATCGCGCTGCCGGAAGGCGGCGAGCTCCTGATGCTGTTCCTGCCGTTCGATTCGTCGCGCTGGGAGGTGCTGCACCTGTCGCCCGTGGTGCTCGCGCTCGGCCTGTGCGCGCTGGGCCTGTCGGCGCCCCTGTGCTGGGCGCTGACGCGGCATGTAACCGGCCCCGTGCGGCGCCTGCGCGAAGCCACGCATGCGCTTGCCGACGGCGAGCTGGCCACGCGCACGCCGCCCGTGCTGGCCCGCCGCGCCGACGAGCTGGGTCTGCTCGCGCGCGATTTCGATGCCATGGCCGATCGCCTGCAGCGCCTGATGGACTGGCGCGAGCAGCTATTGCGCAATATTGCGCATGAACTGCGGTCGCCGCTGGGGCGGCTGCGCCTGTCGCTGGAGCTGGCGCGGCGGCGCGACGCCACGCTCGACCTGCAGTTCGCGCGCATCGAGCGCGAGGCGGAGCGGCTCGATGCGCTGGTCGAACGCACGCTGCAGCTGGCGCGGCTGCATGCGAAGGCACCAGTGCGCGGCCCGATCGATCTGGCGGAACTGGTCGACGTCATCGTCACCGATGCCCGCTTCGAAGCCGCGGCCCGGGGCGTGGCGATCCGCTGGACTCCCCCGGATGCACTGATCGTCGAGGCCGATGCCGCGGGGCTGGGCAGCGCCATCGAGAACATCCTGCGCAATGCGATCCGGTACACCGATCCCGCTGCGCCCGTGACCGTGACGCTGCAGGCTGATGAGACGGCGATCCGGCTCGATATCGTCGACGGCGGGCCCGGCGTGCCGCAAGACGCGCTGGCGAGCCTGTTCGAGCCCTTCTACCGCGTGCGCAGCGGTCCGGGGCATCCGACCGGGGCGGGACTGGGGCTCAGCATTGCGCAAGCGGGCATTGCCGCGCATGGCGGCACGGTGTCGGCGCGCAATGTGGCGCCGCGCGGGCTGGCGCTGCAGGTCTGCCTGCCGCGCAGGACGTGTGGCGGCGCTGTTGGCGTGGCCGAGACCCAGACAAATTAGGGGCGACGGATGCTGCGGAGATGGCCTTTGCGCCATGCAGCCGCTGCAAGTGGCGTGTACCCTTTGGCCAGATGCTGCGCTTCAAGGCGGCTGCCATGATGCAGATCGATCCGGCGCCTGTCCCTTCACCGTCCAAGCTTTTCGCAGGCACATTTGCCCTGCGCCGGCAAGCCGGACATATGCGCCATGACGCATAAGAACCACGGCGACGCCTCTTCGCAGCAAGGGAAAAAATTCCGAGCACGATCTAAGGCTTGCCTGATTGGTGGCATTAAGTGCCATACATATAGTTCAGCTGTCCCCGGGGCAACCGGCAACTGCAGCGCAAATCTGGCGGTTCAATGGCGGCACGGGGCAGGGCGGGATCCGTTGGATCCGAAAGCCATCTACCTATCAACATATTTGAATCACCCCAACATGACCCATACCAAGCTCCTCGCTGCTCTGATCATCGCCGGTACCGCCATGGGCGCGCAGTTTGCACACGCTGCCGACGGCCAGATCACCTTCAACGGCCAGATCACCGCACAGACCTGCACGATCAACGGCAACGGCACGGGCAGCAAGAACTTTACCGTGACACTGCCGACCGTTTCGGCCTCCACCCTGGCCCAGGCTGGTGACACCGCTGGCCAGACGCCGTTCTATATCGCCCTGACCAACTGCACGCCAGACACAGGCAATGTGCATACCTTCTTCGAGGCAGGCCCGACCACCGACACCACCACCGGCAACCTGATCGTGGCCGCCGGCGGCGCCACCAACGTGCAGATCCGCCTGCTGAACGGCGGCACCAATAACAGCCCGATCAAGGCCGGCTTTACCGATGCGTCGCAGAATTCCGGCGTCGTCGCCATCAACAGCGGCTCGGCCACGCTGCCGTACTACGCACAGTACTACGCAACTGGCGCAGCAACGGCCGGTGCCGCCAACTCGACCGTGATGTACTCGATCGCTTACCAGTAAGCCCTGGCACCACGGGGCGCGGAGCGTGTTACCGGCGCGCTCCGCGCCTTCGGAACATGGAAGTGTGTGCCGCTTCACCCGGTCAAGTCCGCCGCAACCATCATGAAAACGTCCATCAAGTCCCTGATTTCCGCCGGCGTGATCGCGCTGGGGCTCATGAGCGCGCTGCACGCGCAAGCTTCCGTGGTCATAGCGGGGACGCGGGTCATCTACAACGCAAAAGACACCGAGACCACGATCAAGCTGACCAATGAAGGCCAGTCGCCGGCGTTGACGCAGGCGTGGATCGACAAGGGCGACCCGAGGGCTGCCCCATCATCCATCGAAGTCCCGTTCACCGTGACGCCGCCGGTTTCGCGCATCGACCCGAAGAAGGGCCAGACGCTGCGCATCCTCTACACCGGCGAGCCACTGCCGCAGGACCGCGAATCCGTGTTCTGGCTCAATGTGCTGGAGATCCCGCCAAAGCCCACCGCCGAAGAAGCTGATGTCAACAAGCTGCAGCTGGCTTTCCGCTCGCGCATCAAGCTGTTCTTCCGCCCCGCGGGCCTGAAGGGCAACGCCGACGACGCCCCTGGCAGCATCCGCTGGCGCGTTACCCAGGCAGGCGGCAAGCCGGCGCTTGAAGCGAGCAACCCCAGCAAGTATCACGTTTCTTTCGCCAAGCTCGAATTGGCTGGCGGCGGCAAGACCGCGAAGTTTGAAGAAGGCGGCATGATCGGCCCGGGCGAAACCAGGACGTTCCCGCTGACCGGCGATGTTGCGCAAGGCACCGAGGCCAAGGTTCGCTACAACGCCATCAATGACTACGGCGGCGCCGTAAGCGGCGAAGCCGCACTGGGCAGCAGCGCCGCCCAGGCCGCTTCGCGCTGACCACACGCCGGGCCGCGCCCGGCGTATTTCCAAGCTGATGTCTCCGATTGACGATGCCGCAACAAGCGGCAGGGGCAAGTCTTGCCCGCGCATGGCCAGAACTCCGGCATAAACCCATGAAAACCCAGAAGACCTCTTCCTTCCCGTCCCGGCTGCGTCCGGCCAGTGCGGTGGTGTTGTCCTTGTTCGCTGGCGTAGGCGCGTGGGCGGCGCCCACCGGCGCGCCGACGCTGGTGGCGGAAGTGGAATTCAACGACACCTTTCTGCAGCAGCCCGGCGGTGCCCGCATCGACGTGAGCCGCTTCAACAAGGGCAACGTGGCCTTGCCGGGCAACTATCGCGCAGAGCTGTACGTCAACGAAGTCTGGCTGGGCCGTGCCGAAGTGACGATGCGCCAGGTGGGCGAAGACAGCCGCAATGTGCAGCCGTGCTTTGACCGTGCCGCGATCCAGCGCGTGGGGGTGGACCTGACCAGGTTGGCACCGGAGACGTCGGCGCGGCTGGACACGGGCTGCGTATCGCTGCCCGACCTGATCCCCGATGCCACGGCCAGCTTCGACAACGGCGAGCAGCGCCTGGACGTCTCGGTGCCGCAGATTGCCATGTCGCGCTCGGCGCGCGGCTATGTCGATCCCAAGTACTGGGACGAAGGCGTGACCGCGGCGCGCCTGCAGTACAACGCCAACGTCTACCACTCCGATTCGAGCGGGATATCGACCACGCAGGGCTATGTCGGGGTGAACGCCGGACTCAACTTCGGTGGCTGGCGCTTCCGCCATCTGGGCAACCTGACGCACGGCGACGTCGAGGGCACGCGCTACCAGAGCGTGCAGACCAGCCTGCAGCGCTCGATTGCGCCGATCAGGAGCCAGCTGATCATCGGTGATGCCTTCACCGATGGCACCATGTTCGACAGTTTCGGCTTCCGTGGCGTGCAGATTGCCAGCGACGACCGGATGTACCCGGAATCTCAGCGCGGCTATGCGCCGGTGGTCCATGGCATTGCCAACAGCAACGCCCGCGTGCAGATCCGCCAGGGCGGCAACATCATCTACGAAACCACGGTGGCCCCCGGCGCATTCGAGATCAATGACCTGTATCCGACCGGCTACGGCGGCGATCTCGAGGTGGTGGTCACCGAGGCCGATGGCAGCGTGCATACCTCGCGCGTGCCCTACGCCGCAGCCGTCAATGCGCTGCGCCCGGGCGTCACGCGCTACAGCGTGACCGTCGGCCAGTACCGCAATACGTCGATCCAGAGCAAGCCGATGCTGATGCAGGCAACCGTGCAGCACGGCATCAGCAATATGGTGACCGGCTACGGCGGCGTCATCGCGGCGCAGGACTACACCGCGGTGATGGGCGGCGGGGCGCTGAACACGGACTTCGGTGCCTTCGGCGCCGACGTGACCCAGGCCTGGACCAACCTGCAGAATGCACCCAACCGGAGCGGCCAGAGCATGCGGCTGTCGTACAGCAAGCGGGTGGCACCGACCAATACGAACCTGACGGTGGCCGCCTACCGCTATTCCAGCAGCGGCTACCTGAGCATGACCGATGCCATGGCGCTGCGCGACCTGGACCAGCGCGGCCTGAGCCCTGGCATGTTCCTGGGCGGCATCCAGCGCGGACGCCTGCAGATGACCATCAACCAGATGCTGCCGCAAGGCTATGGTTCGTTCTACCTGTCCGGTTCCACCCAGAACTACTGGAACCGCGGCGGTTCCGATACCCAGTTCCAGGCGGGCTATAACAACAGCTACAAGCGCATCAACTATGGCGTCTCAGCGTCGCGCCAGTTCAACGTCGGCTCAGGCAAGTGGGACACCCGGGTGATGCTCAACGTGGGTATCCCGCTGGGCAAGGGCCAGCACGCGCCGTACTCGATGACCAGCCTGAGCCACGATTCCACCGGCGGCACGTCGCTGCAGGAAACAGTGACGGGCACCCTGGGCCAGGACAACGCCTTCACCTATGGCGTGAACGCCGGCTACACCGGTGGCCGCAACACCAGGGATGCTGCTTCTGTCGGCGCCAACGTCGGCTATGTGTCGCCGATGGCTACCATGACGGCCAGCGCCAGCACGGGCCGCAACTTCTCGCAGGCAGGCCTGGGCATCAGCGGCGGCATCGTGGCCTATGCGGGCGGCGTGGCGTTCACCCCGACGATGGGCGACACCATGGCCATCATCGAGGCCAAGGATGCCGCGGGCGCGCGCCTGGCCAACGGCAGCGGCCTGCGCGTGGACCCCTGGGGCCACGCCTTGGTGCCGACCCTGACGCCGTTCGCCACCAACCAGATCGAGATCGACCCGAAAGGGCTGCCGATGAGCGTGGAGCTGAAGACCACGCAGCAGAACGTGGCGCCGACCGCGGGTGCGATCGTGAAGATGAAGTTCGAGACGGACAACCCAGGGCGGGCGGCGATTCTGCGTGCCAATGGGCCGGATGGGAAGCCGCTGCCGTTTGGCGCGGAGGTGACGGGCGCGCAAGGGCAGAGCATTGGTACCGTCGCTCAGGGTGGTCGTGTCATTGCGCGCGGTCTCAAGGCAGATTCCGGCCAGTTGATGGTGAGCTGGGGCAAGGGCGCTGCACAGCGCTGCACTTTGGACTATGTCTTGCCGAAGGCTGGCAGCGAAGCGGGCACGACTTACCAGATCGTGGACGCGGGGTGCCGTTGATCGAGCCTGAAACAATCTTGTCCGACCGCCGGCTGCGTACCGACATTGCTCCCAATGACGTATTGACTCCCGGGCATGACAGCTTCGCATCAAATGGCGGGGACAGCGGCGATGACGTCCACCATGACCGGTCTGTGAAGCGGGGCGCCCGGAAAGACTCCGTCCGATCTTTTGCCGTGCGCAAGCACGCGCGGCAAGAAGCCTGGTGCTGCCGCCAGGCAGCACCAGCGTCACTCGCCATGTCCTGATTTGACATGCCCCGCTTATGCCGGGGCATATGCCCCCTGGCCAGCTTCGGCTCTGCCTCCCCGGCGCACGCCGGCCACCTGCATCCTGGGCATGGCGGCCCCGACGATCCGCAATGTTGATGCATAATCCGGAGGCATTGCCATATCCATCGTGGGCACTTGCTGATGCCCGGTGCCCGGACCGGCCTCAGGCAGGTTGCCGAGAAGGAGGGTCGCCAATGGTCAACTGGCTGTCTCGCGCGAACACGCAGGTGCACGGACGCCTGCTCACCGTTGTCGTTGCCCTGCTGATCGTCGTGATCAGCAGCTTCCTTGCCCTGTTCCTCGATAGCCTGTTTGAGCGCATCCTCTGGGAACAGGCGTCGGCCAACCGCCTGCATTTCGGCGCGGTTCTGGAGGTAAAGTCTACGCACGAGTATTTCATCCGGCGCATGGCAGAAATCTCCGGGCCGGAGTATCGGCTGGCGCGCAGCGACCGCCTGGCTGGCCAGCTCGAAGCCATGCTGACGGGCGTGCCTCCAGGCAGTGCCCGTACCGTCGAAGTGCCTGGCCTGACCAATCAGGCCACCATGCTGACGGGCGCGCCCGCGCCAGCGGCGGGGCGTCCCGACACGATTTCGCACATCGTTCGATTCGCCATCTTCGAGCGCGCATACTGGGGTAAGGCGCCGCAGGGGATGCGCTCGGTTTTCCTGTCTGCTGACGGGAGCCAGGCATTCGTGACACCGGCGCTTCCGGGTGCGCTGGCGTTGAGCGGGCCGCTGGTCGCTGATGTTGTCAGCAACTGGGCCAAAGCGCTGGCGAACCGGTCGCGCGAAGCGCAACCTGAGACGCCGGTCGCCTCACCGCTGTGGACCGGGCCATACCAGGGCACCATCGAGCGGGGCCCGATCCTGAGCTGCTTCCTGCCAGTCCGCGACGCCAGCGGAAATCTCGTGGCGTATGGCGCGACGGCCATTCCTGCACGCGCGCTGATGGACGACGTCAGCATCCCGGATGCCACGCACCCCGCGTCAGGCAGGCGGGCAATGTTCTTCGATGAGCAAGGGCGACTGCTGTACCAGGGCAGCGACGCCGGCTGGCTGCGCCCGCAAGCTCTGGGTGAGCGGGTGGCGCGTGAGTTGGGCAGCAGCCGGCAAAACGTCGCCTACTGGTTCGAGCAGGGCAGCCTGATGATTGGCCTCATGGCACGCGACCGTGGCTGGCGCGCGGCCTACGCTTATCCGCTGTCTCAGGCGCTGGCGGATCATGGCCCGGCGCTGGCGGCTGCGCTTCTGCTCTACGGCTTTGGTGTGCTCGCGGTGCTGACCGGTGCCGGCACGCTGCGGCGCCGGGTGTTGGTGCCGATGCAGCAAAACGCTGAACGGATCGAGGATAGCGAACGCTTCAACCGTACCGTGATGCAGGCCGCGCCGGTCGGCCTGCGGGTGGTGCGCACAGCCGATGCGCATGTACGGGTCGAGAACGCGCTGGCCGCGCAATGGCTGCCGCTCGACACGCGCACGGCGGGCCGGCCATGGCTGGACGAGATGCTGGCGCGGCGGGGTGACCAGCCCGCGCGGCTGGAGCTGCAGGTGCCATCCGACCACGGGGGGGCACGCGACTTGCTGGTTGTCGGCCGCCACACCCGCTTCGAGGGTGAAGACGTACTGCTGTGTGCGATCCATGATGTCACCGACGAACGCGAAGCGCACCGCGCGCTCTCGCGCGCACGCCAGCTGGCGGATGAGGCAAGCGCCGCCAAATCGCAGTTCCTGGCCGCCATGAGTCACGAAATCCGGACGCCGCTGTACGGGATGCTGGGCACGCTGGAGCTGCTGTCCCTGACAAAGCTGGCACACAGCCAGCGCGAGATGCTGTCGACCATCCAGTCCTCGTCGCAAGTCTTGCTGCAGATACTGGATGACCTGCTTGACTACTCCCGCGCGGAAGCCGGCCAGATCGAACTGGACGCCGTGCCGTTCGATCCGGTCGACCTGCTGGAATCGACGGTTCGCGCGCAGGCGCCGATCGCGCTGCAAAAAGGCATTGCGCTGCCGTTCTATCCACAGCCCGGCTTGCCTTGCCTGATCGGGGATCCGGTGCGGGTGCGCCAGATTATCGGCAACCTGCTCGCCAACGCGCTGAAATTCACGGCAGAGGGCCATGTCATCGTGCGCCTGCAGCGCGCGCCCCAGAGCGAAGCGCCCGATGCGGACGGCAGGATCGGCATCCGGCTTGAGGTGGCGGATACCGGGCCAGGCATTGCGCCAGAGGTCCAGGCGCGGCTGTTTGAGCCTTTCGTGCAGGCAGATGCTTCGACCGCAAGGCGCTTTGGCGGGTCGGGCCTGGGCTTGTCGATCTGCAGACGCCTGGCCGCCCTGATGGGCGGCAGTATTTCCGTGCAGAGCGAACCGGGCAAGGGCAGCGTCTTCCGAGTATTGCTGAGGTTGCCGGAAGCCGGGCCGCGCGAACAGGTGGAGCCGGTGTTGCCGCCGGTGGCCGTGCTGTCGGAAAATGACGAGATTCGCAACCATGCCATCGACAATCTGCGCGCCATGGGCTGCAGGGCGGTCGCTTGCCGTGGGCCGGCGCCGGAACCGGGGATGGTGTTGCTTGTTGCCACCCGCCACATCGAGGCCATTCCCGAAGGCTATGCCGGCTTGGTCTTTTTGCGCGCCGATGGCCCGGCGGAACCACAGCTGATCGCCGGCAGCTGGCTGGTCAATGCCTATCATCAGGCGGGCATCCTGCGGGCGTTTTGCAAGGCGGCCGGCATGACGCCGGTCAGTGCGCCGCCGCTGGCTGCGCCTGTCGACCCCACGCCGCAGCTTGGGCTGGAGATACTGGTGGTCGACGACCATCCCTACAACCGGCTGCTGATGCAGCAGCAGCTTGAGCGCCTTGGCTGCCGGCCGACGCTTGCGGCCAGTGGCGAAGAAGGGCTTGCCGTGTTGCGCCAGCACAAGTTTGACGTGATGCTGACGGATGTCCACATGCCCGGCATGGACGGCTACGAACTGAGCCGCAGGCTGCGCGCGCAGGGGGCAACGCTGCCCATCGTCGGGCTTACCGCGAGCATCGCGCAGGGTGAGGCCGAGCGCTGCCTGGAGGCCGGCATGAATCGCTACCTGTCCAAGCCGATCCTGCTGGGCGACCTGGCCGAGTGTCTGCGCGACGTGCTGCCGGCGCATGTGCCTGGCCTGGCACAAGGGGCCGCGGGCACGGCTGGCTCCGCCCGCGTGGAGGATAACGTTGCCAGCATGGCGTTGCTGGAGCGCACCATGCGCGAGGATTTCAAGCAACTATCCGCCGCGGCAGCCAGCGGGGAACTGAAGGCAATCCGCCATCATGCCCATCGTATGAGGGGGGCCATGGCGCATGCCGAAGATGGCGAGGAGATCGTCGAACTGTGCCGGGAACTGGAGCTGGATGCCGCCCAGGCGCTGGCAGCCGTGCAAGCCCATGTCGACAACCTGGCGTTGTATCTTGCCGCATACTTCGACGATCCTGAAAACCATGAGGGCAGCCAGCATGCGGCCCGACGCGATTGGCCGGATACTATTTAAGGAATGCCTTAATTTGGGTTTTTCGGAAGACTCCTAATATTCAGATCAGCGAAAATGACCGGCATTGAATGCCGGCACGGTTCGGCGGCGCACCGGTAGGCGGCCGCAGAGCCGATTAAAACAAGGGGGATCCTAAATGATCAAGGTAATCATCGCAGACGACCACCCCGTCGTGCTTGACGGGATGAGCCGGGTGCTGGCGAACGAAGTGGGCACGCAAATCGTCGGAAGTGCCGCAAATTCCACCCAATTGGTGGAGTTGCTTGAAAGCACGGATTGCGACGTTATCGTGACCGATTACTCCATGCCGGGCGGCCAGTTTGGCGACGGCCTGCCGATGCTGCAGATGCTGCGCCGCCGTTATCCCACCACCCGGATCGTGGTGATGACCATGCTGGATAATCCGGCGCTGATTCGCAATATCCAGAAGGTCGGCATTTCCGTGATCCTGAACAAGACCGATCCGGTCCAGGAGCTGGTGCCGGCGGTACGTGCCGCGTTCAGCGGGCTGAGCTACCAGCCGGCATCGGTGCGTGCGATCCTGGCCTCGGGTGGCCTGGATGAGCCGTCGCAGCGGCCGGTCCTGACGCGCCGCGAACTGGAAGTGATACGGCAGTGTGCAGCTGGTGTCCCGGTCATCGAGATTGCGCGCCAGGCCAACCGCAGCAGCAAGACCATCAGCGCGCAGAAGAGCATCGCCATGAAGAAGCTGGGCCTGACCAACGACTACGAACTCTACGAGTACGCCAGGACAAACGGCCTGCTGGGCGGCCCCTGATCCTGGCATCGTCCCCTCCCTTGCGGGCCGGTCCCCGGGCCGCGTCGCATTTCCCCTCCCTCCGCTGAACAGCACTCCTGACTGTGCCGATGCCGGCCGGCTCCTGCCGTGCGACGGCGAGTGCGCTATTCCTCCCCTCGGAAATATCCCCGCTTTTTTCAGGCTTGGCTGATTTCGAAAGCCAGGCGCATGGTTCATCCTGAACGCAGGAATGACAACGCTGGAGCCTAAGGCGCCATGGAAAAAATCCGGGTGATCATCGCGGACTCGCAACCTGTCATGCGTCGCTTGCTGGGCCGGCGGCTCGCGGCCAGCGCCTGCATCGAACTGGCCGGCGTGGTGGGCGACGAACCGAGCCTGGTGCAAGCGCTGCGGCAAGGCTCGTGTGATGTCGTGACACTGCGTTACCCGCTGTGGGACACCGAAGACCGCGAGCCTTCCGGCTATGCGCGAATTGGCACGCGGCTCGCCGAACTGGGCGGGCAGCGCGTGGTCGCGATCGCCAACGTCGCCGACCGCGCCACCGTACTGCAGTTGCTCAAGGACGGCTGCCGCAATGTCGTGACCGCCAGGGACGGCGTCGACGAGATCATGAAGGCGGTCTGGATGGCATACCTGGGGCTGGCTTCCGTATCGGAAATCGCTTGCACGCTGATCTGGGGCAGGTCCTGCAGCGGTCCGCCGGACGGCGATTGGGCGGAGTTGCTGACCAGGCGTGAAAGCGAAGTGCTGCGCCTCTACCTGTCGGGCATGTCCGTTACCGGGATCGCCTTGCGCACCGGCCGGACCGTCAAGACGATCAGTACGCAAAAGCAGAGCGTCATGCGCAAGATCGGCGCCGAGAACGACGTGGAGCTTGCCGCCTTTGCCATCCGGCGCGGCATGTTGTGAGGCCCGGCACGCCGCTTGCCGCAGCGTGCACTACGACCCATGCACTGGCCGGACGCTGCGGACAGTCTCGATGTTAAGACGAGGTATTCAATGAAACGGCTGATGTCGATCGACAGCAGCTCCGCGTTGCCGTTGAGCATTCGCCAGATCCGTTATCTGGTCTACCTGTTCTCGGCCTGCGTGCTGGGACTGACCGTACTGTCCTGGGGGGTGCTGCTGCGCTATCGCCTGCACGAGGCGGTCGAGCGTCAGGAGATGGTGCTGCAGTCGCAGTCCGAGCAATTGCAGGCAAAGCTGCATTGGGCCGAGGCGCTGACGGTGCGCGCGCAGGGATCGCTGACGCGGCTTTCCGATATCGGCCTGGCCGATGAACTGGCTGCCGTCAGCGATGAGCAATGGACCGACCGCCTGCGGCGCCGGGGCGACCGCCAGTACAGCCCGCTGCTGGTCCCGCCTGCCCCCGCCAGGGCGCCGGCCGCCAGGCTGAAAAGCCTGGCCGACATGATGACGTTCACTTTCCGCGTCAACAACCAGCAATACCGCGAGGTGCAGAACGCCTACCTGGTAGACCTGCAGGCCGACCAGCTCTATGTCATCCCGCGCCGGCTGGACCCGGCACGCGCGCTCATGCAGCGCGATGGCGTGCCCCGGACCTTCCTGCGCGAGACGCTCGCGCGCCTGCGCAATGACGCGCTGGTCGCACGCCTGCGCGCCCACCCGGGCCAGGCGGTGGTGCTGCCGCCGGCGCAGGACTGGGTCAGCGGCATGCGCACCGTGACCTTCGCCACCCTGGTGCAAGCCGGCGGCGAGCCGGCCGCGATCCTGGCCATGGAGTTCCCGCTGTCGCCGATGCTGCCGGACGGGCAGACCATCGATGGCGATTTCATGCTGGTGACCGATGGCGGCATGGTGCTGAGCGCGGACGGCATGCCGGCCGGCGCCCTCGGCCAGCCGGTCGCGGCATCGCTGGCAGCGCAGGGTGCGCACCCGGGCAGGGTGCGATCGGCGCTGGTATGGCAAGGGCTGCTGGATCATGTCGTCGTGCTGGAATACCAGCTTGACGCGTGGGGCTGGCGCACGGTCGGCGTGGTCGAACTGGGCCATGTATGGCACCAGTTCCGGAGGAACGCCTTGTGGATGCTGGGCCTGAGCGGCTCGCTGTCGATGCTGATCCTGGCGTGGATCTGGCTGATCGACCGCCGCATCATGCGCCCGGCGCAGCGCCAGTCCTTGCGCCTGCAGGAAAGCGATGCGCTCGGGCGCTTCGTGATTGAAGTGGCCGGGGTGGGCCTGATGATCGTCGAGCGCAGCACGCGGCAAGTGCTGCTGGCCAATACCGCCGCCAAGGCCATCATCGAGCAGGCCACTGCCGCCGGGCTGACGCAGCTGCAAGATGCCTGCGACGCGCGCCTGAGCGGCGGCCATGCCAATGCTGAAGGCCCGCCGCAGGTACTGCCCCGTTTCGAGGTGGACATGGCCGGACGCAACGGCGAGATGCGGTCCCTGGAGGTGCGGCTGGTAGAAATTACCTACGAAGGTCGTGCCGCCGTGCTGTACGCACTCAACGACGTCACCGAGGCGCGGCGCAGCGAAGCGCGCTTGCGCGAGGCGATCCGCGCGGCGGATACCGCCAACCATGCCAAATCGTCGTTCCTGGCCACCATGAGCCACGAAATCCGCACGCCGCTCAATGGCATGCTGGGCAGCATCGAGCTGCTCGGCATGACCCGGCTCGATTTGCGCCAGCGTGATCAGCTGGCGGTGATGCAGCACGCGTCGCAGTCGCTGATCTACATCATCAATGACGTGCTGGACTTCAGCAAGATCGAGGCCGGGCAGATGTCATTGCAGCTGCGACCGTGCCGCGTCGAGGAAGTCGTCGAGGAGGTGACCCGGCGCTTTGCCGCGGAAGCGGCGCGCAAGCAGCTGCGCCTGCTCTGCATCAATGATCCTTCGCTGGTAGAGCCGGTGATGGCTGACGTGGTCAAGCTCGAACAGATCCTGACCAACCTGGTCAGCAATGCGGTGAAATTCACCGAGCAAGGCAAGGTGATCGTCACGGCCATGCGCAAGGCGGGCGGCAGCGTGGAAATCCGCGTCATCGACACAGGCATCGGCATCGCCGGGCGAGACCAGATCCGGCTGTTCGAGCCTTTCGTCCAGGCCGAGCAGCCGGACACGCGCCACTACGGCGGCACTGGCCTTGGTTTGTCGATCTGCCGCCGGCTGGTCGAACTGATGTCTGGCGAGATACGGGTGGTCAGCGAGCCCGGCCTGGGCAGCTGCTTTACCGTCAGCCTGCCGCTGGCCAGCGCCGGTGCCGCGGCGTCGGCCGACGCCTGGCCGCGGACCGCGCTGCGTGGACTGACGGTCGGCCTCAATGTCACCTTGCGCGAGCTCTACCAGGGCGTGGAGCAGTTGCTGCAGTTCTATGGCGCACGGGCGGTCAAGTATGACCCCGCCGCGCCGCCGGCCACGCCGGTCGATGTCCTGGTGTGCGACGAGCAGGCCATGCCGCGCTGCAATGACGCCGATGTGGTGGTGTCGGCCATGGCGCCGGCAGTGCCGGACCTGACGCAGACGCCGGTGGTGGCATCGCCCTATGCATGGCGCGGCTTGCTCGCGGCGATCGCGGCAGCGGCAGGCGTGGAGGTGACGGAAACGCAGGCGCCGCTGTCGGCGCGCGAGCATGCGCCTGCCGCGCAGCTGGCGCTGCTGCTGGTGGAAGACCATCCGATCAACCAGGTGGTGATGCGGGAGCAGCTTGAAAATCTGGGGCATAAGGTCGATCTGGCCAGTGACGGGCCCGAGGCCCTGTTGATGGCATCGGGCCGGCACTACGACCTGGTCCTGACCGATCTGCAGATGCCTGGCATGGACGGCTTCACGCTGGCGCGGCGCCTGCGCGATGCCGGCCTGGCCACGCCGATCGTTGCCGTCACCGCCAGCGTGGGGCCCGATGTGGCCGAGCGATGCCAGCAGGCCGGCATCGACCGATGCCTGACCAAGCCGGTGGGGCTGGGCACGCTGCGCTTACTGCTGGAAGACCTGTCCGGCGCCCATATGGCCGCGCGGGCAACGCCGGGCCAGCATGCAGGCGGCGACACACTGCTGCATGCCGACGCGCTGCGGCGCGACCAGCGCGCACTGGCCGAGGCGCTGCTGGCGGGCGACGCCGAAGCGTTTGCCCAACGGTTGCACGGCTTGGCCGGGGCGCTGTCGGTAATGGGCCATGCGCTGCAGAGCCAGGCGTGCCGCTGGCTGGAGCAGGCGGTCCGGCGCTCGGGGCTGGTTGCCATTGGTCCGGACTGGCAGGTTTTCCATGCTGAACTGGAACAGCTGGCAGACGGGCTGGAGTCGCAAGGCGGCACGCAGGGTGCCAACTACACGGCCGATTTAAGGCATGCCTGATGGAGCGGTCACGCGCCGGGCGCGATACTGCATCCGTGGAGCGTCTTCCCGATCGCTCCGCATTCTCCCGGGTGCGTCCCGTCGCGAGAAACTTCCCTGCCGCCTGCTTGCCCAGCAGGCGTTTTTTTGCGCAGGGCAAACTGATCGAGGTGGCGAACCATGGCTAGCAAACTGCTGAAGACACTTCACGAGACGGCTCAGGATTTCGCGGAAGGCGGCCTCATCGATGCACATCACGCGCAGCGCATCATCGCCCATGCCTTCAGGGGCATGGGCGGAGACTCTGAATCTCCGCCCATTTGCTTTCTCAGGCCGTCACGGGCCGGGTCCCGGCGGATGCGCGCCCTGGGGTATGATCGGAGGTCAAGATCACACCCACATCCGATCCGTTGCCATCGCCGGCAATGATTCGCGTTCCCATGCATCGGCGTTGCGGCACTGCCCGGATACGTCTGCCAGGCTATGACGAAGTCACCGGCTCAGGACCCATCCAACGCAGCGCCGCTGCATGAGCAGATCTACGCTCGGATTCGTGCCTCGATCCAGCAAGGGCAACTGAAACCCGGGCAGCGGGTGCCATCCTTGCGTGCGTTTGCGGGCGAGCTCGGCGTGGCGCGCGGGACCGTTCAGGTCGCCTATGAGCGGCTCCTGGGTGAAGGTTACCTCATCGCCAGAGGCCCTGCGGGAACGTTCGTTTCCGAGCAAATTGCGCCATCGCTCCCCCACCGCGTGGCCGCCGCGGCTGGATCCAGCCGCACGCCACCGGACCAGGAACTTGCCGAGGTTTCACTCGAAACGGATGGTGGAATCCCCGCGCCGTTGCAACTGGGGCTTCCCGCGCTGGATGAGTTCCCGCGAAAACTATGGACGAGGTTGATGGCGCGGCAAATACGCAGCGCCGGCTCGCTGACCAGGCCGGCGTCAGCCGGATTTGGCCCGCTGCGAGAAGCGCTGGCCGCTTACCTGCAGCGCTCACGGGGCATCGACGCCCAGCCGCACCAGGTGTTCGTCGTGCCGGCTTATACGGCCAGCCTTGCGCTGATTGCGGATGCGCTCAGGCTGGCGGGCGAAAGCGCCTGGGTTGAGGATCCCAGCTACCCTCCGACTGCCCAGTCACTCAGGCGCCTGAACCTGCAGGTCCGGAATGTGCCAGTGGATGATCATGGCCTCGACGTCGAATTTGGGCGTCAGCATTTTCCAGAGGCGCGCCTGGCCGTAGTGACGCCATCGCACCAGAGCCCGACTGGCGTGGCACTGACACTGCAACGTCGCGTCGACCTGCTCGACTGGGCCGGTGAGCGGGGCGCATGGATCATCGAGGACGACTACGACGGCGAGTTTCGTTACCGCGGCCACCCGTTGCCGGCCTTGAAGAGCCTGGACACATGCGACCGGGTGATCTATTGCGGCACGCTTAGCAAGGTGCTGTACCCGGGGCTACGGCTCGCTTACGTGGTCGTGCCACAAAGTCTGGTGCCGACCATGGATCTGGCCTGCAGGCGCACGGTGCATGGCGGCTGCCCCGAACTCTTGCAAGCCGTGGTGGCGGAGTTTATTGCGCAGGGGCACTTCGCCCGGCATATCAAACGCATGCGCACGCTTTACGCGCGACGACGCGCAATGCTGGCCGAGGCGCTGGCGCCATACAAGACGGACGGCTTCACTGTTTGCCTGCAGGATGGCGGCATGCACCTTCTGATCGACGTCAGGGACGATCTTGACGATCTGGCGATGGCCCGTCGTGCGCGCAAGGCAGGATTCGCCGTCCATTCGCTGACCGCCTGGCGGTACGGTGCGCCAGGGCGGCGTGGCTTGATGATGGGGTTTACCAATCTGCGCACTCAGACTGAAGCCGATCGCCTGGTTGCCGAGCTGATGCGCGCGCTGAAAGCATAGACGATCGCCATCGGGCGCTTGACAAATAGTCAACCAGTCGTCTATTGTCCTTCCCATCTGCTCACTAACTATTGCGACGTGCCAAGACCCCCCAACCCCGAAATCCGTAGCCGGCTGCTTATCGACGGTGGTCGTGTGATTCACAGCGCCGGTTTCAACGGGTCCGGCGTGCAGGACATCGTCGCTGCCGCCGATGTTCCCAAGGGTTCCTTCTACAGCTATTTCGACAGCAAGGAAGCCTTTGCCGCCGAAGTGCTCGAAGCCTATTGGGATGCCATTGAGCAACGCCATGGCAAAGTGATGTATGACGCGCGCATCACGCCGTTGGCCAGGATCGAAAAGTTGTTCGAGTTGCTGGTGGCGGACCACGCGGCACAAGATTTCAGGCTCGGGTGCCTGGTGGGCAACCTTTCTCTCGAATTGTCCAATACCAGCGGTGAAGTCCGAACGGCTCTGGAGCGCATTCTGGCGCGCTGGGAAGGTATCATCACAGCCTGCCTTGATGAGGCCAGGCTGCGCCAGGAACTGCCAGCGGACGTTGATTCCGCGCAGCTCGCGTCCATCATTATCGAAGCCTGGGAAGGGGCGGTCCTGCGCAGCAAGGTCGAGCGCAATGGCGACGCCTGCCGACGATTTCTGCAAGTCACCCTCAAGCGCTTGTTGTACTGAGATTTTTTTGCGATTTTAAATAGACGACTGGTCATATATATTCAGGGCATGGCCTAGTTGAAAACGATAAACATGTGTCTATTGACTGTGTCATCGCCCAACTACATTGAAGCCTGCTCAAACCAGCACGCATCGGCACCATGACCAGGCACCTGACGCTCAGACCTATTCAAGGCAACGCGCGCACGCGCCAATAAAGGAGTCTCACCATGTCTTCAGATCGCAGCCTCGACCAAGGCCTATCGCGACGTAACCTGCTGTTGGGCAGCGCGGCCGCAGCCGGCGCGCTGGTGGCTTCCGGCTTGCCCGGACCTGCGGCGGCAGCACCGTCGGCAGAAAAGGCGAACACCGCAAAGGCAAGCGGCAAGGCTTCAGGCAGCTACATCACGGCAAAGGACGGCACCCAGCTCTATTTCAAGGACTGGGGCGCCGGTCGCCCCGTTGTATTCAGTCATGGCTGGCCACTGAGCTCGGACAGTTGGGAATCCCAGATGATCCTTGTTGCTTCGGAAGGGCACCGTGCCGTTGCACATGACCGTCGTGGCCACGGCCGTTCAAGTCAGCCATGGAATGGCAATGAGATGAACACCTATGCCGACGATCTGGCCACGGTGTTCGAGACGCTCGACCTGCGGGACGCTATCCTGGTGGGCTTCTCCACGGGTGGTGGCGAGGTGGCCCGATACATCGGCCGGCACGGTACGCGACGCGTTTCAAAGGTGGTGCTGGTTTCAGCCGTGCCGCCTTTGATGGTGAAGACCGCCGCCAATCCGCGCGGACTGCCAATCGAAGTATTCGACGGCCTGCGTGCCGCACAACTTGCCAATCGGTCCCAGTTCTACAAGGACGTGCCGGCGGGGCCGTTCTATGGCTTCAACCGACCCGGTGCAAAGCCGTCGCAGGGGTTGATCGACGCATGGTGGGCGCAGGGCATGCAGGGTGGACACAAGAGTACGTACGACTCGATCAAGGCATTCTCCGAGACCGATTTCACCGAGGATCTCAGGAAGATCGATGTGCCGACCCTGATCATCCACGGCGACGACGATCAGATCGTGCCGATCGACGCCGCTGGACGCGCATCGGCAAAGCTCGTCAGGAACGCGAAGCTGATCGTCTACCCCGGTGCGCCGCATGGGCTCACCGACACCCACAAAGATAGATTCAACGCCGACCTGTTGGCATTCATCCGTAGTTGAAACGACGCCGCATCTGCCGGACCCCACGAAGGCGCCGGCAGACCGGCTCACCATAAGAGGTACTTCCCATGTGCAACCACCACACCCTCTATGCAGATCCCGTTGATCCGGCTCTGCCGAAGTCCGGCATTACGCTGGACCTGCCACGCACCGCGCTCGTCGTGATTGACCCGCAGATCGACTTCATGAGCCCCGAAGGCCGCAGCTGGGGCGTGGTCGGAGAAAGCGTGACGGAGCAGAACCTCGTGGCCAACCTAGTCCGTCTGTTCGAGGCCGCAAAACAGGCGGGCATCACGGTCGCCATCTCTCCCCACTATTACTTTCCCCATGACCACACATGGAAAGTGCAGGGCCCCGCCGAAATGTTCCAGCATGCCATCGGCATGTTCGACCGTCCGGGCGCGCTGAACCTGGACGGATTCCGTGACTCGGGCGCGGACTTCATGCCGGAACTCAAGCCGTATATCGAGGATGGCAAGACCATCATCTGCTCCACGCACAAGCTGTACGGCCCGCAGGCCAACGACCTTGTCCTGCAATTGCGCAAGCAGCGCGTCGACCAGGTCATCCTTGCTGGCATGGCCGCCAATCTGTGCGTCGAATCCCATCTGCGGGATCTGCTGGAGCAAGGTTTCGAAGTTGCTGTCGTGCGCGACGCCGTTGCAGGGCCGAAGCTACCCGAAGGGGACGGATATCACGCGGCACTGGTCAACTTCCGCTTCATCGCAAACGCGCTGTGGGATACCAACGAAACCGTGCAGCGGTTGGCAGGAAAGGTTGGAGCAGCCGCGTAGCGCCTGTCGTGCGCCAGGGCGCCAGCCCCTGGCGCGGCAATGGCAGGGTGCATGACTGTCTAGTTCAAAGAATGCATAGAGGCGACTCACATGCCTAAGATTCCTTCGCGCTACAGCTATTTCGCCTATGGTGTTATCCAGGCCGGATTGACCTGCTCCATCGCTGCTGCCATCGCAAGCCTTCCATTTGCAGAAGAAGGCCTGTTCTTTCAGCACTGGCTAAGGTCCTGGAGCGTTTCCTGGCTGACCATGCTGCCGGTTGTCGTGTCGGCCACGCCCATCATTCGCTGCCTGGTCGATCGCATGACAAACCACTCTTAGGTCATACCGTCATATGTCGATGGTCGATGGCCTAGTTGAAATCGATAAACATGTGCCTGTTGACTGTGTCATCGCTCAACTACATTGAAGGCTGCACAAACCAGCACGCATCGGCACCATGACCAAGAACCTGACGCTCGGACATGCGGAAACGGAGGCCCAGATCCGCGCCTGCTTCCCTGTCATGCGGCAACTGCGCCCCAAGCTGCAAATGCCGGAAGACTTTCTCGACACCGTCATGGTGCAAAGTGGACAAGGGTACCGGCTGCTCGCGCTCTGGGACGACGGCAAACCTGTTGCGCTGGCCGGATATCGGCGTCTTGAAAACCTGATCCACGGGCGCTTTCTGTACGTCGACGACCTGATTACCGATGCCGAGGGCCGGGGGCAGGGTCACGGCGAGCGTCTGCTGCAAGCGCTTTGCGAGCTTGGACGCACAGAAGGCTGCCAGCGACTTGTCCTGGATACCGCACTCGCGAACGCGCTGGCCCAGCGCTTCTATTTCCGTTCCGGCCTGCTCGCCAAGGGCCTCCACTTCTGCATGGAGCTGCAATGAAGCTCCTCAACCTGCTGCTGCTCGATTGCTGCCCGCGCTGTGACTATTCCACGAGCCGGCGCTCCGAGTCGATCTGGCGCGGGGATGCCGCGCTCCCTAACATGGAATCGTTCCACCTTCCTCAGCACGGAGAAGCATCATGAAGATTGTCATCATTGGCGGGACTGGCCTGATCGGCTCGAAGACCGTCGCCATTCTGCGCCAGGGCGGCCACGAGGTCATGGCCGCCTCGCCCAGGAGCGGTGTCAACAGCATCACTGGCGAGGGGCTCCAGGAGGCCCTGACCGGCGCCCAGGTGGTGATCGACCTTGCCAATTCCCCATCGTTTGAAGACAAGGCGGTGCTGGCATTCTTCGAGACTTCCGGCCGCAACCTTCACGCGGCGGAGACCGCAGCGGGCGTTCAGCACCATGTCGCGCTGTCCATCGTCGGCACCGACCGGACGCCCGAAAACGGCTATTTCCGCGCCAAGGTCGCGCAAGAAAAACTGATAGAGGCCTCGGGCATCCCCTACACCATCATCCGCTCGACCCAGTTCATGGAATTCATCGGCGGCATCGCCGATTCCAGTGCGCAAGGAAATGTCGTCCGCCTTTCGCCTGGGCTGTTCCAGCCGATTGCTGCGGACGACGTCGCCGGACTCGCTGCCGATGTAGCGCTCGCACCACCGCGAAACGGCATCGTCGAGATCGCCGGCCCGGAACGAGCCCCGTTCAACGAGATCGTCGCCCGCTATCTCAAGGCGGTGGGCGACCCGCGTGAAGTCGTGCGCGACCCCGAGGCCCGCTACTTCGGCGGCCGGGTCGAGGAACATTCGCTGGTGCCGTTGGGCGAGGCGCGCCTCGGGCGCATCGGCTTAGAGGAATGGCTGCGTCAATCGCAGCAACGATAGTCCGCAGGGCGCATGCCCACGTAAGCAGCACCGGTTCGTCAGTCCCACATTGAGCAGATCACCAGGAGCAAACATGACCCAACGTACGAATTACTTCCAGCAATCCCCGGAACTTTCCAAGAAGCTCATGGAGTTCGGCGCGCTGTTCCAGAAGACCACGATCGAACAGCCCATTCGCGAGCTTGTCGAGATTCGCGCATCGCAGCTCAATGGCTGCGCGTTCTGCGTCGACATGCATATCAAGATGGCGAAGATCCACGGCGAGCGCGAATTGCGCCTGCATCATGTGGCGATCTGGCGCGAGTCGACGCTGTTCTCGCCGCGCGAACGCGCCGCGCTGGCCTGGACCGAGGTGCTGACCAGGCTTCCCGCCGAAGGCGTGCCCGACGATATCTATGAGCGCGTGCGCACCCAGTACAGCGAGAAGGAACTGTCTGACCTCACCTTCCTCGTGGGGGCGATCAATACCTGGAACCGCCTGAACGTGGCATTCCGCATGGTGCCTGGGTCGTCGGACAAGGCGTTCGGGCTCGACAAGGCCAACCTGGAGTGATGCCATGAAGACGGTCACTTCCGTTGCGGCAGCACTTGTGTTGTCGTGCCTGACGGTTGCAAAGCCGGCCGCCGCCGCGCCGGAGGCGAGTGTCACGCCCCTGGTCAAGGAAGCGTTGCCCGAATATCCGGGGAAGGAAGCCGAGATGATCATCGTGGAGTATCCGCCGGGCAGTGCCGATCCCGTGCATCGCCATGACGCCCACGCCTTCGTCTACGTGCTCGAGGGCAGCATCGTCATGGGCCTCAAGGGCGGAAAAGAGGTAACGCTCAAAGCGGGCGATACCTTCCACGAAGGTCCCAACGATATCCACACCGTCGGACGCAATGCCAGCAAGACGCAGCCAGCAAAGTTTGTCGTGTTCCTGATCAAGAACAAGGGCGCGCCGATCCTGACGCCGGTGAAGTAGTCGTCGTCCAATTTGGCACCGGCAATGCCGGTGCGCACTGTCCGGCCGGCAAGAGCGGCGCTACCGCATGCTCTTGCCGTGCCGCTGTTTTCCAGGGTGGCGTGAAGGGTTGTGGGACGGAAATTGATACTACGTCCGTTTCTTGGCAATATCACCATCACAAAATCAGGTCCCGGGCAGCGATCTGGTCGGTGGTGAGGGCGGTTGGCCGTGCTGCCTGCCGGCAGTTCGGACCTCGGACCCGCGACCTGCCGCCCCGCCGCGAGATGCGCACCATGCACCTGGGAAAATCGTACACAATATCCGAGTTCACGTTCTGGTCGAGACGGCAACTTTATGCCTCGCTAGCATGCGGTTCGCTGCCCGTAGTCCTTTATCAGTTCTTCGGGCTGAAATGGCTGTCAATCCCGGTCTCGGTTGTGGTGCTGCTGGGCACCGCCACGTCATTCATCGTGGGCTTCCGGAACGTGCAGACCTACAGCAGGGCCCTGGAGGCACAGCAGATCTGGACTGAGATCTTGAACGGCAGCCGGTGTCTGGGTGTGATGAGCCGGGACTTTCTGGCAGGGCAGGCGGCCGGGCGGGATCTGGTTCTCCGGCATTGCGCATGGCTGACGGCGCTCCGCTATCAACTGAGAACCCCAAGGATCTGGGAAAGCGCGGGCAAGGCATCCAACGTGGAGTACCGGAAGTACTACCGGGTTCCAGAGTGGGAGACTCCATTGGACGAGGCGCTTGCGCGTTATCTGCCACAGGCCGAACTCGACTCGCTTGCGCACGTCGAGAGCAAGACAAGCCGGTTGCTGGGAACGCAGTCAGCGACGATCAGGCGGTTCCTTGACGCTGGCGAGATCGGCAATACCTTCTATCTGGAGTTGGTAGGATCGATCAGAGGCTTCTTCGCGCAGCAAGGACGGGCGGAGCGTATCAAGGACTATCCGTATCCCAGGCAATATGCGGTCGTCAACAAGCTCTTTGTCCGTACGTTTTGTCTGCTACTGCCTTTTGGCATTCTTACAGAGTTCGAAAAGCTCAATGCCAGCGTTTCAGGCGTCATGCATGGCAACATGATCTGGCTGGTCATTCCATTTAGCACGATGATCTCCTGGATGTACCTCGCGCTGGAGCAAGTGGGCGAAAGCACGGAGAACCCGTTCGAAGGAAACGCCAATGATGTGCCCATGGCACAGATCTGCCGGAAGATCGAACACGAACTCATGGACATGCTTGGCGAGAAGTGCGATATCCCCGCGCCAACGGCCGGGCACGGTATTGTCCTCTGACCACTCAAGGTTATCGCTTTCCCACCTCCGACCACTTAGTCAGGCATCCTGTCATGTCTGCGGGCCGTGCGTCGTCTTATCGCTCAGTGCGCAGCCGCGATCGACAGCTTGCGAGTCGGCGTTTCGCGGTCGCGGTAGATCGCCCAGGTAACGGCGGCGGCGACCGGGCCGACCGGCACGTTGATGTAGAAGATCCACGACCACGCGTAGCCGTCGGTTAGCCAGCCGCCCAGCGCCGGGTTGGCGATGGGGCCGAAATTTCCATACGACCGACTTTATTTCTCGCGATCACAAGGCCATGACGCGGCTGACCGATCTGCCCCTATAATGCTTGATAATACAACGATTGATCGAGCAATAAAATGACCCCACAGCCAGATAAGTCTGAGGCCAACGGCCAGGTGCTGCCGTTTCGCGAGTCCCTGCTGGCCATGCTGGGCGTGGCCTTTGTGGTGATGCTGGTGGCGCTGGACCAGACCGTGGTCGGCACGGCGCTGCCGACCGTGGTGGCCGAGCTGCAAGGCTTCGAGTACTACGCCTGGGTAGCCACGGCCTACCTGCTGACATCGGTGATTACCGTGCCGGTGTTCGGGCGGCTGGGGGACTATTACGGGCGCAAGCCGTTCGTGCTGGCATCGATCGTGGTCTTCTCGGTGGCCTCGGCGCTGTGCGGCATGGCGCCGAGCATGCCGTTCCTGGTGCTGGCGCGCGCGCTGCAGGGGATTGGCGGCGGCATGCTGGTCGGCACCGCCTTTGCATGCATTGCCGACCTGTTTCCGGATACGCATGTGCGGCTGCGCTGGCAGGTGATGATGAGCGCGGCATTCGGCATTGCCAATGCGGTGGGGCCGTCGCTGGGCGGGCTGCTGACGGAGTGGTACGGCTGGCGCGCGGTGTTCTATGTCAACCTGCCGATTGGCGTGCTGGGGCTGTGGTTTGCGTGGCGCTACCTGCCGCACCTGCGCCAGCAGGCGCACAGCGGGCCGATCCGCGTGGACTGGCTCGGTGCCTTGCTGATCGCAGCCGGGCTGGGGTGCGTGCAGCTGAGCGTTGAACTGCTGCCGGCACGCGGCTTCGATGCCTATACGGGCGGCTTGCTGGTGCTGGCGGCGGTGGCACTGGTGGCGCTGTGGCAGTGGGAGCAGCGTTGTGCCAACCCGATCCTGCCGGTGGAGATGTTCCGCAACCCGGGGCTGGCGCCGTTGTTCCGGCTGGCGGTGTTCACGGGCTTCACCATGTTCGCGCTGCTGCTCTATGCGCCGCTGCTGTTCCAGGGCGGCTTTGGCTATTCGCCGAAGGAGGCGGGCATCCTGATCACGCCGCTGGTGGTCTGCATCACCGCTGGCAGCATTCTCAACGGGCGCATCGTTACGCGCATCCGTCGCCCGAATACCATGCTCTATGCCGGCTTTGGCATGCTGGCGGTGTCCTGCCTGGGCCTGTCGCAGGCGACGCGCAGCATGCCGCACGGCGTCTTGCTGACGATCATGCTGATCGGCGGGTTCGGGCTCGGCTTTATCATGCCGAACCTGACGGTGTTTGCGCAGCAGACGGCAGGGCGCGAACACCTTGGCATTGCCACAGCCATGCTGCAATCGCTGCGCATGGTAGGCGGCATGGTGGGCACCGCGATCGTGGGCACGCTGGTCACGCGCAGCTATACCGGCGGTGTGGAACATGCGCTGTCCGCCGCCAATGCCGGACAATGGACGGCGCGCATGGCGGATCCGCAGGTGCTGATCGACAAGGCGTCGCAAGTCGCGTTGCTCGGCCAGCTCGAGCAAGCCGGGCACAATGGCGCACTGTTGCTGGAACAGGCGCGCGTGTCGCTGGTCACTGCCATCCACCTTGGCCTGGTGGTGGCTGCGGTGGCCGCCGCGCTGGGCGTGTGGTGCGCCCGCCGGGTGCCGTCGATCAAGCTGACCCGGGCGCCGGCGCCCGCCATGGCCGCCGACTGAAGCGCCGGCCTGCAACGTAACCTGAGGAAAATGGATGGAACTGGAGCGACAAAGCGTGGCCGTACTGCAGCAGTTCGGCCGCACCTACCGCGCCTACGCGGCTGCGTTCGAACAGCGCCTGGGGCTGCCGCTGCCCCGCTGGCGCATCCTGCATGCGCTGCATCACCAGGAGGGCGCGATCGGCCAGAAGGCGCTGGCTGACCTGGTCGGCATGGACCCCGGCGCGCTGACGCGCCAGCTCAAGGCCATGCAGGAACTTGGCTGGGTGGAGCGCAGCACCTCGGAACGCGACAACCGCGTGACCCATGTCACGCTGTCACGGACCGGCGAGCAGGTGGTGGCGCACGCCATGCCGCTGCGCTCAGCCTTTCTGGAGGATGTGCTTGCCGAGGTGTCGCCGTCGACCATGCGCGAGCTGTCGCGCGGCCTGGCGCGGCTGGAGGCCGGCATCGCATACGCGCAGGCCCACGCGGCACAGGCAGCCGACGCCGCCTGATACGGCCGCGGCCGTGCCGCCGGCGCTCAGGCAGTCAGCAGCATGCCGTTAAGCGCCGCAAATTCAAACAGTTCCCGGTCGTTGGTGACGCCGAGCTTCTGCATGGCGCAGTTCTTCTGCCGGCTGATGGTCTTGACGCTGCGGCAGAGCAGGACGGCGATCTCGCTCACGGACCGTCCGGTCAGGTACAGCCGCAATACTTCCATTTCACGCCGGGACAGGCGCTCCGCGCCGGCCTGGCCTGGTGTGGCCGGGTTGCCGGGATCGGCCTGCGACAGCACTTCAAGCGCGGATTTGCCGATGTAGTGGAAGCCCCGCTGGATACGGCAAACCACGGTTACCAGTTCTGACAGGGGCGAGTCCTTGAGCAGCAGGCCGTGCACCTGGGTGTCGAGGATGGAGCGCAGCACCAGCGGATTGGTGATCATGGTCAGCACGATCACGGCCAGCGACGGATGCCGCCGCCGCAGGCTGGCAAGCAGGCGCAGGCCGTCGCTGTTGCCCTCGCCGTGCGCGGGCATGTGGTAGTCGGTGATCACGACATCGGGACGCAGGCTTTCCACGCTGTTCAGCAAGGCCGTCGCGCTGGTCACGCAGCCGCACACCTCCCACCCGGTCTGGGTATGCAGGCGGTCCGCGACGGCCGCGCTGACCAGGGGGTGGTCGTCGGCAAGCAGGATCCTCAATGTCATCTGGTTGCTCCTCGATTCTTGTTCGTGGCAGCGCCGGCATCAAGAAAACGCCGCACGTCAGCGAGACGTGCGGCGCAAAAACGACGCCAAACAATACGACGCCAGACAACTGCGTGCATTGCCCCGGGACCGGGCCAAACGGGAGACGGCCGGACCGCAGCAATGCCATTGCAGGATATCGGCCGCGCGGTCTGGCGAAACTAGGAGGATTCGCAAAGCGCCGCCGTGGCGCAGCGGCCTGCACCGGGCAAAGTGGCGCGAGTGTAGCGCAGGGTCAGCGCTCGGAAAAATGTCTCAAGACTGTAATAAGAACGCCGCCGCCGCTGCGCAGCCAAAGCAAAAGGCGCTGGCGCCATCGGGCTGCCAGCGCCTTGCGGGCGCCGGTGCTGCGGGCGTTGCGTCAGGCCAGCGCGGATTGCGCGTGGGCTGCGGCGCGCCCGTTGCGGCGGCTGTCGATGGCCTTGAGCGGGTCGCGCAGCACGGCGCTGCCGACATCCATGATGTCGCGCAGCACGCCCTTGTCGCCGCTGCGCTCCGGTGCCCAGAAATGCAGTGCCGCCCATTCCGGGAAGCTGCTCGGCGGTGCCAGCAGGCGCGTCTTGCGCTCGCGCGTGACCAGCGGCACGTTGAAGTCCAGCACCGGGCAGATGCCCCCGGCCGAATGCAGCAGCGTGATCTGGGTATGCCATGACGGGACCACGGTCTCGCGATGCCCCGGAGTGCTGGCCTGGCGGCTCAGGAAGGCTCGCAGCGGGCTGCCGGCCTCGCAGTCTTCCTGCAGCAGGATCCAGTCGCTTTCGCCTTCGTCATGGCTGCCGCCGCGCGTGGCGCTGACCAGCCGGCGCGGCGTGGCCATGATGTTGTGCTGGCGCACGCGTTCGGGGTCGTGGCCGCTGTCGACGATGAAGGCGCAGTCCAGTTCGCCGCTGCCGAGATGGCCGGCAAGGGTGGCGTCGGCGATCACCGGGCGCGTGATAAAGCTGTCTCGCGGAAACTGCTCGCACAGTGCGGTCAGGATCTCGGTGATGACCGGGTCGCCGATCGACGATGAAAAGCCGATCGAAACGCGCCTGCCGTCGGCACGGCGCTTGCTCAGGCCAGGCTCGCCGGGGCGCACCAGCTGGTTCCATTTGGCCAGGATCTGCCGCGCCGTCTGCTCCAGGCGCAGCGCATGCGGTGTGGGTTCGAGCATCCCGTTGCGCTTGACGAACAGCGGATCGCCGGTGATTTCGCGCAAGCGCGCGAGGCTATAGGCCACCGTCGGCACGCGTCCCTGCGTGCAGGCCGCAACGGCGCTGAGGTCCCGGTATTCCATGACCAGGACAAAGACATGCAACAACTTCGTGCTGACGTGACGCATTCCGACTTCTCCCGATCCATGACTTTGTTTTCTTTATTTTCTTGTTGGTCCGACACCTACAGCGCTGGGTCGGACAAAGGGCGCAAGCGCGGCCTGGTGTCAGGGCAATGATCCGGTCCCTGACAGTGACAGGCGCAAGCGACATGCACGGCGCGCGCTGCGGGCATGTCCGGATGAAAAAAAGGTGGGCAAAAGCCCGGGCAGGATGCTGCGAAAACGCATGGCACGACTCCTAAATGTCCGACTTGCGTCGACAAATGGCGCAGTGACGATTCGATCCTTCAGGCCCGGTACTGTTGGCAGCGTGAACGCGCACCAGTCTGGGTGGTGCGGGCTGCCTGGCCGCTCTTCTGCCGGCGCCGCCAGGGCGCCGCGCGAAGGCGTGCGAAATTTAGTTGTGCCGAGGAATCTTAATACATGCTCAGCAAAAGTCATAGAAACTTGAATTGATGACAGTCTTCTAATTTTGTTTAGTACCTCTTTGTCTGTACATCAATACATGGCTTGAAATCGGGGCCACCGGGCGATTCATGCACGATTACAGCCGTGCAGAAGGTCGTCATGCCCATGTGTTATGGCGGCCGGCATCTTCGTTTCCGCGATGCGCAGTGAGAATGATCTAACTGGATTCCAAATTGGCTTAACGAAATTTGGCAATGCGCGCCAGCGCCGGCGGCAGCTTGCGCAGAGATAATTTTCTTAACTCGCGCAGCGAAGACACTGAATTGCTTTTTGGCGCGGCCGTGGGCTAACGTAGGGCTAGAGTCGGCACAGTTGGCGGCGCGGCTGGCGCCGCTTGTCGCCCGCCGTTGTGATGCGGAGAGATTCGTGAACAGACGGTATTCGGAAGAGCAGATCCGCAGCTACCTGGCCGAGGCGGCCAGCGGCGTGCCAGTGCGTGAGCTGTGCGCGCGCTATGGTTTCAGCGATGCTTCGTTCTACGGATGGCGTGCCCGTTACGGCCAGCCCAGCCAGGGTGATGTACGTGACGGCCGCAAGCTGCGCGAGCTGCAGGAAGAGAATGCCCGGCTCAAGAGTATGCTTGCGGATGCGCTGCTCAAGCTTGAGCTGATGCGCAACCGTACCGGCCGCCGCAATGGCACTGGCAAGGATCGCTAGCGGCGGACGGTTCTTGCAATGCGCCGCGGTGTCGCTTCCACGTGCCGCGGAGGGTTCTGGAGTATTGGTTTGACGAAGTTTCTGATCAAGGCGGGCGTGCTGGCATGCGCCGCCATGGTGGTCGTCCCCGCGTGGGCGGCCAGTGCTGCATCGGCGGCCGCGGCCGCCGGCACTCCGATGGTGGCCCCGCCGCCGCCACGGATGCTGGACGAAGCCACGGCCGTGGTGGAAGGACCTGATGGCAAGGTGTCTGCGTCGCAGCGGCAGCACTGCCAGTCATTGCTGGACCAGATCAACGCGCTGCCCGGCGGGCCGCAGTGGTCCACCGGCAAGTCGTCGGTAACCACTGCCGACGGGCGCACATATCCGACACTGGAACGCCAGGCAGACCGCAAGCGCCTGGAAGAGGCGTATCGCCAGGAATGCACGCAGCAGCGCCGCTGAGGCGCCCCCCGGCAGCAGGCCGTCACCTGCGTATTTGTGGAGAGCCGACATGCACCGTTTCAAACACCTCTTCGCATGGTGCCTGGCGCTGATGCTGATGGCGCCGCTCGGGCCAGCGATGGCGCAGTCCAAGCTGAGCAATGCCCAGCTTGACCAGCTGACCGCGCCGATTGCCCTGTATCCCGATGCGCTGCTGTCGCAGGTGTTGATGGCTGCCACCTATCCCGCCGACGTCGCAGCTGCGGCGCAATGGTCCAAGGCCAATCCCAGCCTGTCTGGCGATGCCGCGACCAAGGCGGTCGCCAGCCAGGCCTGGGACCCCAGCGTGCAGTCGCTGGCCGCGTTCCCCTCCGTGCTCGACATGATGGGCCGCCAGCCGCAGTGGGTGCAGTCGGTCGGCGACGCGTTCCTGGCCCAGCCCAACGACGTGATGGATTCCGTGCAGCGGCTGCGGGTGCAGGCGCAGAAAGCTGGCACGCTGAAGACGACCGAGCAGCAGAAGGTCGTGACGCAGACCACCGGCGGCACCACGATCGTGCAGATCGAGCCGGCCAATCCGCAGGTGGTCTACGTGCCGACCTACAACCCGACCACGGTCTACGGCACCTGGGCGTACCCCGCGTATCCGCCGGCCTATTACCCGCCGCCGCCCGGCTCCGTGTTTGCCACGGCACTGGTAACGGGCATCGGCTTCGGGCTTGGCGTGGCGGCGGTCGATGCGATGTGGGGCGGGTTCAACTGGAATAGCCACGACGTCAACATCAATGTGAACCGCTACAACAACATCAACGTCAACCAGCGCCTGGACGTCAACCGTGCCAACGTGAACTGGCAGCACAACCCCGCCAACCGCGGCAACGTTCCCTACAACAATGCGGCGGTGCGCGGTCGCTATGACCAGCAGCGCCAGTCTGGCCTCGCCAGCCGCCAGCAGGGTGTTCAACCCGGCCAGCGCGTAGGGGCCGCCGGCGGCGGGGTGCAACGCCAGCCTTCCCAGCGCGACCAGGCGCGAGAGCGCGCCGCGCAGTCGTTCGAGGGCCGTACCGGACAATCCATACCGGGCCATGCGGGCGGGGTGGCAGACCGCTCGCGCCCGGGTGCCGCCGGCGCTGGCGTGCAGAATCCGCGGCCGGCCGGTGCTGACCGCCAGCGCGCAGACCAGGCCCAGGCCCGCGACCGTGCCCGCAATGCCAACCGGGACAGCGCGCTGCGCGATGCCGGCAACGGCGACCGCATGCGCCAGCAGACCCAGCGCGCGGCGATGCCGCACCGGGAAGCGCCGCAAGCGCGCCCGGCCGGGCTCCACCAGGGCGGCGTGCACCAGGGCGGTGGACTGGGCGGCGGCGGTGGAGGCCGGCTCGGCGGCGGCGAACATTTCGGCCATGGTCGGAGGTAAATCATGATGCACATGACCGCTAATCCCTTCTCTGCCGCAGCCGGAGCGCGCGCGCTGCGCACGCTGGCGGCGGCCGCGGCCCTGTCCCTGTCCCTGCCGGCGATGGCCCAGCAGGTCTTCCCCAGCCCTGACGCTGCCGCCGAGGCGCTGGGTGATGCCATCGCGCGCAGCGACGGCGACGCATTGCAGCGCGTGCTGGGCAAGCAATACCAGTCGCTGGTGCCGGAGGGCTCCATCAACCGCGACGACGTCTACGAATTCCTTGGCGCCTGGGCGCGCCACCATGCCGTGCAGCCCGATGGCGAGCGCCGCGCGCTGATCGCGGTCGGGCAGAGCGGATGGACCTTCCCCGTGCCGCTGGCGAAGCAGAAGGACGGCTGGCAGTTCGACTTGCGTGCCGGCCAGCAGGAAGTGCGCCGCCGCCGGCTCGGGCGCAATGAACTGGTGACGATGGAAACGCTGCTGCAGCTGGCCGATGCCCAGCAGCGCTACGCGGAGCAGGTGGGGCAGGGGCGCTACGCGACCCAGTTGATCAGCGCGCCGGGCAAGACCAACGGCCTGTACTGGCCCGCGGCCAGCGAGCAGGACGCGAGCCCGATCGGCCCCGATGCGCTTGCCATGGGCCCGGATACGCCCGCCGCGGATGCTTTCTACGGCTACCATTACCGGATCCTGCCGCCGGCCAAGGGCAGCGACGCCAAGTACGGCCTGATTGCCTGGCCGGCCCGCTATGGCGATACCGGCGTGCATACCTTCATGCTCGGCAGCGACCGCGTCTTCTATGAGCGCGACCTCGGGCCCGGCACGGCATCGCGCGCCAAGACCATCCGCAGTTTTTCGCCTGCCGGCTGGCAGCGCGTGGCGGACCGCTGAGCCCTTGGCCCCAGAGTCCCGGCCAGCCGCCTAGGCCAGCCGGGGTTCGCCGAACTCCCCGCCGTAGGCTTCTGATCTGGCCGCCGCCGGCCGCGGGACCGGATCCAGGTCGGCATAGACCGCGGCCAGCCCGTCGCGGTCGATGATGCGCAGGTGCCGCTGGCGCACCGAGATCAGCCCGACCGAGGCAAAGCGCGACAGCAGCCGCGACACCGTTTCCAGGGTCAGCCCAAGCAGGCTGGCGATGTCCGTGCGCGACATGGCCAGCGTCAGCGCGCCGTCGCGGTTGCCGTCGCGGCGCGCCTGCTCGCCGGCGAGGTCGAGCAGCAGCATGGCCAGGCGCTGTGGCGCCCTCATCGACCCCACCGCCACCAGCAGCACGCGTTCGCGCTCGGCGTTGCGGCGCATCGCTTCCAGCACCGTTTCACGGAATGGGGCGGACTGCATGAGGGTGCGCAGGGATTCGACCGAGACCGCACAAACCACTGCATCCTGCAGCGCGATTGCACCAGTCCCATGGACCGGACCTTCGTGCGGCTCAAGCCCCAGCACATCGCCGGGCAGCGAAAAACCCGTTACCTGCCGCCAGCCCAGCGGCGATTCATAGACCTGCTTGGCGCTGCCATGGCGCAGCGGGTAGACCGTCAGCGCAGGGCGGCCCTGGCGGAACACATGCTCGCCGGTGCGCACTTCTACCCGCTCCGGCTGCAGCGCCATCGGCACGTGCGGCAGGGGAGCTTGCGCCCCGGCATTGTGGCAAACGTGGCGAAAGAGGCAGAGCAGGCAGGCTGGGGCGCCGTTGTCCGGCATGGTGTCATTGTCCTCCGGTGACGATGGCCAAGTATAAAACGTCGGCAACGCAAGCCATCTCGCTGCGATCTGCATTCTTTCGTGTGGCTAGTTTAAAAATTTCGCATTGCGGGCGCGAGGCTCGTTGCGTTTGTGCCATAAGCGCGGGAGTACGCCGGCGGGCGTAATGCTGATTGTGATATGCTGCATTGCAACAATAAAGGCACAGGAGGAGATCGCGTCACACGATCAGGAGTCCTCATGACCAAAAGCTTTGCCGCTGACTGGCACGCGCAGATCCGGCGACTGAGCCGTGCGCAAGCCCGCACGGAAGCCCAGGTGAAGTCCTGGCTGGACCGCGTGGATTCGCTTAATCCGCTCACGCCGGCTCGGCCTGACCGCCCGCCGGGCAAGCTCCGGCCCGCCCGGCCAGCACCCGCGCCGGGTTCCCTGCCCGGTACCTGGCAGGCGCACAGGCTGCGCCTGGCGCCGCTGCCGGGCGAACTGGTGCCGCAACTCTCGTATCACCTCTACATACCGTCCAAGGCCCATCGCGGCCCGTTGCCGGTGGTGGTGGTGCTGCATGGCTGCCGCCAGACGCCGGATGACCTGTCGGCCGGCACCCGCATGAATGCGCTGGCCGAGCGCGAGGGATTTATCGTGGCCTACCCGCAACAGCCCTTGCGGCGCCAGGTACAGCGCTGCTGGCAGTGGTTTGACCTGGGCGCCGCCGAGGGCGGACGCGAGGCGCAGGCGGTAGCCGCGCTGATCGATGCGCTGGCTGCGCGCCACGACGTGCGCGAGCGCGAGATCTACCTGGCCGGCATGTCCGCCGGCGCGGCCATGGCCGCGGTGGTGGCGTTGCGCTACCCGGGCAAGGTGGCGGCCGCGGCGCTGCATTCCGGCGTGGTCATCGGCGCGGCCGACAACCCGCGCGCCGGCCTGCGGGCCATGCAGCAAGGCTCGGCGGCCGATCCGTCATGGCTGCTGGATGCCGCCGGCGTGACACCGGGCGGTCCCGAGATGCCCGCGCTGGTGATCCACGGCCTGGCCGACGACGCGGTCCATCCGGTCAATGGCCGTCTGCTGGCCCGGCAGTTCCTGGCTTACAACGGCCTGGAAGACCGGCTCGCCGGTACGCCCGCGCAGTCCGACCCGGAAGACGAAGCGCCGGGCCGGTCCCATGAATACCGCTTCGGGCGCTGGCGCCGCGACCTGGTCACGCTGGTGGAAGTGGAGGGCCTGGGCCACGCCTGGAGCGGCGGCGATGCCAGCTATGGCTACCACAGCGATATCGGCCCGGATGCCAGCACGCTGATGTGGCAGTTTTTCAGCCAGCACCGGCGTTGAAGTCGGGCAGCACCAATGCGCATCAAGCGCGCACAAAAAAGGGAGGGCGCCTGCCCTCCCTTTTTCGTTGCCGCAGCCGCGTCAGCCGCGCGAGCGGTCCTTGACGAACAGCGCAGTCACCATGCCCAGCACGCACAGCGCGACCACATAGTGGGCCGGCGCCAGCGAATCCTGCTTCAGCATCAGCGTGACGACCATCGGCGTCAGCCCGCCGAAGATCGCATACGACACGTTGTACGAGAATGACAGGCCCGAGAAGCGCACCTGCGCCGGGAACGCATTGACCAGCACGAACGGCACCGCGCCGATGGTGCCGACCAGGAAGCCGGTCAGCGCATAGAGCGGCAGCAGCAGGTCGGGGCGGGTGAAGAGCGTGGTGTAGAACATGTAGGCGCAGATGGCCAGCAGCAGGCCGCCGACGAACAGCGTGCGGCGCGCGCCGATGCGGTCGGCCAGTGCGCCGGAGACGACACAGCCGACCGTCAGGCACAGCGTGGCGACGCTGTTGGCGACCAGCGCCGTGCGCGCGTCAAAGCCGTACAGCTTCTGCAGGAAGGTGGGCGTCATCAGGATCACCACCACGATGCCGGCCGACAGCATCCAGGTCAGCAGCATCGACACCGCGACGCTGCCGCGGTGGTTGCGCACCACCGACTTCAGCGGCATTTCCGCGGCCAGCGCCTTGCGCTTCTGCAGTTCGGCGAAGACCGGTGTCTCATGCAGCCAGCGCCGCAGGTACATCGAGGCGATGCCGAACGCGCCGCCGATCAGGAACGGCACGCGCCAGCCGTGGTCGGCCAGCTCGGCCGGGGTGAAGACGCTGTTGATGCCGGTGGCGACCAGCGAACCCAGCAGGATGCCGGCAGTCAGCCCCGCGGTCAGTGTGCCGCAGGCATAGCCGACATGGCGCGCCGGCACGTGCTCCGATACGAACACCCAGGCGCCGGGCACTTCGCCGCCGACGGCCGCGCCTTGCAGGATGCGCAGCACCAGCAGCAGCACCGGCGCGGCCAGGCCGATCGACTGGTAGGTGGGCATCAGGCCCATCAGCAGCGTGGGCACCGACATCAGCAGGATCGACAGCGTGAACATCTTCTTGCGGCCGAGCAGGTCGCCGAAGTGAGCCATGATGATGCCGCCCAGCGGCCGGGCCAGGTAGCCGGCCGCGAAAATGCCGAAGGTTTGCAACTGGCGCAGCCAGTCCGGCACCGACGGCGGGAAGAACAGCTGCCCGATGACCGTCGCGAAAAAAACGAAGATGATGAAGTCGTAGAACTCAAGGGCGCCGCCGAGCGCGGCAAGGGCAAGGGTCTTGTAATCCTGGCCGGTCAGCGGGCGCGCGCTGGCTCGCGGCGCGCCGACACCTGCGGCGGTACTGCTGGTGGTAGACATGAATGGACTCGCATGGAAGAGATCGCATGCGAAGCGTGCAGCACGGAATACGTGATGGGTGTGGCCGGAGGGTACAGCGCAGGGGAGGCAGGCATGATGTGGCGGGTAAGCCGCAGGCTTGCGACGAAACGCTTCGCAAAGGACGTAAAGATTACCAGATCGGCCCATGCGGCGTTGAGAGGTCAATTCTGATTTCTTTGCTTTGTCCGAAACCGTTGCCATAATGTCGAAAAATGTGAAATCCGGGGCACAAACCATCGTGCAGCGCCGGAATGCGGGGTCAGATCTTCTGGAACGACATGGCTTTCAAGCAATCCATCCAGGCAGTGGCTGCCACGCCACGCGGGCGGCTGGCGACGCGCGTCGCCGGCGGCGTGGTCGCGGCGCTCGCGGTGTTTGGGCTGGCCGGGTATTTTGGCGGCCCGCCGCTGCTCAAGTACCTGGTTGAAAAGAACGCGACCGAGGCGCTGGGGCGCAAGGTCACGCTGGGCAAGGCCCACGTGCGCCCGTTCGAGCTGGCGGCCACGCTGACCGATCTCACTATCTATGAGCGCGATGGCAAGACCCCCGCGCTGACGCTGGGCGAGGCCGAGGCCAATACCTCGCTGGCCTCGGTCTGGCACCTGGCGCCGGTGGTGGACAACCTCCACGTCGACCGGCTGGCCGTGCACGTGGTGCGCGGCGCCGACGGCCGCATGAGCTTTGCCGATGTCCAGGAGAAGCTTGCGGCCCTGCCGCCCAAGCCGCCCGATGCCAAGCCGGCGCGCTTTTCGGTCAACAACATCGCGGTTACCGGCAGCAGCTTCGGCTATGACGACAAGCAGCTCGGTTCCAGCCTGCGCGTCGACAACCTGACGCTGACCCTGCCGTTCCTGTCGAACCTGCCGCATGACGTCGAGATCGTGACGCGGCCCACGCTGAGCGCACGGGTCAACGGCACGCCGCTGGCGCTGGACGGCGAAGTGCTGCCGTTTGCCGATTCGCGCCAGACCCGGCTCAAGGTCAACCTTGACGGCCTGGAGGTCGCGCGGCTGATGGCGTTCGCGCCGCCGCTGCGCGATGCCGAGGTCAGGTCCGGCAAGCTCGATACGCGCCTGACCGTGGCCTTCCGCCAGCAGAAGGACACGCAGGAGATGCTGGTGATGGGCACGGCCGCGTTGCGCGATGCCGAGGTCGTCACGCGCGCCGGCCAGCCGCTGGTCAAGAGCGGCCGCCTGGCGGTGGATATCGGCAAGCTCGAGCCGCTGGCCCACCGCGCGCAGCTGCGCAGCGTGGAGATCGAGGGGCTGGGCGTGGAAGCCGCGCGGCGCGCGGATGGCTCGCTGAACCTGGCCACGGCGTTCCTGCCGCAGGCGGTCAGCAAATCCACGGATGGCGTGGCGCCCGCGCCGGCGGCTGCCCCTGCCGCCGCACCGGCGCCTGCTTCGGCGCCCGCAGCGGCCGCCGCCTCGGGGGTGCAGGCGGCGCCGGCCAAGGCGGCGCCAAAAGACGTGCCGTGGCGCTATGCGGTCGACCGCATCGTCGTCAGGCAGGCCCGGCTGGGCTTTGAAGATGCACTGGCACCGTCGGGCCCGGGCAAGCTTGCACTCGGCCCGCTCGATGCCGAGGTCAAGGGCTTTGCCGGCACCGACGGCGACAAGCCGGCCAGGATCGAGGCCACGCTGACCGTGGCCGATGGCCAGACCCTGCACCATGCCGGCGACCTGCTGCTGCGCGACGGCTCGATGGCCGGCACGCTGGAAACCACCGGCCTGCGGCCGCAGGGGTTTGCCGCATGGTGGCCGCGCGAGCTGCGCAGCCAGTTCGGCACTACCGCGGTCAATGCCGAACTGAACTACCGCATGTCGTGGGGCACGCCGCAGTTCCAGTTCGTGCTGGAAAAATCGCGGCTGGAACTGGCGCCGCTCTACGTGGCCACGCGCGATCCGGTGACGATGCCGGCGGCCGCCGCACGCGATGCCGATGCCAGTGCAAGACCCGCCGGCAACGACAATGCCGCCCCGCGCGGCGCACGCCGCGCGCGTGAGCGCGCCGCCGACCGCGAGGGCGCCAACCTGCCGCTGCTGCAGGCTGAAAAACTGGTGCTGGACGATATCCAGTTCGACCTGGCCAAGCAGACCTTCGCCACCAGCCAGGTCACCCTGGCCAGGCCGCAGCTCGCTGCCACGCGCGACCACAGCGGCGAGCTGATCGAGATGGCGCGCCTGTGGGCTACCGAATCGGCGCAGCAGGTGCGCGCCACGCCGCGCCGGAATGGAGCGGCGGCCGCACCCGCCACCAACGGCAAGCCAGCGGGTGGCGGCTGGAAGGCAGACATCGGCAAGGTCACGGTGGAAGGCGGCAGCGCCCGCCTGGCCGACTACCAGCCGGCCGGGGCTAACCGCGGCCGCCCGGTGATCCACCAGTTCCGCAATATCGCGCTGAGCACCGGCGCGGTCGCCTGGCCGCTGACGCCGGCGGCGGTGCCGCTCAAGCTGCATGCCGAATCCGGTCGCCGCGGCGTGATCGGCGTCGATGGCACGGTGTTGCCGACCGTCCCCGCCAGCCGGCTGCAGCTGGACCTGCGCGAGGTCGAGGTGAGCCCGCTCCAGCCCTACATGGCTGACCGCTTCAACGCCGCCCTGCGCACCGGCACGCTGACGGCAAAGGGCAAGCTCAATGTCGATGCGCCAACCGGCAAGCCCATCGCCGCGCAGTTCAGCGGCAACGTGCAAACCGGCAACGTGCGCACGGTGGACCGCGTCAGCGGCGAAGACTTCCTGCGCTGGCGTTCACTGGCGGTGTCGGGCATCGACTTCGCCATGGACGAGAGCAAAGGCCCGATGCGCGTGAGCCTGGGCAATGTCGCGCTGTCTGACTTCTATGCCCGCGTGATCCTGAATGCCAACGGCCGCCTGAACCTGCAGGACGTGATGGCCGGCGGCGCCGAGAAGGGCGAGGCGGCGCCATCCACCAGCCTGACGCAGGCCAACCCGGCCTCGGCGCCGGCAACGCCGCCGGTGCAGAGCGGTGATACGCGCACGGCCCAGGTCGAGCAGAAGCCGGGCGGGCCCAAGCCGCAGGTGCGCATCGGCGGGGTCTCGGTCGAGAAGGGCAATATCAATTTCTCGGACTTCTTCGTCAAGCCCAACTACACGGCCAACCTGACCGGCATGAAGGGCAAGGTGTCCAAGGTGTCGTCGGGCGACCCCACGCCGGCCGACCTGGTGCTGGATGGCCGCATCGACGACGATGCGCCGGTCAATATCAGCGGCAAGCTCAATCCGCTGGGTGAGCAGCTGTTCCTGGACATTGCCGCCAAGGCCTCGGGCGTGGAACTGACGCGGCTCACGCCGTATGCGGCCAAGTACGCCGGCTACCCGATCACCAAGGGCAAGCTGACGGTGGACGTGGCCTACAAGATCGAGAACGGCAAGCTCGATGCGAGCAACCACCTGTTCCTGGACCAGCTCACCTTCGGCGAGCGCGTCGACAGCCCGGATGCGACCAAGCTGCCGGTGCTGCTGGCGGTGTCGCTGCTGAAGGACCGCAACGGCGTGATCGACGTGAACCTGCCGGTGTCGGGCTCGTTGTCGGATCCGGAGTTCAGCATCGGCGGCGTGATCGTGCGCGTGATCGTCAACCTGCTGACCAAGGCGATCACGTCGCCGTTCTCGCTGATCGCCTCGGCCTTTGGCGGCGGCGGGGGCGAGGAGCTGGGCTATGTCGAGTTCGCGCCCGGCACCGCGGCGCTGACGCCGGCGGCCAGGGACAAGATCACCAAGCTGGGCCAGGCGCTCAACGACAGGCCCGCGCTGCGGCTGGAAATCAGCGGCCGCATCGACCCGGCCACCGACGAGGCCGGCGCGCGCCGCGCGTGGCTGGATGCGCGCGTGGCCGAGCAGAAGCGGCGCGACCAGCGCGACAGCGCCCAGGCGGGCGGCGAGGCCGGCAACGACGAAGCCGGCGAGCAGGGCGCCGAGATCAAGGTCTCGAAACAGGAGTACCCGAAGTACCTGGAGCAGGTCTACAAGCGCACGTCCATGAAGAAGCCGCGCAACTTCGTCGGCTTCACCAAATCCCTGCCGCCCGAGGAAATGGAAAAGCTGCTGATGGCCAACGCCACGGTCACCGAGGCCGACCTGAAGCGCCTGGCCGAGCAACGCGCACTGGTGGTCAAGCAGTCGCTCGAACGCGAGGGCAAGGTGCCGGAGAGCCGGCTGTTCCTGACCGCGCCCAAGCTCAGCGCCGAGGGCATCAAGGACAAGGGCGCGCCCAGCCGCGTGGACTTCTCCATTCGCGGCTAGCCCGGGTGGCGGCGCCGCACGGCGCGGTGCCGCCACGGGCCCGGCCCGGAAAACCGGTATGATTCGGCCCGGACAATCCGTTCCATAGCCGATTCAGGAGTGTGTTTTGCAGCAGGATCAATTGGAAGCCGCCGTCGCCTACAAGACCTGGGTGTGCGTGATCTGCGGCTGGGTCTACGACGAAGAACAGGGCTGGCCGGAAGACGGCATCGCCCCCGGCACGCGCTGGGAAGACATCCCCGAGGACTGGCGCTGCCCGGAATGCGATGTCGGCAAGGCCGAATTCGCCATGATCGAGCTGTAACGCCGCACGCACTTTCCTGTCCGGCCGACCCATGCGGGCTCAGCCCCGGGCTTGCGCCAGCATGGCGGCAAGCAGCACATTGGCGCCCGCCTCGAGATGCTCGGGCCTGGCGTCCTCGATCTCGTTATGGCTGATGCCGTCCTTGCACGGCACGAAGATCATCGCCGTCGGCGCCACCCTGGCCAGGTAGACCGCGTCGTGGCCAGCGCCGGTGACGATGTCGCAATGCGCGTAGCCACGCGCCGCGGCCGCGTGCCGGACATGCGCCACAAGCTCGGGCGCGAAGGGCGTCGGCTCGAAGCGCTGGATCGCTTCGACTTCCACCGCCAGCGCGGCACCTGTGGTGCTGCCGCTGGCCAGCGCCGCGCACGCTGCGCGCAGCCTTGCTTCCATCCGGTCGAGCTGGCCGCCATCGAGATGGCGAAGGTCGACGCTGAACTGCACCCGCCCCGGGATGACGTTGCGTGAAGACGGGTGGACATTGACCACCCCGACCGTCCCCCGGCCATGGGGCGCAAAGTCGTTCGCGATCTTCGCCACTTCCTGGAACAGGAACGACGCGCCATGCAGGGCGTCCCGGCGCAGCGGCATGGGGGTGGGGCCGGCATGCGCCTCCATGCCCGTCACCGTGACGTCATACCAGCGCAGGCCAAGCGACCCCGTCACCACGCCGATGACCTTGTCCTCGGCCTCGAGGATCGGGCCTTGCTCGATATGCGCCTCGAAGTACGCGCCAACCTTGTTGCCGACCGGCGCGGTGCCCGCATAGCCGATCGCCGCGAGTTCGCCGGCAACGGACTTGCCGGCGTTGTCGGTTGCCGTCAAAGCGGTGGCTTCGGGGAAAACGCCGGCGAACACGCCCGATCCCATCATCACCGGCACGAAGCGCGCGCCTTCCTCATTGGTCCAGATCGCCAGCTCCAGCGGCGCCTCGGTGGTCACGCCGTGCTGGTTGAGCGTGCGCATGACTTCCAGCCCGGCCATCACGCCATAGCATCCGTCGAACTTGCCGCCGGTGGGCTGGGTGTCGATATGGCTGCCGGTCATGACCGGGGCAAGCGCGTCGTTGCGGCCCGCCCGGCGCCCGAAGATATTGCCCACGCGGTCGATGCGCACTGTCAGTCCGGCATCTCGCATCCAGCCGGTGACGAGGTCGCGCGCCTGCCCGTCCAGCGCGGTCAGGGCCAGGCGCGCATTGCCGCCCCTGGGCGTGGCGCCGATCCGCGCCAGGTCCATCAGCGCTTGCCACAGGCGTTCGCCATTGATCGTGATTGCGTTCATACGCCCGTCCCTGGCTGTTGGATGCCGCCGAAGAAGGCCGTTGCATTGGCGGCGAGCGAATCGAGGTGGTAGCCGCCTTCCTGCACGATCAGCGTGGGCAGGCCCAGTGCCGCAACGGCGCGGCCGAGGCGGCCGAAGCCGGCGGTGGACACGTCCACCAGCGACTGCGGATCCTCGCGGTAGATGTCGAAGCCGAGCGACAGCACCAGCGCGTCCGCCTGGAAGCGTTCGATGGCGCCGCGCGCCGTGTCCAGCTTGTCGAAGAAGACGGACTCGGGCGAACGGTGCGGCATCGGCAGGTTGAGGTTGTGGCCGGTGCCGGCGCCGCGGCCGTGCTCATCGTCGAAGCCCGCGACCACCGGATAGAAATTGGTCGGGTCGCCGTGGATCGACACGTAGAGCACATCGGCCCGGTCGTAGAAGATCTCCTGGATGCCCTGGCCGTGGTGCATGTCGGTATCGAGGATGGCCACGCGGCCAAAGCGCGCGCGCAGGGCCTGGGCGGCGATCGCGGCATTGTTCAGGTAGCAGAAGCCGCCCGCCGCGTCGCGTCGGGCATGATGGCCGGGCGGCCGGCACAAGGCGTAGGCGCGGCGTGCGCCGTCCAGCAGCGCGCGGGCGCCGGCCAGCGCGCTCTGCGCCGACCAGTAGGCCGAGCGCCAGGTGTTCAGGCCCACCGGGCAGCTGCCGTCGGCGAGATAGCGCGCGGCCTGCGCCAGCACGCCGCGCAGGGCGTTGGGCTCGCGCACGAAGATATTGGACATGACCTCGTCGCCCCAGTCCTCCGGCAGCTCGCGCCAGCTGGCATGGGCGTCCTGCAGGAACTGCAGGTAAGGCTGGTCGTGCACCGCGGCGAGCGGCGCGAGGCCGTGGTCGGCGGGGGCGTGCAGCGCGAAGCCAAGCGCCTCTGCCGCCTGCACCAGCCGCTGCGCCCGCGCGGGCAGCTCCTGCGGCGAGCGCATCCTGCCGCGCGAGTAGTAGCTCTGCGGATGGTGCAGCAATTGCTCGGGATGGAAAAACGTCAGCATGGGGTTTGCAATGTCCGTGGAAAGGCGTCAGGCCTGCGCGGCTTGCGCGGCCGGTTGTGGTTGCTGGCGCTGGCGTGCATCGATGCCGGCGATGCACAGCAGCGACACGCCGGCCAGCAAGGTGTAGAACACCGCCAGCGGCCACCATTGGCCCTGGAAGCGCTGCGCGAGGATGGTCCCCACCAGCGGTGTCAGCCCGCCCGCCACCGCGCCGCAGACCTGGTAGGACAACGAGATCGCCGAGTAGCGCACGCGCGTTTCGAAGACACCGCTGACAAAGCCCGCGATCACCGAATAGAAGCTCGCCATGCATACCACCGCCAGCGCGATGCCGAGCACGATGGCCGGCGCCTGGCGCGTCTGCACCAGCAGGAACATCGGATAGGGTGAAGCCATCGCCAGCAGCGCGGCCAGCTTGAGGAAGCGCGCGCCGCCAAGCTTCTCTGCCAGCCAGGCGGCCAGCGGCTGCGCCAGGAACTGGATGATGGCGACGGCGAACAGGCAGTCGAGGATCAGCGTCCTGGGCAGCGACAGGTATTGCGTGGTGTAGGCGATCATGAAGGTGTTGGTGAAGTACACCCCCGCAATGCCGATGGTATTGGCGCCGATGCACAGCAGCACCGGCACGCGGGCCGTGCGCCAGACCTCGGCAAGCGGCAGCCTGGCGGTCTTGCGCTGCGCCTGCACCTGCGCGAACTCGGGCGATTCATTCACGCCCAGCCGGATCGCCACGCCCACCAGCAGCAGCGCCGCGCTGGCCAGGAATGGCAGGCGCCAGCCCCAGTCCATGAACACGTCGTGCTCCATCGACGTGACCGCGCGGAAAGCCAGCAGCGACAGGATCAGGCCGGCCGGGCTGCCGAGCTGCGCGAACGAGGCGAAAAAGGTGCGGCGGCCCTTGGGGGCATGCTCGCCCGCCATCAGCACCGCGCCGCCCCATTCGCCGCCCACGGCGATGCCCTGCACCACGCGCAGCAGCACCAGCAACACCGGCGCGACCGCGCCCGCGGTGGCGTAGGTCGGCAGCAGGCCGATGCCGATGGTGGCCACGCCCATCATCATGAGCGTGATCATCAGCGCCTGCTTGCGGCCGATGCGGTCGCCCCAGTGGCCGAACACGATGCCGCCGAGCGGACGGGCAAAGAACCCGACCGCGAAGGTGCCGAATGACGCCAGCGTGCTCAGGAAGGGATCGCCGCCGGGAAAGAACAACGGGCCGAACACCAGCGCGGCCGCGGTGGCGTAGATGTAGAAGTCGTACCACTCGATCATGGTGCCGACAAAGGCGGCGGTGGCGGCGCGCACGGGCTGGCGCGTGCCGGAAGGGGACACTTGCATGGACTGGCTCCTCACTATGTTTGTGCCGCTGCATCAGGGGCAGCTGTGGGAGGAGTTATCGCGCGTTGACAAATATCAGTCAAATTTCTATTATTTATTTTTCATATAATTTTAATTTATACGGTGGCGTGATGGAGCGTTCTGCCCTGGACCGGGCCCTGCTGACCGACCGGCTCGACTGGAACCTGCTGCGCACCTTCCTGACCATCGTCCACGAGCGCAGCCTGAGCCGCGCCGCGGTGCGGCTGCATATCACCCAGCCGGCGGTGAGCCTGGCCTTGCGCCGGCTCGAAGAGCACCTGG
Organism: Cupriavidus sp. FW306-1B-F12B; assembly: GCF_058781795.1. Lineage (NCBI taxonomy): Bacteria > Pseudomonadati > Pseudomonadota > Betaproteobacteria > Burkholderiales > Burkholderiaceae > Cupriavidus > Cupriavidus sp. FW306-1B-F12B. The sequence continues at coordinate 390,404 of NZ_JBYSXC010000004.1, forward strand.
GACACACGCTGATCGAGCGGCGCGGCAGCAATTTCCGCCTGACCCGGGCCGGCGAAGAAGTACTGCGCATCGCCACCGACGTCTATGGCAGCGTGGCGCGGCTGGGGGCTGAACTGGCGGAGCAGCAGGACGAAGTCAGCGGCCTGCTGCGGCTGCTGACCGTGAGCCGGATCCATTCCGGCGTCTATGACGAATGCCTGGCCGCGTTCCATCGGCAGCATCCGCGCGTCACGCTGCAGGTGGACGTGATGCGCAGCACCGAGATTGCGGACGCGCTCGCGCAGAAGGCTGGCGGCGTGGGCCTGAGCCTGTACCGGCAGCCGGGCCGGCAGTCGGGCGACGGGCTTGAGCACATGCTGTTCCTGCGCCAGCGCTATGCCATCTTCTGCGGGCGCCATCACCGGCTGTTCGGGCGCACCGGGCTGGCCATTGCCGACCTGCTGGCCGAGACCTTCGTCTCGTTCAGCAGCGACCAGCTTGGCGACGTGCTGGCGCCATTGGCCGTATTCCGCGACCAGCACGGCTTTTCCGGCCAGATCGTCGCGACCTCGCCCAGCCTCGATGAAATCCGGCGGCTGGTGTTCGCGGGCTATGGCATTGGCTGCCTGCCCGAACATATCGTTGCCGACGATGTCGCCCAGCAACGGCTGTGGCGCCTGCCGCCCGAAGAGGGCGTGGCCGATATCGACATGTACCTGCTGTGGAATCCGGAGCGGCGCCAGACGCCGGCCGAGGCCGCGTTCATCGAGCACTTCCGCCACTACGTGGCGCGCTATTCGCTGATGGAGCGGCTGGGAGAGTCAGTGAACGCGCCGCTGGCAGCGTTGCGCGCGCCGACGGCGTGACGGACTACTGCCCGGTTCGCGTACCGGGCAATGTGCAAGAGAAGGCTTGTTGGGGCTAGCCGTGCCGTCGCAGCGTATGCCGGCACAGCCCGGCGCGTTGCCGTTGTGCAGCGCAACGCCGGTAGCGCATCCGGTACGGATGGCTGCAGCGCCAGATGGCCCGCAAGACGGTAATGAACAGCAGCGCCGCCATGACGGCAGCAAGCAGGCCGATCGACATAACGGCCCTCCTCCCCAAAAACCGTCTGTCCGACCTCTGGGGGTCAGATCAGCAGCGGCAATGCCTCTAGCACCAACACCGCAACCAGTGCGCCGATCAGGGCGCCCATGGTCCGGCAACTGATGCGCAGGTATTTGGCGGTCACCGGGATCGAACCCATGGCGATCACGCCTACCAGCGCCATCGGAATCAGGAATACAAGATCATGCGCGGTGAAGTGCATGGCGGTCTCCTGTCTCTCTTTTGTGATTCCAGTATAGGCAGTGTGTGCCCGATGCATGGCTGCGCGCATCGGGATTGTCCCGAACCCGCGAGATGCGGATGCCACCCAGGTACCGATGCGCGCACTTATGACGGTTCAGGCGTTGCGCTGCGTACGCATGCCCCACGTTTTTCGCCATGCGAACCCCGAAGCGGGAAACACGTGTCCTATGCTGATCAGAGACGCGGGGCCCCGTTCCCATTCAAGTCCAATGCCCCGCGGACCGAGAGAGACGGAGGTGGCTATGGAACTTCACATGCAATCGCACCACTACGTGCGGCGGCAGCCGGACTGGACCGCGGCAGCGGTCTCGGGGCTGGCGGCCGGGGCGTTGCTGCTGGTGCTGGAGCTGTTCTGGTCGTCGATGGTGTCGGGCGTGAACCCGTGGATCGCCACGCGCATGATCGCCGGGATCCTGATGGGCCAGGACGTGCTGCAGAGCGCAACGTTTACCGTCGGCACGGTGGCCGCGGCGCTGGTGATCCATTTCGTGCTGGGCGCCGTGCTGGGCATGATCCTGGCGGCCATCATCGCGCCATTCACGCTGGATTCGAGCCTGGGCATGGCAATGCTGGCGGGTGCCGTGTTTGGCATGGTGGTGTACTTCTTCAATTTCTATGTGATGACGCTGGCCTTCCACTGGTTTGTCGAGGTGCGCGGGTGGCATACCTTCATCGGGCATCTGATCTTCGGGATGGCCGCGGCGGCATGCTACTGGAAGCTGGAGAGCAAGGACGTATCGCACTGACAGCGCTTCGGGGCAGGGCGCGGCGAGCGCCGGCTCATGACGGTTGCGTTGCGCGCGCCAGCCCTTGGGCGGGTACGCGCGCAAGGCCTGCGGCGGCCGGAACCAGGGGTTCCCGCCGCCGCTTTTTCTCGCACTGCGCGCTTGTGCAGTGCGACACCAATGCATTGGCATGTCGCCTTGCAGTGACCTGACGGCATGCACTAGTCTTATGTCTACCTGCGTGACTTGCGCATCCCTCGCCGCGCGCGAGGAGGAGGGTGGATATGGCGTTGGCCATCGCACTCGTAGTCATGGTCGTCGCTTCGGTGCTCTTCCATTTCATGAGCCCGTGGTGGGCGACCCCGCTGGCGTCCAACTGGCAGCAGATGGACGACACGCTGACCATTACCCTGGTCATCACCGGCATTTTCTTCATCGGCATCAACTTGTTTGTCGGCTACATCGTCTGGCGCTTCCGGCATGAGGCGCCGCATCCCAATGGCGGCACCGGCCACCGCGCGTCCTACCACCCGGAGAACAGCAAGCTCGAACTGTGGCTGATCGGCGGCACCACGCTGGGCGTGGTGCTGCTGCTGGCGCCGGGCCTGTTCGTCTATGCCGACTACGTGCGCCCGCCGCGCGAAGCGATGGTGATGGAAGTGGTGGGGCAGCAGTGGTCCTGGGCCTTCCGCTTTCCCGGCAAGAGCGGCCAGCTGGGTGCTTCCGATGCGCGCTTTGTCACCGGTGCGAATCCGCTCGGGCTGGACCCCGACGATCCGCGCGGCCTGGACAATATCGTGATCGTCGGACCGGAGGTGCACCTGCCGCTGAACAAGCCGGTCAAGGTGCTGTTGCGCTCCAAGGACGTGCTGCATGACTTCTACGTGCCGCCGTTCCGCGCGCGCATGAACATGGTGCCGGGCATGGTGACGTCGTTCTGGTTCACGCCGACGCAGGCGGGGCGCTTCGATATCCTGTGCGCGCAGCTGTGCGGCGTGGGGCACTACAACATGCGCGGCACGGTGGTGGTGGAAGAACCGGCTGCGTACGAGGCATGGCTGGCCAGGCAGCAGACCTTTGCCATGACGCTGGCGAAGGCCGCGGCACCGCCGGCGGCAATGGCCGCTGCCGCACCCGGCGCCGCGGGCGACGCCGGCACCGTCGAGAAGGGACGCGCGCTGGCGCAGAGCAAGGGCTGCGTCGGCTGCCACAGCATCGACGGCAATCCGGGCGTGGGGCCGACCTGGAAGGGCCTGTACGGCAAGACCGAGACCTTTGTCGATGGCAGCAGCGCCAAGGTGGACGATGCCTTCCTGCACAAGGAGATCACCGACCCCAATGCGCGGCTGGTCAAGGGCTTCGGCCCGGTGATGCCGAAGTTGCCGATGAGCGAGGATGAGGTCGCGGCGCTGACCGCCTATATCAAGTCGGCCGGCAGCGGCGCGGCGGAAGCCGGCACGGTGGCGCCGGTGGCGCCCGCGGACGTGCCCGCCGGCCCGGCTGCCGCGACCAGCGCCGCCACCACGGCAACCGCTGGCTCTGGGGCGCCCGCTGCCACGCCCGGGGCCGCGTCCGGCACCTATACGACTTCGACGGCCGTGGCCGTGCCGCCCTCGGCGGCACCCGCGCCCGCCAGGAAGTGAGGAGACCCGCATGGCTTATGCCGACGATGCCGCCCATCACGCGCCGCAGAGCTTCTGGACCCGCTATGTCTGGAGCCAGGACCACAAGGTGATCGCCGTGCAGTACACCATCGTGGCGATCGTGGTGGGCCTGGTGGGCGTGGCGCTGTCCAACCTGATGCGCATGCAGCTTGGCTTCCCGGGGCGCTTCGAGTTCATCGACGCCAACCGCTACTACCAGTTCGTCACCATGCACGGCATGATCATGGTGATCTACCTGCTGACCGCGCTGTTCCTGGGCGGCTTCGGCAACTACCTGATCCCGCTGATGGTGGGGGCGCGCGACATGGTGTTCCCCTTCCTCAACATGCTCAGCTTCTGGGTCTACCTGCTGTCGGTGATCGTGCTGCTGGCCAGCTTCTTCGTGCCCGGCGGGCCCACCGGCGCGGGCTGGACGCTATACCCGCCGCAGGCCATCCTGCCCGGCACCCCGGGCCATGACTGGGGCATCATCCTGATGCTGGTGTCGCTGGCGATCTTTATCGTCGCGGCCACCATGGGCGGCCTCAACTACGTCACCACCGTGCTGCAGGCGCGCACGGAAGGGATGACGCTGCTGCGCATGCCGCTGTCGGTATGGGGCATCTTCATGGCCACCATCCTGGCGCTGCTGGCGTTCCCGGCGCTGTTCGTGTCGGCGGTGATGATGCTGCTGGACAAGACCCTCGGCACCAGCTTCTTCATGCCGGCGATGGTGTCGATGGGGCAGCAGCTGCAGTACAAGGGCGGCAGCCCGCTGCTGTTCCAGCACCTGTTCTGGTTCTTCGGCCACCCCGAGGTGTATATCGTCGCGCTGCCGGCCTTCGGCATCGTCTCGGACCTGGTCAGCGTGCATTCGCGCAAGAGCATCTTCGGCTACCGCACCATGGTGTGGGCAATCCTGGCGATCGGGGTGCTGTCGGTGGTGGTGTGGGCCCACCACATGTTCGTCAGCGGCATGAACCCATACTTCGGCTTCTTCTTTGCCACCACCACGCTGATCATCGCCATCCCCACCGCGATCAAGGTCTACAACTGGGTCATCACGCTATGGCGCGGCGATATTCATTTCACCGTGCCGATGCTGTTCGCGATTGCTTTCATCAGCACCTTCGTCATCGGTGGCCTGACCGGGCTGTTCCTGGGCAATGTCAGCGTGGATATCCCGCTGTCCAACACCTACTTCGTGGTGGCGCACTTCCATATGGTGATGGGCGTGTCGCCGATCCTGGTGGTGTTCGGCGGCCTCTACCACTGGTACCCGAAGGTCACTGGCCGGATGCTGGACGACAGCATGGGCCGGATCCATTTCTGGGTCACCTTCGTCGGCACCTACGCCATCTTCTTCCCGATGCACTACCTGGGCGTGCTGGGCATGCCGCGCCGCTACTACGCCTACGAGAACTACGCCTTTATCCCGGAGTCGGCGCATGTGATGAACATGTACATCTCGGTGGCCGCCTTCATCGTCGCCACGGCGCAGCTGCTCTTTGTCTTCAACCTGGTGTGGAGCCTGTGGCATGGCCGCAAGGCCGACGCCAACCCGTGGCGCGCGGCCTCGCTGGAATGGCAGACGCCGCAGACGCCGCCCGCGCACGGCAACTGGGGGCCGCACCTGCCGGTGGTGTACCGCTGGGCCTATGCCTACAGCGTGCCGGGCGCGCGCGAGGACTTTATCGCGCAGAACGCGCCGCCGGAAGAGGGCGGCGCCGAGCCTGAACCGCATGCCAGCCGCGGAGCCGTCGCATGAACGCCGAAGCCCTGTACAAGGTCAGCCGCGACGATTTCGGCGGCAACCCGTCCGACGAGAATGCCGCCAACCACCGGCCGCAAGGGCGCGCTCCCGCAAGCATCGGCCTGTGGGTGTTCATGGGCGTGGTGACCTCGCTGTTTGCGCTGTTCCTGACCGCCTATGCGCTGCGCATGGACAGCCCGGACTGGCACCGCATCGGGCTGCCCTGGCAGGTGTGGCTGTCCACCGCGCTGCTGGCCGCGGGCAGCGTGGCGATGGCGGTGTCGTCGCGCGCCGCGGGCCGGGGCGAGATGGCCGTGGCCAGGCAGGCGCTGCGCCTGGGCGGTCTGGGCGCGGCCGGCTTCGTCGCCTCGCAGCTGTGGGCCTGGCAGGCACTGGGCGCGATGCAGGTGATGCCTGCCGGCAACCCGGCCGGCAGCTTCTTCTACCTGCTGACCGCGATGCACGGCCTGCACGTGCTGGGCGGCCTGGCCGGCTGGGGCTTTGCCATGTCGTCACGCGGCAGCGGCGAGGCCGCGGTGCTGCGCATGCGGCTGTGCGCGCGCTACTGGCATTTCCTGCTGGCGGTATGGGTGGTGCTGCTGGCGGCGCTGGGGTGGCTCACGCCCGAACTGGTGCGCTATATCTGCGGCACGGCCTAGCGGCGGCGGCAGCAAGGAGGACCGGCATGTCAACGCAACTGTCTTCGCCATCGGGCCCACCCGGCGTGGCGCCCGCGCCCCCGGTGGGCGGCGTGCGCGGCCTGCTGGCCGACTGGTCGTCGGACCAGCAGGCCTTCAAGGTGTCGTGGGGCAAGGCCATGATGTGGATCTTCCTGCTGTCCGACACCTTCGTCTTCAGCTGCTTCCTGACCGGCTACATGACCGTGCGCATGTCGACCACGGTGCCGTGGCCCAATCCCAGCGAGGTGTTCGCGCTGCACGTGGGTGGCGCCGACATCCCGTTGCTGCTGATCGCCATCATGACCTTCGTGCTGATCACCAGCAGCGGCACCATGGCGATGGCGGTCAACTTTGCCTACCGGCGCGCGCGCCGCGAGTGCGCCATCCTGATGTTCGTCACCGCGCTGTTCGGCGTCATGTTCGTCGGCATGCAGGCCTTCGAATGGACCAAGCTGATCGTGGACGAGGGCGTGCGTCCGTGGACCAACCCGATGGGGGCGGCGCAGTTCGGCTCGACCTTCTTCATGATCACGGGCTTCCACGGGCTGCATGTGTCGTGCGGCGTGGTGTACCTGCTGATCGTGGCCACGCGCGTGCTGCGCGGGCGCTACGAGGCCACCGGCAACTACCAGATCGTGGAGATCGCGGGCCTGTACTGGCACTTCGTTGACCTGGTCTGGGTCTTTATCTTTGCGTTGTTCTATCTCTGGTGACTGCCATGGCATCGAATCCGGCAACTCCCGCAACCCCGGTGACGCCAGCGCATGGCTCCGGCAACGATGCCGGGCATGCCGCGCACTCCGGCCAGCAGCATCCCATCGGGCTGTACCTGAAGATCTGGCTGCTGCTGTTCGTGCTGTCGACGCTGTCGTACCTGGTCGACTATTTCCATGTCACCGGCTACCTGCGCTGGACGCTGATCCTGGTGTTCATGGGGCTGAAGGCGGGGCTGATCGTGGCAGTGTTCATGCACATGGCATGGGAGCGCATGGCGCTGATCTGCGCCATCCTGGTACCGCCGCTGTGCTTGCTGGTGCTGGTCTGGCTGATGGCGGAAGAAGCGAATCATACGTTCCTGACGCGCGGCATCTTCTTCCGCTGACGGGGAGGCGCCGCCGGCCCCGGGGAGGGAGCCGGCGGCAAGCCGCCTTGCACCGCGCCCGGGCGCTCAGGCCTGGGTGATGAACTTGGTCACCAGGTAGCCATCGAAGGTCTCCTGGCCGCCTTCGCTGCCGATGCCCGAATCCTTGATGCCCCCGAACGGGGTCTCGGCCAGCGCCATGCCGAAGTGGTTGATGTTGACCATGCCGGCTTCCAGGCCGTTGGACACTTCGGTCGCCGTCTTCAGCGAGTTGGTGAACACATACGAGGCCAGGCCAAAAGGCAGGCTGTTGGCGCGGCGCAGCACCTCGGCCGTGTCCTTGAAGCGCGTCACCGGCGCCACCGGGCCGAACGGCTCGTCGGTCATCAGGCGCGAGTCGTCGGGCAGGTCGGTGACCACGGTGGGCGCGAAGAAATAGCCCTTGTCCCCCAGGCGCGAGCCACCGGCCACCACCTTGCCGCCACGCTGGCTGGCATCGTCCAGGAACTGCTCCATCGACAGCACGCGGCGCTCATGCGCCAGCGGCCCCATCTGGGTGCCGTCTTCCAGGCCGTTGCCGACCTTGATCGAGCCGATCACCTCGGTAAAGCGCGCCAGGAAGCGGTCATAGGCCTTCTCCTGGACGTAGAAGCGCGTCGGCGATACGCATACCTGGCCGGCATTGCGCAGCTTGAAGCGCGCCAGCATCTCGGCGGCGGGGTCGATGTCGGCGTCGTCGAACACCAGCACCGGCGAATGGCCGCCCAGCTCCATGGTCACGCGCTTCATATGCGCGCCGGCCAGCGCCGCCAGCTGCTTGCCCACCGGCACCGAGCCGGTGAACGAAATCTTGCGCACGATCGGCGATTCGATCAGGTAGGTCGAGATCTCGCCGGGCACGCCCCAGACAATGTTGAGCACGCCCGGGGGCAGGCCCGCATCATGGAACAGCTGCGCCAGCGCCACCACCGCGCTGGGCGAGTCTTCCGGCCCCTTCAGGATCAGCGTGCAGCCCGCGCCCAGCGCCGACACGATCTTGCGGATGGCCTGGTTGAACGGGAAGTTCCACGGCGTGAAGGCGGCGCACACGCCGATCGGCTCGCGCACCACGATCTGGCGCACATTGGGCTGGCGCGGCGGGATCACGCGGCCGTAGATGCGGCGGCATTCCTCGGCATGCCAGTCGGCGTGCTCGGCGCAGACCATCACTTCGCCGACGGCTTCGGCCAGCGGCTTGCCCTGGTCCAGCGTGATATTGCGGCCGATCTCCCTTGCGCGCTCGCGGGTGAGCTCGCCCACGCGGCGCAGGATCTTGGCGCGCTCCAGCGGCGAGGTCTTCTTCCAGGTTTCAAAGGCGCGCTGCGCAGCGGCCAGCGCGCGGTCCAGGTCGGCGCGGCTGGCGTGCGGCAGCTTGCCCAGCACTTCCTGTGTGGCCGGGTTGATGACATCCTGCTCGCGCCGGTCGCCTCCCTTGATGAATTCTCCGTCGATATAGAGGGCGAGATCCTGGTACATGCGTGTTCTCCTGGTGGGCGGTGAAACCGCAAGCTTAACCCGGCGGCCGCGTTCATGCAGCGCGCCGGGTGTGTTTCCAGGAGGAAAGTGCGGGAATGTCCCCGCGGCCGGTTCAGCCGATATCAGCCGATATCAGGCGGTGTCGCGCGTGCGCGCCACCGGCACGACTTCAGCCCCGGTGCGGGTGGCTTCCACCACCAGGATCACGAGCAGCGTGATCAGCGTCAGGCCGAACACCGCATAGCCGATGCTGTCGCCCTCGATGGCGAACAGGCTGGGCGCGTAGGTCGGGCTGGTGCAGATCATGGTGCCCGCCGACATGCCGGTGTAGTGCATGCCGCAGACGGCAACGCCCATGACCACTGCAGCTGCCAGCTGCTTGCCGCGGGTCTTCACCGTGGTGGCCAGCCACAGCGCCACCACCGACACCACCACCGCGATCACCACCGACAGCCCGATGATGGCCAGGTCCCAGTCGAAGCGGGTGTTGGAGCGGATCGCGGCCATGCCGGTGTAGTGCATCGCCACCACGCCCAGCCCGGTCAGCACGCCGCCCTTGACCACGTTGTCGGTACGGCTGCCGCGCGGGCGCGAGGCGATCGCCAGCCCGGCGCCGGCCAGCACCATCACGACCACCAGCGAAGCCAGCGTCATGAACAGCCCGAACTCGCGGTGCGTCGGCGTCTGGTAGGCCACCATGCCGATGAAATGCATCGACCAGACCGCGCCGCCGCCCAGCGCCACGCTGGCGCACAACAGCCGGTCCACGTCCAGGCGGCCGTCGGGCATGCGCACGCGCCGCGACCAGCGCAGGCCCACGTAGGCGCCGCAGACAGAGATCAGGAACGACAGGCCCACCATCGGCCAGTCATAGGCAAACGGCACCAGGGCGCCGGAAACAGGCTGGAAACCGACAAACATGACCCCACCTCCTCGATTTGACTGCGACTGAAGGGCGCACGCGCATGCCGGGCATTGCTTCCGGCAGCCGGCCTGGGACGCGGTGGTCCCGTGCCGAGTATGCAGGGGGCCGCAACCGGAGGGGAATAACTCATACAGGTAAAAAGCATGGCGCCGTGCCGGCCGTGTGTCCTTGTAGCCGCCTCCGGGCAGGAATAGACTGGGCGGATTTCCCCATGCGCGACGCCCATGAAGCCTGACGCCAGACTGACCACCGGCCCGATCGGCCGCACCCTGCTGCTGTTCTCGCTGCCGGTGCTTGGCAGCAACATCCTGCAGTCGCTGAACGCCTCGATCAATTCGGTCTGGGTCGGCCGCTTCCTGGGCGAGGCCGCGCTGACGGCAACCTCCAACGCCAACATCATCCTGTTCTTCCTGCTGGGCGTGGTGTTCGGCATCAGCATGGCCAACACCATCATGATCGGACAGGCCGTGGGCGCGCGCGACCTGGACGAGGCACGCCGCGTGGTCGGCACCAGTACCACCTTCTTTGTCGCGCTGTCGGTGCTGGCCTCGGCGCTGGGCTATTTCTATACGCCGGCCATCCTGGCGGCGATGCACACGCCGGAAGACGCCGCGCCGCTGGCGGTGAGCTACCTGCGCATCATCTTCCTGGCGCTGCCGTTCATGTACTTCTACAACTTCGTGATGATGACGCTGCGCGGCGCGGGTGATTCGCGCACGCCGTTCTGGTTCATGCTGTTGTCGGTGGTGCTGGACGTGGCGCTCAACCCGGTGCTGATCTTCGGTATGGGCCCGGTCCCGCCGCTGGGCATCGCGGGCTCGGCGCTGGCCACGCTGATCGCGCAGCTGGCGAGCCTGGCGGCGATGATGGTGCTGCTGTACCGGCGCCGCCATTTCCTGCTGCTGCACCGTGGCCAGCTTGCGCTGCTGCGGCCCGATCCGGCAATCCTGCGGGCACTGGTGGTCAAGGGCTTGCCGATGGGCCTGCAGATGGTGGTGATCTCGTCGTCGGCGATCGTGATGATGGCGCTGGTCAATGCCTATGGCTCGCAGACCACCGCCGCCTACGGCGTGGCCTCGCAGCTGTGGACCTATGTGCAGATGCCCGCGCTGGCGGTAGGCGCGAGCGTGTCGTCGATGGTGGCGCAGAACGTCGGCGCCGGACTGTGGCAGCGGGTGTCGCGCATCACGCGCGTGGGGCTGCTGATCAATGTGGTGATGACCGGTGCGCTGGTCGCGCTGATCTATCTGTTCAACCGGCATTCGCTGGGGCTGTTCCTGGGCACTGACGGCGTGGCCATCGGTATCGCGCAGCATATCAACGTGGTGGTGCTGTGGTCGTTCATCCTGTTTGGCTTCACCATCGTCATCTTCGGCACGGTGCGCGCCACCGGCGCGGTGATGGCGCCGCTGGTGATCCTGTTCCTGTCGATGTGGGTGATCCGGCTGCCGTTCGCGTGGTTGCTGGGGCCGCGCATCGGCGCCGAAGCGATCTGGTGGAGCTTTCCGCTGGGCTCGGTGGTGTCGCTGGTGCTGGCGGCCGGCTACTACCGCTTCGGCAACTGGCGCCGCAGCCATATCCTGCCCACCATGCCGCACCCGGCGCAAGCCGTGGGGCAGGCGCCCGATACCAGCATGGGAACGCCCTGCGAAGACGCGGGCGAGGTCGTCGAGGAGGCCGCCTCGGCAACGCCCGAGCCCGCAGGCGTGCGCTGAGCTGCAGCGGCCCGTGATCGTGCCGCCGGCTTTGAAAGCCATTCGAAAGATCGGTGTGTCATCGTGTCATCGCTGGCACTCCCTCCCAGCGCACGCGTCGCCTGCCTGGCCAGAGCAGGCGCACGTCCTTCCGGCCGCACCTTGCCTTGACGCAAGCGCGCGTGCCGTCTTGTTCGCCTGACATTCCCGTCGACTTTTCTTCCGGATCATTCACCAGAAAATATATCACGTTGTGATGTATTTTTTTGCGCGCTTCGGCTGGATTTGCCTTGTTTTCAAGGGGTATCGGTGAATACCCCTAAACCAAGACAAATGAAAGGCACCTGAAAGATCACGTCTCTAAGGTTCGGGTCACAGTCGGGGAGCATGCGCGCCGCATGCCTTGCCGCCCGAGCCAGTGCGTCCCCGGCACGGCATTTCGTGAACTTTGAGGAGAATCGTTTTGCGCATACGCAGCCAAAAGGACTTTGCCTCCGGCCTGATGTTCGTTCTGGTCGGTCTGGGCTTTTCCTGGGTCGCCCGCGGCTATTCCATGGGAACGGCCGCGAAGATGGGACCCGGATATTTCCCATTCCTGCTGGGACTGGTGCTGGCAGTGCTGGGGGCGGTGGTGCTGCTGTCCTCGCTGTCGCCCAGGGGCGAGGAAGACCATCTGGCGCGCTGGGACCTGAAGACGCTGCTGTGGATCCTCGGTTCGGTGGTGCTGTTCGGCCTGCTGCTCAAGCCGCTGGGCATGGTGCTGTCGGTGTTCGTGCTGGTGATGGTGTCGTCGATGGCCAGCCATGAATTCAGCTGGAAGGGCGCGCTGCTCAACGCGGTGGTGCTGGTGCTGATCAGCCTTGGCGCATTCGTCTACGGCATCAACCTGCAGATGCCGGTGTGGCCGGCCTTCATCACCGGTTAAGGAGCGCCGACCATGGAATTGTTTGATCACCTTGCGCTGGGCTTTTCCACGGCCCTGTCGCTGCAGAACCTGGCCTACGCCTTCCTGGGCTGCGTGCTGGGTACCCTGATCGGCGTGCTGCCGGGCCTGGGGCCGCTGGCCACCATCGCCATGCTGCTGCCGATCACCTACACGCTGCCGCCGGTGGCCGCGCTGATCATGCTGGCCGGCATCTACTACGGCGCCCAGTACGGCGGTTCGACCACCGCCATCCTGGTCAACCTGCCTGGCGAATCGTCATCGGTGGTGACCACCATCGACGGCTACCAGATGGCAAGGCGCGGACGGGCAGGGGTGGCGCTGGCCACCGCCGGCCTGGGCTCGTTCTTCGCCGGCTGCGTGGCCACCCTGATCCTGGCAGCCTTTGCCACGCCGCTGTCCGAGCTGGCGTTCAAGTTCGGCCCCGCCGAATACTTCTCGCTGATGGTGCTGGGCCTGATCGGCGCCGTGGTGCTGGCCTCGGGGTCGCTGCCCAAGGCGATCTCGATGATCGTGCTGGGCCTGTTGCTGGGCCTGATCGGCACCGACGTGAACTCGGGCGCGGCGCGCTTCTCGTTCGACGTGCCGGAACTGACCGACGGCATCGACTTCGTGGCGCTGGCCATGGGCATGTTCGGCTTTGCCGAGATCATCGCCAACCTGGAGCAGAAGGAAGCGCGCGAGACCTTCACCAACCGCGTGACCAACCTGTTCCCGACCAGGGAAGACTTCAGGCGCATGATCCCGGCCGTGCTGCGCGGCACCGCACTGGGCTCGGCGCTTGGCATCCTGCCCGGTGGCGGCGCGGCGCTGGCCTCGTTCGCCGCGTACTCGCTGGAGAAGAAGACCTCCAAGTATGCACATGAGTTCGGCAAGGGCGCGATCGAAGGCGTGGCCGGTCCGGAGTCGGCCAACAACGCCGCGGCGCAGACCTCGTTCATCCCGCTGCTGACGCTGGGCATTCCGCCCAACGCGGTGATGGCGCTGATGGTGGGGGCGATGACCATCCACAACATCCAGCCCGGCCCGCAGGTGATGACCAGCAACCCGGCGCTGTTCTGGGGCCTGATCGCCTCGATGTGGATCGGCAACCTGATGCTGATCATCCTGAACCTGCCGATGATCGGCATCTGGGTGAAGCTGCTGACCGTGCCGTACCGCTTCCTGTACCCGGCGATCCTGGTGTTCTGCGGCATTGGCGTGTACTCGGTCAACAACCAGACCTTCGACGTGTTCATGGCCGCCGGCTTCGGCATCATCGGCTACCTGTTCCTGAAGCTGCGCTGCGAACCCGCTCCGCTGCTGCTGGGCTTCGTGCTGGGACCGATGATGGAAGAAAACTTCCGCCGCACGCTGCTGCTCTCGCGCGGTGACTTCACCGTGTTCGTGACCCGGCCGCTGTCGGTCGGACTGCTGATCGCAGCCGCTGCCCTGGTTGCAGTGGTGGCGCTGCCGTCGATCAAGGCCAAGCGCGAAGAAGCGTTCCAGGAAGAATAGCGACACGCGCGCTCCCCGGAATGGCGCCGGCCGGGCTCATGCCGGACGGCGCCCGCTACGCAAGCAAACGGGGTGCCTGAGCGCACCCCGTTTGCTTTCGCGGGCCGATCGCGCGTTCGCGTCCGCCCGCATCAAGAACCCAGAGAGTGCCCGACTGCGGCAGCAGTCATGGGCTGCGCATGATGATCAGGATTGCCGCACCATCGGGTGCGCCGACAGCGCCCATGAAACCGCCTATTTTTGACCGGTTTTTCTCACGCATCTATGTGCTCAAGCTCGTCCAGTCGAGCCCGTCCACGGTCCTGAGCCTGGTCGACCGGCTGCGCGAGCGCGGCATCGACAAGAATATCCGCTCGTTGCGGCCGATCCTGCGCAGCCTGATGATGGCGCGGGCCATTACTGCCGAACTGGTTGAAGGCAGTGGCCGCGTCTATTGCATCACCGAACAGGGGCGGGCGGAACTGGAGGCTTATATGTCGCACCTGGCGGTGCTGAAGGCGGAGCTGGAGCCGGGGGCAGAACAGTAAGGGCGGTCAGCCGCCACCCGTCAGACAAAAAAGGCCGGTCCTGCGGACCGGCCTCCTGCATGCTGCCCGCCTGCCGCAGGCAGCTGCAAGCACGCTGTTACTGCGTTACGAGTTCAAGACCAGCTTGCGACTCATCATCGCCGCGTGCGACCAGCACCTTGATCTTGTTCGGCACGGTCGCGCCGATGCCGTCGACCGGGATCGTGGTGATCAGCCAGTCGGCGTTGTTGGCCAGCGTCAGCGCGCCGGAATCGAAGATCACGGTCTTGGTCCCCGCGGTGGTGATGCGCAGGCGGTAGGTGGTGTTGCCATCCACGTCGATCGAGTCGGCGCCCGAGGCTGGCACAGCCTGCTTGTAGCCCACGTTGGCGAAGGTCGGGCCCACCGAATTCAGGTCGATGGCCGGCAAGGTCAGGTAGATGTCAACGTTCTGCGCATTGAACGAGGCGTTCAGGCTGCGCACGCGCGCCTTGTGCGACAGCAGGCCCTTTTCGAACGGGTCGTCGATGGTCAGCGTTTCCGCGGCGGTCGCGCCGGGCAGTGCCACTACCGTGTACTTGTGGCCAGTGGCGGCGACGATGGTGGCGCGGCCGATTTCCGTCTGCGTGCCGGTGCGGTTGAACGAGATCAGCTGGTTGCCGGTCTCCACGTTGAAGTAGGTCGAGACGAACTTGTAAGGCTTGTTCACGAAGCTGGTCAGGGTGCCGTTCTGCAGCACGTCGACGTTCGGGCCGCCGGTGATGGCGTGGATCACGCGGATGCTCGGCTTGCTTAGCCCGACGCGGTCGTCGATGCCGTCATCACCGCCGCCGCAGGCGGTCAGGACTGCGGTTGCAGCTAACGCGAGGCCGATGAACAGGGTCTTGGATCGGAACATGGGTCACCTCTTGCTGTTGGAGTCAGAGACGATCTGGCCCATGCCCGCGCGGGGGCGCGCCGGTCGCGTGGCCAGTTGGCTGTCTTTCGTTGCAGGCGCAGTGATTGCACCTGTCGTGATGCAACGATAGGTATCAACCCAACGGCGAGACAGGCGCGGGGCTCCGAATCGCATGTCGGACAATTCCGACAAGCGGTGACGCGTGCGTGCGTGGCGGGGCCGGCCAGGCCCGCAGGCGCGGGGCCTGGCGGACGTGGGCGGGGCTGGTGCCCCGGTTGGCCGGTGGCCGCCAGTGTGTAACTGGTTGTTGCAGTTGTGCTGCTGCAGTGACTCAGCCTTGCGCCATCATCACCTGGTTGCGGCCATTGCGCTTGGCCTGGTAGAGGCCTGCATCGGCGGCTTCCACTACCTGGTTCGGCGCCTGGTCAGGCTGGGGCACCAGCACGGCGCCGCCGATACTGACGGTGACGCAGTCGGCGGTGGGGGAGCCGCTGTGGGCAATGGCCAGCCCCTGCACCGCGCGCCGCACCTTTTCGGCCAGCAGCCGCACGCCGCCCGGCGAGGTCGCCGGCAGCACCATGGCGAATTCCTCGCCGCCAAAGCGCGCGGGCAGGTCGGTGGGGCGCACGCAATTGTCGCGGATCACCGCGGCCACGCGGCGCAGCACCTCGTCACCGGCGACGTGGCCGTAGGTGTCGTTGTAGGCCTTGAACGCGTCGACGTCGATCATCAGCAGCGCCACCTGGGTTTGCTCGCGCAGCGCGCGGCGCCATTCCGCGCCGAGGTATTCATCGAAATAGCGCCGGTTGGACAAGCCGGTCAGGCCGTCTGAATTGGTCAGCCGCTGCAGCTCCAGGTTGGTTTCCAGCAGCTGTTGCTGGCTTTGCCGCAGCGCGCGATAGGCTTCGTCGCGCTGCAGCTGGTTCAGGTAGGAGCGCGAGTGGTAGCGGATGCGCGCAATCAGCTCGATGCTGTCGGGCAGCTTGACCAGGTAGTCGTTGGCGCCGGCGGCAAACGCCGCGCCCTTGGTCACGGCATCTTCCTTGGTCGACAGCACGATGATGGGGATGTCGCGCGTGGCGGGGTTCTCGCGATAGCGCTGCACCAGCGTCAGGCCGTCCACGCCCGGCATCACCAGGTCCTGCAGGATCACGGTGGGCTTGGTGCGTTGCGCCACCGCCACGGCCTCGTCAGGCTGCGCGCAGTAGTGGAAGTCGATGTCGGGCTCGGTGGAGAGCGCGCGGCGCACCGCTTCGCCGACCATGGCCTGGTCGTCCACCAGCAGCACCATGGCAAGGTAGTCCTTGTCGGCCGCAGGCGCTGCGGGTCGGTTGGGTAATTCGGGTTGCATGTTCAGTTCCTGGGTGTCACGGTCCCGGTGCCGGTCGCGACGTATTGCATTGGGTCAAAGCGGTACGGTGCCGCCGCATGCCTGCACCAGCCGCGGCGCAATGCGCGGCAGCGGCAGGATCTCCGCGGCAGCGCCCATGGCCGCGGCGGCCTTGGGCATGCCGTACACGGCGCTGGTGGCGCGGTCCTGGGCGACGGTCAGGAAGCCGCGCTCGCGCATCGCCTTCAGCCCCAGCGCGCCGTCGCGGCCCATGCCGGTGAGCAGCACGCCGATCACGTCGCCGCGCCAGTGCTCCACCACGCTTTCGAAGAACACATCGATGGAGGGGCGGTACAGGTAGTCGCAGGGCTGTTCGGTGTAGGCCATGCGCGTGGGACTGGCCAGGCGCAGGTGGTCGTTGGTGCCGGCCAGCAGCACCGTGCCGGCCTGGGGCGCGTCGCCGGCGCGGGCAATGCGCACCGGCAGCTTGCACTGTCCGTCGAGCCAGTCGGCCATGCCGGCGGCAAAGGCTTCGTCCACATGCTGCACGGTGACCACCGCGGCGCCGAAGTCCGCCGGCAGCGCGCCCAGCAGCGTGGCCAGCGCGGCCGGGCCGCCGGCCGAGGCGCCGATCGCCACCAGCCGTGGTGCGGCCACTGCGCGTGGCGCCGCCGTCAGCGTATGCTGCGGGGCCACGCGGCCGGCCAGCAGGCGGCCGATATTGCGCAGCTTGCGCAGCAGCGGCCCGGCGGCAAGCTGGGCGTCGGGCTCGGCCAGCGTGGGGGTGTCGACCGCGTCGATGGCGCCGTGGCCCATCGCGTCGAACACCTGCGAGGCGTTGCGGCCCAGGTCCATGGTCACCACCACGATGGCGCAGGGGGTGGCGGACATGATGCGCCGGGTCGCCTCGACGCCGTCCATGACCGGCATCAGCAGGTCCATCAGGATCAGGTCCGGGGTCTGGCGCGCGGCCATCTGCACCGCCTGCTCGCCGTCGCCGGCGACCCAGGCGATCTCGAACGACGGATCCAGCGCAAGCGCGCGGCGCAGCGCGGCTACCGCAAGCGCCGAGTCATTGACGATGCCGATCTTCATGGGCGTGCCTCGCCGATCAGGTCATGGACCGCGTCGAGCAACGCGGCGTCGTGGAAACTGCCCTTGGCCAGATAATAGTCCGCGCCGGCCTCGAGCCCGCGCTGGCGATCCTGTTCGCGGTCCTTGTACGACACCACCATCACCGGCAGCTGCCGCAGCGCGGCGTCCTGCCGGATCCGGCGCACCAGTTCGATGCCGTCCATGCGCGGCATGTCGATATCGGTGATGACCAGGTCGAAGGGCTCGGCGCGCAGCACGTTCCAGCCGTCCATGCCGTCGACCGCCACCGCCACGTCATAGCCGCGCCCGGCCAGCAGCTTGCGCTGCAGCTCGCGCACAGTGAGCGAGTCGTCCACCACCAGCACGCGCCGCGCGCGCGCCTGGACGCTGGCCACGGCCGCCTGCCGCACGCCTTCGATGCGGCCCTCGGAGACCAGCTTCTCGACCGAGCGGATCACGTCCTCGACATCGAAGATCAGCACCGGCGTGCCGTCGTCGGTGAGGCTGCCGGCGGCGATGTCGCGGACCTTGCCCAGTGCCGCCGGCAGCGGCTGCACCACCAGCAGGCGCTCGCCCAGCATGCGGTCGACGGCAATGCCATAGATGCGCTCGGCCTCGCCGATGACCACCACCGGCACTTGCGCGTGCGCATTGGCAGCGTCAGCGTCGGGGCGTTGCAGCATCTGCGTCGCGCTGACCAGCCCGATGGCGCGACCTTCGTGGCGGAAATGCTGGTGCCCTTCGGTCTGCTCGATCTCGCTGCGCGCCACCGAGGCCGCGCGCAGCACGCGGCCCAGCGGGAAGGCATAGGCTTCGCCCGCGACCTCCACCAGCAGCGTGCGCACCACCGACAGTGTCAGCGGCAGCTCCATCCGGAAGTGCAGGCCCTGGCCCGGCTGCTGCGTCAGGCGCAGGCTGCCGCGCACGCGGCGCACCATCTCCTGCACGGCATCGAGGCCCACGCCGCGGCCGGAGACCTCGGAGACCGAGTCGCGCATGCTGAAGCCCGGCAGCAGCAGGAAGTCGAGCAGCTCTGCCTGCGACAGCCGTGCCGCGGTCTCTTCGGACGCCAGCCGCCGCCGCGCGATGGCGTGGCGCAGGGCTTCCAGGTCGACGCCGGCGCCGTCGTCGAAGATCTCGATCACCAGGCGGCCCGCGTTGTGGCGGGCCTGCAGCGTGACGCGGCCTTCCGCCGGCTTGCCCTGCGCCGCGCGTACCTCGGGCGCTTCGATGCCGTGGTCCACCGCGTTGCGCAGCAGGTGCGCCAGCGGCGCGTCCAGTGCTTCCAGGATATCGCGGTCCACCTGCGTGCCGGCGCCGATCAGCTCCAGGTGCACCGGCTTGCCGAGCGTGCGCCCGAGGTCGCGCACCATGCGCGCGTAGCCGGTCAGCGCGTCCGCCAGCGGGCGCATGCGCGAGGCCAGCGCGCTGTCATAGAGCCGGCGCGCCAGCCGCGTGGCGCGGTGATCGTACTGTTCGAACTCTTCCAGCCGCGCGGCCAGCTGATCGTGGCTTTCGTCCAGCAGCTGGCGCAGTTCGGCCAGCGCGGTGTGCGCAGCCGCGCCCGCGTTGCCGTCCTGCAAGGCTTCCTGCAGCGCATCGACGGCGCGCAGTGCGCGCGCCTGTTGCCGCCTTGCCTTCTGCAGCGAGGTGCCGAAGGGGCGCAGCCAGTGAGACTCGACCATGGCCTCGCCGGACAGCGCCAGCAACTGGTCAAGCGCGTCGGCATTCACGCGCAGCATGCGCTCCTGCGTGTCATCTGCCGGTGCCGCCGGCGCCGGTATCGCGGGCGCTGGTTCCGGTAACGGG
Source organism: Cupriavidus sp. FW306-1B-F12B (assembly GCF_058781795.1). NCBI lineage: Bacteria > Pseudomonadati > Pseudomonadota > Betaproteobacteria > Burkholderiales > Burkholderiaceae > Cupriavidus > Cupriavidus sp. FW306-1B-F12B. The sequence continues at coordinate 409,827 of NZ_JBYSXC010000004.1, forward strand.
TCCGGCGCTGGCTGTGCCTGCACGACCGGCGCCGCGGCACCGCCATCGACCGTGCCCAGCCGCTGCACCACTGCATCGATCTCGGCGCGGCCGGCGTGCTCGGCCCAGCCCGGATCGCCGCCGGGCGGATGGCCGATGCGTAGCAGCAGGTCGGTGCCTTGCAGCAGCGCGTCGATATGCGCGGCGGTCAGCGGCATGCCGCCCTGAGCGGCGACCAGGCAGTCTTCCATGGCGTGTGCCACGCGCACGCCGCCATCGAGCCCGACGATGCGGGCCGCGCCCTTGAGCGAGTGGGCGGCGCGCATGCAGGCTTCGAGCTGCTCGGCGGCTGCCGGGTTGCGCTCCAGCGCCAGCAGGCCGGCATTGAGGACTTCGGCCTGGGCATCGGCTTCGAGCGCGAACAGTTCCAGCAGCGAGGCGTCGCGCAGTTGCTCGGAATTCATGCCAGGCTCCTGGCCAGCGCCTGGCGTACCAGTGCGGCATCGAGCAGCCCGACGCTGCGGCCCTGGTCGAGGAAGAGCGCCTGCGTGTAGCGTGCCGAGGCCCGCGCAAGGGTGGCGGGCAGCGGCTGCAGCGCGGGCTGCGGCACGCGGGCGATGCCGGACACCTCGGCCACCGGCAGCGCGATCGCGGCGCGGCCCTGCCCGAGGATCAGGAAGCGGCTGCCGCTGGCACTTTCACCGGCGCCCGCGTCGAACAGCCGGGCCAGCGACAGGCAGGCCAGCAGGTTGCCGCGCACCGCGGCCAGTCCCAGCACGGCGGCATCGCGCCGGTGCGGCAGCGAATGGATCGGGCAGGGCGCGGTGACTTCGCCCAGCGCGGCGGTCGGCAGGGCCAGCCATTCATCGCCGATGCGGAACACCAGGCAGGCCAGCGCGGTGCCGCGTTCGGCCGGCAAGGCCCCGTCATCGTCGGCGAATGTGGCGGCGTCGGGCAGTGCATCCGGCATTACGTCCAGCCGTTGCGCGTCCAGCAGCATGGCCGCGGCCTGGGCGTAGGTGGGGCAGTTGCGGCAGTGCGCGTGCTCGGCCAGCGCGGGGCACGAGCCGTCGCCGCGCACGCCGATGCGCCGCCAGCAGTCGTCGACGTTTTCGGTGCGCAGGAGAATGCCTGGGGGCTCAGCCATGGTGCTTGCGGGTGTGGCGTTGCGCGCGCTGGCGCAGGCGCATGGCGCCATCGTGATCGCCTTCGGTATCGAGCAGCGCGGCCAGGTGGTACAGGCATTCCTGGTGCGCCGGGTCCAGGTACAGCGCCTTGCGGTAGGCGGCATGGGCCTGCGCGGCGCGGCCCGCGGCGTCGTGCAGCACACCCAGCATGCAATAGGCGTCGGCGTTGGCATCCGCGGTGCGCTCGAGCAGCGCCAGGCAGGCTGCGGTGGCAGCCTCCAGCTCGCCGCGGTCGGCCTGGGCGGCAATGGCAGCCAGCGCGGCGCGCTGATCGTTGCCAGGCGCGGGCGCTGCGGGCCGCAGGGGCGGGGGCGTGACCGGGACGGGCCGCATCGAGGCAGGCGGCCGCGGCAGCCGTGGCGGTGCGGCCATGCGCGGCGGCTGGGCCG